>DATDAV010000069.1:0-70053 GCA_036525235.1 Chryseolinea sp. | reverse complement strand
TGTTACGCACCCGTACGTCACTCTCATATCTTATTGCTAAAATATTTACCGTTCGACTTGCATGTATTAGGCCTGCCGCTAGCGTTCATCCTGAGCCAGGATCAAACTCTCCATTGTAATAAACTTTAACATATCCGACTTGCATCAGATACATACGCCTTAACTTTCTTCACCCAGATTTCTCCAGATCAAATACTCGTCAGACTACAATAATTGTCTGAATTCCTAGACTCTCATTTATCTTTTCTTTTTCTTAAAGAATTAATCACAGAACCTCAACCTCGCGGCTAAGTGTTCCGTGGGTCCGCTATCAATTATCATCCATTCAAAGAACGTGTTTTATCCGCCGAGGCGAATAACGTGTGGTTTCTCAACCCGTTCTGAAAACCCTTCCGATTTTCAGCCCTTATTTTCAATTTGGGAGTGCAAAGGTACTTGGTTTGTTTTCACTTCCAAAAAATATTTCAACTTTTTTTATTTCCCTTGCCCTGCTAGCAAAAGGGTCCCAAATGTACTTCCTGTTCGATAAACTGCAAAAAATCTTCAGGAATTAGTTATCCACATTGCCTCACAGAGGGGCCTTTCCGCATAAATCGCGCTGATTAATAAGCGATTAGAGCACCTTCTAATTTTTTGGTTTTTTATACAGCGGAACCGTGCTGCAGGGCTCGCCAAACATAATGCTGGCGGCATAGGGCCTTAAATTATTTGTAGCCTCCACATAAATCGCTACCGGAACGTCTACTTTACTGCATCCTTTCACCACCACCTTGGCATTTTCGAAGGTTTTCCAGTCCACTTTTTCGAGCGATTTTTTAAAAATAGCGGTCTCCAATTCCTCCAAAGTTCCAAAAACAACCTGTTTTGTATAGGGCTGCAAAGCAATAGACACCAACATATAGGCCCAGGTGGGAACGATCGCATCGGCCGTGCAGGTGATGGCGACGTATTTATCCTGGTAGGCTGCCCAGTCGTGTTGGCGGATAAAATCGCGGAAATCTTTTTCTCTCAGGATCAATTCCTGGTAGAGCTGGCCTTTTATATCCAGCACCACGCGCTCGCCGGGTTGAAAATAGTGCTCCAGGTCGAAGGTGACCAGCGCACTGCTGGCTACTTTATTGACGATTTGATCCTGTGTTTCTTCCATGATGCTCGTAGAACAAAAATGTTATGCCAATTTGTTCGGCACGGATTGATTTAGGGTGGACGGCTTTTTCACCATGAATTCCTTCAAATAAAAAGGCTCGAAATGCACCAGGTCCTCCACCTCGTTTCTCAAAAGTTTTTTACCGGCCAGCGCCCCCAGGCTCACCGCCGAGGGCGTGACACCCGAAACAAACAAAGCTGCCGGGTGACGGATCACCTCGCGACACTTTTCGGCGCCATTGCCAAAAAACAAAATGGGGCCTTCGTTTAATTCCGTTATAAAACTTTGCTCGTCGATGATCTTTGCCTCTACGGGTTGCAGCGCTGCGTTCTGTGCGTCGAAGAGCTGGCAGTACACTTCCATTCGCCGGGCGTCGATCATGGGGCAGAGGCGGGCGCCAGTGATGTTGGTCTTATTCATTTGCGCGGCCAGGATCTCCAATGTGCCCACGGCCACCAGCGGCACCGACAATGCGTAGCACAATCCTTTTGCGGTTGAGGCGCCGATGCGGAGCCCGGTGTAGGATCCGGGGCCGGAGGAGACGGCCACTCCCTTTATATCGCTGACCTTCACATCGGCCCAACGCACGACCTCGTCGATCAGCACAGCAAGCTTTGAGGCATGAGATTGTTCGCGGTGCACTTCGGCAGTGGCCAGCAACACTTCGTTTTCATGGAGCGCTACGGAGCAAACCGTGGTGGACGTTTCAAGGCTTAGGAGCAAGGACATCGGTTGAGGAGAGCGTTTTGTGATAGGTCCCGGCATCGTTCAAGATCTTGCGGGCTTCCAGTATGGTTTGATCGCGGTGAATGGAGACGGCGGCCTGGCCCTCGTTGAGGGCGTAGTGGAACCCGATCTGCTCTTCCAGCATCTCCACGATCTCGCTCTTGAAGCGCGTGAGGTCCGTGGCCTTGAGGGCATCCACTTTATTTTTTAATCCGGAAAGCTGGCTTTCCATCTCGGTGTAGTAGCGTTCTTCTTTTGCCACCGCGATCAACTGGTTTGTATTTTTTTCCAGGACCGTGGCGTACGTAAATTTTTCGGCCTTTAAAAAATCCAGGAATTTTTCGTAGTCCTTGTCGGCGAGATGAAAAGATTGCAGCGATGCCGGTGCGGGATTTTCCGCGCAATACCGGGTGGCAAATTCGAAGACAAATCCATCGCTTGCCATGGACGCCGCCACCACGCTGAGGAATTCATCTTCCATGACGATGTCGGGATCCAGCCCGCCGCCATCGTATACTTTGCGGCCGTGGAGTGTTTTGAATTCTGATTTTAGCGAGTCGGCCATCTTCACCACGGTGCCGTCTTCTTTGCGGTGGGTGTAGTCGAGGGCCTGGATGCAGCGGCCACTGGGGATGTAGTATTTCGCGGTGGTCACTTTCAGCTGCGAGTTGTAGGCCAATGGCCGTGTCGTTTGCACCAATCCTTTACCAAATGTTTTTCTGCCGATGAGCACTGCACGATCATAATCTTGTAAAGCTCCCGCTACGATCTCGGAGGCACTCGCACTGCCGTCGTTCACCAACACCACCAACGGGATCTCGGTGTCCACGGCGTTGTTCAGGGTTTTATATTGCTTGTTCCATTCTTCCACTTTTCCTTTTGTGGAAACCACCTCTTGTCCTTTCGGGACGAAGATGCTCACGATGTTCACGGCTTCATGGAGAAGGCCTCCAGGATTGTCGCGCAGGTCGAGGATGATCTTGGTTGCTCCCTGCCGCTTCAGCGCTACCAGGGCTTCGGACACTTCACGGCCGGCGCCGGTGGTGAAATCGTCCAGTCTGATATAGCCTACAGTGGGCTCGACCATGCCGAAGTAGGCAAGGTTAGCCAGCGTGATTTTTTCGCGGGTGATCTTGAAGGTGATGGGATCTTTTTGGCCGTAGCGCTTCACTTTCAGTTCTACTTCCGTGCGGGGTTGGCCTTTCAACAGGGCACTGACGTCGCTCGTCATTTTTCCCTGGAGGCTTCTACCGTCGATGGAGATCAGTTCGTCGCCCACCCGGATGCCGGCTTTGTTGGCGGGGAAATTTTTGTAGGGATGGGTGACGATCGTTTTTTTATCGATCACGCCGATGAGGGCGCCGATACCGCCGTATTGGCCCGTGGTGGAAATGCGGAAGGATTCCAGTTCGTCTTCGGCGATGTAGTCGGTGTAGGGATCGAGTGACGTGAGCATGCCGTCGATGCCTTTGCGGATGAGTTTTTGGGGTTCTACTTCATCGACATAATAGGCGTTCACCTCTTTGAAGAGGGTGGCGAAAATGTCGAGGCTTTTGGCGATGTCGAAATATTTTTCAGCCGGCTTGCGGAAGGCCACCAGCAGCGTGACGGAGATCACTAACAGAAAGGGCCACTTAATTCTTCTCCACATAGTCGAAACGTTTTATCGTTTTTACCAATCGTTCCTGGATCTGCGCCGACGGCAGAATGTCTTTCACACTATAAATATACGCAATGAGTAATTTGTTCTGTGCAGGAAAGCGCTCCTTATTCAGGCGATAAGCTTCGCGGATGCGGCGCTTGATCAGATTGCGGTCGACGGCCCTTTTGAAGTTTCGTTTCGATACGGAGACCAGGACCTGGTGGGTGGATGGCGCCGGGTCGGGATGGGGCATGAAAAACACCTTGAAGGGAAACAAATAAAAAGAGGAACCCTTGTCGAAGAGTTCCTGTATGTGTTTTTCTTTTGAAAGACGTTCGTTCTTGCCGAATGTATACCTCCCCATGAGCTGAAATTAATCAATCTCGGGTGGGGACGCGTAAGCCGGAAAGCAATTATTTATGCTTTACAGTCTTCTCGCTGGAAACAGTCAACTTCTTACGGCCGTTCTTTCTGCGGTTCGCCAGCACTCTGCGGCCATTGGCCGTTGCCATTCTCTCACGGAAGCCGTGTTTGTTCTTTCTCTTTCTGCGGGAAGGTTGAAATGTACGTTTCATCGCGGTATTTGTTAACCTCTAAAAATAAAGGGCTGCAAAGATGACCAGGATTTTCTGGATTTACAAGATTACCCTAAGTTTTGTGCCCTCTTTGCAATTTATGTTCTGAAAATCAATGCTTTATATAAAACCCAGGCCTACGCCAGATCGGCCAGCACCTTGCGGGCTTGCTCGGTTTGGAGGCGCGGTCCGAACTGCGACACCACCTTTGACGACGCCAGGGACGCCAATTTGCCCGCCTCAGCAAAGCTGTGGCCGTGAGTGATGGCATACATAAACGCCCCCGCAAACATATCGCCGGCGCCGTTGGTGTCGACGGCCTTTACGGTGTAGGGCTCTATATTAATAAAAGTGTCGCCGTCGTAAAGGAGGGCACCGTTGGCACCGAGAGTGATGGCGAAGCGTTTGGCCACCTTTTTCAGCTCTTCGCGGGCTTCATCAATCGAATTGGTGCCGGTGAAGGTCATGGCTTCCTCGTCGTTGCAGAACAGGAGGTCGACGCTGGCGCCTACCACCTGCTTCATCTGGTCTCCAAAATATTTCACCATGCTCGGGTCCGAGAAGGTGAGGGCCACGCCCACTTTATGTTTTTCGGCGATCTTTTTTGTTTCCAACATGGCCTGGAGGCCATCGGGACTGGGCACGAGGTAGCCCTCCATATATATATAAGCGGAATTCTTTATGGCTTCTTCGTCGAGGTGCGCGGGCGAAAAAGAGGCGTTTACGCCCAGGAACGTGTTCATGGTCCGGCCGGCATCGGGCGTGGTCATGACCAGGCAACGGCCTGTGTGGCCTTCGGGAAGGGTTTCGTATTTAAGGCTTGTGCCGATACCGTTGCGGCTGATGTCTTCGAGGAAGAATTTTCCGAGATCATCTTTTGCCACTAAACAAGAATAAAAGCTTTTGCCGCCGAATTGGTTGATGGCCGCGACCGTGTTGCCAGCAGAGCCGCCGCCGGAGAGCTTACTTTTTTTCATATCGATGGCCTTCATCAATTCCGTCTGGCGCTTTTCATCGACGAGGGTCATGAGACCTTTTTCGATGCCGTTGATCTGAAAGAAGGTGTCGTCTACTTCGGTGACTATGTCTACGATGGCGTTGCCGATGGCGTATACGTCGTATTTTTTCATGAGGAATGTTAATTTGGGTGCAATGATAATAAAAAGGGATTGGTTCGCCGAGGGGTGGCATGAGATCGGGAATGCTAACGTGGTAGATGCCTGTTTTTTTGAGCTTAGTCCCGAGGGGAGACAATGTTTGGGCGTGGGGAAGATGATGGGTTGGGATGGCTGGATTGTGTGAGGTGTGGAGCGGTGTTGATGAGGGGGGCGAGAAAATCTTTGTTGGTGGGACACCAACAAAGGGGTGGTGGGTTGGCCGCGCGTGTGGGGAAAATAAATATGGGTAAGGGCACGAATTGCTTTGATGTCGTGGGTGGGGACGGCATCAAAGGGTGGGGCCAGAAATCTTGTTGGTGAAGGACATCAACAAGGGCGGAGGGCGTTACTTCCTTCCGATGTTGAGGGTCATTTTGTATTTGCGGGCGCGGTCGGGGTAGTCGGTGATGAGGCCGTCGACGCCCATGCCTTTGAGGGAGAGCATGTCGGAGACTTCGTTGACGGTCCAGGGGATGACGCGGATTTTTTCCTGGTGAAGGTAGTGGACTTTTTCTTTGTTGATCAATTTGTAATACGGGCTGTAGACGGAGGGTTTGAAGCCGAGGTCCTTTAAGTTCGCGTCGATGGACTTAGTGTTCTCCACGAGGGCGGCGAGGCGGATGTCGGGATATTTTTTGTGCCAGTATTGGAGTACGCGAAAGTCAAACGATTGAATGACCAGGCGGTCCGTGGGGATGTACTCGTTGACGAGGTTGTAGACCAGGTCGGAGTATTCTTCGATGGTGGGTTGGAATTTCTTTTCGTCTTGCGGGGAGCTCTTGATTTCGATGTTGTAGTCGACTTCGTATGAGTTCAGGTTTTTGATTTGGGTTTCTACCGCGGCGAGCACGTCGCTGAGCAGGGGCTTCGCTACGCGCATTTTTTGTTGCTCGGGAAATTTCTCGTTGCCCTTCGAGCCGCAGTCGAACAATTTCACTTGGTCGTAGGTCATCTGGTAGATGTTGTACTTCTTCTCGTTCTTTTCGGCGATGGCCGTGCCGGTGGAATCGAGGCAAATGGCGGCCGACATCCATGGTTCGTGCGACACTACCACTTGTTTGTCTTTTGTGATGACCACGTCGAGCTCCAGCGTGGTGACGCCTGTGTCGAGCGCGGCAAGAAATGCAGGTATGGTATTTTCAGGACGCAGGCCCCGCGCGCCGCGATGGCCTTGCACGTCGAACTTGGGGATATATTGAGATGAGGCTGCCATGAGTGTCAAACTGACGAGAAAGAGAGAGGGATACCGGAATCGCATAAAACAAAGATAGGCGCGCGACTCAAACGGCACAAGTCTCTTGGGAGGAGCGGTCGCGATGCTCCGGTGTGTTGCCACTCAATTCCGTTGGATTCGCATCTTGGCGCCGCGCGGACGATCGCCCATAGGGTTGAGGTGCTTGTTGAGGGTGTAGACGAAGGTGAGCATGTAGTATCGTCCCAACGAATTGGTGACCTGCCGCTGGAAGTAGTTGACGTCGGCCGTCTGTGACACACCGAGGCTCTTGTCAAGCACATTGTTGACGGCAAATTTCAGCTCGCCGCTTTTGTTCTTTAACAGGAAACGCGACACGGAGAAGTTGAGTAGCGGTATGGCCTGCTTGTAGTCGTTGGTGATGCTTTGGTAGACGAGGTAATCGAATGTTCCGTTGAACGAGAAGTTTTTGAGGAACGTGAGGTTGGTTTCGGCGGAATAGGTCTTGTTGAAGAACAACTGGTCGGATTGCGTATTGAACTCATAGTTGGTGGATTGCCGGCTGAGGTTGGCGCTGAGGTCGATGTCGAAGATCTCGTTGTAGCGAAAGTTGTAGCGCAACGTGCCTCCCACTGTATTTTGGGCGATGTTGCTTTCGACATCATTCACGACGTTCGCGCCGTTTTGCCGGGTAGCCGTGGCGGTGATGCCGAAGCGGCTTTTCAGCTTGGTGACGGGAAAGCTGTAGGTGGCATTGCCGGTGATGCGCGTGTTCTGGTCGACGTTGACGGGACGTGAAATGCGAACCTGTTGATCGGTGAACGTTTGTGAGGTCGTGATGGCGTTGCGTGTGTAGGTGGCATCTACGAAAGCAAAGAAGCTGGAGAAGTTTGTCGGGTTGAACAAGGTGAAGTTCAACCTCCAGTCGTGGGCATAGGCGGGCCGCAAGTCGGGGTTACCGGTGCTGAGGTTGAGCGGGTCGCTGTTGTCGATGACGGGTTGCAGTTGTTGGAGCGTGGGTTCTTGTACTGATGTTTCATAATCCAGGCGGAAGTGCTTGCTGGAAGAGAAGTCGTAGTTGAAGCGAGCTACGGGCAAAATGTTCTGATAGGATTTGTTGATGGTGGTGTTGAGCAGCTTCAGGTCGCCGTTGAGATAGGTTTGTTGTATACCTGTGCCGACGGTGATGTTGTATTTTGTTTTGTTGACTCGGAAGTTGAGACCGCCACGGTGATATTGATAGTCGCTGTTGTATTGATTGCTCAAGGGAATGTTTAGCGTTGCTTCGTCGCCGTTGAGGTCATACACCCGGCGGTCAACGTCATTCATATTGCGCCGGTAGGCGTAGTTCGCTTCGAGGTACATGCGGTTGCCGAGGGGTTCGGTATAAGAGAAGTTGATGCCGTAAGAATTGTTCTTTGTGTTCTGCACGTTGTTTTGCAGCAGGTGGTTGACTTCCGTGGTGTCGCCATAGAACGAGTTGGTGGCGTCTTGCGCGCCATCCCGGTCGGTGTCGGTGATGCCCAGTGTGACGGTGGTGGAAAGCGTTCTGCCCTTCTTGGCAAACCGGTGCCGCCAGAGCAGCGAGGTGTTCAGGGTGGTGCTGCTGCCGGAGGATGAGGTTTGGCGTTGGCTTTCGTTGGCGGTGGTGCCGTCGGCGTTCAGGTTTTGGCTGGTGCTGATCTCGTGCGCGTCGGTTTCGTTGTAGGTTAGGGTGGTCGTCCAACGCAGGGAATTCAGCGAGTCGATCTTGTGGTCCAGCACGGTGCTGAGGCGGTGGTTTTGGTTGGTGTTGTGTTGCCGGCTCAGTTGGTTAAACGTGAGGTCGCCCGTTGGAAAATAGTTGATGCGGTCGGTTGTTTGAAGCAGGTTGTGGTCGAGTGCGTTATAGAAATAGCTGCTGTTCAACTCGGTCTTTTTGTTGAAGGTGTTGTTGAAATTGAGCCCGCCGCCATAGTTGCTCATGATCCCGCTGTTGCGCCCGCCGAAATTGATGGGCACGCCGCTTTGGTTGTTGCTGTTGAACTGAATGCGCACCGGGCCGCCGCGCACCATTTGCTGGGAGCCGCCGGTGAAGGTCATGTAGTCGTCGATGGAAAAGCCCTGGTCGTTCACGTTGTTGGCCATGCCCAGGAAGGAGACTTGCTGACCTTTTTTGAAGCGGTTAAGATTGGCTTTGGCCGCGTAGCGATCGTTGGTGCCCACCCCCGCCGAAGCGTTGCCGAAAGCGCCGTTGCGTTTCTCTTCCTTCAGTTCGAGGTTGATGGTCTTTTCGCGCTGGCCGTCGTCGATGCCCGAGAAAGCGGCCTGGTCGGATTTCTTATCGTAGACCTGCACTTTTTTGACGGCATCGGCGGGTAGGTTTCGGGTGGCTAGTTTGGGGTCGGTGCCGAAGAAGGGTTTGCCGTCCACCATCACGCGCTGCACTTGCTCACCCTGGGCGCGGATAGTGCCGTCGGCGTCTACTTCAACGCCGGGTAATTTTTTTAGGAGGTCCTCCACCACGGCGTTTTGTTTTACGGTTTTGAATGCCTCGGCATTGAATTCTATGGTGTCATGCTTTAAGGTGACCGGTGAACGATCACCCTCCACCGTGACTTCGGCCAACATGCTGGACTGCGGTTTCATGCGGATAACCCCCAGGTCGATCTCCGCTTGCTCGGGGGTGGGCTGTATAACTTTCGCATACGGCGCAAGCCCGACGAAGGTCACTTTGAAAATATAGTTTTGCCGCGTGATATTTTTTATTTCGAAGAAACCCTCGGCGTTGCTCATGCCATAATTGAGCAGCGTCGAGTCTTTCGGATTCAGGATCATGATCGTGGCCGAGGGCAATGCCACGCGCGCCGTGTCCTGGAGCTGGCCCTTGATGGTTATTTTCTGCGCAGAGGCCACAACGCTGGCCAGAAAAAATAAAGTCAGTAAAAAATTCTTTTGCATAAGCGTGCTCGCGTCAGGATACGTGTAACTGGGTATCAAAAAATCAATTTCTAATAATCATGCCGCCGCCACCGTTGGCACGCATGCGCTCCATTTGTTCATCCATCATTTTGGAAAATGCTTTTTGAGAAATGCGTTGTCCAGAAGAAGGAATTTTCATCTCACTCTTTTTCAAAGGCCGGCCCTCGATTTTGATGGCCGTGATGACCCGCTCCCCTTCATTGATATCGATCTGCAGGATCGTGCCGGGCAGCGAGTTGAAATTCTCGGGCCCCATGGATGGACGCAACTGGTCGGTGTACCACGCTACCACATTTTGTTTGCGCTCTTCGTTGCGAAAAGACGCTTGTTTGCAGGGATAGCCTTGAATGGTTTTTGTCTCGTCGCCAAATTTCCAGGGCGTTACTTTCAGGGTGTCTTCGATGAGGTAGCGTTTACCCATAAATTCCTGCGACACCAGGTGCCGGCCGGAGCCCGGGTGCACGTAGATCTCGGCGTTGGGCCGGTTAAAGCGCATGCGCACCGGCGCGTTGTCGTCGCCGAATTCTTCCTCCTCCTCCACCGGTTTGTAGAGGGACTCAGAAGGGTTGAAGAAAAGCTGGTCGTTCGCGACGTTGTATTCCGGCACCATGTTTTTCATTTCCTGGCGGTCGGGCGGCAGGCGGCGGTGCATGTTGGTTTTCACTTCGTAGGTGATGATGCCCTCGGGCACTTGTTCCAAGACGATGCTGGAGGCGGCAAACATGGTGAGCACCCCCAATAGCAATAGTATCCGTTTCATATCTTTTGTTTTGTTTGGGTCTTTTCTACACCGGTAAAAGTACGGGGCGTCTTCTTCGAAAGCGGTTAATGAAGCTGAATGGAATGTTAATTAAGGTTAAAAGACGCTCGGGGCATCCATGAACTGTGTTACCTTTGTTTTGTATGAAGAAAGGAAAGGATCTTCTCCCGCTTGCCCTCATGGCCAGCAGCATCGTGCTGATGGTGGTGCTGCAAGGTTTGTGGCTGCGGAGCTCGTACGAGAAAGCCTATCTTGACTTCCGGCGTGAAACGAACTACATTTTCCGGAACACACTCTTCACAATGCGCGATTCGCTGATCGCCAAACGCATCCAACCGATCGGCTCAATCGCCGACACGGCAAGGCTGGAAGTGGGCGGGCATTTGGACAAGAAGGGGCATTTTTCGGATCTGCCCGACACAGGGCTTATCAAGAAGATGAAAGTCGTGGGAAAAGGATCGGACATACAGATCATCATTACTTCCGACGGTCCTCCGGATTCCATCAAGAATTATGTATCGCCACTCACGGACAAAATCCAGAACACACCGGGCCGTCACAATTATTTCATACGCTTCGGGCAGGATACGCTGAACCTCGACACGATTGCTTATCGCTACACCATCGCTTTGTCCAAAGCCGGAATAGCGGTGCCCTTCCAGGTAAAATTCGCTGCCACGAGGCGACCCTCCCTTTTTCCAATGGATGATCGGCTTGGCGGACGCAAAAATGATGACGACGATAATAATTACCGCCGACCACGTTTTCTACGCGACACGCTGGTGTCGGACTACGTCCACGTCAATCCAACGGATCGCTATGCGGCTTCTTTCCCCAATATATCCAGGGTGCTGCTCGGTCAGATCACGCCGCAAATTCTGTTCTCCGTTTTTCTGACGGGCATGACCAGCCTCGCGTTTTTTGTTATGTATCGGAGCATGCGTTCGCAACGTCAGCTGGTGCAGTTGAAGAACGATTTCATCAGCAACATCACGCACGAGTTGAAAACCCCGGTGGCCACCGTGAGCGTGGCATTGGAAGCTGTGAGGAATTTCCAGGCGAAAAACAATCCACAACTTACAGCCGAGTATCTCGACATCGCGCAAAGCGAATTGAACCGTCTGAGCGGCATGACCGACAAGATCATGGAGAACTCCATCCTGGAAAGCGAAGGCGCCCAACTGCCCCGTGCCGCTTTTGATTTTGACGAAATGCTCCAACAGGTGCTTGCCTCCATGAAGCCGGTTTTTGAAAGACGGAGCGCTACCGTTCAGTACATCAAAGACGGCACCGATTTTATTCTGGATGGCGTGGCGGTAAACTTGTCGTATATGGTCTACAATTTTCTGGACAATGCGCTGAAGTACAGCCCTCAGAAACCGAATATTGAAGTGACCTTAAAAAGGAATGGTGCTTCCCTTGTGCTGACGGTTCGCGATGAAGGCGTGGGGATTGATCAGGGGTATCAGAAAAAAATATTTGAGAAATTCTTCCGGGTGCCGACGGGCAATGTACACAACACGAAAGGGTATGGCCTTGGCTTGAGCTATGTAGCCAATGTTGTGAAGAGTCACCACGGAAATATTGAAGTGGAAAGTGAGCCGGGGAAAGGCAGCACGTTTAAAGTAACGCTCCCACGAAACTAAATTCAAGCTCATGTTGCATTACCCATTTACACCGCGCCCTTGAATCATGAAGAAAACAAAAATTCTTTACGTCGAAGACGAACCCTTTCTCGGGCGCATTGTGAAGGAGAGCCTGGAGAGCCGCGATTTCGAAGTGGCGATGATCACGGATGGAAGCGAAGCAGCAACAGCTTTCAAAGAAGTCCTTCCCGATATTTGCGTACTCGACATCATGCTTCCTTCCAAAGACGGATACGCCATCGCCAAAGAGATCCGCCAACTTGCAGCAGAGATGCCCATCATTTTTGTGACGGCCAAAGTTCAAACCGAAGACCTGTTGAAAGGCTTTGAGGTGGGCGGAAATGATTATTTACGAAAACCTTTTAGCATGGAGGAGCTTATAGTGCGGATCAACAACCTGCTCCAGCTTACCCGGGTTCAAAAAAATGGATCATCCTCACAAGAGATCATCTCCATCGGGCAGTATCATTTTATTCCTTTGCGCTATGAACTCCGCCTGGGCGATCGCACACGACAACTCTCGCACCGCGAGTCCACTTTGCTTCAAACCCTGATCGACAACAAGAATGCCACAGCCCTCCGCAAAGACATCCTGTTGAAGCTGTGGGGCGACGATTCCTTTTTTAATTCCAGGAACCTCGATGTGTACATCACGAAATTGCGCGACTATTTAAAAGAAGATCCTTCCATCAAGATCATTACCATCAAAGGGATCGGTTATCATTTTTCGGTAGGCTGAGTTTGTGGAGCAACTTCCAGCTTATAGCCAATGCCATGAATGGTTTGAATGCTCACCGCCGGATCGTCCTTAAATATTTTTCGCAGCCTTGAAATGAACACGTCCATGCTGCGGCCAACGAAGTATCCTTCGTCTTCCCAAATGGCTTTCTGGATGATGTCGCGTTCGATCACCCTATTTTGATGAAGGCAAAACAAACGCAACAGCTTTGCTTCTTTGCGGGTGAGTTCCACGGCCAGATCGTCTTTAACGATCTTTTGTTGATTGAAATGAAACGTAAACTTCGCCAATGGATAGGTGAATTGCTCGTCGGCTTTGGTGGGGGTGTGATAGACGCGCTTCAGGATGGCTTCGATGCGCAATAAAAATTCTTCCAGGCTGAACGGTTTGGTGATGTAGTCGTCTGCACCGATCCTGAAACCCTGGATGCGGTCTTCTTTCACATTTCGCGCAGTGAGGAAGATGATGGGAACTTGTTGATTGAGCTTCCGGATGTCGGTGGCCAGGGTGAAGCCGTCCTTCTTTGGGAGCATGACGTCGATCACGCAAAGGTCAAATTCTTCTTTCATGAATGCGCTCAACGCCGTTTGCCCATCGGCGAGGGGGCGCACGCTGTAGCCCGCCATTTCAAGATTGTCGTGCAACATGAAACGCATGTTCTCATCATCTTCCACCAGAAGGATCTTGAGGCTCATCGGTCAGCAGGTTTCAAAATACAGTTCGAAACGACTTCCCTGGTGCGGTTCGCTTGTGAGCGAGATCTTTCCCTGGTGGGCTTGCACGATCTTTTGAACGTAGGTCAGGCCTAGGCCATAGCCCTTCACGTCGTGGACATTCCCCGTGCTTGCGCGATAGAATTTGTCAAAAATGTAGCGCTGCACATCGCGGCGGATGCCGATGCCCTTGTCGGCAATGGCGATGAGGATGCCGCTGAGGGTGTTAGTGGTCGTGATCACAATGTCCGGCTTGTCCGGCGAATACTTATCCGCATTATCCAACAAGCTGTAAAAAATATTGGCCAAGTGAAACGCGTCGGCAAACACGACAGGCTTAGCAGCCTCCAGGCGACAATTCAATTGGCCTTGCCGATGTTGGATGCGCAATTGAAAATTCCGGATCACTTCCTCCACGAGCGTGTTCACATTCACTTCCGTTTTGACGAGGGCAATCTGACCCTTCTCGAAAAGCGAAGCCTGGAGCACTTGTTCCACCTGGAATTTCAAGCGCCGGTTTTCTTCATAGATGATGTTGGCGTAGTGAAGCGATTTGTGCTCGTCCATTTTTCCCGCGCCCGTTCGCAGCACTTCGCTGGCGATAGAAATGTTGGCGATGGGAGTTTGCAGTTCGTGCGTAATGTTGTTCATGAGATCGGTCTTGATCTCGGAAAGTTTTTTCTGCTTCATCAAATCGATCACCAGAAACGCAAAGAGCGACAGCACGACCAGGAACACTATCGCCGACACGATCCAAAATTTCATACCGCTCACGATGTCGGCCCGTTTTCCGGAAAATGTGATCATAAAATCCATTGGCGTTGAGGCGGGCAAGGCGCGCGATGTGCAGGTGGCTTTGTCTTCTGAGATGGCTCCCCTGGAATAGTAATTTCCCAGCACAATGCTGCCCGGTTGCACACCATAGATCGTCAACTCGAACGGGAGGTTAACGTCGTGGCGGGCGAAGTTCTTGCGGAGCAATGAATCCAGGAGGTTGTAGGACAGTGCATGTTTAAAATCAACATAATAGGCATTGGTGGCTTTCTTCACGATGGGCTTGATCACCGAGGTGGTGTCGCCTTCCGCTTTTAGCAAGTCGTCGGTCAGGGCGCGGATGGCCAGGTTCACTTTACTGTCAAACTGTTGTTCCCCCACGTTGTAGGCGCTTCTGAACCAAATGGTCTGCAACGCCAGCAGGCCGGCAATGGCCAGCACCGCGGCCGCCAGCATGACGCTGAACATTCTTCGTTTTTTCATAAAGAACTGGTTGTACCCTAAAAGTAACACCAAAAGCGACGGCGCATTAAAATTTTACAAATCATTAACATCTTTTTACATCGCTTTTACGAACCCCCAGGACCGCCGCGCTAGGTTTGTCTGACATCTTTAAACCCGCGCATCATGAAATCCCATCACAACACTAAAGTTATTCTCGCCTGTTTTGTCATTCTCGCCCTGAGCAGCTTCACGGCCGAGCCCGATGGTTCTGAATTTTATATCGTCAACACCCAGCAAAGCACCGTTGCCTGGACGGGCTACTATGCTTTCAATTTCAACGAACACACGGGTACCATCCGCCTGACCAAGGGAGAGATCGAGGTGGCCGACACCCGCATCACCGGCGGATTCTTCGAGCTCGACATGAACAGCATCGAAGATGTTGACATGCGCGGAGAAAGCAGCGCCAAAGACCTGGAAGACCATTTGAAAAGCGACGACTTCTTCTCCGTTGCCAAATATCCCTCCGCCAGATTCACGATCACCAAAGCCAAGGAGCTAACCGACGGCCCCAATCATCCCAACTATGAAATTACCGGCACGCTCACGCTAAAAGGCGTTACCAACACGCTCACCTTTCCCGCCACGGTTGTGCTCAAAGACGGCCAGTTGCAAGCCACCGCGAAACTCAAATTCGACCGCACCCGCTGGAATGTTCACTACAACTCCGGAAAATTTTTCTCTTCGATCGGCGATGGGGCAATTTCTGATGCGATCGCATTGGAGATCCACCTGATGGCGAACCCGTGTTGATCCTTCAAACCCTAAAACGACCCATTATGAAAAACCTACTTTTCCTGGCATGTTTCCTCTTTCATTGCCACATCTCATTCGGACAAACACCAACCCTCTACATCAGCAGAGATCAGGGTGAAAACTGGGAACCGGCGAGCAACGGACTCCCTCCGGAAGGAACCGTGAACGCCTGGACGACCTTTGGGAATACCTTGGTCGCCGGCACCCGGGCGCATGGCATTTATTTGAGCGACCGAAATATGAAGTGGTATCGCAGTCTCGGCTTTCCAAAAGAAACACAAGTAAACGCCTTGCTGAACTACGGAAACAAATTCTTAGTGGCCGGCACCGCCGGAAAAGGGATTTTTCTATCGGCCGATGGCGGAGAGCATTGGTATGCGTCTTCCTCTGGATTGACTAATCTAACCGTGAGATGCTTTTATGCCGCGAAGGGCATGCTACTGGCGGGCACCGATCAAGGCCTGTTCGCTTCGCGGGATGAAGCGCGCTCCTGGACGCTGGTGAAGGGAGGCTTTCAGATCAATGCCATGGCATGGAATAAAGATCGCCTCTATGCGGCCACCCAAGCCGGACTGATGTTTTCTTCTGACGAGGGTAGCTCCTGGACATTCCTTTATTCCGAAGAGGCCATCGCTAAACTTTGGACGGATCGCAACGAGATTCTTATGATGGATTTTAGGGGTCATACCATTCACTCGATTGATCGCGGGCTTACCTGGTTGTGTTCGGATGTTTATTTGCCGGATAGTTTTACGTTTCGGCTTACGCCGGCCAGTGCCAAGTTTTTTGTTGCTGCGTGGCAAGGACGTTTTAAAATGTTGTCGGGGAAGATGTCGTATGGGATCCGGTGTTATGGGTTGCCGGGGGATTTGGCTTTTACATTGTTGTTGAATACGCCTTTTGGGATTTTGGCGAGTGCTGGTGGGGGTGTGGATGGGTGTTAGGGAGCCGGAGGGAAGTTGAATTTGTTGGTGAGGAACAGCAATAAAGGGAGAGCGAAGCTGAATTTGTTGGTGAAGAACAACGGCGTTAGGCGTTACGCAACAGCGGGTCGAACATCTTTACCAAGTTTCATCGTTTTTTCGGTCTTTAATTCCAGCTGGGTAATTCTTTGCAGAACGGCCGAGAGCATCAATCCAAATAATACAAAGGCTACGAATAAAATAAAGCCCGGTTGCAAGGTTGTTTCGTTCGTGGAGATGCTGGCGAGTGAATCTGTTTTCGTGTTGAGGTGTGCGAGTTGGCTGTCGAGGATGCCTTTGAAGCCGATGTAGGCCATGAAGATAGCCACCACGTTGACATCGGCCATGCTCCATTTGCCGGATTTGAAAGCAAAATAGTGAATGATCTTGTTGCTCCTCCATCGTTCGGTGCCCAGCAAGTAAAGTTTGGTAGAGATGAGCTTTGCGATGGGGAACACCACGCTGAACAATAGGATCAGTATACCCACGATCGCGGAGTCATATTTACCGGTCTCGATCAAGATGCGCACCACGTCTACGATGCTTTTGCTTTGAAAAAAGATCACCTGGTCGTGAAACGAGATGCGCTCGCCAATCAACAGAAAGCTCAGCTCTTTGATGCGTGCGTCGATCTCGATCATGGGCGATGTGAGCCCCACAAACAAAACGATCAGCGCCAACAACACCGACACCACAAAGAACGGTGTGTGCAGCTGCCGCTGATTGCGCAGCACCCACCACATCATTAAAAAGAAAATCATAATGCCCAACACCACATAGGTAAAGAAGTATGCTCGCGACTGCAAACCGTCCAGTTGTTGTGCACAGTTTTGGTTGAAGGAAGCCAGGTCGGCGGCGCCGTATTTCTTCAAAATATCTTCTGCGCGATTCACATCGGCGGCACTGTCGTAGGTGATCGTACCGAACTGTTCGAGCTTGCTTTGGACGAGGGCTTTTAGTTTTTCTTTATTCTTGGGTTTCTCTATTTCGCTCAAGATGGTTTCGGCAAATTGCGGCACTTTGGCGTGAAGCTTGTCTTCGTTTACGAGCGCTTTCACAGCAAATTTCTTCAGCTTGCCTCCTATTGTTTTTTGCTTCCGATCGATCATGCTGTCGGCCCGGTTGATGACAGCGTGGAGCGCCACCGAGATCTCCTCCTTGGCGGCGGCGCGTTGGGGCTTGGTGAATTCGAAGTCGTCGATGCGATGGGTGACCACGCGCACGATGTGATCGCGCCACGCGTTGACCGATAGTACTCCGAAGGTGATATTGTTGAGAACGCTATAATCCTTTTTTATTTCCGCGCGCTGCGCTGAGAGTTCGTGCACCTTGTAACCGCTCAAGGCGGCGAGGGCCAATAGTATCCCACCGAGAAAAATTAAGATCGTGCGTTGTAGAGATACCATAACAGTAGGGGTTTGGATGGTGGATTACAATCCATATGCCTATCCCTCCCCATCGAATTCGGGCGAATTCACGTGATTTTCAAATTATGGCTGATCCGGTTGGGGAATTTTATACCCACCGGCGCGACTTAATACGGCGACGGACTCACACTGGTCCAGCCCCCGTCCACCACCAGCGTCTGCCCCGTCACATGGCCGGCTAGCGGCGAGATCAAAAACAGAGCGGCATGCGCGATGTCTTCGGTGGTGGCTGGCTTTCCAATGGGGGTGATCCGCGACCAGGTGGTTTCGTAGTCGGGATCGTTTAGTGTGCGCTCGGTGGCCGTGGCGCCAGGCGCGATGGCATTCACGGTGATTTGATGCGGTGATAATTCCAACACCAACGTCCTGGCTAACATTTCCAGCGCGGCCTTGCTCATGCCATAGGCCGCCAAATTCTTATGGGCCTGGTGGCCCGTCACCGACGACATGAACAACACCCGTCCACCCGAACCCTGCTCTTTCATTTGCCGCGAGGCGGCTTGCGCCAGAAAGAAGCTGCCGCCCAGGTTTACGTTCATCACTTTATTGAAATCGGTGGGTCTGTATTCAAAGAAATCACCAAACAAGGTGATGCCCGCGTTGGCCACGGCAATGTCGAGCTTGCCGAATTGCTTCACGGCTTCGGCTACCATTTCCTGGATAAAGAACGGGTCGGAAGCATCGCCTCCATAGGGGATGCATACACCGTGTTCCTTGCGGACCGCGGCCGCCGCCTCTTCGGCAAGCGATGTTTCGATGTCGTTCAACACCACGCTGGCTCCCTGCGCGGCTAGCTGCTGGCAGATCGCCAACCCGATGCCTTGGCCTGCACCGGTGACGATGGCTACCTGATTTTGAAAAGTCTTCATGTATGCTCAGCGTTTTGAATGAAGGGATGTCGGGAACATTAACTACCAGGAAAGATCCACTGCGATCAATGCGAATCGCGCGTCACTTCACTGCCGGAGCCACCCACCAGGTAATCCATGTCGGCGCCGAGGTGCGCTTGTTGCACGTGTTTCTGGTAAAGGCTCACATAGCCGCGATCATATTTTTTGTGAATGGGCTTCCATGCTTTTTTGCGTCGCGTCAGTTCCTCCTCCGAAACTTCCAATACGAGCGAACGGTTGGCCACATCCAGGCTGATGATGTCGCCGTTCTGGATGATGGCAAAATTTCCACCGAGGGCCGCTTCGGGCGACGCGTGCAGGATCACCGTGCCAAAGCCCGTGCCGCTCATGCGACCATCCGAGATCCGCACCATGTCGTGGATGCCTTTGGCCAGGATCTTTTTGGGCATCGCCATGTTGCCCACTTCGGGCATGCCAGGGTAGCCGATGGGGCCCACGTTCTTCAACACCAATACGCTGTTTTCGTCCAGGGGTAGCGCGGGGTCGTCGATGCGATTTTTATAGTCTTCGATGTCTTCAAACACAACGGCCGTGCCTTTGTGCTTTAGCAAGTGCGGACTGGCGGCCGAGGGCTTGATCACGGCGCCGTTCTCGCAGAGGTTACCTCTCAGAATGGCCACACCCGACAACGGGTTAAAAGGTTTTTCTACCGTAGCAATCACATCGCGGTTGTAGGTTTCGGTGTTGTCGTAATTTTCTTTGATCGTTCGGCCGTTCACCGTCATACAACCGCCGTGGAGATAACCGTCCAACTCTTTCATCACCGGCGGCAATCCACCGGCATAGTAAAGGTCTTCCATAAAATATTTTCCGGAAGGCTGCAGGTTCACAATGAAGGGCACGTTGCTGGACAGCTTGTCGAAATCCTGCAACTCCAACGGCACGCCCATACGGCCAGCGATGGCCAACAAGTGGATAATAAAATTGGTAGATCCGCCAATGGCTGCGTTGGTGATGATCGCATTCTCAAACGCTTCGCGCGTCAGGATGTCGGACATCCGTAAATTTTCTTTCACCATCTCCACGATGCGCACACCCGACATTTGTGCCAGCACCTTGCGGCGTGAGTCGGCGGCGGGGATGGCAGCGTTGCCCGGCAATGAAAGCCCAAGCGACTCGACCATGCAGGCCATTGTTGATGCGGTGCCCATCACCGCGCAATGTCCGCGGCTACGGCACATGCAGGCTTCGGCCACGGTAAGGTCGTCCTGTGTCATTTCGCCGGCGCGCACGGCGTCGTTGAAGCGCCACACATCGCTGGTGCTGATGTCGCGGCCTTGAAATTTTCCGGTCAGCATCGGGCCTCCGGAAACTACCAGCGTGGGGATGTTCACACTGGCGGCGCCCATCACCAGCGAGGGCGTTGTTTTGTCGCAGCCACACAGCAGCACCACGCCGTCGACCGGGTTGGCGCGGATGGACTCTTCCACATCCATGCTGGCGAGATTGCGGTATAGCATGGCCGTTGGTTTGATCAGCGTCTCGCCCAGCGACATCACGGGAAACTCCACGGGGAAACCGCCGGCCTCAGAGATGCCGCGCTTCACCGACTCGGCCAACTCGCGGAAGTGGGCGTTGCAAGGGGTGAGCTCCGACCACGTGTTACAAATCCCAATGACGGGCTTGCCCCTGAATTCATAGTCCGGTATACCCTGATTTTTCATCCAGGCGCGGTAAATGAATCCGTCTTTGCCGGTCTTACCAAACCAGCCCTGGCTGCGAAGTTTATCTTTCATGATGGTGTGATGGTTGTAGGCTTAAAGATGTCAAATTTTTTAATGTGAAAGCACATCTCCTATGCGTATGGCATTGTGCCCGGCGACAGCGGTAAAAAAATCAAAAGACGTTGTCTCTATAGGTGCGCATCATTTCCGAATAGCTCTGCTTTTTACCAAAAGCTGTAATGACCGTGACGATGCGGCGCGTTTTGGTGGTCGCTGTTTTGGCGCCTTCGATCCATTTGCTGAAATATTGCTGATGTGATTTGGGAAGGGATTTAAAAAACTTCATGGCCTCCGGATCTTCCGCCAGGCATTCCATGAGGTCGCGCGACAATTGCAGGGTGCGCTCGTCCACTTCCAGGGTCACTTTCAATTTATCGCCGTGACCCTTGCCGATGGCTTTGCGCATGGTTTGGTTTAACGGCATAATGAAATTGCCATCACCCATCGGCAGCAGCGCCACTTTTTCGAAAGCATATTCATCCAGCGTTCCCTTCACCCGGAACGACACCTTCTGGCCGGGTTTGAGCTTGGCGGCCTGGGCAGCCGATATCTCAATATAAGACCATCCGGTCTTCTCCCCTTTCTTGTCGAACTTCTGAATGACGGTCGAGTACTTTACAGCCATAGCAACTCCTGTGGTTAGCGACCAAGTTTACGAGATTTTAAAATGGGTCACCAGAATTTTCTTGCCCGAAGAAAGTGCATTCAAGGCCTGTTTTCGAAATATTATCGCAAAAAATAAACTTTATTCGATTATTAATGTTGTCTATACAACAATTGATTGTACCTTTAACTCTATGTCATTGGAACAAGATATCAAACAGGAGAAATTCCAGAACGAATACGAGAAAATGGTGGTGAACATCCTGTACACCAGCAGTTGGCTCTACAACATCAATTCGTCACGGTTCAAACAGCACGGCATCACCCCCGAGCAGTATAACGTATTGCGCATTCTAAGAGGAAGTAATCCCAAGCCGATGATGCTGGCCGACATCACCTGCCGCATGATCGACAAGAACAGCAACGCTACACGCCTGGTGGAAAAGCTGCGCCAAAAAGGTTTGCTGCGCCGTGAAATCTGTGAAAACAACCGCCGCCAGGTGGATATTTCCATCACAGAAAAAGGCATGGAAGCCCTCAAAAAGATCGACCGCGAGACTGAGACTTGGCTCGAGCCCTTCAAGGTGCTGACCAAGCCCGAAGCCCAGGAACTGAACCGCATGCTGGACCGGTTGCGGGAGTAGACTTTCGCCGAAACCGGCCCTTCTAAAGCCGTTTTCATTGGGTTGAATTAATCCCTTTCCTATCAACAAACCGCAAAAACCGAGTGAAAATGAGGTTTTATAATAAATTCAGCCTAAATACTTGTCAATACAACAATTGTATGAACCTTTATTATTCGGTTCACGTATAATTACACAGAATGGATAGGAAACGACAACCTCCATCCACCGGAAAACTTAAAATTTGTAACCATAAAATCTTGCTATATGAAAACCGTAACCCATAACGCCAACACCCGCGGACATGCCAGCCACGGCTGGCTTGATTCTCATCACTCTTTCAGTTTTGCCAACTATTATAATCCCGAACGCATACAGTTTGGCGCACTGCGGGTATTGAACGACGACATCGTGAAAGGCGGCAATGGCTTTGGCTCCCATCCCCACGACAACATGGAGATTGTTTCCATTCCTTTGAAAGGTGCGCTGGAACACAAGGACACCACAGGCCGTCACGAGATCATAAAAACCAACGATGTGCAGATCATGAGCGCAGGCTCGGGCATCACACACTCGGAGTACAACGCTTCGAAAACCGACTCGGTAAACTTCCTGCAGATCTGGGTGTTTCCCAAAGTGAAAAACATTGCGCCGCGCTACGAACAAAAAACGTTTGATCCTGCCGCACGGGAAAATAAATTCCAGGTAGTGGTTTCACCCGAGCAAAACAGCGACAGCGTGTACATCAATCAGGACGCCTGGTTTTCGTTGGGCACCTTGAAAAAAGATTTCACCACGTCCTACGACATCAAACGCCAGGGCAATGGAGTTTATGTTTTTGTTCTCTCCGGTGAAGTTACCGTGAACGGACAAAAGCTGAACACCCGCGACGGCCTCGGCGTATCCGAAACCGAATCGCTCTCCATCACGGCCAATTCCGACACAGAAGTGCTGCTGCTGGATGTGCCCATGGTGTGAGCTTGAAAAAAAACAAAATTGAAGAAAGAGAGCTTCAAATAAAGGTCATGAAAAACAGAACCGTATCCCGGATATTATATGCGCAACAGGTAGACATGGGCGGCATGCCCATCCGTCAACCGTTCCCTACACAACAAGTGGAGCAGATCGATCCTTTCCTGTTGCTGCATCATGTGGATATTAAAGTGCCCGAACACCTGGATCCCGACGATGCCGGTGTGGGCCCTCACCCCCACCGTGGTTTCTCGCCGGTCACGTTCATCTTCAAAGGTGGCGTGCACCATCGCGACAGCCGTGGCAACGACAACGTGGTGTATGCCGGTGGCGCACAGTGGATGAACGCCGGTATGGGTGCCGTGCACAGCGAACGCCCTCCACACGACATTCACGAGATCGGCGGCCGCCAGGAGATCATCCAATTGTGGATCAACTCGCCGGCGCGGCATAAAATGGATCAGCCTGCCTACTATTCGGCGAAAAAAGAAGAAGTGCCCACCTATCGCAGCGACGATGGAAAGGTTACGGTGAACGTGTTTTCCGGAAATCTGCTGGGGGTGAAAGGTCCCATTCCTTCGAATACGGAGGTGAATGCCTCCACGCTCGAAGTGAAAAAAGGTGGAAAGATATCGATCGCGTTGCCGGCAAATCACAGCGCCTTCTTATACTTGCTGGACGGAAAACTTACCCTGGAAGGCTTCGGCCTCGTGGAAGGGCTCAACGCCGTGATGTTGAACCGCGATGGCGAGGGCGTCACCCTCGAAGGCCTGGAAGACACGCGTGTGTTGCTGATGAGCGGCGAGCCCCTGGATGAAGAAGTGGTGTCGTATGGTCCGTTTGTGATGAACACACAAACCGAGATCATGGAAGCGATGCGCGACTATCAAAAAGGAAAAATGGGTATCTTGATCGAAGAGTAACCGCCCGCGCCGTCGATGGTGCAGGGTGGTGTTAACCAACAAAACTATGCAAGCGACGACGCTCACATTTGGAAAAGCAGTAAAGGCCGGTGGCATCGCCGGCCTTTTGGCTGCTGGTATCAATAATATATGGAGCCTTTTGGCGCAAGCCATGGGCTGCATACCTCCTCCGGGTTTTCCGTTTGCTGTGACGGTGTCGTCTGTTTTTCCGTTGTTGGTGGGGGCCATGCTGTATTTTATGCTGGTGCGATTCTTTCCAAAAGGCCCGCTGCTCTACACCGCCGTGGCGGTGCTCTTTTTACTGCTCAGCTTATACCCCACACTATATTATGCCGGCCCCGACGGCATGCCCCCGACCAAAGGCTTTACGCTGCTGACGTTGCCCATGCACTTGATTGCGGGAGGCCTTGGCATCTGGGGCATACCTAAATTTTCGAGATAGATTGTCGTACGAAAACTTTGCGGAAACCGTAACTTGCCCTCCACAACGGGAGGTGATCTCATGCAAAAGTCACATCATATTGAACATCCTATATCGGACCTGATCCGCAACCGGAAAAGCCCGCGTGCTTTCTCGAAGGCGCCTATCGAAGCCGATAAGATTCGTTCGCTGTTCGAGGCCACCCGCTGGGCGCCCTCCAGCACCAACGAGCAACCCTGGGTATATATTTATGCCACGCACGACCAAACGGAACTGTGGAACAAACTTTTCACGTGTCTCAACGACAGCAACAAGATCTGGGCGAAAGATGCGCCCTTGCTGATCCTGAGCCTGGCGCGCAAAAATTTCACGCGCTTCCCCGGTGCCAACGCCCACGCCATGTATGACCTGGGGGGTGCGAACTCGTTTCTTTCTCTGCAGGCGGTTGAGCTGGGATTGCAGGTGCGCCAGATGGCGGGGTTCAACTACCAGAAGACGATCGAGCAGTTAAACATTCCCGACACCTATGAAGTGGGCGTGTTCATAGCCGTGGGCTATGCCGGCGACCCGGAGGCCCTTCCCGAAAACCTGAAGCTTCGCGAACTGGCCCCCCGCGAAAGAATTCTGCAGCATGAATTTGTGATGAACCATACCTTCTGATGACCGACGATAACCAAACCGTTGTGGCGTCCATTGGCCGCGACACGTATAGCACTAAACTTTCCACGGGGAAACATTTGCTGATCGCGGATGAGCCCGCGGAAAATGGCGGCAAGGACACCGGCCCGACACCGGGCGATTATATGCGCATGGCGTTGGCTTCGTGTACAGCCATCACGTTGCGGATGTATGCCGACCGGAAAAAACTTGACGTCGAGCACATCGACGTCACGGTGAACAGCGAGCGCACGGATTACAAAACCATTTTCAAGTGCGAAATTACCATCACCGGAAACATCACCGACGAACAACGCGCGCGCATGGAGGACATCGCACACAAATGCCCCGTGCACAACGTGTTGTCGCACCCGATCGAGATCGATACTTGGATCGCGCATTGAAAATCATTTGAGTCCACATGAAAGACATCACGAAGAAATATACCAATGGCGAGGTGACGGTCGTGTGGAAACCCAACCTGTGTATCCATTCCGGCATATGCTTTCGAGGACTGAGTGAGGTATTCGATCCGCGCAAGCGTCCGTGGATCACGCCGGACAAGGCGACGAGCGATAAAATAGTAGATCAGATCAAGAAGTGTCCTTCTGGAGCGTTAAGTTATCTGATGAACAACGAAGCTTAACGCGTTCGATTCAATTTCATTCCCCTAAAGAAAAATGCATTATGCCATCGGCAACGTGAAGGTGATCTCCGTGCCGTGACCGGGATGGCTGTCGATGGTGAGGGTGCCGCCGTTGCGATGAATGAATTCCTTGCAAAGCAAAAGGCCAAGTCCTGTGCCCTTCTCTTGCTGTGTACCGATCTTTGTAAAATATTCCTGCGACGACAGGATCATCTCTTTTTCTTCTTGTGTCATGCCGATGCCAAAATCTTTGATGCGCACATGACATTCGTCGTTGTGTTCGCTGGCCGACACCAACACTTTGCCATCGGTTTTCGAAAACTTGATGGCGTTGTGGATGAGGTTGCGCAAGATGAGTTGGATCTGATCGGGGTCGGCCATGACCATGACCGGCGTCCGGGTGGTGTTTTCGATGATGATGTTCTTGCGTTGCGCCAACTCCTCCATGAGGCGGCAAGCTTCTTCCATCACGCTCTTGATCTCGAATTTCTTTTGCTCCGTCCGGATGCCCTCCATTTGGCTTAGCGACCAATTGAGCAAATTCTCCAGCGTACGCTGGGTGATGTTGAGGTTGGATTTCAGTTTGTCGGAGATGGCCAGGAACTCTTCCGGTTTCATGATCTTGTTGGTGAGCAACTCCAGCAGCGATTGCAGGTTGTTGATGGGTCCGCGCAAGTCGTGGCTGATGACGGAAAATAATTTCGACTTCAGGTGGTTCAATTCCTGGAGGCTTTCGGCTTGTGCCTGGATCTCTTCTTTTTGTTGTTCGATCGCCCTGTTCTTGATCGACAGCGCGTCGTTGGCTTTCTTTTGATGGGATCGAAGCCTCCACAGCACGAAGATGAGCGCTGTTAACGAGAAGATACCCACCGACAGGAACCAGGTCACCAAGCTGTGGTTGCGCACCTGTTGTTGTTTGAGCTCGTTTTCATTTTCGAGCATGAAGATCGTATCCTCTTTCTTTTCCGATTCATACAGCGACTGCATCTCCTGCACATGACCATTGCGTTGTTGTTCATAGAGACTGTCTTTGTAAAGTGCTGCCTTACGCAAATTGTCCACGGCCAAAAGCGGCTTGCCTTGCGCGGTGTAGATGTCCGACAACAGCTCGTGCATGCGGATGAGCGAGCGAAGGTTGCCGATGCCGGCGTTCATGGGGATGCCCAGGTTCAGGAAATGGATGGCACTATCATGGTGATGCAGGTAAAACGCATTTTGTGCGGCCTGGTAGATGGACACGGCCAACGCGCGGCGGTTGCCCACCAGGCTGTCGAGGTGCATGCCCTTCCGGTTGAAGATGCGGCTTTGTTTGTAGTCCTTCAACGAAAAATAGATCCGTGCTTTGCGGCCATAGAGAACACTGATATCGATCGTGTCTTTTGCTGAGTCGAAAATGCGCAACGCTTTGTTGGTGTATTGTAAAGCCGAGTCGTACTGGTGTTGGTCCAGCAGCAACATGGACCGTTCGCGATAGGACTCTGCCAGCAGGGAGGCGTTGTTGTGGTCGCGGGCCAACTGCGCGGCACGGTCGAGATACATTTTTGACTCGTCGTAATTTTGGAGATCAATAAACGTTCTGGACAGGGAAACGAGGCTTTCGCCCCATTCGCGGATGTAGGATGAATTCTCGAATATTTTTAGGGCCTTGAACCCAAACTCGGCGCTGAGGCGGTAGCTGGCTTTGGCCCAGTGGGCTTTTGAGAGGAGATAATAACTCCGGCCTTCGTAGTAGCGGTTCTTAAGACGAAGAGCCTCCGTGAGGATTGAATTGGTGCGGCGGATAGAAGAATCAGGTTCGGAAAGGTAGTTGCGGCCAGCCCAAACCAATCCGCGGTCCAACATGAGACTATCCTCCAGCCGGGACCCCGGTTGTCCAAGACAGACGGCCATAGTCAACGCCATTGACAGCGTCAAGAGTAGGTTTTTTATCATGTCGGCTCCAAAACGCTCAAATACTGATTAATCCGGTATACTTACAAGCAAATACAACTCAAAAAGGCATGTAAGAAATACGGTAAATCGAAATGCATTTTCCTGAAAAAAACAATACGCCGGAAGCCCCTGTTTGGAAAGAACTGGCCGGTCTGAGCGAACCTTGGCCGGTTTCATACTAACGTCACATGTTCTTTCTAACTTAAGCCTCTCAAACCTCACCTCCCTTGGCAAAATCATTCCTCAGCGTGCTTTTGTTGATCCTCACCCATTGGGCGAGCAGCCAAAGCCTTGTGCTGAAGGGCACGGTTCGAGGCGATGAAGACGGCAAACTTCCGCAGGCCCACATCCTGCTCCTACCCGATTCCAGCCATCATACTTCCGACGGCAGCGGGCAATTCACTTTCCGCACCACCCCAGGCCAAAAGACGCTACAGATCTCGTTCGTGGGATATGAAAGTTTTCAACGGTCTTTTTATCTCCGGAAGGACACGACGCTTTCCGTTACCTTAAAAACGAAGGTAGACCACCTCAAGGAAGTGGTGGTTGTCGGCGAGCGCAATACGCAGGAAGACATCTTCAACGACAACCAAACCAGCCGCCACGTGCTGACACGCGACGACCTGAATGCCATACCCGTTTTGGGTGGTGAAGCCGATGTGATCAAAACGCTCCAGCTTTTACCCGGCGTCGTACGCGGCGTCGACGGCAGTTCGGACCTGTTTGTGCGCGGCGGCGCGGCCGACCAAAACCTGGTTTTGCTGGACGATGCGCCCATCTACAACACGAGCCATTTGTTCGGTTTTCTTTCCGTTTTTAATCCCGACGTATTGGATCACGTGGAAGCGCTCAACGGCGGATTTCCCGCACAATATGGCGGCCGGCTATCGTCTATCTTAAATGTGCGCACGCGCTCCCTCATCCCGGAAAAGACGGGCGTGTCGGGAGATGTAGGCATCCTCGCTTCGCGTTTGTTTATCGAGCAACCCATTGTGAAGAAAAAACTCAGCTTCTGGGTGGCCGGACGACGGACGTATATCGACAAGGTTGTGCGGCTCACCGGCGAGCGGTTGCCCTATTTTTTTTATGATCTGAACGGAAAGATCTTGTGGAAACCCAGCGCCAACGACAACGTAGAGTTCAGCTATTATCACGGCGAAGACCTGCTCGACTATTTCCGCGATCGCAATGGCGACGGTCGTGGCTATACCACTACGTTCGGCTCCGGCAACAGCAGCCAGTCGCTGCATTGGAATCACCGGCTCAAAGGACACTGGCAAACTGATGTGTCGCTGTTGCGCACGCAATACAACTATCACGTCACCAATATTTTTGAGGACAACCAGTTGCTGGCGTTCTCCGACATTGAAGACTATGGCGCGCGTGTCATGATCTCGAACGACACCGTGGGCAAGACCGGCGCCTTCAAGGCCGGCGCCGAATGGACACACCACAACGTGAGCCCGAATGTGATCAACACGGCCGGCAGTCTCTCGTCGTTCCTGGAGAGCAGCGCTTCGCGTGGCCGGGTCACCAACGAGATGGCGCTGCACGCACAATATGAATGGGCACCTGCTCCAGGTTGGCGATTGAATGCAGGCATTCGCGGGTCCGCAGCCACCGTCACCAACAAAACGTATATCTTTCCCGAGCCGCGCGTGTCTGCACGTTACGCCCTCAGCGAAAATCAAGCCCTCAAGCTCAGCTATTCGCGCATGGCGCAGTATATGCATCGCATCTCCAACTCCGCCATTTCGTCGCCCACCGACATCTGGTATCCGGTGACCGACACCATCAAACCACAGACCTCACACCAGGTAGCCTTGGCGTGGCAGCGCAACCTGACGGAGCGAAAGCTGTTCGTCAGCGTGGAAGGATATTATAAGTCCATGCGCAACCTGATCGGCTATGAGGAAGGCACCAATCTTTTTTTGAACGCCGACTTTCAATCCAAGCTCATCCAAGGTAGGGGACGTTCCTATGGCCTGGAGTTTTTGGTGCGCAAGGATGCCGGCAAGCTCACGGGGTGGATCAGCTACACGCTGTCGTGGTCGTGGAGACAGTTCGACCAGATCAACGGTGGGGAATGGTTTCATGCGCGCTACGACCGGCGGCACAACGGGGCGATCGTGGCGCAATACGCGTTCACCAAGCGCTGGGCCGTGTCGGTGGTGTGGGAATTTATTTCCGGCGCGCGGTTCACACCCATCATCGGCCAGTATGCCGTGATGGCGCCTACCCTTACCGGGGTAGACTTGGTTCCTCTCTATACGGGGGTGAACCAGGTGAAGCTGGCCGATACACACCGGTTGGACGTCGGCATCAAATACCGAAGCCGTCAGGACAAGAAATTTCAGTGGCATTGGTTTGCCGGGGTGTATAACGCCTACAACCGCGCCAATCCCATCGGCATGACCATCGTGCAAAACGAAACCGATGGTTCGCTGCACTACGAACAGCCGGGGTTGTTCGGGTTAATTCCTTTTATCAGTTATGGATTTAAATTTTAAAGCGTCATAAAAAAAATATGAAGCCGGTTCGCATGCTTTTGCCACTCATCCTCCTCCTGCCTTTGGTTTGGGTTGCCGGATGCTTGCCGGACCCGCTCGCCGTAACGGGATTGCCGGCCTTGAAACCGCAAATTGTGGTGTCCAGCCAAATCATTCCCGACCAATCCCTGGTGATCCTGCTGACAAAAACTTTCGGCGCGCTGGACGCCAGCGAAGACAGCGATCCCCGGGCGTTGCTGGAACAAATCGCGGTGAGCGATGCCACGGTTACCATTACCGGGCCCGATGGAACGTATACGTTGCAGTCGGTTGGCCTGGGTCTTTATGGCGGAGTGACCATTCCGTTTGAAGAAGGAAAGTCCTACGAACTTCACGTGACGAGCGAGACGTTAGGCGAGGTGAGCGCCGTGACCACCGTGAAGCGCCAGGTGAGCTTCGAAAACGTTTCGGCCAATCTCTATTTTAACGGGTATGACGATACGCTGGCCCAGGTGACGTACAGCTTCCGGGATTCTGCCGAACAGAACTGGTATATGTTGAATACACAACCCATCCGGCTAGGCGAACTGCAGGACAACCTGTTAAATCCCCGTTCGTTCACCCGGCTGCTGGATGACACAACCTTTAACGGCAGCACGTTTACGGAAACTTTTCGAGGATTTCGCGACGATTACCGATCGGGCGATACACTCGCCGTTTCGTTGGCGAACATCAGCGAAGATTATTATACCTTCATAAAGCTGAGACTCGACAATCGCTATAGCTTTACGGAGTTTCTCAGCGAGCCCGTGAATTACCCGTCGAACGTGAACGGCGGGAAGGGATTTTTCAATTTGTATGTGCCGGATGTCCGGTTCTTTATCCTGCAATGACCCAGGCGGGGGCCTGCGGTCATAAAAAAATAAACCCTAGCCCTCATGAAAAGAATTTACGCACTCCTCCTCTTTCTACTACCGGCCGTAACGGTATGCGCACAAACCTATCCACCCGATTTTGCACAGGTACTCGTCGCCAACGGCATCAGCAACCCCACCGCTATGACCTTCGCTCCGGACGGCCGCATCTTTGTGGCCCAGCAATCGGGCGCCCTGAGAGTCATTAAAAACGGGGCCCTGCTGGCGGCGCCATTTATTACGCTTAGTGTGAACGATGATGGCGAAAGAGGACTCATCGGGGTCACGCTGGACCCGGACTTTGCTACCAACCACTACCTCTACTTATATCACACCACCACCGAAGGCGGAATACACAACCGCATCACCCGCTTCACTGCCAATGGCGACGTGGCGCTGGCGGGCAGCGCTTCTATCGTGATCGATCTTGATCCCCTGAGCTCGGCCACCAACCACAACGGCGGCGCTATGCACTTTGGCAAAGACGGGAAGTTGTATGTGGCCATCGGCGAAAATGCAACTGGCGCCAATGCCCAAAATTTGGAAACCTATCACGGCAAACTTTTGCGACTCGAAAAAGACGGCAGTGCGCCGACCGACAATCCGTTCACCACAGGATCTGAACATAAAAAAAGAATCTGGGCCTACGGTTTGCGCAATCCGTTCACCTTTTCCGTGCATCCGGAGACTGGACGCATCCTGGTGAACGATGTAGGTCAAGGTACCTGGGAGGAGATCAATGACGCCACGACGGGTGGCAAGAACTTCGGGTGGCCGACCGCGGAAGGTACCAGCACGAATGTGGCGTTCATCAATCCTATCTTTAAATATCCGCACAGCGGCGGCGACGTCAATGGTTGTGCTATTACGGGAGGAACATTTTTTAGCCCGGCCGCCACGAACTATCCGTCCGAATATGTAGGTCAGTATTTCTTCCAGGATTTGTGTAGCAATTGGATCAGCTCGATCACGTTGAGCGGCACCGTGACGCGCACGACGTTTGGCACCGGTGTTGCCGGCAGTGGCGTTGCCATCACCACGGGGAACGACGGCAACCTGTATTTTTTGAGCCGCTCGAACGGAGCCTTGTATAAGATCATCTACAATAAAACCACCATACCCTTTATTACTACCCAGCCAGCCTCGGCCACCATTCCCACGGGGCAATCGATCACGCTTAGCGTGAAGGCATTGGGCAGTACGCCGTTCACGTATCAATGGCAAAAGAACGGCGTGGACATTTCCGGCGCCAAAAGTGCAACCTATACCATCACCAACGCCATCGAAGCCAACAGTGGGAAATATCGCGTGATCGTTTCGAACAGCGCGGGCAGCACACCCAGCAACGAAGCCACGCTGACGGTGACCGCCAACAAAATTCCCGTCGCTACAATAACCACGCCCCTCGAGGGAACGACGTATGTTGCCGGAACGACACTAAACTTCACGGGCGCCGGCGACGATCCGGAAGACGGCCTGTTGCCGGCCAGCGCTTTTAGCTGGTCCATCGACTTTCATCACGGCACGCACAAGCACGATCAACCCGACGTGACCGGTGTGAAGAGCGGCTCCTTTGAAATTCCGAACGAAGGAGAGACTTCTGCCGATGTGTGGTATCGCATCATTCTCACCGTGACCGATTCCGAAGGAATAAAAGGCAAGGACTCCGTAGACATTTCCCCGCGTAAGACAACACTCGCTTTTGAAACCACACCGCCCGGCCTTGACATCACGTTAGACGGGCAGCCACTGACCACGCCCTCCAGCGTCGAGAGTGTGGAAGGCATCCGGCGAACCATTGGTGTTCCCTCGCCGCAGACGGTCGATCACATGATCTATAGTTTTGCCTCATGGTCCAACGCCGGAACCCAAACGCAAACTTTTGCCACGCCAACGGACGATGTTACGTTGAACGCCCGATTCACTTTTGTGGTGGGAACGGAACACCAGCTCTTCAATGCGCAGGACGTTTCGGTTTATCCCAATCCGTCGTCGGTGGGTTATGTGAACGTATGTTTGCCGGCCGATATCTCGCAGCGGGTGAACGTCCGGCTCGTGGATATGCTGTCGCGCGAAGTGAGCGCGCAAGAGCAAACGGTGGACGACACCGGATGTTTCTTGTTGTCGTATGGAAAATTAAAAAAGGGAGTGTACGCCCTTCACCTCGATCGCGGCGGAAAAGTTTTTGTGCAGCGTGTGGTTGTGGCCGATTGAGGTTGGGTGTTCTACGCGGGTGTCAGTTGTTTGATGATCTCGTGGTGTTTTGGGAAGTCATTCAATAGCTGGGAAGTTGTGGCCATCTCGAAATCCTGGAAATCAAAACCCGGGGCCACCGTGCAACCGGCCAGGGTGTAGGCGTTCCCGTCAATAACTTTTGCTCCGAACCATGTATTCGCAGGAACCGCTACCTGCAAAGCATCTCCTTCATCCACACGGCTGCCCAGCTTGTGGATGGCCAATCCGGTTTCCGACAATACATAAATGGCCAGCGTGCTGCCGGCATGGAAATGCCAAAGTTCGTCGGATTTTATGCGGTGGAACAGAGACTTGTCTTGCGAGCGCAGTAAAAAATAAATCGCGGTGGAAAAACTTCGTGCTCCTGCGAAGCGGCCGGGCAATGCATTACCCGGAATGTTTTCGGCGGCGCGGTAAGTTTCTTTGTAAAATCCCCCTTCCGGGTGGGGCTTGAGATCCAGGTGGTCGATCCAATATGCGGCAGGTTGCATGCTTCGGGGTTGCTGTTTGTCTGCCGAAGGTGCTCAAAAATCGCGAAGCCAAAAAAAATTTTGTTCCGAAATCGTGCGAGGCTTCACCAATGCCTCCGCCGGAAATTATCAGGGTTTTGTAAAAGGATCGCCACAGATTACCCGGCGGCTGAAAAAAGATTTGCTTGCTATGCCTCCAAAGGTTTACTTTGCTACCCCAGAATAAAACCTGACTCCGTAGCTCAGCTGGTAGAGCAATTGACTCTTAATCAATGGGTCGAGAGTTCGAATCTCTCCGGGGTCACTATTTAAGTATCAGAACCCGCTGTACGGCGGGTTCTTTGTTTTCAATACCTGTTGTTGCCAGCATGACCATAGCCTGGGTTTATTCCCGCCCAGTCAACTAAATCGACACGAAATAAAGTTTGTAGGCAAAACAAGCAAAGGAGTCGGCATTATCGAGCGCATCGGTGGTCGAAAGGCCGGAACCACAGGGTGAACAAGCGTCGCCCGCAGCACATCCTGTGTTGCAATACATTTCATCATCTAATCTCGCGTACTTGTGAAAAAATTCATGAACAATTGCCCGGGCAATACATTCCGTTGTCCATCCCTTGATTCCAGACTCCATGCACAGATGAATACGGCCCCAAGGCATATTTTTTCTCGTATAGGCATTCCAGTTATTGTCGCATGAGGTTTCACATTCATAGGTATAGTCGTTATTCGTGAAAGCCGTATTCACCTTATTAAAAACTGAGATGATCTCCGCAATGGGGGGTGAACTATTATGGAAATAATCCGTCAGCAGGGAGGTGACACTAGGGTCGGTGGGTGAAGCTCCGAGCACCCTAATTGCTTTCGCTACCATTTGACGGGCAACATAATCGGAAGGCCACACATACTTCTTTAAATCATCCTCGGCACAATCAACATGCGCATACCGTTGAAGTGTATTGTTGGGCTCCATTCCCGATTGTTGCACCACGTGCGTTAATTCATGGGCTAACAAATGCTTCCCCTGTTGACCGTTCACATTGTACTTCCCGGAATTAAAATAAATATCGCTTCCATGCGTAAAGGCCTGTGCATTCAAATTTTTATTCATCTCTGCGGCGGCACTGTCGCTATGTATGCGAACACTAGAGAAGTCTGCACCAAATGAAGATTCCATTTGTGTACGGGTGCTTTCTGGTAACGGACTGCCGCTTCCTTTTGAAGCATTCAAATTGCTCTCAATAGATGCTGAGGCGGTTTGCCCAGGGTTGTTATTTTCATTTTTAGCTTGCAATTTTTCCTCGTGCTCGCATGCTGCACATTTTGTCTGCACCAATGGTGTGATGGTTCCCACCAGGGGCTTTGCTTGAATGCTTGCCGCTTTTTTTGTTAACGGTTCGGGTGATGCCAATCGCTGCACAACTTTATCTGCCATGGCATCGGCTTCCCTTTCATACCTATCGTCAGACTGACCTATAGTGAGTTTGGCTTGTATCGTTTTATTTCCAACCAAGTTAAAAACGGAGGGTTTGAAAAAAGAAGATTGGTCAACACCGCGCTCACCAAAAAAAGCGGGTTCAACCTTCTTTGAAAAGAAAGGGGCACCTGCCTTTGACTTGCTGGCACCAGAGACTGTTTTTGTTTCAGCTGTTTTCATCCCATTTGTGCGCTAACGGTTGGATGCATTAGCTTTTGTCCATACTATCAAATTGCGAAAGATCCTCTGACGTTCCAAATTCCTTCAGCAATTCCTCCTCTCATTTTTCCCGTGCCGACAAAATTCCCCGGAAAATAGGGAGAAGGCTATACACCACTAAGCATAGCAGCGGTGTAGAATTTCCTGGCAATTTGTATGGTGAGCATGGATAAAGCTTATGATGAACCGCAATCGCAGGTTGATTTTATTCCAACGCAATAGAAAGGTAAAAACACCCTCCCCATAATATTTCCGGCATCTGTTTATTTGTTTCTCCTAAATCCCTTACATTTATCCGCCGAAAAAAATAATTCGGGGTGTTAGCTCAGCTGGTTTAGAGCACTACCTTGACAGGGTAGGGGTCACTGGTTCGAATCCAGTACATCCCACAACGGGTCCTCCGCAAATTGGTGTCTGGAATCCCACTCACCTTCAAATCATACTCCATCCAAATCCTGCTTCCTGAACCGCAACGGTAGGGTGATATACCGGTTAACCGGTTTTTTTCCGATTTTATTGGCTTTGACGTCTGTTCATAGGCATATCGGAAAAATCAGGCACAACGGGTGCGTTAATCGTCTGTCTAAACGACCAAACACTAACCCATTCTTTATGAAAACAAACAAAGCATTTTTGTTTCTGACTGTACTTGCGGCGGCAACGGCCTGTAACAAAGACAACGATTCGCCGGCAAACTCCATCACGACCGATGAAGCTGCCGTGATCGTTTCTTCTTCGCTGGCCTCTAACACTTCCGGGTTCACATCGGTGTCGGCCAAGGCCTCCGGTGTAACGGAAGACCTGTTGGCCGACAACGCCGGCGGCCGCGTAGATGCTTGCGGTATTTCACAGAACATTGCCTTCTCGGGATCCAGTCCGGCCGGCGACACAACCAATGTCTATGCCTATGACTTCAGCTACAAGTTCCGCCTCGTTTGCAACGACGACAACACGCCGAAAGAAGTATCGATCGACATCAGCTTCAGCGGTTCCTTCGACACTCCCAAGCTGAAAGCATCACACACCGGTGTATCCGAACTGGACGTAACTGCCCTGGCCGACACCACGAAAAGCTTTTTGCTAAACGGCCTTTACAAGCGCAGCGGCTCCTTTGAAAACAAAGAGAAGAAAAGCTCCGGCAACAGCAGCATTGAAATTACCCTTACCGACCTGGTCATGAACAAGCACACGCACAAGATCATTAGCGGCAAAGGCACCTACACCATCACCGGCACCGTGCCCGGCAAGGGCGACTTCAACTACAGTGGAGAAATCACCTTTGAAGGCAGCGACGCCGCCATCCTGGATGTGCATGGCGACAAGTTCGACATCGATTTGAAAGCAGGTGGTGTAAGCAAGAAACATTCTTAAGCTGAAGATTTCTAAAGCAGAAAGATTTCTTCCCACAAAGGGCCCTTTCTATTGATAAAAAGATCCGGTATGTGCCGGATCTTTTTTATTGTCCTCATGTCGTCAGCGTTCTCGGTGGCTTTGTTGGAATCGCTTACCATCGTTGCGGCATGGCGACATCAAAACGTCAATTGTTGTAAGGGTCCATTATGCCACTCGGGATATAAGTATTTTGCCGCCAGAATTGTCCAGGGTTTATGCTCCCTTCAAATTCGGGGCTGTACAACACCAGTTCGTCCTTCGCGCGTCTCGTGTATTTCTCGGGGTTGCGCTTAGGATTGATGTACCGCACTTCCATGCGAAGCCTGGTTTTAAAGTCGCCCTCGTAGCGCGGAACGGTAAACGTCCAGCACATTCCCGGGTTAAGCTTTAGTATATGATAACTGTTACCGCACCAACTGCTGGGCAGATATTCTATGTCCAGCCACTCGCCCTCCGTATTCAGCGCTTGCATTTTTATGTACAGCCGACCATCCTGAGCATTGAAGAAGATTGCTTTTTTTAAGGTGTTTCCTAGCTGTAAGGTAAGTCCTGCATATTGCTCGAAAAACAATGAGCTATGCGTACTGTCTAAAACAAAGGACAGGGCTTTTGGCGCAAAATTTTGAGAATCCTGGATTCGCTTGGGATAGTTCTCCTCATCACTATATCCATGGCCGTGTTGTTTCCTTCCGAAAGCGACCGAGCATAGCAATAGCCGCGATTCATATAGTCGATGTTCAGGGCTTCTTTTTCTTTCGGGGTTTCCAGGGTGGCTTGCCAAACGATCTTGCCGTGCTCGTTGACAAACGTTCTTTTTTTATCGATCAGGCATTCCAGCAGTCCGTTCACGAATCCTTCCCGATCATAGTCCTCCATGATCGAATTGACAATCACATTGCCATTTCTATCCGCAACGCCATAGTAGCGCTCGTTCAAGCTTTTCGCCTCCGGATTACCTCCCGTAAAAAAGAAATAGTCACCGACAAAACCGGGTTCTTCAATATTTTCAAAGTGCGGTTTGATCAAAAAATTCCCGCTGGTGTCGATCACCCCCCAACCATCGTCTGTAGCCACGAAAGCCGCGTTATTTTTAAAATGAGGCGATTCACCCCAAGTCGACAGCAAATCTGCAAATCTATCTTTGACGATAAACTCACCCTTCGTGTTGATCAGTGAATATTGGCCGTCTCGTCGTTTGACAAAGGCGCGGCCTTCTGAAAGATTTGTCGCTTCCTCAAATTCAGGGTCGTCAATTACTAATTTTCCTTTCAGGTCTATGAAACCTTGATATCCACTTTCACCGGAATACGCGTCTTCGTCCCCGACTTCTTTTTTTACATCCTGATTTAAATTGATTCGCGCCAATCCATTGACAACACGATCCGATAGATAAGTATCATTTTTTTCTTCGTGCGACATTACCAACGCCCCATTTCGATCGATGAACCCAGCTTCTCCTACGTCCTCGTTGCTGTCATCTTCCACGTATTCAATTCGAATTTGTACACCATAAAAGCCTTCCATGGGACCTTCTATGCTTTTATATTTCCCCAATGGAACAATAAATTTTCCGTTTTCATCGATCAGGCCAGTCTCAGGATCCTCATTCCTTAATTTTTTTTCTCCCGAGTCGTCCGGCAAACCCCATACAATCGCGCGATGATCCATCATTTTGTCGATGCGTGAAAATATCGTATCGATCAACAATTCACCTTTCGCATTGATAACACCCATTTTTTCCGAATATGTTCTGACATACGCCCGGCCGTTCTCAAAGGCCCTAATAGTTTGGAAAGGATTGTGAAAGGGACTGTTACCATTCCGGTCTATATAGAACGGCTTACCGTCTTTAAATGCAATCGCGAAGCCTTCGTTGAATTGCGTGGCAAACTCATACTGCGGAGGAATTACGAAGTTGCCTTGAATGTCGATGAATCCAAACAGTCCATTCTTACGAGCGGCGCAAAAGCCCTCGGAAAAATTGTTGGCATTTCTAAACACCGGCGCAATCACGATCTCCCCAAACGTGTTTATAAATCCAACTCGATCGTGGACCACAATCCGGAATCTGTTTTGATCCTCGGGGTGCAGGATTTTTTGCGGAGGTTGCAATTGGATAAAAGAAAGCGAACAGATCGCAGAAAGGAAAAGTATAGTTTTCATAACAGATCAGGTTAGGCAAAGGGAGAAGAGGCATTCTACACAACGAGCCGGAAGCTCTGTCAACTTCACGTGTTAGACAACGATGCTTTGTGGCTTTTCATTATGTGGAGCACTAACTTTTTTGTTTAATAATGCGCCGTCGCCCAAAAGGTCACTCCCTTGTTAAAAAATAACTTCCCCAATAACACGCAAAAATGAACCCCGTTTTATTGTCAGCGAGATAGGTTTGATTTGACGATGTGTCTGATTTGAAAATGACGAGTTCATCATCCAAAACAACGACGCGACCCGAACGACAACTGTCGGGTAGTGCCATGGCACGATGATCCTGGTTGCGGATTTGGTATTTTTTTCCGTCCAATAAAAAACCTACTCCTTGGTTCGTTCGATGAACATCGACAATCATCCCTTGTTGATCCAACAACTGTTGTGTTTTGACCTCGTCGGGATAGTAACCCTGGTAAACGTCGCGTTGATAACCAAACAGATTTGTCCAGAGGTAGATGGCCGCGTTTCTTGGGCCGTGCGTAAGGGGCTCATTCCCATATTGGACACAGCCTGAGGTTGAATGCCACACCCGGTATTGCGGATCGAGATTAAAAAATCCTGGCGCCGGATAGCCAACGCTGCGGACGGCCGCGGTTCCTGAAAAGTAGCCTATCGTTCCTGCTGCAAAATTGATGAGCGGAACGATTATCCACGCCGAAAATAAAAGTAATCGACAGGCTTTCCGCCGGTCATGCCGAATCAACAAAACAAAAACGACCGCCCAAAAAATAGCCACAACGTAGCCCCCAATCTCAAAAAACAAAAACGCTGGCCATGAGGAGAACAAGGCGATCCGGTATAACGCCCGATGAATATTTTTGCGACGGCTGTCAGACATCATTATTATTCTAAACGGGCACGCACAGATTACTGTTTCACGGAAGCCCGCATCGGATACATCTCATATGTATTGATCGTCAACGCCGAGTCTTTTGAAATAAGCAACCTTGCCTCGTCCGCACTATCCTGCAAACAATGGTGAAGTTCAGCCGTCAAGATTCACGCACCCTATTCGGCGCGCAGCAGGGTGAAGGAAATGGTGGTGCCTTTTCCTTCGGTGGAGGAGATAAAGAATACGCCGTGGTTGTATTGAATAAAATCGCGGCACAGCAATAGCCCGAGCCCGGTGCCCTTCTCTCCCCTTGTGCCCCGGGTGCTGTCTATTTTGTCGCCGCGCATGATCCGTTCCACCTTTTCGGCGCTGATGCCCGGTCCCTGATCGGCAACGCTGATGCGGATGTGGTGCTCTTCGGATGTCACATGGATGCGGATGGTCGAACGGTCGGGACTAAATTTTATGGCGTTGTTAACCAAGTTGCGCAGGATGATCCGGGTGTGATCGCGGTCGGCCCGCACCCTGGCTTCCCGTAAATCGCCCACCTCGATCCGGATGTGTTTTGCCGCCGCGAGGGACGACGCCAGTTGGATCACTTCTTCCAGCAACGTCTCCACGTGGAACACCACCGGGTTTGGCACAATGCCCTGTTGCTGCGAGGTTACCCAATGCAAGACCTCCTCCAACATCTTGTAGGTCGTGTCAACATCCTGACGCAGGTGTTCGGAGACATTCTCAAATTCCTCTTGCGACAGGTGTTTGCTCTTTAGCAGCGACATCACCGAACTTAAATTTCCTACTGGGCCGCGCAGGTCGTGTGAAAGCACCGACAGGAGTTTGTCTTTTGTTCCGTTCAGTTCGGCCAGTTTGCTGGCCTGTTCTTCGATTTCCATCTTTTGGCTTTCGATGGTGACGTTGCGGACCAGCAGCTCATTGTTTTGGCTTTTGAAGATCGCCGTTTCGCGCTCCTGTTGCATCTTGGTAAATGTGATCTTCATCAGCTCCTCGTGTACCTGTTGATATTGTGTGACCACCCCTAACGAGAGAATGAGGCTTTGAAGAAGAAAGGAAACACCCGCCAGCAGGTTGAGCCCCGTGACCGTGAGCCATCCCAACTCATTGGCAACGATCAACAAGGCCACCAACACCGGTGCCGCGAACGAGAAAAGGAAATAGCGCGCCGGCCGGAAATTTTGCCGGAAGAAGGCCACGCCGGCGTAAACGGCAATCGTCAAAACACTAACGATGTTATAGAGCAGGATCAGGTTGGAGTTCAGCGTCAGGTTAACGGGGATCGTGATGACGCAAACCACCGAGAACATCATAAGTCCCACAAACGCCCTTTTCCAACCGGCCGATTTCTTTCGGATGTCAAAAAATGAAAACGCAAACCACAGCAACGACAGCGGCGCAAAAATAAAATACAATTGATTGGATGCCGCATTTAAAAACAAGAGCGGAAACGCCTCTCCGAAATAGAACGACAAAAATTGTCCGTTCACCATGAAGTACATGCAGAAGAGATACAGGCAGAACCACATGTAGTTGCGATCGCCCAGAAAAAGGAAGAGTGTCAGGCTGGTCAAAAATATAATGAGCAAACCGCCGGTGATAAAGAACGACAGGTGGCTATTGGTCTCGATGAGCGCGTCCACATCGGTTCTTTGTTCGAGGGAAATGGCGAGGGGTTGTGCATCGCCTTGAATGGGATCTACCCGGAGATAGAGCACGCTATCGGCAGGTTGAATCGAAAAACAGATGCTCGCGAAACGACGCGGAACCGATCGCGTAGAAGGCGACATGTATCTGCCGTTTTGTTGGTGAACGGTTTCGTCTGACCGGATGAGATAAAGGTGGATTACTTCCGATACACGGGTGGTTGTGCAATACTCACCCGGCGGAATGCCCGTTGGAATTTTCAATTTCACCCACGTGGGAAACTGATTTGACAACAGGTTTTGAGCCGTAAATCTGCGTTGAACACCAGGCGACATCATGCTGTCGGGCGTGAGGATGTTTGTGCTGTCGGGCAGAAAACCGGCGCCGGTGATGAGGGAAGCCCGGAAAGCGGTGGATTCGCGTGCCTGGGCCATGCTTTCCAACCCCCAAATCATGGCAATCCCAAAAAAAACTATACAAACCCAACGCATGCAGCAAAGAAAATAAATAAAGGGCTGCCTTCATAGTCCCTTTTAATGCCAATCCGAACCCAGCGGGGCGTGGTGTGGCAGGGAAGTCGCCCTCCAAAATCCCTTCTTTTTTCTGGACAACCATTTTATCGCCCGTGCTTTTTTCGTGAATTGGCTTTTCTGGCCGCGGCACCGTATTTTACTCTGGTGAAATCGTTCCTGTTTTTTTTCGTTGTGGGATTGTTCGTCCTTTTCGGATGTGAAAAAGTGCTGGGTCAGGTTGGAGACAGCACGCGGGCATATTTTATTGATGCACGCTTTCACACGGGAAAAATACTGGACAACATTCCCTCCGATAATTCCACGGTGCGGGCCCCGTTCATGGCCGAGCTGGATTTTGGCATTCTCAAAAATGAACAACGTGTGTGGGACTATGCAAACTGCTATGCCAAAAACGGTTTCGCCTTGAGCTACATAGATTTCGGCGACCCCAACTTGCTGGGCAAAGCCGCGGGCTTCACCATCTTCACCGAACCGTATGTGGTTCGCTCACCACGATTTTTGTTCACTTTCCGCGCCGGTGCCGGGCTCTCCTATCTGAGCAAACTCTATGACGCCGACACCAATCCCGAGAACATTTATTTCAGCCAGCACATCAGCTTTTTATTGTTGCTGAACCCGACACTTTATTATGTGATCCATCCGCGCTGGCGCATTTTGGGAGGCGTTCAACTCAGTCATATTTCAAATGGCGGCAACACCTGGCCCAATTGGGGGATCAATATCGCTACCGCCAATGTGGGCGTATCCTATGCCGTGCGCCCGCTTGAACTAAAGCAACGCACACGCAAACCTTTTACCGACCGCAGTCTGAAAGTGATCGCCCATCTTTTTGGCGGCAGCCACACTTCGGATCCCACCGACACCGAGCCTTCTAAAAAAAGATTTGCCGGCGGCGTCAATGTGGGCGTAGTGAAACCGCTTGGCCGGGTGTGCTCTATCGGTGTGGGGACCGAATTTTTTTACGATGGCGTCAGCGAAGTGTTGGAAGCTCAAAACAACAAACCCTACAACACTTTTGTTGCCTCCGTGAGCCTGCAGAACTATTTCTTTTTTGGAAAAATTCTTTTCGGACAGCAGTTGGCTTACTATGTATCACCCCATCATCCCAATCCAGACAACAATCTTTATCAACATTATTTGCTGGAGTATCGCATCTCCGGCCCGTGGTATGCGGGCATCTCCTTGCATACACATGGCAAGGTGTCGGACTTCCTCGCACTCACTACGGGTGTGATTTTCTAGTGATGCCTCCTTCTAAAAAATGAAAGCCGGCACCGTATTGAACTTTGTCAAAAAGATGCCGGCCCCTATTATTTATTGCTACTTATTCGCTTCGCATGGCGTTGACGGGATTTTCACGCGCGGCTTTTAGCGACTGGAAGCTGATGGTAAAGATCGCGACGAGCAGCGAAGTGGATCCTGCCCAAATCACGGCCCAGGCATCCACGCCTGTGTGGAACGCAAAACCACTCAACCAATTGTCGGCCAGGTACCAGCCCAGCGGCGCGGCGATCACAAAAGCGACGAGCACCAGCACGGCAAAATCTTTGGCGATGAGCACGATGATGTGGGGGATGGACGCCCCCATCACTTTACGGATGCTGATTTCTTTGGCGCGTTGTTCGGCCGTGAACGTGCTGAGTCCAAACAAGCCCAAGCTGGCGATGGTGATGGCGAGTACGGTAAAGATGAGTACAATGTAACTCATCCGTTGTTCGGCGCGGAAGAGGGAGTCAAAATTTTCGTCGACGAAAGAGTATTCGAATGCGTTGCTGGAATATTTTTTCCAGATGCTTTCCAGTAAGGCGATTTTTGCGTGTGTGTCGCCGGGGGCCAGGCGGATGGCCATCTCTCCGTTCGGCTCGCCACCGAGCATGATCGCCATGGGCTTCACGTTGTTGCGCAGTGTTTCGAAATTGAAATCCTTCATCACACCGATGAGGTTCATGGGATGCGGGTTGTCCCCGCCATAGTTGATCACAAACTGATTTTCCATGGTCTCGAATCCCATTTGTTTATAGGCCGCTTCGTTGAGAATGATGGCAGTGGTGTCGGTGGGAAAATCGCGTGAAAAGAACCGGCCATCGGCCATGGTGTAGTGCATCGCAGCCAGGTGGTCGTGATCGACGAAGTATACTTGTAACAAGAAATCCTGTTCGGTTCCTCCTTTGCGGAACGCGTTGTTCCAACCGATGTGCGGCGGCAGGCTGCTGGCAAAACTGGAGGCTTTGAATTCGGGATGCGTGGCCAATTCGTTTTTGAAAGCCTTGGCATTTTTGTCCAGCGACCAGGTGTGCAGCAAATCGATCACATTCTCTTTGTCAAAACCCATGTCGCGCTCTTGCATGAAGGTGAGCTGTTTGTACACCACGATGCTGCCCAAAATAAGCGCGATCGAGATGACAAACTGGAAGGTGACCAACACGTTGCGCATACCCGAGTTCTTGAAGCCCGACCGGATCTTGCCCTTCAATACTTCCGACGGATTGAACGCAGTGAGGTAAAACGCCGGGTAGCTACCCGCCAGCAAACCGACCACGAGCGTAAATAAAATAAGGCTCGCCACCACCGCCGGCTTGGCAAAAAACGAAAGCGTCAGCATTTTGCCCGAGAGTACATTGAAAGGCGATAACAACACCGCGATGAGCAACAGCGCCAGCAGCATAGACAGCGCGCTATAAATAAGCGACTCAGCCAAAAACTGGCCCATCAACCGCGAACGCAACGCGCCGATGGTCTTGCGCACACCCACTTCCTTGGCCCGGTTTGACGACCGCGCCGTGGACAGGTTCATAAAGTTGATACAAGCGATGAGGATGATGAAGGCGGCTACGGCTCCGAAAATATAGAGGTACTGCATGTTGCCGCGGGGGATGATGTCTTCGTCTTGTTTGGCCTTCAGGTGAATATCAACCAGGGGCGTGATCGTAAAGCCGAGCTCGCTCCCTCTTTCGCGGAATTGTTTGAAGCTGAGGCCCAGAAATTTTTCAAGGTCCCTGCCGATGTTTTTTTCGGCCAGCACATTCAATTTCGATTTAACCTGCTGCACGTCGGCTTGCGCGTGAGTCTTGAAATAGGTGTAGAGGTTGTTGGACGTCCATTGTTCGTCGTTCATATATTTCCACGACTGGCCCGACAACACCATGTCAAAAACGATAGTAGAATTGCCGGGAGGGTCCTGGGCCACGCCTGTCACTTCGCAAGCGGTTTTCTCGCCGCCGCGCAATAATATTTTTCCGATAGGGTTCTCGCTGCCGAAATAACGCTTCGCCACCGACTCGGTGATCACGATCTTGTTGGTTCCCTTCAGCACAGTTTTCGGATCGCCCGAGATCAACGGGAAAGAGAAGAACTGGAAAAAGTTGGAGTCGGCCACCAGCATGTAGCGCTCGGTAAAAGTTTTGTCGCCAATGGCCATGGGCTGCGTCCGCCACAGGCCAAAGCGCACCGCAGTTTCTACTTCCGGGATCTCTGCCTGAATGGCCCCGGCCACCGGTGCAGGCGACACGGCCATATCGAAATTGTTGCCTTGCAAACGTCCCGCAAATCCAATGCGATAGATGCGGTCGGCGTCGGCCTGGAACCGGTCAAAGCTCAATTCGTCGACAACATACAACATGATGAGCAGGCTGGCCGCAATGCCCAGACCCAGTCCCACGATGTTGATAAACGAATAGGCTTTTTGCCGGAGCATGATGCGGAACGCAGTGGTGAGGTAGTTTTTGATCATGGCCGATGACGATGTTTGATAATGTTTTAGTATGACGCGGGGGAGTGGGTTTGGGTTGCACTAATACTGCAGGATTTGGGGGCCGGGGCATCAATTTTTAGCAAAAAAGCAATTTCGGCAATGTATCCCGACGGGTCAAAAAGCTTTAAAAAAGAGGACTTTCGTTACCCTTCCGCAAAGATGCTTACGAAAACGAAAATCCTGTTTGACAAAAGTCAAGAAATCGACCGGGTAGCCCAAGAGTAGTGAGGCAAGGATTACGGATTGCCGGGACGAAATCATGCATGGATCAAAATGATGGCTACTACACAATGTACTCAACCCGGTGCGCTTCCTGTGGCAAAGGAACTTCCAGCTTGCTCAACAGGCGCGAAAGAACTTGGTTCGGGACCGGAAATTCCCGGTTGCTGTTTTGGTTTATCCATTCCTTATACGACGTCTCTATGTATACCAGTTTCACACGGGCTTTGTAGGAAACAAACAAGTCGATCCATTGGGTGCGCAATTGCCGGGTGGTATTGGTCGCGTTCCACGCAAAAGGTTGTCCTTTTCTTAAGAGTGCCTTTGCTTGACTATAAATTTGTCGATAATTGAATCTCATTCCGTCTTTAAACTCTTCACTGGATTCGCCAGTGCAGCCTTCACCGCCTGGTAACTCACCGTGATCAACGTGATGATCAACGCCCCCACCGATGTCCCCGCAAACACATACCACGACAACGGCGCACGATATTCATATTGCTGCAACCAATCATTCATAAAATACCACGACAAAGGAGCCGCAATGACACACGAGATCACCACCAACAAAGCAAAGTCTTTCGACAACATGCTCCACAGCCTCCCCACGGAAGCTCCCAACACTTTCCGGATGCTGATCTCTTTTGCCCTCTGCTCGGCAACAAAGGAGGCCAGTCCGAAAATTCCAAGGCAACTAATAAAGACGGCCAGCCCTGCAAACATAAACGCCAACTTGCCGGTAAGCTCCTCTTCGCTGAATTTGCGTGCATATTCCTCGTCCACAAATTTGTAGTCGAAAGGAGTTGTGGGATCGTATTTTTTAAAGATCGTCTCTATTTTCGGTAACGCCTCGAGTGCGCTCATTTGTGGGTTAATGCGAATGTTTACCAGGTTGTGGGTTGTGTTGTCGAGCATGTAGACCGTTTTGCGCACGGGATAAAAAGGTGACTCCATCAGCATGTCTTTAATGACGCCGATCACTTTGAACGACCTCGTTTTATCAAAGAGGGTGAATTTGATGGTTTTGTCTACAGGATCTTTCAAGTTCATATATTTCACCGCCGTCTCGTTCAGGACTATCGCCGTGGTGTCGCTAGCAAGGTCCCGCGAGAAATCACGTCCCTCAACAAATTCCCACCCAACGGTTTTTCCAAATTCAGATGCAACCCCAACCGTTGGAAACCCCGACTGCCAGTCGGGCCCGGCGCCCGTCCAGTCATAGCCGTTCAACACAGAGCCAACGTTGGTAACCGTGTTGAGCGACTCGGCAATTTCCGTGACCGCCCCAGACTTCTTCAGTTCCTCACGCACCACATCAATATGTTGATGGATCTCGGCGGTCGGCGTATTCACCCAGATCAATCCTTCGCGGCTATAGCCAACCGGACGGTCCTTGCCAAATTGGATCTGCTGAAACACAATGATGACGCCCACCATGAGCGTGATGGATACGGTGAACTGCACCACCACCAAAACCTTGCGTGGAACCACCGCGAGGCGACCCAGCATGTAGGTACCCTTCAAAACATTCACCGCATTGAAAGAAGATAAGTAAAAGGCAGGATAGCTTCCCGCCAACAGACCCGTGATCAAACAAAAACCAATACCGGCCAGCCAAAAGAAAATGTTCGACACCGGGAGCACGATTTCTTTTTCCGCGATTTGATTAAAGAAGGGCAAGGCCAGCTGCGTCAGGCACAGCGCCACGATAAAGGCAAAGCCCGTGACCAAAAACGACTCGCTAAAAAATTGACCCACCAACTGGCTGCGCGCCGAGCCAATGGACTTGCGGATACCCACTTCGCGTGCACGCTTCTCGGAACGCGCTGTGGCCAGGTTCATAAAGTTGATACAGGCCAGGAGCAACACAAACAATCCGATGCTTCCATACAGCCATATTAAGCTAATGCGGCCACCGCCATGCTCCAGATCGGAATACAATCGCCATTGACCCATGGGATGGAGGAACACTTTGAAATTGAAAACAGCATCTTCTGCGGTAGTGTGATTTTGCCGGATCGCTTTGATTTTATCCGAAGCGACTTGCAGGTTGGCGCCATCGGCCAATTGGACAAAAGTTCGAAAACCATTTTGACGCCAGTCGTCTCGGCGGACCCAGGCGTTGGTGGTGATGAACTGGTCCCACGTGCCGAGGAAGGTCATGTCACGGAAGTCGGAGCTGCTGGAAATATCTTCATAAACGCCGGTCACCACAAGGTCTTGCTTATTGTCCACCACGGTGACGAGTTTGTTCATGGGGTCGGCATCGCCAAACAAGGCCTTGGCGGTGGAAGCGGAGAGGAATACGGCTTCCTTCTTTTGCAGGCCCGACCACGATCCTCTCAGCATTTTTAAAGAGAGCATTTCAGCCATGCCGGGCTCTGCGTAGTAGCCCGTTTTGGTCACTTGGTTGTCGCCCACGGAGAGAATGTCTTGGTTTCGGTTGGTCGACATGACCACGTATTTGAATTGCGGTCCATATAAATTCCGTATCTCATTGCCGAAAGGAGGCGCCGTGTTCCATTGCACAAACGGCCCGCTGCTGTTCGCACCACCCACCACCACACGGGCAATGCGTTCGTAATCCGGGTGCATTTTGTTGAACGACACTTCATCATAGATCCACAACCCGATGAGCATCGACACAGCCATCCCCACGGCCAGCCCGCCGACGTTGATGAATGCATAACCTTTTTTCTTCACCAGATTTCTCCAGCCGATAATGAAATAGCTTCTGTACATAGCGTAGGGATTTATATACTCCTGTTGTTTTATGGGTCGTATGATTCCCGGCCGGCACAGCGTGAGCACATCGATCATAAACTTTAGATCCGCCTTCCGTTTGCCCCGTTGCGCAAACCGCTCGTAATACAACTCCATCAGGTCACCCTCAATGGCGTCGCGGAGTTTCTGGTGGCAGAACCACCGGAAGAAACGGAGAAGAAGTTTTGGAGGATTTTGTGGGGTCATGGTTCGCCAATGGTTTGTAGGGTCAATACCAACACAAGATCTCCAAATCTGCCCAATGGATCGTGCGTCATGGGAATAATTATTTCCTAAATGTAGGAATATAAAAATGATGCCAGGATAGCAATGATGAAATTTGCGCTAATCTGTGAGTATCGAACCAACAGTCTGTTCGAATGCGGACGAATGCCGGACGGTTTTTCGTTTTGCTGTGGTCACCCTTTGCCCATCCCATTCGTCAGCGCATCATTTTATCCTGGCACAATTATTATTACTACATTTAGGAATTAATTATTACCGGCCGGCTTTCCCGACACCAGGCTCAACCTAACCTAGCGCAACACCGATTGAAAAACCACACACCACCCCGCCTCTTTCTCCGCTTCTTCCGGTGGTATTGCCACCCGGACCTGATCAGTCCCATCGAAGGCGATCTCATGGAACTCTACAATGAGCGGCTGAAAGCTTCCGGGAAACGAAAAGCGGATTTGAAATTTGTGTGGGACGTAGTGTTGCTCTTCCGCCCGGGAATTATCCGCTCGCTAAGAGAATATGACAACATAAACAACTTCGATATGTTCAGGAACTATTTCAAGACCGCCTGGCGGAACCTCGTGAGCAGCAAATATTACAGCGCACTCAACCTCCTGGGCCTCACCCTGGGACTATCGGTTGGGTTGCTCATTCTGTTGTGGGTGAATGATGAACTGCACTACGACGGCTTCCATAGCAAGGCCGAGCAGATCTACCGGATCAATGTGAACCTCGAATCGAGCGGAAACAAATTCTCAGTGTCGGTCGTGCAGCCTACGGTGGCCTTCTACGGGTTGAAAGAGATAGCCGATATCGAGCAGGCCGTTCGCATCACGCAGACTCAGGACTATGCAGTTTTCCGGTACAAGGATGTAGCGCTCAGCAAAAATGTTGCGGTTTATACAGATCCCTCTTTCTTCAAAATTTTTGATTACCCGTTGCTACAAGGCAATGTGAAGAATCCATTTCCCTCGCCGGAGTCAGTCGTGCTCACAGAGGCAACGGCAAAGCGTTTCTTTGGCGACGAAGATCCCGTAGGAAAAATTCTGTTGGCGGATAACAAAGACAATTTTGTGGTGAGTGGTGTCATGGCTGATTTTCCGGATAACTCGGGAATAAAATGCGACATCCTGTTTTCAACGTCGCTGGCAGAAAAGCAAAATAAAGATCGCGGATGGCAGCCGCTGGAAGAACAGTGGGGCAACTATGGATGGGTCACGTTTCTTCAGTTGCGCCCCGGCACAGATCTTAAATCGGTGGAAGAGAAGCTCACAAAAATTAACATCGATCATCAGCCTGCCCTGAAGCCCGTGGACGTAGGCTTCTACACGCTCCAGTCGCTAAAAGACGTCCACCTCTACGACACCGACGGCCAACCCAGCGGCATGCAAACCGTGAAGATCTTTGCCATCGTAGCGGCGTTGATCCTGCTCATCGCGTCGATCAACTACGTGAACCTGTTCACAGCCCGCGCTACATTGCGCTCGAAGGAAGTGAGTGTTCGGAAAATTATCGGCGCGTCGCGAAAACAACTCTTTAATCAATTCCTGGTCCAAACGCTTCTGTTTTTTCTCATTGCACTGACACTGGCCATGGGACTGATCTCGTTTCTCATGCCCTACTACAACATGCTTGCCGGCAAGCACATGGTGCTCGATCCATTTAGTCCCATGATATGGAAAGTGATCGGCGCCACATTGCTGGTAACACTTTTGGCTTCCAGCATTTACCCGGCCATGCTGCTATCTTCCTTTCACCCCATCCATGCCTTGCGTCAAAAATTGTCATGGGGCATTCGAAATGCGGCCTTCCGGAAAATTTTGGTGGTCTGTCAGTTTGCATTTTCAGTCGGCCTGATCATCGCCACGCTGATGATCGGTCGACAACTTAGTTTTTTGAAAGAAAAGGAATTGGGCTACGACAAATCGTTTGTGATCTCGCTGGACATGAACCATATGAAAGATCATTTCGAAGACGTAAAGACCCAATTGCTCTCCCAGGCCAGCATCACGGGTGTGACCAGCGCCACCAACAACATCACCAACGTCGGCGGCTCCACGCTCGACGTTGACTGGGACGGCAAAGATCCCAACGGCAGTTTCTTTGTCCACGACATGGGCATCGACAAGGATTTCATTTCCCTTTTCAAGATCGACATGATCGAAGGGAAAACTTTCAGCGGCGCCGCGACCGATTCATCTCATTTCATTTTGAATGAAACTGCTGTGCGGGAAAGCGGCATCAAAGATCCGATTGGGAAACGGTTCCGGTTGCATCGCGTCGAGGGGACCATCGTCGGGGTGGTGAAAGATTTTCATTTTGTTTCGCTTCGGCAGAAAATAGAACCTTTTGTTTTTCACTATGAACCCGTGAGCGCGGGATTGTTTGTGAAGGCCAATGCCAGCGGCGCGAAAGAAGCGTTGCGCCATATCGAGAAAGTGTGGAATCAATACAATGAAGGGTTTCCTTTTGACTATGCGTTTATGGATGAGACGTATGGACGGCATTACGAATCCGAGCAGCGGATCAGTACGCTTTTCAATCTCTTCACGGGGATTGCTATTGTGATATCGTGTCTGGGTTTGCTGGGGCTTTCTACGTATACGGCGCAGACGCGTGTGAAGGAGATCGGCATCCGGAAGGTGATGGGGGCGAGTGTGGGGAGTATTATCGTGATGCTTTCGAAGAATTTTTTGTTGTTGATCGGGATTGCCATTGTTATTGCTACTCCGGTGTCGTTGTGGTTGATGCAGGGGTGGTTGGAGAACTTTGCGTATCAGGTGAGTGTGCAGTGGTGGGTGATTGGGTTGGCTGCGGGGGCGGCGGTGTTGATTGCGTTTTTTACGATTAGTTTTCAGTCGGTGCGGGTGGCGTTGGAGAATCCGGTGAAGAGTCTTCGGTCGGAGTGAGCGGTCGGCAGTCTGAAGACTGCAAATAAGTTGGCACAAGTGCGACACTTGCGCCAGCTATGTTATTTTATTTTTTCCGCCGTCTCCTTTCCACTCGTCAGCGCTGCTTCTACTGTACCCATGGAAGGGCCTTCATACAAGGCTTCGCCAGCAAAATAGACGGTGTCCTGAATAGGCTTCGTCACCAAGGCCAGAGCGTTTGTTGTTTCAACTGTCGTGTAGCCATAGGCTCCATGCGTATAGGGATCCTGTGTCCAATCGACAATGTGCCAATGGCGGATCCGGGATTCTATTTCGGTGGGAGTGAGTTTGAAGATGTATTGCAGGGAAGCGATGGCTTTTGCGAACAGTTCTCCGGTTTGGTGATGGGCATTGAATGTACGCGGACCGCCAAACCAGCCGGTGAGGAGTGGCGTCTTGTCGGGGAGCTGGGTCCACCAGGTGGGGATGTCGGCATCTGAAAATAAAAAGGCGAGGTTCTCCAGGTTTCTGCTCGCGTGATTTTCCCAAAAGGGCTCTTTGAATTCAAAGAGAAATTTAATGACTCCTCCAAAACCCATCGCCTCGAACGCCGTCCGGTGTTGTGGCAGATCGGGTGTGAAACGGATCGTCCCTTTTTGTAACACACCCAACGGAACGGTGACGATCACTTTGTCGCCTTCGATGGTTTTGTTGGAATCGGTTGTTACTTTCACTTGACCATTACGCCATTCTATTTCGTGCACCGGCGAGGAAAGCATGATGGTGCCGCCGGCACGTTTCACTTTCTCGGCCAGATATCGCATCAGCGAACTGTAGCCGTCGCGGATATGATATTGGTGTTCTTCATCAGTTTCTGACCATTCCTCTTGTAGGGCCAACGCGCTCACGCGGCGGATATCGGCCGTGTCAAATCCCTCGGCAAAACGTTGTACGCGGTTGCGCAGATCTTGGTAGGTCTCTCCTTTGAAATGTTTGTCGAGAAAGGAGGCCATGTCGGTGTCGGTCGTCAGGGTGTTAAGCGCTTGGGTTAGTTCGTCCCATTGGTCGTCCATGAAGTCGCCTCGTTCCAGGTCGCCTTTGTGTAGCGTATAGTGTTTGCCCTTCAATTTCATTGCCTCGCCCTTGGCTTCATGGAGTAGGGCAAGCGTGAGGGATTGGTTGCCGTGGATAAATTCGGCACCGGCTTCTACGGGGCGGGAAAATTTTTCATTCAGGGCATGGATGCGGCCTCCGATTCTGTCCCGGGCTTCTACTACCGTTACCTTGTGATTTTTTTCCGCCAGCATTCTGGCGCTCATTAATCCCGAAGCTCCGGAGCCGATTATTATGATATGCGACATAGTGAAGAAATTTAGAAGTTATTCAGCTAACAGTCGCATGCGGTGAAGAGTTTATTTGAAAATCAAAACACTTACCGGTATAAAAAATTATCTTCGCCAAAACGTTCGATTTTTAACGCCGTTGTCTACTGGCTGAAATGACTGTTAACAAAATATTAGTATAGCGTAGAATTAGACCCCGGATGAAATTGGAAAATTTGTTTTCAGCCAATGGTATCCTTCATCTTTTACGGTGGATGGCGCGGAGTACAAAACGGCCGAGCATTGGATGATGGCCCAAAAAGCAAATTTGTTTGGGGACAACGAAATTTTCGAACGGATCTTAAAAGCCACAAAACCAGGAGAGGTAAAGGAGCTTGGTCGAAAGATCAGGGGATTCGATGAAGTCAAATGGAACAACAGAAAATTCGAAATTGTGAAAACTGGAAATATTCACAAGTTCAATCAAAACGAAAAGCTAAAGGAATATTTGTTAAGTACGGCCGACAGAATCATTGTAGAAGCAAGCCCAACAGATTCCATTTGGGGAATAGGGCTGGGTCAAGATGCTAAAATGATTGAAAATCCGCATACCTGGAAAGGGGAGAATTTGTTGGGATTTGCAATCATGGCGGCGAGAGATTTCTTGCGCGACGGGGAGATTCGAATTTAGTGTTGACGAAATGAATTCTCTCTAAAACGCCAACCTAAGTCTGCTAGACCTACGTCATTTCACTCCGTGAATACCTAAAAAATCCTTGCGACACCGGCACCAACATCAACCCCGCAAGCCCAAAGGTGAGAAACGCATGCTTCAGCCCAAACGCATGCGCCAAATAGCCTATGAGTGGCGGGCCTAAAAATGCACCCACAATGCCATAGGTCGCAATGATGGAAATAGCCATCCCCGGCGAATACTTTCGCGAACGCGCCGCCAACGAATAGGTTACTGGAATGACCGAAGCGGTCCCAAACCCCACCAAACAAAAGCCTGCCATCGAAGGCCAAAACGTGGGGAACAACACTGCAAGCGCAATACCGGCCACAATAAACGCAGCGCTAACCATAAACATGCGATCCATCCCGATGCGGGTCACAATGCGATCGGAAGCGAAACGCGACAGGGCCATAAAGATCATGAAGTTGAGATAGCCGAGTGTGAAGATCTCCTCCTCCACCACTTCCTTAAAAAAAATTCCACTCCAATCGAACATGCCGCCTTCGCAGATGGCGGCCAGAAAAACCAGTACACCGAGGTAAACAATATAGGGATCGGGCTTGGCCAGGATGAGTTTGTTTCCCGGGGCACGGTCGTTGTCCAGGAGAAAGCGGTAGCACGTTAGCGTGGCCACCAGAATGATGCCGGTCACGATAAGGAGGTGCGTGGTGATAGGCACATGAAATACGAGGAGCAGCGAAGAGAAACCTACACCGGCGATTCCACCTGTGCTCCACAAACCGTGGAAAGAACCGTTGATGTTCCGTTTGAATAATTTTTGAAGGTGAAGCGCCTGTGTATTTACCGTAATGTTAATGATGCGTGTGCTGAAGGCCAGAAAACATAAAGAAGCAATAAGCCCCACTTTGGTAGTCGAAAACCCCACGCACGAAAGAGCAACCGACAATGAACAGAACGCCACCGCCAGCGGACCCCGGCTGTCGTAGCGGGAGACCAGCCAGCCCGAAATGGGCAAACCAATAAGCGAACTGAAAGGCATGAAAATGAGAATGGTTCCCAACTCGGCATCATTGAAGCCAAAGAATGTTTTTATGGTGGGAATGCGCGAAGTCCAGGTGGAGAAGCAAAAGCCTGAAAGAAAGAAAAAGAGGTTCAGAAAGGCCCGCTGCCTGTTTTGTAAGTCCATGCGCCGTTGAATTCGGATACTATTTTATCCAGGACAAAGATGAAAAGCGATCCGGATAAATTCAGCATTTTTTACACGGGAATTCTGACGCGACCAAGATCCCAGCACTTCCAACGGCCAGATTACCTAGTATCACGTCCGGCTAAATCCCTATGGACGTCCATTCGGATCGTCAAACCCTGTTTTTCGTTAGATTTGGACAATTGAGGGACCGTCAGCTTGAAAACATTTTTTAGTCTTCTTTTCCAGGTGCTCATCTATGGGGGCATCATCCAGAGTGTGTTCATTGTGTTGCTGCTCAATAATAGAGGTGTGCGGAAGGGGCGTGCGAATATCTTCCTGTCGGTTTTGTTGCTGGCGTTGGCCTTTAGCATTTCGCACATCCTGTTTGCCGGCGTGGTGCTCGACCACCTTTCGGCGCGGGTCTATTCCATCGGCGATCCCACGTTCTACCTGATCGCCCCCTTGTTGTGGTTCTATAGCTGCGAGCTTACGGGGCTGCGGATTCGATTTTCGTGGACCACGCCGCTTCACTTCGCACCGTTTTTTATCATCATATTTTTGTCGCTATCGCTACACGAACTTCCGACTGGCCACGTCAGCCTATTCCTGGCAGGGAACCACCGGCTGGTGACGATCCTTTTTTGGGTATCGGTGGTCACACAGTTTTCGTGGTACCTGGCGTTGGTAAGAAAGCGCTTGCTGGCCTATCAACATTTTATGGAGCAGGAGGTTTCCAATACCGAGAACGTGAACATTTCGTGGGTACGATTTTTTATGGCGGTGTTCCTCGCGATAAACCTGCTTTTTCTTTTCAGCCTGTTTGCCGCCATCCATTTCCAGCCCAGCGCATGGCTTCCAAAGGCCACGGCCCTGACATTTTCACTTTCCATTTTTGCTTTGGGTTATAAAGGCATCCTGCAAAAAGAAATCTTTCAACCCGAAGGAAGACCAGATGACAAAAGCCGGACACCCGTTCCTCCCGTGAAAGAGAAACCCGACCAGGCGCTCATCGACCAAGTGACAACCTATATGGAAGAACAGAAACCTTACCTCGATCCGGAGCTGACGCTGACCAGTTTGGCGAAGGGTTTGAACATGACCCGGAGCCAGCTTTCGCAATTGATCAATGTCGGCTTCGGCGACAATTTTTATGACTTCGTCAATAAGTATAGAGTGGAACAGGTAAAAAAACTGATGATCGACCCGCAAGTGAAGAATTTCAACATGCTCGGCATCGCGCTCGAAGCGGGATTCAAATCAAAATCGACATTCAACCTCATCTTCAAACGGTTCACAGGATTGACACCCACCGAATACCGGAAAAATCTTTTGGATTAAGACGTCCACCGGGATGTCTGTAGACGCTTGTGTTCTTTCGCCTCCATATTGTTGTACAAAAAAACAATATGAACACGGAACAGTCCAAACAGCTCATCGAATTGAGTCATGTCACAAAATCATTTCCTTCGGTGTCGGGAAATTTTCAGGCGTTGAAAAATGTGAGCCTGAAAATTGGTAAAGGTCAGTTGGTGGCCGTCACCGGAAAATCGGGGAGCGGAAAGTCTACGCTGCTCAACATCATTGCGGGCATCGATAAACCCACTGAAGGCCAGGTTGCCATCAATGGCATCCGGGTAGACAAACTTTCGGAAAGCGAACTCGCCACCTGGCGGGGGAAAAACATCGGCGTTGTCTTTCAATTTTTTCAACTGCTGCCAACGCTCACGGTCATCGAGAACATTATGTTGCCGATGGATTTTTGCAACCGGTATCCAAAAAACGAAAGAAGGGCACGCGCACTGGCTTTGCTGGAGCAGGTGAACATCAAGGAGCAGGCCGACAAACTTCCATCCGCCTTGTCGGGAGGACAGCAACAGCGCGCGGCCATTGCGAGAGCGTTGGCCAATGATCCACCCGTCATCATTGCTGATGAACCCACCGGCAACCTGGACTCACAGACGTCGGCCGCCATCTTTGAATTGTTTGCAGCCCTGACCCGCTCGGAGAAGACGGTTATCGTGGTCACGCACGAAAAGGATTTTGCCGATTACTTTAAAGACGTCATCGTGATTGCAGACGGTGCGATTGTCAACGAATTTGTCCCCGCCTGAAAAGCCTCCTTATGAAAACAAGATACATCAAAGTCATCCGTGATCTGACTTCGGATTACTCCAAAAACATCATGCTGATCGTCGCCATCGCCCTCGGCGTCTTTGGCATCGGGTCCATCCTGGGAGGCTACAGCGTCATTAAACGCGAGATGACCGACAATTACCTAAGCACAGTTCCCGCGTCGGCGACCCTGGAACTCGAAAAAGAAATCTCAAAAGGCCTGATCGATACTGTAAAAAAAATTCCCGGCATACAAGAAGCCGAACGGCACGCCACCGTCACCGCGCGAATGAGGGTTGGCAACAAATGGTTCCCACTGCTTCTTTTTGTCATTGATGACTTTAATGAAAAACGGACGAACAAGCCGCATCATCTAAGCGGTGAAGCGGACGCCTCGCCCGGATCAATGCTGGTAGAACGAACAGCATTGATCGTGATGAATGCCAAAGAAGGTGATGACCTGTTGATCAAAACACCTCACGGCGAACCTATGAAAATAAAATTGTCCGGTACAGTACACGACCCGGGCCTTGCACCTGCATGGCAAGAGCAAGCCGGCTACGGATACATCTCGCTCGAAACACTTCACGCCTTGGGAGAAAAGCAGGGCTTTGATCAGTTGAGGATCTTGGTCAGCGAGCATCCTTACTCAAGAGACCATATTATGGAGAAGGCACAATCAGTTGCCCATCAAGTTGAACTCGCCGGCTATGCAGTCCACGAGATTCAGGTGCCATCGCCCGGCAAGCATCCTCACCAGAGTCAGATGAATGCTGTTATGTCCATTTTTATTGTATTCAGTTTTATGATTCTCGTACTGGGGTCGATACTGGTGGCCACCTCCATGGCCACCCTCATGGTGAAGCAGGTCCGCCAGATCGGAGTCATGAAAACGATCGGCGCGAACTCTGTTCAGGTCGTGGGTCTGTATGCCATGATGATGGTATTGCTTTGCGTGTTGGCACTGGTGATTGCTATTCCGTTAAGTCGGTTAGCAGCCGCCGGATTTTATCGCCAGCTTGCCGTTCTCCTCAATCTTGAGATCAACAATGATTCCATTCCCTATTGGGTGGCGATCGTCCAGATAGGTTCGGGCCTTGTCATTCCGCTCATCGCAGCAGCCCTGCCGGTTATTCGCGGTAGCCGCATCAGCGTAAAAAATGCGCTGGATAATTATGGAGTCGCGCAAAAGTATAGCACAAGCACATCGTGGGTCGTGCGTTTCTCGCAATTGAATTTTTTTAGCGAAACCTTCCGTCTGGCCATTCGAAACGTTTTCCGCCAGCGTTCGCGCCTGGTGATGACGCTTGGATTGCTCGCTGCCGGTGGTGCCATGTTCATGACGGCGCTCAATGTGTCGGAAGCCTGGGATACCAATCTGAAAAGAATTTACGTTCAGCGTCTGTACGACCTGGAAGTACACTTGAATAATTTTTCTCCGACCGATTCGACCGTCAAGAAAATTAAAGCCATTCACGGTGTGCGCGCGGTGGAAGCCTGGAGTAGTGCGCCCACGTCCATCAGCAAAGGCAACGCCTTGAACGTCACGGGTACCTATCCCGACAAAGGTCACGCTAGCTTTACCATGCTGGCGCTCCCGGTGCCCACGCAGTTGCTAAATCCAACGATCGCCGAGGGAAAATGGCTGGACGATTCATCGGCGCACGACGTGGTGTTGAACCAGTCGGCAAGAGGTACGTTAAAGATCGGCGACGAGGTGTCGTTGGCTATCGAAGAGAAGGTCTCTACCTGGAGGGTGATCGGTTTTGTAGAGGACGTTGGCTCACACTCCACCGCATATGTTTCGTTGCAAACTTTTTCGGCGATAACAAACACCACCGGCCAGGCCGAGCTGTTGCGGATTTCGTACCTGGATCGATCAAAGGAAAATGCGATGCGTAAGAACCTAGAAATAGAAAAGCTTCTCGAAAAGGAAAACATTGCCGTTAGCAAAACCATCCCGGTGTGGTTGCTGCGCAATGCCATTGCCGCCCACATGAAGGTGCTCGTGAATTCACTGTTGGCAATGGCCCTGCTCATGGCCCTGGTCGGCACAATCGGATTGGTCTCCACTATGAGCATGAGCGTGCTGGAGCGAACCCGCGAGATCGGGGTGATGCGCGCCATCGGCGCAACGCCCGCAAAGATCAGAGGCCTGATTGTATGGGAAGGCCTGTTGATCGGCACGATTAGTATTTTCATCGCCTTCGCTTTATCAGTGGTGCTGTCAACTTATATGGGAAGAGTGATCGGCGACATGGCATTCAGAACACCCCTGTCGCTGACCATCTCAGCCTTTGCTTTGATAACCTGGATAGCGACGATTTTTGTTGTCGCTTATGTTGCCGTGCTACTGCCGGCACGAAGAGCAAACCGGATCAGCACCCGTGAGGCGTTGGCTTACGAATAGACATTCAACTTTTGAAAAGAATAACCCGGAACGGAATGCGATCGCATCCATCCCGGGTTATTTTCTAAAGATCATTCATCCACTCAGGATCTATACCTGATCTTTAGCATCAGCATAAAAAGATAGAAATAAGCAATTAAAGGGATTCGATACATTTTGCGTTGTGCAAAGAATTTCTCGTCACTGCGTCCAGCACATTTCAACTACCCATGCTTCAATGCATCGGGGTAGGCTAAAATCTTTTTCAGATCACCAGGGAGCTTCACCATCTCCTCGTCCATATAGGTCTCCATCATCAGGATGTCGTCGTACGTGTTCCTCAGCTGGAGGAGATATGAAAATCGCAGCAGGGAAATTGCCAAGAAAATGTCTTCGTTCTTAAGAACCGGAAAGGTAATAGCCCGCTCCGGAACAAACCGGTGTCGTTGTATCCGGTCGAGCGCCAAAAGTTCGGATGTCAGTTCGCGGCCAAACACGATGTCGAGATTTCCATTCCAATGAATGTGTCCTATTTCGGTTTCGTGAAAGAAGAATGCTTTTCCACCCATCGGATGTGGGAACGAACCCAGGCCGTGCCATGTCATTACCTGATCCTCTATCCGGCCGATCAATTTTTGAATCGCCGGCCGGGTGATCCTGAAAAGCAAATGATAAAAGAAAGCCGGGTGCATCATTTCACACGTTGATACTGAATTTGCGATGGCTCACCTTGTAATAATACAGATAGGAAACCACGAGGGTGATAAAGAAAAACGCGTGAAACACTTCCAGCAACACGCTGTCGCCGCTGGACAAGTGCGCTACCGGCGTGGAAAGTAAAACGATCGCAAAACCGAAGTAAGCAAACTCCCTGATCTTATGGGGAATGCCCGGCGCAACGAGGGCCAACACCCCCAGGAGTTTTGCCGTGGTCAACTCCAACCTAAACCAATTCGGCAACCCCAAATGGACAAACGCTTCCTTCATTTCCGGATTGAAAGCAAAGTTGATCGCGCTCCACAACATAATGGCCACGATAATGCCCGTAGAAATCCAATAAATGATCTTATCCTTTTTCATATAGTCGTTATTTATCTTTCAAAGTCTTCACATAGCCCGCGAGATGTCGTATTTCCGTTTCAGAAAGGCTGGTCTTGAACGCGGGCATCGCGTTCCGGCCGTCGGAAATAACACGTTCAAGCGCGATGCTGTCCAACGGAGTCAGTTGCAGGTTGGCCGCTCCGGCAATGCCCGCCGTGCCGTCGCTGCCGTGACACACCGAACATTTGCTTTCGTAAAGCACCAGGCCACCATCGACCGCTGAGCTTTGCGCAACGACGGTATCCGATGAGGAAGACTGTCCGTGATCCGCTTCCTTCTTTACACAACTCCACGCGAGACACAACGAAATCGCGACAGTCAATCCGGTGATGATGCGTGACATAGGCAACCTGGTCTTTTAATTGAACTTAAAGACACTCAACAGGAGGATGGCAAAAAACATGACCAGCTGCACGGCGTGGAAAATCGAAAGATTTCGTTTTATGTTTTGGATCTGCTGGGAAATACCCACTCCCGTCTGCTGCAGGATTTTCGAAAGTTTCGCTCCCTGCCCTCTCCGTATCAACACGCCGTTCAATATGGTGAGCAAGACGATAGGAACTTTTACTCTCAGCCACACCTGCTCACCGAACACGCCATGCGTAAACGCCATCATTCCCACAGCCGTGATGATGATGAGTATCATGCCCACGCCCATGAGCACGGAAAATTTTGACACGGCCTGCCATATGGCCTGGCCCTTAAGCGGATCTTGTTCATAGTGTCGCCAAAATTGATTGACCGCTAAATAGTCGGCCACCGTAGTGCCAATAAAAAGAATGATCCCCGTAATGTGAAACAAGAGGAAAGCGTGATAAAGCGTTTGTGTTGTCATGAATGTTTGGATTAATAGGCTATGTCTATGATCGATCGAAACGTGCGCACATCACCGACGATGCCGAGCATGTAGTGCGCAAGATCTGCGCGGGTGATGCTGAACGGTCGCGCGAGGTGCGTGCCAACGGCCACCCTATACTTTCCTGTAAGTGGTTTGTCTTTTAACATGGGCGGCCGGATGATAGACCAATCGACAGGGCTAGCCTGCACCGTCTTCTCCATGATGCGCAAGTCGGCAAACGGGTTTCTCAAAATTCTTTGCACGACCAGTTTCGCCAGGAGCCGGATAAAGAGTCCCATCTCCTTATAAGTATAGAGTGCGCTGGCCGAAAGACAAATGAGACGCGTCACGTTTGCCTGGCGCATGGCGGCCAGGATATTATCCATCCCTTTCGAGTAAACCGTTGTCGGCTTGAAGTCCCGGCCCACTCCGAGACAGGAAATGACCGCCGTCTTTCCCACCATCTCTTTTTCGAAACTGGAAAGTTGCAGCACGTCACCTTTGACAATCGTTAAGGCATCGTGTCGAAGGGTGAACGCCGCCGGGTTGCGCACCACGGCCGTGACCGCAAATCCTCTTTCGAGCGCCTGCATCACCGCTTCTTTGCCCGAACCTCCGGTAGCGCCGAAAATCAAAATGTTGTCCATAAGGCGGTTTTTTATTTCGTTTTCGTTGTAAAACGCCTAAATGTACAACGGTTTCGTATGTTTACAACAGATTCGTATAAATTATTTTACATTTGCTACGAAACCGTATCATTTTTTGATGGAGAAAACGATTGAATTGGTCAACCTGTGGGGAGCCTTCGCCACGCAACACCCGGATGCCAGCATCGAAGATTTTTGCCGGCACCTCCTTATTCATAAGCGGGAAAGCGAAATTAAAGGGCCGTTGCTGGGAGGCGTGGTGCCCATGCACACCGACGGGCTGCTCATGAAACTGATCGGCCGCATTCACAAGCTCCATGTCTTCTATGCCTCGGCGGCATTTGAGGGAACACCCCTGGGCCAATTGGAAGAGTTCGGGCTCCTGGCAACGATTCAGCAACGCGGCAATCCAAAAAAATCGGAACTGATCTACAGCAATCTCCTCGAGCTTTCGAGTGGAACGGACATGGTGAACCGTCTAAAGAACAAAGGTCTCATAAAAGAATTTGATGATAAAGATGATAAACGCTCCAAACGTTTATCCCTCACCCCCCTCGGGGAGAAGACCATGGCGGTATGCTTTCATCGTGTATTGAGGTTGGCCAGGATGATGTTGTATGAAATGACGGAGGATGATAAGCAGTTGTGTATTCAACTATTGAAACATATCGAGATCAAATTCTCGGGGTTGGTGCAAAAGCACAAAGGAGAAACGTTTGATGATATCTTTAACGAGTTGATTCCAGAACCAGACCAGAAAACAGAAAAGAAGAAGAAAAATTCTTGACGCTTGTGATCCCTCCCGGTCATGATCAGCTCTGTGGAAATACCTAAATTGGATTCCATCCATTTTTAAGGAATGCTCCTGCAAAGAATTACTTCCTGAACTACGAGGTTTACATCAATCACTTTTAAGCGTGGATAGAACGATCTTAATGATGTCGTCAAATACTTTCTTGTCGGCAGTGCCCCGCCCGTAAGCACTAAGCCCCCAGGAGTTAGTCAGGACGAAGCGTGCCAGGGCACGGGGGTTGTGGCTCTTGGCGATCTGTCCTTTTTCCTGTCCTCTTTTGATGGCCCGTTGATAGGCATCTTCCAGCGCTTGCCAATTTTCCTGCACCACATCAGAAATCCCGCTGTCGTGCGGGGCCAATTCGATACGCGAATTCACCATGAAACATCCCCTAGGGCCGGTGGCTTGCAGGGCACTATTCTGACTCCAAACAAAGATCTCCTTAATGGCTTCAGGAATATTTTCGGCACGGTCGAGGTGCGCGATCACATCGCCCGTGATCTTCTCCCGGTATCGTTTGAGGGCCTGTATGAAAAGGGAATGCTTGTCGCCAAACGTGTCGTACAGGCTGGAGCGACTCAGGCCAAGCCCCTGCACGAGCTCTTCCGCTGAAATGCCGTTGTAGCCCTTGTTCCAAAACAGGTTCACGGCCTTGTCCAATACCTCGTCGATCTGAAATTCTTTTGCGCGCGCCATACTATTACACTTTAGTATATGATATACAAAAGTATCATTCCGGAACATTTATTCCAAATAATTGCTGATAAATTTGGAACGCTCATTCCGTTTTCAATATCTTTACGGAATAAATGTTCCAGAAAGGACAAAAAGCTAAAAAAACATGAGTAAAACGATTTTTATTACGGGCACAAGCTCCGGCTTAGGTAAGCGGACAGCCCTGCACTTCGCTAAACTGGGATGGAATGTAGCCGCCACCCTGCGCACCCCGGAAAAGGAAACCGAGCTGACGCAACACAAAAACATCAAGCTCTTCAAACTGGATGTGACCAACCTTGACCAGGTGCAGGAGTCCATCGCACAAGCCATCGCCCACTTTGGCAAAATCGATGTAGTGGTCAACAATGCGGGCATGGGTAGTTATGGCCCTTTGGAATTTGCCACCGAGGAAACCATCGATTGGCAGTTCCAGGTGAACGTGCGCGGGCCGATCAACATTATCCGCGGCTTCCTTCCGCACTTCCGCGAAAATGGCGGGGGCATGTTTATCAACATCAGCTCTTTTATGGGTGTGACCACGGCCGTACCGTTGGGATCGCTTTACAACATGTCGAAGTTTGCGTTGGAGGGTCTTGTGGAAGGACTGTATTATGAATTGAAACCGCTGAACATCGAACTGCGGTTGATCGAACAAGGCGGATCCAAGGGCACGAATTTCAAGGAGAGCGTGATCTGGAACAAAAACGACAAGGTCAATGCCTATGACCATCACATTCAAAAACTGAACGCACTATTCGAGAATCCCAACCCGGAAATGCTGGATGATCTGCAGGTTATTGTCGATGCGATCGATGCCGTGGCCACAGGAAAAACCACGCAGTTCAGAACACTGGTCGGCGCAACGGCCCAGAACCTGCTCCAACTCAGAGGCTCTGTTCCGATTGAAGAGTATCTCAAAACAATGGCGGCGTTCTATAATTAATAGAATGTTATTGTTTCATTGCAACGGCAGGTGCCTCTTCCTGGACCTGCCGTTTCTAATTTCTCAGGATACTGAACTGGACCGTTGCCAATGATGCCATAGGGAAATTCAATACCGTTAGCAACGTGCATGGACATTACTCCAACTCACAAAAGACCTTCTTCATCGCGGAATCGCGTTTTTTATAATTCGGCCCTGCAGCTTTAAAGTGAATATCGAGCACAACCAGGTTTGTCATTTTGGCAACGTCAAATAGCTTTTCCATGCTGGCGTCGTTCACCTGGAAGGCTCGCAGCAGTGCCGTACCCTTTGTCCCCATGCCATAGCATTGCGGTTCGGCGGTTCTCAACTTGCCATTATACTCAAATTGGACCAACAGTTTCTTTTTAATGGCCTTACAAATCAAAATGCCGATCAATGAATCTCCTTCTACTTCTTCCATCTTTTCATAGCCTTTCGCCAAATCATAATTCATTTGTGCCTGCAACCAAAAGTCGGGAGTGGTGCCCAGCAACTTGCTGAGCTTAAAAGCCATTTCCACCGAAACAGCATACTCTCCTTTTATAACAGCGTACAAGTTCTTTCGCGCTATGCCCAGGGCGCCCGCCACTTCGGTGATCGTGAGTCGATGAGGCTTGATGTAGAGCTCTTCGAGGATCTGACCGGGGTGACTGGGGCTGTGCATGCGTGGCATAGGGTGCTATTTTTGGTCCTGGCGATAATGAAGCTCCCGTATCTCTCCTTTAACAAACTGGAACGAAAATGTTCCTACGCCGTGGACCGTCAGACGGTAACGGTCGCTACTTTCTTCCAGCACACTGACCTGTGCAATAGAAAGGTCGCGCGGATCTTTGGCGGCATGGATAACGGAGAGCCATAGCAATAGATAGTCTTTCAACTCGCGCGATAGGCCGCGGGCTGTTCCTTTCTCGAAGAGACTTTTTAAAACGCTATGACGAATGGATACGATCATCAACAACCCAAAACGTATTTTTCACGTTAGGGGTGACAAAAGTAAAAAATATTTTGTTACCCGCCGGGTAACATAAAAAAGAAGTTGCTATCTTTGCATCACATTAAGAAAACGAAAATGAAACCGAGTATCAATCTGCATAACCGCCACACCAGCTCGCAAAGCATATGTTTTGCGAAGAGAGGGGCGTATTGCGCATATCCGGGTCGAAGTATTTATATCTAGCATTAGATTTATTCTAAATACGAAGCCCCGGGTCTATAGCCTGGGGCTTTTTCTTTGACTAAAATTTAACCGGACGCATAGCTCAGCCGGTAGAGCAGGGCGCTGTTAACGCCCAGGTCGATGGATCGTGCCCATCTGTGTCCTCACGTATTCAAAAACAAGACGAGGTGTATCGGCTCACGCTTATACCGAGTTGGAACCGTAGTTTGGTTACAGGTTGGTTCAAATCCAGCCACCTCGACAGAAAAGGAATTAAGGAAGATTACAAATAGAACAATATGGAAACCGATAAGACGACCGGAGAAAAAACATTCCCGGTCAAAGCATTAAGGTGATGCTCCTGCCTTTTAAGCAGGAGAACACGGATCGTTACCGTGTGGCCGGACAAAAGAGTCAGTATTCATCAGTCATCGGAAATTTCCGGTGACCACTGGAATAGTGGCTTAGTAATTAATTAAAAGAACATTTTTTAACACGTTTTATATGAAAGAGTACCACAAGATCCAGACTGTATTTTTACGGACCCCGGAAAGCAAGTTTAAGACCCTCATGGAAGGACAATGGGCATTGCCTGAGTTTGAAATTCTAAAGGATATTCCATGGATCTGGACTGAAAAAATTGATGGAACGAATATTCGTATCCTGTGGAATGGTCATGATGTCAGATTCGGTGGAAGAACGGATGACGCTCAGATCCCCACCTTTCTGCTCAATGTTTTGCAGACCAAATTTACGCCAGACCTGATGAAAGCAGTTTTTACTGACGCAACGGAAGTGTGTCTGTACGGAGAGGGCTACGGTGCCAAAATTCAAAAGGGTACCAATTACTTACCCGACCGAACGGATTTCATTTTGTTCGACTGCAAAGTTGACAACTGGTGGTTAGCCCGTCCAAACCTGGAAGATATCGCGAACAAACTTTCCATTGGTATTGTTCCGGTTATGGGCGTGGGAACACTGTTGCAAGCTGTTGAATTTGTGAAAGAAGGTTACAAATCGACGATCGCTCATAATAAAAATTATGATGCTGAAGGATTAATTATGAAACCTGCCGTTGAATTGTTCAACAGACAAGGTCACCGGGTGGTCTCTAAAATTAAATTCAGAGATTTTATCCGCTGAGGAGTCAATGTCATAGGCATACATTGTTATTGCCTATGATCATTGATCTCTGGAGATTAAGCTAACTAAGTAGAAGCATCCCGCTGAAAACGGGAGGGACTGGAGCGTTACCAGTAATCTCCACATAGGGCAAGTCGGAAGGGTGGGGGATAAATTCTCTCATCCCACGACAGTGCCGGTGGCGCGATAGCATAGTCGCCGAAAAATGCGTTCCGGTTCATCCGGAAAGATCGAGGTTAAAGCCCTCCGCGCCACAATACATTATGAAACAAATAAAAAAATGACGACAAATCACGTTCTACACCACATCAACGGCCAGGTCATAGCAGAACTCCATGCCAACGGCACCACCATCCGCGACGCCCAACAGTTCCTGGAAATCATGATGAATCTACCTGCCGACAGGATTGTTATGCACCAGGCATGCATCGATGAATCGTTCTTCGATCTGCGAAGCGGCCTTGCCGGCGAAGTCTTGCAAAAGGTGGTGAACTATTCCAGGCAACTGGGAATCGTCGGCGATTTTTCTGTCTACGAAAGCAAGAGTCTGCGCGACTTCATTTACGAGAGCAACAAATCAAACACCGTTGTATTTGTGAGCACAGTCGATGAAGCGTTGAAAAGATTGAGCGTTTGAAATAAAAAAGTATTACAAAAAATGTTACCTATTAGGTAACAAATATTAAAACCAGTCGTATATTTGAATCATGAACAAGAGACACGTACATAGTTCCTATCGTCGACCCCAACCGCTAACAACCCGGGAGGCCGGACTATGTATGCCTGATCAATGATGTAACATCTCGTTGTGCAAGACCATACAAGCCTCCCTGATCAGGAGGCTTTTTTATTTTATCACAATTCATAGGGTAATAGAGGAGCCCGGCCGTCCTCGCTTGCTTTGGACGCAAGAGAACCCTGGTTCAAATCCAGGTTACCCTACTCGCTCGCCGTAGCTTTAGCGAAGGAGAGCTCGCCGTAGCTTTAGCGAAGGAGAGCCGCTCGCCGTAGCTTTAGCGAAGGAGAGCTCGCTCGCCGTAGCTTCAGCGAAGGCGAGCCCCGCTCACAAAACTTTCAACGCAGGCGAGCAACGCTCACCACACGCATTGAATGAACGAGCAAAATATATATTTCCGGAGAGTAGTCCGTAAGTGGAAGCGGGCCGCTCTGTAAAAGCGGTGCTTATTAGCCTTGGGTGTTCGATCCGCCCCTCTCCGACTCGCTCGCCGTAGCTTTAGCGCAGGCGAGCATTGCTCGCAAACTTTAGCATAGGCGAGCATCGCTCACAAAACTCCAGCGCCGGCGAGCATCCGCCTTCGCTAAAGCTTCGGCGAGTGACATATGGTGATGTAACGCAAACCGGCTTCGCGGCAAGATTGTGGATCTTGTGTTTATGAGTTCGAGCCTCATGCATCACCCTTTTTATAATTGCCCTGTCGTCTAACGGATCAGGACACGAGGCTACGAACCTCGAAGTGCAAGTTCGACTCTTGCCAGGGCAACACTTCACTGCCGATTCGGCGAGTGATACATCTTTGGAGAGCAGGCAGACATTGGTTCGCTGCGCTGTCCTGCTAAGACAGGTCCCGGATTTTGGGATGAAGGTTCGATTCCTTCGCTCTCCGCTTAAGTTTTGAATGACTATACAAAGAGGGTATCCGGCCGGATGAGGAGCTTGTCTTGAAAACAAGTAGCGGTTAATCGCCGTTGTGAGTTCGAGTCTCACACCCTCTGCTACCCGCCGAAGCTTCAGCGAAGGCGGGTTCACCCATCGAAACTTCCTCTAAACTAAATTACTCATACTTCAAACTATCCGAAGGATTCGCCCGGCTGGCCAGTAGCGATTGCCAACCTACCGGCACCAACGTCATGACGAAAGTTATCCCACCCGCAATAGCAAACGCACTCCAGGGTATTTCAATGTGATTGGTATATTGCTCCAAAAACCGTTGCATGACGTACCAGGCTATGGGTCCGGCTACGGCAAACGCCACCGTTACCAGCACCAGGAAATTGCCGGAGAGCAAGAGTAGTATGCTCGAAATGCTTGCCCCCAGTACTTTGCGAATCCCGATTTCCTTTGTGCGGCGAGTGCACACAAACGAGACCAATCCATACAATCCCAAACAGCCGATGAAAATGCCCACACCGGCAAAGACGGTGAGCATGTTTGAGAACTTGTTCTCGTCGTCATAGAATGTGCGCAGGTCGGTGTCCAGAAAAGTGTATTTAAAATAGTTGTCCGGAAATTCCTGGGTCCAGTATTTACCGATGACGGCTATGGCCTCTTGTGCGGCAGACGGATCGATGCGGAAGCTGGCGAGATAAAATTGACTCTTGCGAAAGGAGTAAAGATGGGGAACGACGTCTGTCTTCAGGCTTTGCGAATGATAGTTCTTTACTACACCGATCACCGTCCGTGGCACAGCTTCGTTCCCTTCCGAGAGCTTGGTTCCAATTGCCTCGTCGGGTGTGGCAAACCCCAATGCGGCGACCGCTTGTTCATTGATCATGACCACGGGGTTTGTTTTGGACGTGTCGTTCGCCTGAAACATGCGACCGGCCAACACCGGGATCTTGTAGAACCGGAAATAGCTGGTGTCTACAAATTGTAATCGGAAGGTAGCGGCCCCGTTGGTTAAGTTTGGATGCTTGATGGTCCACCACCACCAATTTCGTGTGCTCGAGGGTGAGGTAAGCCCGAAGGTCACGTCCTTTATCGCGGGGTGTTTTAACAGCTGTTGCCGCAGGCGTTCGCGTTTCACTTCGCTGCCGCTGTCGGGCATATCGGTGGTTATTACCGATTTCGTATCGAAACCTAAATCCTGTGTGTGGAAATACTGCATTTGCTTCAAGGCGATCAGCATGCAAATCACCATCACCTGGGCAATGCCAAATTGGAAGACCACCAGCGCCTGACGCAAGGAAATGCCGCGGGCCGAGAGGGCGGCCAGCTTATTGCGCATGACACTCATCGGCTGGAAGCCCGATAAAATAAGCGCTGGATAAAATCCGGAAGCAAACGTTACGGCCAGACCGGTGAGCAACAGAAAGACAAACGTGTTGCCGTTCCACACCGGCGACGCGGCGATATGCGTGTTTAAAAGATAGTCCATGTGCCCTACCAACAATGTCGCTATCCCGCCGGCGACAGTCTCAGCCATCAGCACAATGACGGCGGTCTCGACAAAGAACTGACATACCAGGGCCGCGCGGCTACTCCCCAGGATCTTGCGAACGGCGATCTCGCGGCTGCGCTGAACGGACTGCACCGTGGCAAGGTTCACAAAATTGATACAGGCAATGACCAATACGAAAAGTCCGATGTAGAAAAGCGTATCGGGCAGCCAATGAGGCATGATGTAATTATAGGGATCATTGTCCTCATTGAAATGAGTCTCCGAAAAAGGCAAGAGTTTGAAATAGGTATATTGACCGTGTTCTTTGTGGAGCTCGGCTTGTTTTTTCAATTGTGCTTCCACATTGGCGGGGTCGACGCCTTCCTTTAACATGACATAACCGTGATGGCCGGAGTCACCACCGCCCCAGTTGCTTTCATCCGAATTCCAGGCGGCGAAGAGGGACACGGTTTTGTAGGAGGTGATAAATTCAAATTGAAAC
>DATDAV010000068.1:0-2142 GCA_036525235.1 Chryseolinea sp. | reverse complement strand
GCCTGCAGGCTTTTGCGCCGTCCAACTTAACCGACCCTGATCATCGTAGCTATACCAGGTCTTGTTATTTGCGTTTTCCGTGCTCGATATGGCTCCCCGAACAAATTGTTGCTGATAAGTGGACGGGAGATAGGGGATAGTTCCGTCGGGGTAATCGTATACCGTTTTCACCCAATCTTTCCGATCGGCACCGTATGCGATTTGTTGCGAGAATTCAAGTTGACTGTTCAATGCAGTAAACGCAAACTGTGTCCCGATGTATTCTCCGGATTCGGAGGGGCGGTTGTTTTCATCGTACAGGGTGTATGAAAAGCGTCCTTTGCCCGCCCGGTTCGCCGTTTCATCATCGAACTGCTGGGCGTTCTGAGAGAAGCGAATGCTTCCATCGCGGCGATACTTGTATGCGGTGTGGCCGGCATCGGACTCGGTCATGTCTGTAAGCCAGCCTTTGAAGTTATACACATAGGTGGTCTTATCGATGTCGGCGTAGGCGGTGCCATCCTTCCATTGTTTGTAGCCGTTCGGCGATACCGCCGCCACAAGTCTCCCGGCGTTGTCGTAAAAATTGCAAGCAATATTTTTCAGCCATTGCTTATAGGTGAGGGTGACTTCTCCTGAGGTGAGCACGATCCGATACAGTCCGGGGTTTAATGGCTGTGTGGCATTGACTACGGTTTCACCCACCAGGTCTTCCACGGTATACACGGCTGTGCCGGTAAGGCCAATGGTTTGAGATTCCGTCAGGAAAAAATAGGTGATCGGGCTAAAGTTTTCTGCCTCCGGATTCGAGCTGACGTTTACGCTGTTGTTGACTTCCAGCCAAGCTTCGGCAGCGGAGGTCGCTGGTTGGGCGGTCATCAAGGTGTGGCCATCCTTGTCGGAGAAGGACATCGAATATAATCCGTTTTCATCGCGGCTTATGGATTGCACGCCGTCGCGGGCCAGTGTTGCAGGCTGTACAAAGTTCGGCGTCGAGGTAAATACGGTTGCGCGTTTGGTCAAATAATCATCCAGGGCTTGGTGTATGGGCGCTGTTGCGGCAAATACTTTATGATTATCGCTTTGATGAAAGACTTCGCCGGTATTGACCGAATATTTCATTTGCCCTGTTCCGTCGTTATAGTATTCTACCTGGGTGAAAGGAAAACCGGAAACAGGTACATACGATTTGGGGGTGTTGGGGGTTGGGATGGAAGCACTGTAATACCGGTTGAGGGTGCCCGAGGCCCCGCTGTTCAGGGGCTGTCCAAAATCTGCCTCGCGATAAGGATCGTCGTTGGCATTGGTTACGAATCGGTGTTGGTATTGAAACGCTGTAACATCCAAGGGAGCCGACAGCGTTGACACCGAAGATCGGTTCAGTCCATCGCGAATGGGTTGTGAGGCCAGAATTTTTCCGGAGGTCATGTTGAATGCTTGTTGCTGCATCGAGGTGCCTGTATAGTCAAAATACGTTCGGCTATCCGCAACCTTGGCGCCGGTTTCGTCAAAACCTTTTGTTTCGATCCAGTTGAGATTTTCATCGCACAAGCTACGCACGGTGGCCGACACGAGTGTCTTTGAAATACTTTCGCAGCCGCGTTCGTCGACCCCCGTTACGAAGAACTGATAGGTTCCCGGTTTCTTTTCGCCGGCTTCCTGCTCCTGTGCTTCACCCAGAACATTCTGATTGGCGTCGTACCATTTTAATTTATACTTATTTTTTTCAGAGACGGTGAGCAAAACAGATTCAAAGTCGCAAAAGCTAAGCGAGGCCGCCGCTATGGTGGGGGCAGGGTAGACGGTTAGAGGATAGTCAGGCGATGTCGATGTACTGTTGAGACATCCATGGGCCACGACGTGAATGGTGGCCTGCCCTACAAAGTTTTCGTCCCAGGTCAAGGTGCCGTCACTGGGGTCAGCGAAATGACTAGTTCCGCCACCGGTGATGCTCCAGGTAAACGAACCTGCGTTGTTGCCTACCACCTCTCCGAAAAATGTTGTGGTGCCGCCACCTTGGCATCTCTCCGTTAAACCCTGTACTTGTTTGATTGTAACAGAGCCAACCGGCTGGTTTATTTTTATTTCCGACGGCAACGAGGCTTGTGCAGATTGGTTGGCAATGCACCCTGAGAAAGTGGTTGAGGCATCAACCCTGATCTG
>DATDAV010000067.1:0-4609 GCA_036525235.1 Chryseolinea sp. | reverse complement strand
GTGGGCGGCGGCATTGTCATCGACGGCAGACCCATTATCGGCCTGCAGGGCATCGCCGGCGAGTGGGGACACAACTTCCTGGACGAGTCGGGTGGCCCGTGCTACTGCGGCAAGACCGGCTGTGTGGAGAAAGTGATCGCAGGACCCGCCCTCGAGAAATATTATTTCGAAGAAACCGGTAACAAAAAGCCTCTCAAAGACATTGTAGCCTTGGCAGAATCGAAAGTGGATCCCACCGCGCAAAAGACCATGCTGCGGCTGGTGGAATTTTATGGAAAAGCGCTTAGCGTGATCGTGAACATACTCGACCCCGATGTGATTGTTATCGGCGGGGGAGTGGGCAACATCGATCTGTTGTATGACCGGGGGTTGGATGCACTCCGGAAATACGTTTTCAACAATGCGCTCGACACGCCCGTAGTCCGCCCGTTGCTGGGCGACAGCGCGGGGGTGATCGGAGCGGCTTTCTTGGTGAGTTAACTACTTGACAAATATGAAACGAATCGCCGTGCTTGGCCCCATACCCCGCGATCACATCGTGACGCACCAGGGCGACCTTATTCAGAAGTGGGGGTGCGTCACGCATCCCGTCATTGCCCTTTCAACTTTGGCCGGCGAACGGATCGAGATCATTCCCGTGTGCCACGTGCGCCAGGTGGATCTCGACAACGTGAAGGAAGTCTTCGGTGGCTATGAAGGCATCAACACCAAACACCTTACGACGAAGAACGATCAGGGTGACATCATCAGCCTGAAGTTCATCGACATGAACAACCGCATCGAGCGGCAAACGGGCTTCATGGATCCCATCGTTCCGGCCGACGTGAAGAACCTGCTCAACTGCAAGGTGTTCGTGTTTATCCCCATCAGCGACTACGAGATCTCGCTCGATACCTTGAAATTCCTGAAAGAAAACAGCAAAGGCACCATCATCTTTGATGCCCATGGTCCCACCACGGCCTGCCTGTTCAACGGCGAACGCCAGCGTAAATTCTGGATCGACCGCGACCAATGGCTACCCTACATCGACGTGCTGAAAATGAACCTCGAAGAAGCGCACGCCTCCTGGTACAAGAAAGAATATGAGACCCGCGATTATTTTGTCGAAAGCGATGAAGTGGATCGCGATGAACTGGGAAAATTTGCTGCGCACTGCCTTAGCATGGGCGTGAAATGCGTCTACATCACCGTCGACTCGCGCGGCTGCCTGACCTACTACAAGGAGAAAGGAAAGATCGTAGAGCAAATGGTGCCCGCCGTAAAAGTAGACAACGTCGTGGACACCACCGGCTGTGGCGACTCTTTTGCCGGCGGCGTAGGCTTCGGATTGCTGCAAAAGCCCACCGACTATGTGGGCGCGGCCCGCTATGGCAATGCCCTCGGTGCCCTGCGCACACAGGGAAAAACGTTTGCCGTATTTAAGTCACTGGCAGACACCAATAAACTCATCCAGGAGACGTACTTTTAGACCTCATTTTCACACCCACGTTCACACGCGTACGATTCATTTAACTGACCCTTTTGATTTTGATTAAGGCTTGCATTTTTGACCTCGATGGTGTTATTGTAGACACCGCACACTATCACTTCCTGGCCTGGAAACGACTGGCCGACGAACTCGGCATACGGTTTACGGTGGAAGATAACGAACGGCTGAAAGGCGTCAGTCGCATGCAGTCTATGGACATATTGCTCAGCCTGGGCACCGTGTCGTTGAGTCAACACGATAAAGAAACCCTGGCCAATAAAAAGAACACCTGGTTTGTGGATTACGTCGAGCGCATGATGCCCGAAGAGATCTACCCCGGCGTGAAGGCGTTGCTCGAACAACTCCGCAAGCAAGGCATTAAAACCGGGCTGGCGTCGAGTAGTAAAAATGCGAGGACCGTTATTCAACGCCTGCACATCGAGTCATACTTCGACGTGGTGGTGGATGGAACGATGATCATCCATTCGAAACCTGACCCCGAGATCTTTTTGCTGGCCGCCAGCAAACTCGGGATAGACCCAAAGGATTGCGTCGTGTTCGAAGATGCCGAGGCCGGTGTGGAAGCCGCTCTCGCGGCGGGCATGAGGTGCGTGGGCGTGGGATCGCCCGTGCAATTGGGCAAAGCCCAGCGCGTGATTGAAAAGACCGGACAGTTCAAGCCGGCAGAATTGGAACAACTTTAAGAGGAACGGAAGAACCTCAGTAAACATTTTGTAAGACATTAATACGGCTCAGCTATGAAGGAGTATCTCAAGCACCACGAGTGGCAAATCATTGAAGAAGGTCTCGATCCGCATTACAATAAAATATCGGAAAGCGTATTCAGTATCGGCAACGGCCACATGGGCCAGCGCGCCAATTTTGAAGAAGACTACTCCGGCGAAACGCTGCGCGGAAGCTACGTGGCCGGCGTTTACTATCCAGACAAAACCCGCGTAGGCTGGTGGAAGAACGGTTACCCCGAATACTTCGCCAAAGTGTTGAATGCCCCCAACTGGATCGGTATCCGCATCACCATCGACAACCAGAAACTCGACCTGGCCAAGTGCAAGGTGGAAGACTTTAAACGCGTGCTCGACATGAAAGTGGGACTGCTGTCGCGCAGCTTTGCCGCAACATTGCCCGATGGCAAAAAGGTGCGCGTGGAATCCAAACGCTTTTGCAGCATGGCCCACGGCGAGATCGGCGCCATCCGCTATGCCATCACCCCGCTGAATTTTTCGGCAAAGGCCACGCTCTCGATCTATGTGGATGCCGACGTGGTCAACAAAGATTCCAACTACGATGAAAAATTCTGGGAAGAGGTCTACAAAGAAGCCGCCGAAGGCAAGGCCATGGTGACCGCCCAAACCAAGAAAACATTTTTCCATGTGACCACCGGCATGAAATATGTCGTTTTGCAGGATGGCAAGAAAGTCACCTTCGACCGGGTGAACGTGGAGTTGCGCGAGAAATATGCCGGCAACGTGATCCAACTGGATCTGCACGAAGGCAAAGAGATGGTTGTCTACAAATACGCCGCCATACTGTCGTCCGAAAATCATGCAAAAGATAAAATGGTAGCGGCCTGCGAGCAAGTGCTCACCGAGGCCACCACCAAAGGCTTCGACGCCCTGCTGGAAGCCCACAGCAAAGTGTGGGCCCACAAATGGGACGAGTGTGACATCACCATCGAAGGCGACATCGCCGCCCAGCAGGGCATCCGCTTCAATATTTTCCAACTGACCCAAACCTACACCGGCGACGACGAACGCCTCAACATCGGCCCCAAAGGATTTACGGGCGAGAAATATGGCGGAAGCACATACTGGGATACCGAAGCATACTGCCTGCCATTTTATCTCGGCACGGCCGAACAAAAAGTAGCACGCAACCTGCTCGTCTACCGCCACAAACATCTGCAACGCGCCATCGAGAATGCAGGCAAACTGGGCTTCAACAAGGGGGCAGCCCTGTATCCCATGGTGACCATGAACGGGGAGGAGTGCCACAACGAATGGGAGATCACCTTCGAAGAGATCCACCGCAACGGCGCCATCGCGTTTGCTATTTACGACTACATCCGCTACACGGGCGACGACGCCTACCTGGGCGAATATGGCCTCGATGTGCTCATCGGTATCTCGCGTTTCTGGTCGCAGCGCATCACCTGGTCGTCGGACAAAAACAAATTTGTGATGCTGGGGGTGACCGGCCCCAATGAATATGAGAACAACGTAAACAACAACTGGTACACCAACACCATCGCTACCTGGACGCTGCAATACACGATCGACTCCTTGGAGCAGGTGAAGAAGGCACAAGGTGAGCGCTACACGGTGATCACAAAGGCCAACAACTTTGACGAAGCGGAGACCACGCGTTGGAAGGAGATCGTTTCCAAAATGCATTATCCTGCCGATGAGAAGCGCGGCGTGTTCCTGCAACAGGACGGCTTCCTCGACAAGGAACTGCTGCGCGTGAGCGACCTGAGGCCGGAAGATCGCCCCATCAACCAGAAGTGGTCGTGGGATCGCATTCTGCGTTCGTGTTTCATCAAACAAGCCGACGTGCTGCAAGGCATCTTCCTGTTCGAAGAGCGCTACGACATCGAGACCATCCGCAAGAATTTTGATTTCTACGAACCCATGACCGTGCACGAATCATCGCTGTCGCCCTGCGTGCACGTGATCCTCGCCTCGCGATTGGGCTATAAAGAGCGCGCCTACGAATTCTATCTGCGCACCTCGCGCCTCGACCTGGACGATTATAACAACGACACCGAAGATGGCTGTCACATCACCTCGATGGCCGGCACATGGATGAGTGTGGTGAAAGGTTTTGGTGGCATGACCGTGAAAGACGGCATGCTTCACTTCAATCCGTTCACGCCAGACCAATGGAAATCGTATTCGTTCCGGTTGGAATTCAGAGAGCGTGTCATCAAAATAAAGATTTCGAAAGACAGCGTGGAGACGATCCTGGAATCCGGGTCGCCGTTGGAGATTTGTCTTCATGGCAAGCCGGTGATGTTGAAGCGTTAGAGCGGCATTTTGCACTTTACTAAAATTTCCGGCACGCCTTTGTGCTGGAAATTTTTTATTCAATATCGTTTATGGAAACTGCCATACCCGTACAGGC
>DATDAV010000066.1:0-1253 GCA_036525235.1 Chryseolinea sp. | reverse complement strand
ACAGGAAAACATAAATGGCATTACCAGGTCGTTCACCATGACATCTGGGATTATGATCTGCCCGCCCCGCCTACGCTTGTAACAATCACTAAGGACGGAAAGGAAACAGATGCCGTTGCGCAGTTAACCAAGCAGGGGTTTGTTTTTGTATTAAACCGTGAAACCGGCGAACCGGTTTTCCCGGTTGAAGAACGTCCTGTTCCTGCATCCAATCTTCCGGGTGAACAGGCTTGGCCAACACAACCTTTTCCGGTGAAGCCTAAACCGTATGCCCGGCAACTGATCACCGAAGAAGACCTTACCAATTATTCAAGTGCTGATCATGACGCAATCGTCAAGCAGTTCAAATCCATGCGGTATGAAGGCATCTATACGCCACCCGATCTGAAAAAAACGCTGATGATACCTGGAACACGTGGCGGATCTAACTGGGGCGGCGCGGCTTACGACCCAGCCACAAACTTTTTATATATCCGATCCAGTGACGCACCGGATATTCAAACCATTATCAAAGAAGACCCGAAGGTCGTGGCCGGCATGCCGCTCATTGATCAGGGACGGAGGTTATACGCGATATACTGCGCATCTTGTCACGGGGCGAATAAAGTTGGTCCACCACCAAACCCATCACTGGTTGACCTTAACAAGCGGATGACAAGGCAGGCTGCCCTGGATAAGATCAAAAAAGGAGGCGGTTTAATGCCTCCATTTGCCGGCGTGCTCAAAGAAGGCGAACAAGAAGCAATTCTTGCTTTTGTGCATGGCGTGGCACCGAGCACAAATGAAGTCGCTAAAGTTGAGTCTGACAGCGTCCAGCCATCCCGTGAATTGTACTTCCTTAACGTGTCAGGATATGTCACCTGGAAAGACCCAAGTGGCAACCCAGCGATCAGGCCACCGTGGGGAATGCTGCACGCACTCAACCTTTCTACTGGCGAATATGCGTGGCAAATCCCGTTGGGAAATGATGCACTAAGGCAAGAAGAAGGTGGAGCAGAAACCGGCCAGGAAGGTAAGGCGGGACCAATTGTAACGGCAGGCGGATTGATCTTCATCAGCGGCAGCGACGACAAAAAATTCCGCGCTTTTGAAAAATCAACTGGCACGCTCATTTGGGAAACGACATTACCCGCTTTAGCCAACGCGACGGCGTGTACCTATGACGTGGATGAAAAACAATACGTGGCGATTTCGGTAGGCGGAACAAAAGAAAATCCGTCGGGTTCCATTATGGCATTTGCGTTACCGTAAGT
>DATDAV010000065.1:0-2068 GCA_036525235.1 Chryseolinea sp. | reverse complement strand
TCTTCCTTAACAAAAACATTGCATGCCCCGGACTCTTGCAGATAAATTTTCCGTTCAGAAAAGGATGATTTCATCGGCTGTCAATCGCGTTCCAGGGCTAGGTAAACCGTATCGGCAAAGAAGCGTGGGGCGAATCTCTGGGAAATATTTATTGCCGCACCTCAGAGTGCCGAATTTCATTGGTGCGGATGTCTTGAGCACTGGAATGTACGGATCAGACGGGCAGCCTTGTCTCCCAACTTTTGGACAAGTTTCAAACTATTTTTGATGGATCTCATTCTTTCATTTTATGCCTAAAGCACTTATTACTGGAATCACCGGTCAGGACGGATCATATCTCACGGAGCAGCTTCTTGAAAAAGGCTATGAAGTTCATGGCATGATTCGACGAGCCAGTTCCTTTAACACCGGGCGCATCGATCACCTCTACAACGATCCGGAGATCTACAATCAAAAGTTGTTCCTCCATCACGGTGATCTCACGGATTCCAGCAATCTGAATCGCCTGCTTGAGAAGATCGAGCCGGACGAGATTTACAATTTGGGAGCCCAGAGCCACGTTAAGGTTTCCTTTGAAGTGCCTGAATACACGGCGGAAGTCGATGGCATTGGCACGTTGCGGTTTCTGGACGGGATCAAGGACGTGGGATTAAAGAAGAAAACCCGGTTTTACCAAGCTTCGACCAGCGAGCTTTATGGATTGGTGCAGGAAGTCCCGCAGACGGAAAAAACGCCGTTCTATCCCCGCTCTCCTTATGCGGTCGCCAAACAATACGCTTATTGGATCGTGGTGAATTACCGCGAAGCTTACGGATTGCATGCTTCGAATGGGATCCTCTTCAACCACGAATCCCCCCGCCGGGGTGAAACGTTTGTGACCCGCAAAATCACGCGGGCGGCGACCCGGATTAAGCTCGGCCTGCAGAGCGAATTGGTCATGGGCAATATTGATTCCAAGCGGGACTGGGGTTATGCGCCTGATTACACGGATGCGATGTGGCGAATCCTTCAGCAAGCCGAGCCGGATGACTACGTGTGCGCCACCAACGAAACCCACACCGTGAGGGAGTTCATCGATCTGACCTTTAAGTTGCTCGGCATGGAGCTTGCCTTCGAGGGCGCCGATGAAAACGAAGTCGGGATCGAAAAAGCGACCGGAAAGGTGCTGGTGAAGATCAGCCCGGAATATTATCGTCCCACCGAAGTGGATCTCCTGATCGGGGATTACGCAAAATCGAAAGCCAAATTTGATTGGGAGCCGACGGTCAAATTCGCGCAGCTGGTAAAAATCATGGTGGAAGGGGACTTGCGGCTGGCGGAAAAAGAGAAGCTTTCCCTGCTTCACCGGTGACAATGCCCTCCAAGGGGCAGGCCTGGAAGGATAAAGGCTCCGTCTGGGTTTTTGACACACACCCAAACGGTTGGGGAATAATCGCGGAGGGCGCGGATTTGGATTGGGAGCAAAGCAAATTCAAAAAAAACGGTAAAAAGGTTGAGGAAACGCCAGCGAAAAAAGTTTGGCGCTGAAGCTCGATTGCTTCCTTCACAAAAGCATTGCATCCCGCTGACTCTTGAAGATAAATCTTCCGCCCAGAAAATGATGACCTCGTTGGTTACCGACAGTCAGTCAAAACAAAGCGAGCCTTGTCGGGAAAAAAGGTGCGCGCCACGATCCCCGAAAACGTTTTTTGAAGCGCTTGAGGGTGGCCGGTTCGCGTGTCATTTCCAGCCCGGCAGGGATGGGATAATCAAATGATTGGAATATGAGAGGAGAAAGAAAACCATGAGTTTTGCGGACGAAAAATGGGCGGAGGCCGAGGCGGTTCTGCATCAACGAAAAGATGAATTCGACTGGGTATTGGTCCCGCGGGAATTTCAAGGACAGGACGGGAAATTTCGCCCGTTGGAGTATTCGGAAAGCGCGCTGCCCGGACGGGTGGGATTTTTGTGCCACAAGGATTTTTCCGGCCAGCTTTCATCCAGCTATCGCGAAAGGACCGGGGATGCCGCGAAATACCGATTTGCCAACGAAGTGTTCGTTTTGGGCGGACTGGAGGATCAGACCGAC
>DATDAV010000064.1:0-35782 GCA_036525235.1 Chryseolinea sp. | reverse complement strand
AAAATTATCGCACTGGGACAACACCGTCGATGGATTAAACTTTGGTTTTAATGGATAATCTTATGGCGCCGGAGTGATGCGGCAACTTCGTCCATGGGCCTTCAGTTAGGGACTTGCTATTTTTTTCTAGTATATATAACTTTCTTATATAATACGTCGTTTACCTACCTGATTATACCTCCATGACGTCAAAAGAACTGATCAAAGGAACCTTGCGGGTGATTGTGCTGAAGCTGCTTTCAGAACATAAACAAATGTATGGGTACGAGATCACCCAGCTTGTCAAAGAGCGAACGGGCAATGAGATCGAACTCACGTTTGGTGCGCTTTATCCCACCCTCCATAAACTCGAAGCCGAAGGCCTGCTCGTGACCAAAACCATCGTGGTCGACAACCGCGCCAGGAAGTATTACTCCCTGACCAGCACGGGCAACAAGACGGCCACGGGTGAAGTGCAAAGCTATTTTGATTTTGTGAAGGCGATGAACCTGGTGCTTAAGTATTGAAAGCATGCCCTTGTCCAAGAGCGAAATCGATTATATCCGTTATGATCTGCGGAAGAAGGGATTGGCCGGCGGCGATCTTTTCGAAGAACTCGTAGATCACGTGTGCTGTGAAATCGAGCTGCGCATGGGAGAGGGGCACGGCTTCAAAAAAGCTTACGAAGCGGTGATCCAAAACATCGACCCCGCACTCTGGCCTGACCTGCAAAACAAGGTTCATCTATCCGAAAATTATAACGCACCCACTATGCTCCGGAACATATTGAAAATGATGCTTCGCAATATGAACAAGCATCGCGTCCATGCCACCATAAACGTTGTGGGATTGTCCCTGGGTCTGGCCAGTTTCATCGCGATCGCGCTGTATCTGCAGCACGAGCAGGGCTATGACAAAATGTTCACGCAATCGGCTTCGATCTATCGCATCACCGCGTCGTCCACCGTGGGCGGGACCACCAACCATATTCCTACCACCTTTCCGGCTTTTGGTCCCGAGATCAAAGCACGTTTCAGCGAGGATGTCGGCCACTACACGCGGATCATCAATTATAAATATACGCGGATGGTGCCCACCTTTCGTTATAATGAGCATGTCTTCTACGAAGAGAAAGTGATCTTTGCGGATTCCTCCTTTTTTGATCTTTTTGATTTTCCGTTTATGGAAGGCAACCCCGGGAAAGCGCTGGTCCATCCCAATGCCGTTGTGATCACCAAAAAAATGGAAGAAAAATATTTCGGAACCGAAAGCGCCCTGGGCAAAACCCTCCGGTTCAACAACCGCACCGACCTGGAAGTTACCGGCGTGGTGAAAGACCTTCCCTCCAACACCCACCTCCAGTTCGACTTTGTCATTCCGCTTTCCAACATCGCGAATTCGGGAGCGTTCAAGGATACAAAATTCCTGGAGGAGTATAACAACGACTGGTTTTGGACCTACTTCACCATCAAAGATCCATTGAAGGCGCCCATCATCGAAGCCGGGATCAACAAAATTGCAACGGACAAGCTGCCGGATTTTCAAAAAGACTTCAACGCCAAATTTTATGTTCAGGCGCTCCACAACGTTCACCTGCATTCGGACTTCGATTACAATACGGACCTGGCGCAGAACGGCAACATCAAAAACCTTTACATTTTTATATCGGTAGGCCTCCTGGTGCTCATCATTTCGGCCATCAACTTTATAAACCTCACCATGGCCACGGCCTCGCGCAGGTTCAAGGAGATCGGCATCAGCAAGGTGCTGGGTGCTTTGAAGTCACACCTGAGGTTGCAGTTCATCCTCGAGTCGGTGGTGGTTTGCATGATCGCCCTCTGTTTTGCTTTTCTGATCCTTCAATTGATGCTGCCATTGTTCAGCAACCTGCTGGAGGTTTCGCTGTCGCTGGATGTGCGGGAGAATGCTCCGCTTATGGGAGCTATTTTTTTGTTTACGATTCTTGTCGGGATCTTGTCGGGCGCGTATCCGGCGTTCTTCATTTCTTCCTTCGAGCCGCAGCAGATTTTAAAGGGCGTTTGGAAACCGGGCAAGGGGGGCAAAGGGGGGTTCAGGAAACTGCTGGTAGGTGCGCAGATCGCCATCTCCATTTTCCTGATCATTGGCACCATCGTCATCGCCCAGCAGCTTCGCTTTATCCAGGATAAGTCCCTGGGTTACGATAAAGACCAGATCATCATGGTGACCATCCGGGGAACGAGCGTTCCGGGATCCTACTTTGCCTTTAAGAACAATTTGTTGTCCGAAAGCTCCATCGTTAGTGTATCGTCTGTATCGGAGCCGATTGGAAGGGAAGTGCAGTTTATGAGCTTTACCGTCGAAGGAAAGGAGAAGACGCAGTTTGTAAAAATACTCAATGTCACCCACGACTTTGTGAAGACCATGGGATTGGAGATGGTGCAAGGCCGCGATTTTTCGCGCGAGAATGCAACAGATTCCACCGCGGGGTTTATCATCAATGAAGCGGCCGCCCGCGCCTTCCAATGGAATGACCCGGTGGGGAAAGCGCTTGACCATGCCGGCCGGCCGGTTAAGTTGGGTAGCGTGATCGGCGTGGTGAAAGATTTCAATTTTGAGCCCCTTCAGAAAAAAATAGACCCCATCATCATCTGGTTTGGTTCGCCGCGGTGGTATGCAGCCGTTCGGATCGAGAAAGGAAAGACGACGCAAGCCCTGGCAGCGATTGAACGGGAGTGGAAAAGATTTGAACCCGAAAAACCACTTTCATTTCACTTTCTGGATCAATCCATCGACCAGGTGTATAGCAGTGAGAAACGCCTCAGCAACGTGTTCATGATCTTCTCGGCGCTCTCTATTTTCACGGCCGTGTTGGGCTTATATGGGCTGATCTCTTTTATCGCCGAACAACGCCTGGCTGAAATCGGGATCCGGAAGGTCTTGGGGGCGTCGGTGAGCAGTATCCTTTACATGATCTCAAAAGAATATGTATTGCTGGTGGTGGCAGCTTTCCTGTTGGCTGCCCCGGTCACGTATCTGATCGTGGACCAGTGGCTGCAGAACTTCGCGTTCCGCATTTCGTGGAGCCCATTGTATTTTGCTTCCGGTTTATTCATCAGTGGAGCGATTGTGGTGATCACGGTTTCGCTGAAGGCGGTAAAGGCGGCGCGCTCAAATCCTGTGGATACGTTAAAGTATGAATAGTCGCGCTACACTTGGTCGGCAAAGAAGTCAGTGAAAGATTTGACAGCGTTCCTTCTTACAGTTTTTTTTGACAAACGAAATCACTAACGAATAGATTAAATCATTTCGAAAACAAGGATTCTAAAGTAATAACCATTATAATTGTTTAGGTCCTGTCTTTTTCAGGACGGGCCGAAGCAGGGACTACTTGATCCATTCAAGTATTGTGGCGATAAGTTCTCAACAATACATATAAAAGAAAATTCGAAATGAGCGACCTTCAGACTCCCGTTAACGGCCATGAAAATAATGTGACAAAAAAGAGACCTGCGCTGGCCGCCTTCCTGAATTTAATAGTCCCGGGCCTGGGTTATGTTTATGCGGGGAACGTCAAGAAAGGCATTATTATATATTTCCTGTTCATCCTTGTTGTTGTTATCAGCATCAGATTTGTGGCGTATACCTTTATCCTGCTTCTGGGCGGGGTCGGTCTCATCATCGCGTTTTATATCTACTTGATCGTTGGCGGCTATCGCGCCGTCGGGAAGGCCAGGCATTGGGAAGCTAAGCGCTGGGATGTGTGGTACGTATATGTGTTAGCCATTTGTGTCGAAATTGGTCTGCGGACATACCTGCAAAGCATTAGCCATTCCGTTGATCATCTATCGCCCATCACGCCGGTAGTGATACCCACGCCCGCCATGACCCCGACGTTGCAAGTGGGAGATCACCTCATGTTCCGCAAAACCAAAACCATCGCCCGCAATGAAGTCGTCGTCTTCAAATGGCCGCTCGATCAGAAAACCATGTATATCAAACGTTGCGTGGGCATGCCCGGCGATACTTTTTCCATTCGCAAGGCCACGGTCTTTATCAATAGCGATAGCCTCACGGGCGATTACACCCTCAAGTACGAATACCTGGTGCAAACCGATGGCGTTCTGATCCAGCAACGAGTGCTTGATCAATTCGGCATCGTTGAATCTGAGTTTTATCTCGTTGCACCGGGAATGTATAAAATGTTCCTAACGCAGGATCAGACGCAACAAGTGAAAGAACTGGCATTTATAAAAAGCGTAGAACGGGGAATTACGGGAGAAGACGAACCGGAATCGGACGTATATCCGCACGTGGGAGTGGCGGAATGGAACAGGGATAACTTTGGTCCGCTCTATGTGCCAAAAAGGGGAGACCGGATCCCATTGACCCGCCGAAACCTGGAACGCTATGGAACGTGTCTGGAGTACGAGAACGAATCAGTCCAGATCCTGGATTCCGCGGCGGTCGTAAACGGAAAACAGGTCGATGCCTATGAATTCAAAGACAACTACTATTTCATGATGGGCGACAACCGCCACAATTCATACGACTCCCGCTATTGGGGATTCGTAGCCGAAAGCATGGTGTTGGGAAAAGCCCTGTATTTTTATGCGAGCAAAGATTTGAATAGAATTGGGATGAGTGTCCGGTGAGGTGTTACTGACTTTGCTTTCTTTGCTCGCCGAAGCTTTAGCGAAGGTGAGGCGGTTCATTTTTTTTCTCCACCACCACGAAACCTTCCCATCTCCATGACTTCATTGGCTACATCCCGCATTTTAATTTATTTCTAAACCCAAAAATCCAAACGCATTGCTTTCATCGTAGGTGGATCAGGATTAATTAACAACCCTCTTTTATGAAAGCAAAAACAACAGACCTTCGAAGGGGCCTTGCTGCGCTCCTGGCTATCGGTGTCATCTCTTCGGCAACGTACCTCATTGCGGCTGACCACATCGACGCGCCAGCCGTGACAGGCAAGGCCTCCGACATCACCGACTTCTACGCATTTGAAAGCCCTTCGAACAGCAGCAACCTGGTGTTTGTCGTGAACACACAGGGATTACTCGCCCCCATGGCCACCGCCGCCGCTACTTTTGACTCCGACGTGATGCTGGAAGTGAACGTCGACAACTCTTCCACCAAAGACAACATGGAGGACCTCGTGCTCCAGGTAACTTTCGAGAACGGCAAAGTGCAAGTGTATGGCCCCGTGGCACCCATCGAAAAAGGACTGACCAGCACGCTCGTCACCAGCGGCAACAAAGTGGAAGCCGACATCAGCACCTATGCCGGTTCGCCCATGACCGGCGAGGCCAACGGCATCAAGGTTTTCGCCGGCCCGCGCGATGACCCGTTCTTCTTCGACCTGGACCAGTACAAAAAAGTGATCGCCGGAACCGCCACCGGGTTCAACAACCCCGGAACGGACACGTTCGCCGGCACCAATGTGATGTCGGTCATCATTGAATTGCCCAAGTCAATGTTGGGCAGTGGTACCCTCAATGCGTGGGCTACTTCCAACCGTAAAAATTAATTCACTCCACTCAACCCTTTTTGAAAAATGAAACTGAAATATGTAAACCTGTTGGCCGTGGGCGCGTTGATTGCGCTCGGTGCCTGTAACAACGACGATGATGCCATGCCCACGCCGGTCACCTATGTGCAGGAAGACCAGATGGCACGCCCTGCCATCAACACCGTCTTTGTGAGTGCCGGCGACAAGGACACCTTCAACGGCACGATCCCTTCCGCCCAAAACGCCGCCTTCGGAACCAAGTTCAAGGATAGACTGCTGGCCCTCAACCCCGGCTACACCACCAACTTGCTGGGACTCGATGCCGCCACCTTCACCGGCGTGCTCTCCACCGATGTGTTGAGCGTAGCGCTGAGCGGTGCCACGACATTTTACGACGGCACCCATGTGCTGACGGGCCGGAAATTGAACGACGATGTGATCACCGTAGAATTGATCCTGCTCTTCGGCGGACCGGATGCTACAGCCAATCCGATGTTGACCGACGATCATGTGAATGCCAACGACAAAGGATTCCTCGATACGTTCCCCTACCTGGCCACGCCGCATTGATGTAAACACAGCCCGGGGCGCGCTTGCTCCGGGTTTAGTTTTTCATTTCAAAACTTCCAATCCATGAAAAAGAAGACCCTCATCTTCCTGTCACAGGCATTTTCGGTATTGCTCATCCTGGGCTGTGCCGAAAAGCAGGAACACGACATTACTCACCCGGCCGACTATGCCGCCTACTTGTCGCCACACACCGATGGCGCGCTCCAAAAATGCAACGAAGAAATTGCCTTTTGGAAAAACAAACAATCCCACACACCAGACAGTGAAACCTGCAAACTCCGCGTGGCCGGACTTTTGTCGTCACGCTTTATGTTGACGGGTCGCATAGAAGATATTTTTGCGTCCGATAGTTTACACCGCTCCGTGCTCGCTGCTTCGGGAAATGAAAATGCTTCCGTTCATCGCGCGCTGGCCGCCAACGCCATCACACAACATCAGTTTGGCGAAGCCTATCAGCAGATCCAGAAAGCCCTGGCGATCGGAGAGGGGAAGGCTTCGTCATTGTTCATGTTGACGGATGTGGACCTTGAACTTGGCGACTATGCCGGCGCCAAACGGGCGCTCAACAAAATAGCCACGCGCAATTTCTTTCCCTACATCATCCGCCAGGCAAAGATCAAGGACCACGAAGGCGATCTCGACTCCGCCATCGTTCTCATGGAAACGGCGCTCGCAAAAACTAAAGACAATGCTTCCCTTTCTCTTTGGACAAAATCAAACCTGGCTGACATGTACGGTCATGCTGGGCGCATACAAGAAGCCTACCAACTCTACCTGGAGATTCTCAAAACAAATCCGGACTATGACTACGCGCTAAAGGGGATTGCCTGGATCGCCTTTTCGCACGACCACCGCTATGCAGAAGCCCGGCGCATCGCACAATACATCGATCAAAAGAGAGCCACACCCGACATGCATCTGCTGTTGGCGAAAATTGCTGCGGCCGAAAATAATGCAAGCGAAAAAATGAAACAATTGCACGTGTTCGACTCGCTGGCCAACCACCCGCGCTACGGCGACATGTACAACAAGTACCTGGCGCTGATGCAGGTCGAGGATTTTTCAAATCCCGCGAAAACCATAACGCTCGCCAAACGCGAGATCCGGAACCGGCCCACACCGCAATCGTATGACCTCCTGGCGTGGGGATATTTCCACGAAGGCAAATACAGCCAGGCATTGGAAGTAGCGGAAGATTTTCTCGTAGACAAAACCTTCGAGCCGGATGTACTCTTTCACCTCGGCATGATTTACCAGGCCAACGGCCAAACTGGAAAAGCCAGAACCTATCTGCGTCGCGCGGAAAAAAGCGCGTTTGAACTTGGTCCGGAGGTGACTCAAAAGATACAAGAAGCCCTGCGTAATAGTTGAGCGCATCCGTCAGTTTCATCTGAGCCGGTGCTGTGAGAACTCCTTTCTATTCATAAATTTGAAGCCATGAAATTCTTTGTGCTGCAACTAACGCTGTTGTTGGTTGCCCGAGTTGTCCTTGCCCAAGGCATCGTGCAGGGTTCTGTATCGGACGAAAAAAATGAACCATTGATTGGCGCCTCGATATACATCCCGGAGACGGGAGCAGGTGCAATCACCGATCGGCAGGGACACTACCGCATCACGACTGCAAAAGCCGGTAGCTATTCCGTTCGCGTTTCCTACATCGGCTTTGAAGCCCAAACCATTCCGGTAACTATCGTGGATGGCGCCACCACATCGCTCTCCATCCACCTCAAGCCCGGTGGCGTTCAACTGGCCGACATCACCGTGACCGGCGGTCTTGAGCGTCCGATGAACACGTTGTCACAAGTCGACATTCGTTTGCGGCCCGTCAACACCGGTCAGGATATTCTTCGCATGGTGCCGGGCCTCTTCATCGCCCAGCACGCCGGCGGTGGCAAAGCCGAGCAGATCTTTCTCCGGGGTTTTGATGCTGACCATGGCACCGACATCAATGTGGAAGTGGACGGCATGCCCGTGAACATGGTGTCGCACGCCCACGGCCAGGGCTATGCCGATCTCCACTTCGTTATTCCCGAACTGGTGGACTACGTCGACTTCGACAAAGGACCCTATTTTGCCGACAAAGGCGACTTCACCACCGCGGGCTTTGTAGACTTCCAAACGCGCCATAAGCTGGATCATAATTTTGCACGCTTCGAAGGCGGCTCGTTCGGCATGGGCCGCGCCGTGGCAGGTGTCAACGTGTTAAACCGGGCACGCTCCAGCGCCTACATCGCCTCCGAGTTCACGCGCAGCAACGGCTATTTCGAAAACAGCCAGCACTTCAAACGCTTCAACGTCCAGGGAAAATTCAACACGCAATGGGGTGAGCGCACGCGCTTATCGCTGGCCCTCTCTGTGTTCGACAGCCGGTGGGACGCCAGCGGACAAATTCCCGACCGCGCGGTAGACAGCGGGCTCATCACCCGTTTCGGTTCGCTCGATCCCACAGAAGGGGGTGGCACGGGGCGGATCAATATGAATCTTCGGGCCAGCCATTCGCTGCGCAACGGGGCCACCTGGGAAAACCAGGCCTATGCCATACGCTACAACTTCAGCCTGTATTCCAACTTCACCTTCTATCTCAACAACCCGGTAGACGGCGACCAGATCCACCAGCAGGAGCACCGTTGGGTCTATGGCTACAAAACCCGCTACAGCCAAAGCACAACACTCGGCGGCATGCGGCTGCAAACGGAAGCCGGCGCAGGTTTTCGCTACGATGCCATCGACAACATTGCGCTTAGCAACACCGTGCGCCGAACCTTCATCCGCGATTTCAAACGCGGCGACATCCGCGAAGGCAACGCAAATGCTTACTGGAGCGAAACCCTCTGGCTCACGCCGAAGTTTTCCATCAACGCCGCCCTGCGCTTCGACTATTTTCATTTCGACTATACCGATCGTTTGAATATTGCCCAACCCGGCAACAAGGGAAGAGGCATCGCGAGTCCCAAGCTGAATTTCAACTACCAACTCACCGAAACCGTCAACCTTTTTGTCCGCACCGGTACCGGCTTCCACTCCAACGACGCCCGCGTGGTGGTAGAACAAACTGAGAAGCAAACGTTGCCCCGTGCCTATGGCATGGACGTGGGCGCCGACATAAAAGTGACGCCCGCCCTCATCGTCCACACCGCCCTCTGGCGCCTCGACCTCGACCAGGAATTTGTCTACGTCGGCGACGAAGCCGTGGTGGAACCCAGCGGCAAGACCACACGCGAGGGTGTCGACCTCTCCGTACGCTACCAACTCGCATCCTGGCTGTTTGCCGACGCGGATCTGAACGTGACCCGGCCGCGAGCAAAAGGCGCGCCCGAAGGGGAGGATCACATTCCGCTGGCTCCCACCATCACCAGCATTGGCGGCCTGAGCGTTCGCCGGCAGCAAGGCTTCAACGGCAGCCTTCGCTATCGCTACATGGGCGATCGCGCGGCCAACGAGACCAACACCGTGGTGGCTACCGGTTATTTCATTGCCGACGCCATCGTCAACTATTCCCGTTCGGGCTATGAGTTTGGATTATCGGTCGAAAACATTTTCAACACCGCCTGGAAAGAAGCCCAGTTCGACACGGAGTCGCGTCTCAAAAATGAAACTGAACCCGTATCCGAAATCCACTTCACCCCCGGAACACCCTTTGCCTTAAAGGTGCGGTTCACAAAATATTTCTAAAGACAGAGGAAACAGGTTAACGCACATTCTCAAAATGTAAACTTAACATAGGGAACCGGGAAGAACGATTGCTGGTACACCGTCACAATAGAGTTCGTCCGTGGATTGTAGTTCTGGGTGAAGATGTTTTTGTTGTTGGTCAGGTTCTGCAGATCTAAAGCGACTTCCAGGGTGCTGTGTTTATATTCTTTGCGATAAGAGAATCGCAAGTCCATTCGAAAGTAAGGCGTCTGCCGGTCGCTAAACGCTTCGCTGTCTTTGTAGACCGTCTTGCCATAGCGTTGTGAGGTTTCAAAATCAATCGGTGTAAGCGGCTTTCCGCCCACGGTTGTCATTTTTAAATTTATGGAGAAGAAATCATTTCCTTTGCCCACGCGCCACTCCTTGCCTGCCAAAGCATTGAAAACGTATTTCGTGTTGTAGGCCGTATTCCGCCAAACGCCATCGCTGCCCTTGTACTGGGAATCGAAAAGGGAAGTCGTGAACAGGAAATAATAGCCATCCCGGAAAAACCGTTCCAACGTGAACTCCAACCCATAGTTTCTCCCTGTCCCCTGATTCACCAAACTGTCGACGTTCGAAATGCCAAAGGACATCCCCGTGTTGATCGATGAAAAGGAAGACGGCACCTGCTCCACGGGAACATTCGAAAGCGTTTGGTAATAACTTTCCACTTTGAACCTCACCTTCGACGAAATATTCCAGTCATAACTCAACACCAGGTGCCGGCTGGTGGTGAAGTCAAGATCTTTGTTGGTGAGCAGCATCCCGCCGTCGGCCGTTTTTGTCTGTATAAAATTGGTCGTGATGCTTTGTATTTGGTTGTGAATGCCATAGCCAACGCTAAGCGAGTGACTTCCATTGATAATATATTGTAAGCTCGTCCTCGGCTCCACAGCCCATTGTGCATTCAGCGAATAATATTGCGCATGGAGCCCGGCGTTCAGCACCAGGTGAGGATTGAACCGGTGCTTCCACGTACTGTAGAACTGGTAGAGGGTTGTGCGGTCCTTCACATCCAGCCGCACCGTGTCGCGTTGCACGTTGGCGTAGATATCATGACTGTAGAGATTGAAATGTGTGTTGTCGATATAGAAGCCGGAAGTGAGACTGTTTCGTGCGTTGAATTTTGTCCGGGTCAAAAAATTTAGCGAATACTTTTGCGTGTTCATGTTATTTTCCACCCGCAGGTAGCGATCGATCACTTCATTTTCGCTGTTGCGGACCAGCGAGTCGGATGACACGTTTTCGCCTGTACCACTCACTCCGGCGGTGATCCGCATATAGGTATTCGAAATGGTTTTTTCATAGTTCGCACCCACCACACCGGTTTGATATTTTGTAAAGGAATCGTTGTTCTCACTTCCATACAGATTGCTGGAGCCTTTGTCCAGGTCGGCTTCGCTTCCCAGCAGGTCGATTTTACTGGTACCGCCAATGCCGAACAACGTCCATTTGCCGCCGTTTGCCGTGGGCACGCTCACCTTGAAATTGAGATCCTGATAATCCGGCGTGTTGGAGCCGGTTCCAAATTGAATGCCGAGCGCCTGAAAAACGCCCAGCGTAGAATACCGGTAATTGGCAACGTAGGACGCTTCCGATTTTTTTGAGAACGGTCCCTCCGCGCCAAGTTCAAACCCATTAAAACCCACCTGGGCGAGGAGCTCCCGTTTCTCATTATTGCCATCGCGCAGCCGCAGGTCGAATACCCCGGCCGTTGCGTTGCCATATTGCGCCGGAAAGGCGCTGGTCATGAAATCGGACTTGTCGAGGTTGTTGTTGTTCAGGATGCTTACGGGGCCCCCGGTGCTCGCTGCCGAGCCGAAATGGTTGGGGTTGGGAATATTGAGTCCTTCCATTTGCCACAACATGCCGGTGGGCGAATTGCCCCGCACGACGATATCGTTGCGACTGTCGTTGCCACCGGCCACGCCCGCAAAGTTGGCGGCCATGCGCGAGGGATCGCCGATGGCGCCGGCATACCGCTTGGTGTCGTCCACGTTAAACGACCGCGCACTCACCACAGCGTTCTCGTTGTTGGTGGCGGTTTTGTCGTCGCGGCTGTCGCCGGTCACTACAATTTCCTCCAGTTGGCTGATGCTTTCGGTAAGACTCAGGTTCAGCACTACCTCTTTGCCGGCAGTTACCACGATGTTGGGGATCGTTTGTTCTTCATAGCCGATGTAGGTCACCCGGAGGGTCTGTCTCCCGGTCGGTACCCCGTCGATCCGGAAGTGTCCGTCGGCATTGGTGGTGCTGCCCAAGATGGTGTTGCCGGGGTTCACAACGATCACCGTAACGCCAACCAGGGGAGTGTTACTCACCCCGTCCACCACGGTTCCCCGCAGGGTTTGCGTGGACTGCGCATAAAGTCTCGCCGGCACCAGGACTGCCAGTAGCATCAAAAGCGATAAAACGCCAGAGGATAATTTGGGGGAAATGGAGATAGGAAGGTTCATGCGTAAGAAGTTGTTTTTTACTTCTAGCGCAAAAGAGAAAGTGGTGGCTGAAAAAAATGAGCGTTTGTAACGAGTGGCGGCCATTTAGTGACAAACGACAACGGCGTGGTGCCAATGACTGCCTGTTGGGATGAATGACTAGTTGAGCTCAAACACGTTTCGGAGCTGTTGGATGCGTTCCATCACCTCTTTCCCCTTTGATCGCGACACCGGAATGGTAATGCCGGCACCCTTGATGGCCAGCTTATACCCGTTGGCATTTCCCGTAACGTGCGCGATGGCGTTGATATTGACCAGGAACGACCGGTGACAACGGATCGTAAAATGATTGTCCAATTGGCTCTCCACATTCTTCAGGTTGATGCGCAACATCCGGTTCTCGATGGCCTGCCCGTTCTTCCAATACAGCGTGGAGTAGTTCTCGCTGGCTTCCACATAGAGGAGATTCGAAAAAAGGAATTGCAACGACTCCCGGGTATCCGAATAAATGGTCACCAGGTTTGGGTGGGCGTGCTCCACGTCTTCCCGGATCACCCTGATCTTCTCCAACTCCTGGTTGGCCTTCACGGCATGACGCAAATTCTCCTGCAAGAGGTTGTTCCGAAGCAGCAGGGTGCCAATAGCCAGGGGGATGGCGGCGTGGCTCAACACGCTGGGATAGATCAGCAGCAGTTTTTGCCCAAAGGGAACGGTGGGGTGGATGTTCAGCAGTTCGAGCGCGATGGCGATAAAGAAGCCATCCATCAGCAGTTGCCACAATGAAAACACGATGTATTTGGCTACGGTCCAGGTCGCCGTGTCGAAGGTGGCGGGAAATACTTTGGGGAGAAGAACAACGTTGCCCCACATCACCACAAAGACGATGGCGCTCACCAGGAAGATCTTCTCAGAATAGGGTGTAAAGACCATCATGAAAACGAGCACAAACAGCGCTATGCCCGCGATGAGAAAAGTATTTTTCCGGTCGTCGTTCAGGTAATAGGGGAAAGGTGCCCTTAAAAACTCGACGATACGTCTTCCTGGTCGGAAAGAGGGTTGTGAGGGCATTTCTGCGACAGAGTCTTTCATGGTTTCGTCTTTGGGGGATTTAACATCGACAACAAAAGCATCAGGCAAAGGCTGAAAATGCATGCTATCCCATCAATCCAAAAGCGACCCAACCCATGTGTTTTCTGCCCAATTCCTAAGTCCTGAAACGGATTATACGATTTTCTATTTTAGAACGTCTATTAAAAAAAGGTGAATTTTTAAGAGGGCTCGTAGCCTGTTTAAAGGTTCTTGTTGTTGCAACAGCTTTTAATGCTTTGTATTCCTTGTTTTTTTAGATGGACAAGAGCATTGACGATGGATCATAAAAAATTAAATGCTTGTTCAATAAATCCGGAACAAAGGGCTCTGTTTCTTGAGGCGCATTCTTCGAAGTCAGGTAGGAATTGTCATTAAAAAACCTCATCTTGTTGTTTCGTCATAGCAAGGCGATTTGATCATGATCCTCTCCTCAGCATGATCACTTTCTCACGAAATGAAAGCGCCGCCTTAAAAAGTGTCATGGAGCAGCGCCATCATTACACCATCAACTTGCGTTGAGCCAATCCTGGATAGAAAGAACACGGAGCATCTCATCCACCATTCCCTCACCGTACGACGGGCCCAGAATAGCTTCACATGTTGAACGCATGCGAAGGCTATGTATTGATAGATTTTTTTTTAAACTATAACCTACACCTAAATGATCAACCGCATAATTCGCATGCTTAAGGGCTATGCATGGTTCAAGCGTTTAAATGCACGCATCACCTACGAGGCGCTCGCCAAGTACATTCCCGCTTCCGACTGGCATTTCATGAACTACGGCTACATCCCTGCAACGGGCGAGCACGGCATCGACGTGGGTACCACCACCCGGCAGCGCTATTCCATGCAGATGTATCATTACCTGGCTTCGAAAACGAACATAGAGGGCAAGCAATTGCTGGAAGTGGGCAGTGGCCGGGGAGGAGGAGCCGAATACATCGTGCGTTCGCTGAAACCAGCTTTCTACACCGGCATGGACATCGCCAGCAGCGCCGTGACCCTTGCCAATAAAATCCACGCCGCACCCAATTTGAAATTCATCCAAGGCAGCGCTGAAGCCATTCCGCTCGTCGACAATTCGATCGACGTGGTCATCAATGTAGAGTCGTGCCACGCCTATGGCTGTGTGCCGACGTTTTTGTCTGAAGTAAAGCGCGTGCTAAAGCCGGGCGGCTATTTGTTGCTGGTCGATTTTAGAAATTCCGTAGAAAACATGAAGATCTTCAAAGACCAGCTCCACACTGCCGGGATGGAATGCGTGGAAGAAGAAAACATCAGCGAAAATGTGATCAGCGCCATCGAGGCAGAAGACGAAACAAAAAAGGAAATGATCCGCAAACTGGTCCCTGCAAAGTGGCAGAAGCTCTTCGGTGAGTTTGCCGGTATTGTAGGCTCTCCCTTTCATACCACCCTGAAAGATGGCGTGCGTCAATATTATCGGTTTGTACTGCGGAAAGCGGCTGCCTGAAATACATTTCACCGCAGAGACGCAAAGGGCGCAAAGAAGAACTTGCATCCTTTGCGTTTTTCTTTGCGCCTTTGCGCCTCTGCGGTTCAAAATGATTTCCGAATAAATACAACACAAAAAAATAGACCACCCTTGTGAGGCGGTCTATCTCTAAATACTATATAAAACTTTCGTTTAGTTCAATACGGTAACGTTCACGGCATTCATGCCTTTCTTGCCTCTTTCTTCATCATATTGAACCTGATCGTTTTCACGGATCTCATCAACGAGGCCTGATACGTGTACAAAAATGTCTTCACTTGAATCTGAGGGCGTAATGAATCCAAAACCTTTGGTTTCATTAAAAAATTTCACTGTTCCTTGCATTGTGTTTATTGTATTAATTGTTTTTTCGAACATACGGGTAAGATAAAGCCAACTTCATATGACCCGGCAGTATTCAATAGCTTTGTTTGGAGAAACTTGACTAGGAATGTTAAATTAAGGAAGGTGAATGCAACAGAATCTGGAAAGGCAGGAACTTGCTGAACGGCACTATTTCTTAAATGCGCTGCAAGATACACCGATATATCCACATTACCTAGACATTCCTTCCGGCTTATCCCAGGTATGATTTCAAGGTTTTGCTTCTCGCAGCATTTTTCAACCGGCGCGTGGCTTTCTCCTTGATCTGGCGCACACGCTCGCGCGTCAAATTAAATTTCTCGCCGATTTCTTCCAGCGTCATCGCTTCCGTGCTGTTCAAACCAAAGTACATTCCCAACACTTCCGATTCCCGTGCAGGCAACGTTGAAAGCGCGCGCTGAACTTCTTCGATGAGTGAATCGGAGAGCAAACCGGCATCGGGCCGTGCTTCATTGGTGTCGCTCAACACATCGAGCAAACTGTTGTTGTCTTCTCCTTGTGCAAACGGCGCGTCCATCGACACATGGCGACCGGCAACCTTCAGATTGTCCTGCACATCCTGCGTAGAAACCCCGATCACCTCGGCCATTTCTTCCGGCAAAGGTTCGCGTTGAAATTTCTGCTCGAGGTCCGAAAAGGTCTTCGATATTTTATTCAGCGAACTCACACGGTTCAAAGGAAGCCGCACAATGCGCGACTGCTCGGCCAACGCTTGCATGATCGACTGACGGATCCACCAAACGGCATAGGAAATAAATTTGAAACCACGTGTTTCATCAAACCGTTTTGCCGCTTTGATCAGCCCTAAATTACCTTCATTGATCAAATCACCCAGTGTGAGACCGGAGTTCTGATATTGCTTTGCAACCGAAACCACAAAGCGGAGATTGGCTTTCGTCAATTTCTCCATCGCCATCTGGTCGCCCTCGCGGATGCGCCGGGCAAGTTCAACTTCAACCTCAGCACTGATCAATTCAACCTTTCCAATTTCTTGTAAATACTTGTCCAGGGACTGGCTTTCCCGGTTGGTAATCTGCTTGCTGATCTTTAGTTGTCTCATGTGTATGGATTAGTGAATAATGAAAACTAGCTGCCTCAAGTCAACAGATGACTCCCAAAAGGCCATAAATGCAAATGGATTATCTAAAATGGAAAGGGGGAGAAGATAATGCAGTCGTAATTTCGTGCAAGGTAGTCATTTAAATGGACATACCCTCATCAGGGGTGTCTTTGTGGGTCCGGTCTCAAATAACACGATTCCGGTCGTTTTCAAGCCCTGCCCAGTCGCCACAAGTGATGAAGGTGCGAGACCAGGGCCTTCCAAAGCGATGTGTGTTCATTGTAAACGATACCGGCTTCCCGGCACGCATCGCGCACCAGCCGGCTAATGGCCGGATAGTGAATATGACTGACCCTTGGAAATAAATGATGCTCGATCTGAAAATTCAATCCCCCCAACAGCCAATGCAACGACTTGCTGGACGTGCCAAAGTTCGATGTCGATTCCACCTGGTGAATGGCCCATTCCTGCGTAGCGTCACTACGATCGGCTTTTGCCGTGTGAAATTGCGTTCCACCCACCACGTGTGCCAATTGGAACACCACGCTAATCAATAGTCCGCAGGTGATCGTTATCACTAAGAATCCCAGAAGCCACCACAACCAACCCACCATTACTATCGGGATAAACACGTAGACACCTAAATAAATGACTTTCGTGACCCAGAAAACAACATGTTCTCTCATCGCCAAAGGTTTCTTGTCACCATGCAAAGAGACTTTGCCACTGAAATACTTGACAAAGTCCTCATAAAAGATCCACGCCAGGTACGAAACGCCATACAACACCACCCAATAGATGTGTTGAAAACGATGATACCCATGCAGTGGCTGATCGGCATGAAGCCGCATAAAGGGCTTCACGTCGATATCCGAATCCATGCCTTCCACATTGGTGTAGGTATGATGATTGATATTGTGCTTAATCTTCCAGTAATATGTGATCCCACCCAGCACATTCAGGAAATAGGCCGAAATATTGTTCATTCGCGCATTCGAAGAAAACGCCTGGTGCCCGCCTTCGTGCATCACATTGAACCCGATCAGCGCCAGGTTAACACCGAGTGCGAGACAAAGCAACAACGCGACGGGTGCGATTGGAGTAAAGAAAACCAGAACGACGTACAGAATCGTTGCAGACAGTATCTGCAAGGCGCTTTTCACATACAACTTCCGATTGCCGGCAGGATGAAGTTTTGACTCCGTAAAGTAATCATCGACTTTTTCCTTCAGTAATTTATAAAACGTGCCATTGCCCCCTTTAAAGGAGTATTTCAACGTGATTGATCCCATTACAAGAACAACGACGCAGATGCGAACTATGTTCATTGTTTTCAATATATACTTTTCACTACGTTGCGCGTCCGAGTAATTCCCATGATAACAGCTGCGATGCAAGTCCAAAGATTGATACTTATTGTGATTTTAAAGTGATCCGTTTCATGCGGCCCTCCTGCGGGTCGGGCCTGCCTGTGCCGAACATATGACTAGCTTTCATTGAGTATCCACAGTACGTTCGAGCGGGCTTTTCGTTCCGAGTCCACCCCCCGCCTTGCCCCGTCCATTCCAACACCCGATTTGCCCATTTGTTGGTGTCCCACCAACAAATCACTCTCCACATCCTCACCGCATTCCGTGCTTTCCACTACAATCCCTGGCCGGTTCCCTTTAAGCATGCCCACTGATTAAACCACTCTTTGCAGCAACGCGAACGAGCATACTCCAGTGCATTTCTTAATCCTGTCACCATCCACACCATTCGTCTGGCGGACCCAATATCGAAAGGTTCCTGCGCATCGTCAAAGACGCACCGCTCGGGTAAGCTTTTGATTCCGTTCCAATAAACGATCCGATTGTTTTTTTTTTTTTTCACAGCCCGAGAGAACTAAACATGACGAATCCGTCACTCAGTGGTGGTGGACGATTTTATCGGAATCTTGAACGCAAAGCAAATACGTATCAGCAAGAATTTACATTTTCAGTAGCCCTTCCGCTGCCTTTCAAAAAAAGGTCATTTTTAAAGTATTGTGTTTTCTGAAATGTTGTTAATATTGCACATCTCTGACATAAAGTTCTAGGCATATAGTTGTAAAACAGTTTGGCTGTTATGATGATGAGAATAATGTTGTTTGAAAGGATTTACTTGACCACAATATATTCTTCTTAAATACCTTTTGACTTGAATGTCGTGATTTATGATTCCCCCGTCATAAAAGATTTGCGTGTTTTTCTTAAACGTCGGCTGTAAGCCAAATTGATTTAATTCAGTATACCTATGTTTCGTTATTGCGGTTTCTCTATTTTCATAGCTCTGTTTGCGCTGTGCTGTTCAGGCGCAATCCCCTTAGTGTCGACCCGCTCATGGAATCAAGCAAAGTTTGGGAGGAGATGAAGTAATTTAAAAAGAGATTAGCATGTTGAGAAGCCTATACGATCGCTTTTTTTTAACGCTCTACCTTCTTATGTTAAAAACTCCCAGTAGGCGGACCGCGGATGACTCGGCGGCAAAATTGGTTGTAATAGCATTATTTTTCTATACGGTACCGCTTGTTATTTATGCTTTGGACGCGATAGCAGGGAGTCACATACCTTATGCTGTATTTTTTACCATTATTTTCGGTTATGGCGTGCTGATATACTGGTTGAATATGCGTTACTTTTTGGGCCGCGGTCGACTGAAATATATCATCAGCAACTATAAAATAGCCTCCCCAAAAAAATGGTCGGAGTGTCTGAGCTATGTACTTGTTGTACTCATTGTTGCCTTAAGCCCATTTTTATTTTTAGTAATCTTGCAAAGAATTCTTTAAATCGAAATGAGAAACGGGTATTAACAAGACTAGCAGGCTGTTGGAGTGGCTTTTTTGGTTTGCATTGGTGTACGCGCTGTACAAATTGTTTACAGGGCAAGGGGGTGAGAGGCTGTTCGTATTTTTTAGTCAGCTTGTTTATACTTCGCCATTTTTGCTTTGCGTATCCTTGATAATTCTCTGGAAAAATTACGATGTGTTTAAGCATCGCCCCATGTCTATCTTTTATTTATTGACTGTGCCGCTAACACCGATATTGATCAAAGTTGCGATGACACTTTTCTTGCCCAGCGCCTCGTCACCAAGTTAAGAATGCGGTACGGCAAATATCTATTGTCTTATTGGGAGCTTGGTTAATCGGAGGAGCCCTGGTCTTTATAGCATATCCATGGTATCGGGCTCATCAAGCCTATATCAGTTCTGGCTATAATTACAAGATTCAAGCAATCGAGTTCAGACCTGGACATAGAGGTACTCCTCATCTTAAAATAGATACAGGTCGGTATTTGCTTAGAAGCAATGATGAATAGCAATTGATTCCATATATACAGGTAGGTGATTCAGTAGTGAAGGAAAAAGGGTCAGATATAATCAAAGTATTTAGGAGGGATGAACGTGGGAGCCTTATCTTAAAAGAGTTTGAATAAGACGGGGTGGTTGATCGAGAAAAAGGGATAACTACGAAATGGCGGCCACTGGTCAACTTCCTCTTGGTTTTAAATACACAAAAGTCCCCACCGGCATCGTTTTTTCACCCCCGAGTCTGGCCCAACCCCTTGAACTTATCCCAAAAAATTTCAGATTGCCAGTATATTTGATGCCAAAACCCTCTTTCTTCATGCGACGAATATTCTTCTCCTTTTTCATGGCTCTGGCCACAACCCTGCAAGGCCAGGTTGACAAAGCCCCAGCCTACCCGTTAGTAACCCATAATCCCTACTTCAGCCTGTGGTCCTTCACTGACCGCGTAAACGAAAGCCCGGCCCGCCATTGGACCGGAAAGCCGCAGCCATTGCTGGGCCTGATCAAGGTGGATGGAAAAACATACAACTTCCTCGGCCAACCCGAATACCCGCAGCAAGACGTTCTCCCCACCGGCGAAACCAAACCTTACGATTGCCGCTACACCGAACAGAAACCCGCTGAAGGCTGGATGAACCTCAAGTTCGATGACGCCACCTGGTCTACCGGCAAAGCCCCCTTCGGCACACCCGAAGCCAACCCCGCCACCGTGTGGTCGTCTCCCGAAATCTGGGTGCGCCGCATATTCGACTTCAAAGAAAACATTCCCCTCGAAAAACTTCTGCTCCAACTCCGCCACGACGACGATGTTGAGGTGTACCTGAACGGCGAAAAAGTATACAGCTGCGAAAACTGCTGGATCGGCGACTACACATCCTATCCCGTCTCCGACGCTGTGAAGAACAAACTCGTCAAAGGCAAGAACGTGTTGGCCATGCATTGCATCAATCCGAGGGGAAATGCCTGGATCGACGCCGGCCTGGCCAAGCAGGAATCGCCGAAAGAATTGACACCGGCCGTGCAAACCGCGGTGTGGGTCACGGCCACCCAAACCAAATACACGTTTCAATGCGGCCCAGTGGCGCTGGACCTCACTTTCCTAAGCCCGCTCTTAATGAACGACCTCGACCTGCTGTCGCGGCCCGTCTCCTACATCAACGTGAGCGTGCGCTCCACCGACAGCAAGCAACACGCCGTGCAACTGAACATCAGCGCATCCACAAACCTGGCCGTGAACTCGGTGCGTCAACCCGTGGTGGCCGAACGCAAAGGAGAGGGCGGCTTTCAGTGGTTGAAGGCCGGCACTGTCGAGCAACCGGTCCTGAAACGGAAGGGCGACGATGTGCGCATCGATTGGGGCTATGCCTATGCCGTGGCCGCCGACAATGAAAAACCGTTGCAAACCATTTCCACGATCGACGAACTGCTCAAAGGATTTTCCGCCACAAAGCCTTCTCCCGGTAAGCCCTCTGTCACGGGCACATCCCTGTGGTTAAACACATTTTTTGATGTGGGCACGATCAGTAGCACCGCCGTTGACAAAACCCTCATGCTCGCCTACGACGACGGCGAGGCCATCCAATACTTCAACCAAAACCTGAAAGCGTGGTGGAGCAAAGACGGGGCAACGATCCAACAAGTGGTGAGCAAAGCCTGGAAAGATTTTCGTTCCATCCAATCCGCCTGCAAGACGTTTGATGAAAAACTTTTTGCCGACGCCTTGCGCACCGGTGGCGAGCAATATGCCAAGCTGTGTGTGATGGCCTACCGCCAGGCCATTGCGGCACATCAGTTAGTGAAGAGCCCGCAAGGCGATATTCTTTTTCTGTCGAAGGAGAACTTTAGCAACGGGTCGATCAATACGGTGGACGTCACCTATCCTTCGGCGCCGTTGTTCCTGGTCTACAATCCCGATTTGTTGAAGGGAATGCTCAATGGGATATTTTATTACAGCGAGTCCGGAAAATGGGCGAAGCCTTTCGCGGCCCACGACCTGGGCACCTACCCGTTGGCCAACGGGCAGACGTATGGTGAAGACATGCCTGTGGAAGAGTCGGGCAACATGATCATTCTCACGGCCGCCATCGCCAAAGCCGAGGGCAACCCCGCCTATGCACGCAAGCATTGGACCACCCTAACCCAATGGGTACAGTTCCTCGAGAAAGACGGCTTCGACCCCGGCAACCAATTGTGCACCGACGATTTTGCGGGCCACCTGGCACGCAACGCCAACCTGTCGGTGAAAGCCATCGTGGGCATCGGCGCCTATGCGCAGTTGGCCGCCGCCCTCGGCGAAACCGCGACCGCTGCGAAATACAAGGCCCTGGCAAAAGCGCTGGCCCTGAAATGGATGCCCCTCGCCGCCGATGGCAACCATTACACGCTGGCCTTTGGTCAGCCCGGAACGTGGAGCCAGAAATACAACCTCGTGTGGGATAAATTGCTGGGCCTGGAGCTGTTCCCCAAAGAAGTCTATGCCACGGAAATAAAATATTATCTCACCAAACAAAATGCCTTCGGCCTGCCCCTGGACAGCCGCAAGACCTACACCAAATCGGACTGGATCTTGTGGACGGCCACCCTGGCGGATAACCGGAAAGATTTTGAGGCGCTGGTAAAACCGATATACACCTTCGCCACCGAAACCCCCACCCGTGTGCCGCTCAGCGACTGGCACGAGACCTTGGATGGACGACAAGTCGGGTTCCAGGCCCGCAGCGTGGTGGGTGGATATTTTATAAAACTGTTGGATAAGTAAGCCAGAAGATCTGCGAAAGCCCTGAGGTACATAACAGGCGAAATGCCTGGAATAATTATCTTAGGGAAAACCAGAACGACTTATGCTTATGAAAAAAATTACCAGCCTTATGGCGCTGTCCTTCCTGGCCGCGTCCGTCATGGCGCAGTCCTCCAGTTTCAACGGGCTCGAGATGAACATGGGCAATCTCTCTCGCTTGTCCAATGCAAAGACGCGTTCCATCTGTGCCGAGAATCCCACGGGCGAACCGGGCAAAGGCGGCGCAGCCACACTGGAGCAGGGGAGTGCCCGCAATGCAGCACGCGACCTTGGCCAAGGATGGAAGGTGAATCCTTTCGTGGTGATCGAGCCGGGCCAGACCTACACCATGGCCGAGATCACGGGCTCCGGCGCCGTGCAACACATCTGGATCACCCCCACGGGCAACTGGCGCTATTCCATTCTCCGCTTTTATTGGGACGATGAAAAAGAGCCCTCCATCGAAGTGCCCGTCGGCGATTTCTTTGGCATGGGATGGGGCGAATATGCCCACTTGAATTCGCTGGCCGTCACCGTCAACCCCGGCAGCGCGTTCAATTGTTATTGGTCGATGCCCTTCCGCAAAAAATGCAAGATCACCCTGGAGAACATCGCCGCCGAAAAGATGACGTTGTACTACCAGGTGGACTACACGCTCACCGACGTGCCCGCAGATGCCGCGTATCTCCATGCCCAATTCCGCCGCAGCAATCCCACCAAAGGCTCGCTCTTCACCCTTATTGACGGCGTGAAAGGCAAAGGACAATATGTGGGCACCTACCTGGCCTGGGGCGTGAACAACAACGGCTGGTGGGGCGAAGGCGAGATCAAATTCTTTATGGACGGCGACACCAAATTTCCCACCATCGCCGGTACAGGCACGGAAGATTATTTCTGTGGCTCCTATAATTTCGAGAACCGGAAAACCCACCAATACCAGGAATTCTCCACCGCCTACACGGGACTTCACCAGGTTATCCGCCCCGACGGCGTCTACACCTCACAGCAACGCTTCGGTTTGTATCGCTGGCACATCATGGACCCCATCCGGTTTGAAAAAGATCTGAAAGTGACCATCCAGGACCTGGGCTGGCGCAGCGAGGGACGTTACTTGCCACAACAGTCCGACATCAGCGCGGTGGTCTATTGGTATCAAACCGAGCCGCATGCTCCCTTTCCAAAGCTGCCGGCGAAAAACGACCTGGAGGTGAATTGACCATCCTAAATCAATTCTATATTGCATTTATCAACATCGTATTTTATCAACGTATCATTTATCATGAAGCATACCTTTAAAACCATTCCCTTCCTCGCATTTTGTTTTGCACTGACCCTGTTGTCGTGCGCGAAAAAAGAAAAACCGGCCGACACTGCGGTGGCCGCCGACACCGTGAAGACCGTGCGCGAGGTATGGACAAAAGAACAGGCCAACGCCTGGTATACCCAATGGGGCTGGCTGCGCGGCAGCGACTTCATCCCCAGCACGGCCATCAACCAATTGGAAATGTGGCAGGCCGAATCGTTCGACACGGCCACCATCAACCGCGAGTTGGGATGGGCCGAGTCCATCGGCATGAATTCCATGCGCGTCTACCTGCACCACCTGGCGTGGGAAGTGGATCCCGCGGGTTTTAAAGACCGCGTGAATACTTACCTCACCATCGCCGACAAACACCACGTGTCGACGCTGTTCGTGTTCCTCGACGACTGCTGGAATCCCGAATACCAATCGGGCAAACAACCCGAACCCAAAACCGGCATCCACAACTCCGGCTGGGTCCGCGACCCCGGTCCGCGCATCTTCGCCGACACCACCCAGACTACGTTTGACTCCACTCAATTGGCTACGCTGGAGAAATATACCAAGGATGTGCTGACGCACTTCAAAGACGACAAGCGCATTGTGCTTTGGGATCTGTATAACGAACCGGGCAACAGCAATAATAAAAATAAATCGCTGCCACTGCTGGAGAAGATGTTCCAATGGGGACGTGAGGTAAATCCTTCGCAGCCTTTGTCGTCTGGAGTGTGGTCGGGCGATTTGGTTGACTTGAATAAATACCAACTGGCCAACTCTGATGTGATCACCTATCACAACTATGATGTGCCCAAAGAACATAAGAAATTGATCGATAGCCTGAAAGCGTATGGACGTCCTTTGATTTGTACGGAGTATATGGCGCGGACGCGTGGTAGTTTATTCAGCAACGTAATGCCCATGTTGAAAGCGGAAAATATTGGAGCGTATAACTGGGGATTTGTTTCTGGGAAGACTAATACGATCTATGCCTGGAGTGCGCCGATGCCAAAAGGGGGGGAGCCTAAATTGTGGTTTCATGATATTTTCAGGAAGGATGGGACGGCGTATAAGAAGGATGAGGTGGCTTTGATAAAGTCTTTGACGGGGAAGAAGTGATTGGTACAGAAGAGTTAAACCGCAGAGGCGCAAAGGGCGCAAAGAAATACGAAGATTCCCGAGTTTGAAATAAAAGAAGCTGCCCTTTCGAGGCAGCTTTCTTTTTTTATGACTTGATGAGTTCTTTTATTTTGTCGAGAACTTGAAGACGGTTTGAGAGGTGTAGGTTTCGCCCGGGTTCAGCACCGTTGTGGGGAATTGGGGTTGGTTGGGTGAATCGGGGAAGTGTTCGGTTTCCAGGCAGAGGCCGTAGCGCTTGGCATAGGTGGTGTTGTGTTTGCCGGTGAGGGAACCGTTCAGGAAATTTCCGGTGTAGAATTGAACGCCGGGTTCGGTGGTGAAGGCTTCCAGGAAGCGGCCGCTGGTGGAGTCATAGAGTGTGGCGAAGGCGGTGAGGCCGGGGCCGGTTTTGTCGAGCACCCAACAGTGGTCGTAGCCACCGCCCATTTTGATTTGGGGATCTTTGTCGTCGTTAATGCGCTCGCCCACTTTGTGGGGTGTCAGGAAATCGAAGGGCGTGCCTTTCACGTCTTGCAATTTTCCGGTGGGGATGAGGCCATTGTCTACCGGAACAAATTTTGAGGCGGCCAGCGTGAGCGTGTGGCCGAGGATGTCGGTTTTGGTGTTGCCCGACAAATTGAAGTAGGTATGTTGGGTCAGGTTCAACACCGTTTTTTTGTCGGTGGTGGCCTTGTAGTCGATCTTCAGTTCGTTCGCGTTGGTGAGCGTGTAGTTCACTTCCACCTGCAGGTTGCCGGGATAGCCTTCTTCCATGTCTTTGCTGAGGTAGGTGAGCTTGAGGGAAGCGCCGTCGGCTGTAGTAGAAGGGGCGGCGGTCCATACCACCTTATCGAACCCTTTCAATCCACCGTGAAGCGCGTTGGGGCCGTTGTTAACGGCCAGGCTATAGGTTTTGCCGTCGAGAGTGAATTTTCCTTTGGCGATGCGGTTGCCGTAGCGGCCTACCAGCGCGCCAAAAAAGGGTGAGCCTTTCAGATAGCCTTGCAGGGAATCATAACCGAGGACGATGTCTTCCAGGGTGCCGTTCTTGTCGGCGGTTTTCAGGGTCGTGATCAGGCCGCCGTAGTTGGTCACGGTCATTTCCGTGCCTTGGGTGTTTTTTAATGTATATAAACTTACAGCAGTGCCGTCGGGCAGCGTGCCGTAGGGGGCTTCGCTAACGGTGGGACCATGGGCTGCCGAGTCGACCGCTTGGGTTTCGGCGGGTTGGTCCGTTTTGGGTTTGCACGAATTCGTCATAAGCATTACGGCAAGGCCTACAGGCAAATAAAGCAGGTATTTTCTCATAGCAAAGGGCTGGGGTTAGTATTTTCCTTTTTTATAGTGAACCTCCGAAAGCGAACGCAGGCGCTCGGCGCTGGATTCCGGCGTAATATCGCGCTGCGGATTGGCCAACATCTCATACCCCACCATAAATTTCTTCACCGTAGCCGACCGCAACAACGGCGGATAAAACACCATATGCCAATGCCACTCCGGGTGTGCTTTCCCGTCTGTTGGCGCCTGGTGAATGCCCGCCGAGTAGGGGAAAGATACGGAGAAAAGATTATCGTAGCGCGTGGTCAGCCGCTTATAGGCGTCGGCAAACGCGTTGGTTTCGACGGGTGTCATTTCCGTGATGGCGGCCATGGCGCGTTTGGGAACGATCATGGTCTCGAACGGCCACGTGGCCCAGAACGGCACCAACGCCACGAAATGATCATTTTCAAAAACGATGCGTTGCGCCGCGCGGCTTTCCTGCTGCAAGTAGTCGCTCAGCAAGGTTCTGCCGTGCTGCTCAAAATAGGCCGACTGATACTGCTGTTTTTTCGAGGGCTCCACGGGCACCGACTCCTGGCTCCAGATCTGGCCATGCGGGTGTGGGTTCGAGCAACCCATCACGGTGCCTTTGTTCTCAAAGATCTGCACGTGGTTCACAAACGGCTGGCTGCCCAGCGTTAAATACTCATCCTGCCACAACCGCACCACGGCCGCGATGTGTTCCACTTCCATTTCGGGAATGGTGAGGTCGTGCCGCGGTGAAAAGCAGATCACGCGACAAATTCCTTTTTCTGTTTTTGCTTGCAATAAACCGTCGTCGATCGTGCCTTCCGGAACGTCTTCCACGATGGCGCTAAAATCGTTGGTGAACGCAAACGGGCCCGTATAGGTCGGGTTGTGTTCGCCGTTAGAGCGCTTGTTGCCGGGGCACAGATAGCATGTGGGGTCATAGGCCGGGATGCTTTCGCCCCCGGTTTTTTCCTGCTGTCCCTGCCAGGGGCGTTTGGAGCGGTGTGGCGACACCTGCACCCATTCGCCCGTCAACGGATTATATCTGCGGTGAGAATGTTCTGAAACATCAAAGGCCATACGGGAAATTAAAGTAAGGAAGGTTTGGCAATGGCGGGAATAACGCTGGTGCCGTCTTTCAAGGCCACCACGTAGGCGTGCATGTCGCGGTGGATGTCTTTGCGATAGGCGCTGCTCAGCGTTTCGATAAATTCATTGACGCGGCTCTTTTCCACGAGGTTGATCGTGCAGCCGCCAAAGCCACCGCCCATCATGCGGGCTCCGATCACCCCGCCAAATTTTTTGGCCTCGTCTACCAGGAAATCTAATTCGAGACAGCTCACTTCATAGAGGCGTGAAAGTCCATCGTGGGTTTCATACATGCGCTGGCCGAAGGAGGCCAGGTTGCCCTTGGCCAGATCGTCGGCGGCGAGCAGTACGCGTTGGTTTTCGGCGACCACATACGTGCAGCGGTCATATTCTTTGGATGAGAACTCCTCGCGGTGGCCCTCGATCATATCCAGGGTGACGTCGCGCAGGCTTTGGATGGACGGGTAGTGGGCTTTCAGGATCGACACGCCTTTTTCGCACTCAGCGCGGCGTGTGTTATAGGCCGAGTTGGCCAGCGAGTGTTTCACCATCGTATCGCAAAGCACGATGGCATAGTCTTTCAGGTCGAGGGGAAAATATTCGTAGTGAAGGGAACGGCAGTCCAGCACAAAAGCCTTTCCGGCGGCGCCCATCATGCTCGAGAACTGGTCCATGATGCCGCACTTCACCCCGACATAGTTATGTTCCGACCATTGGGCGATGTGAATAAGATCGAGCTTGGGGATACCAAACCCGTGCAGGTGATCCAGTGCAAAGGCAAACCCGCACTCCAACGCGGCGGACGATGACAACCCTGCGCCCGTAGGCACATTGCCATCGATGATGGCATGAATGGGCTTCACGTCATAGCCCTTGTCCACAAACTGGCGCACCACGCCCAGCAGGTAGTTGGCCCAGGATGGAAATGCCACTTTTTCGGGATGCTTCACATCAAACTCCAGGGTCTCGTCGTGTTTGACGGAATACAGCGTAGACCGGGATTCGCCGGAATGGGCAATGGCCACCAGGATGTCGCGGTCGATGGCGGCCGGCATCACAAAGCCCTCGTTGTAGTCGGTGTGTTCGCCAATGAAATTGATGCGGCCTGGCGAGCGCACCAGCAGCGGTTCTGTTTTATAGCGTTCTAAAAACTTGTTCCGGATTTCAGAAGGTTGGAATTCGGGTCCTTTTTGCGTCAACACGTTTGGCTGATTCATGATCGGGTAGCGATTAAAAAATGGTTTAGGGAGATAGAGGCGTGGCTGGGGAAAAGGGCCCGCAGCCAGCGGCCTTCTATCAGTGCCAAATTAAAATTTAACCCAAACTATTAACTTAGCCATGCAAAATACGGTCACTTCCGCGAGATAAACAGCCTGATGAACAATGCTTTCTTGAAAAAACGATTCCGGCAACGTTATCATTTGTATACCTTTGAGAACGGCCGCCGGCGATCTCCCCACTTCGTTCAAAACGCCCGCGACATACCCAGCACAGGCAGATGAAAAATACCCAAGCCACCATCCGTGACATAGCCATTAAACTGAACATTTCCATCTCCACGGTGTCGAGGGCCTTGCGGGGTGCGCCCGATGTGAACCCCGAAACAAAGAAGGCCGTGCTGGAAATGGCCGAAAGGCTTAACTACGAACCCAATCGCGTGGCGCAAAGCCTGCGCATCAAGCGCACCAACACGCTGGGCATCATCGTGCCCGAGATCTCGCTGCATTTCTTCTCGTCGGCCATCAGCGGCATGCAGGAGGAGGCATCCCACCACGGCTACAGCATCATGATCTGCCAGTCGCTGGAGTCCTTTGAAACCGAAAAGCAGAATGTCCACATGCTGGCGGCCAACCGCGTCGACGGCATGTTCATTTCCATGTCCAGCGAAACCAAGGATTACACACACATCCAGCAACTGCTAAACAAAAACATCCCCGTGGTCTTGTTCGACCGCGTGACCGATAGCCTGCAAGTGGCCAAAGTGGTGGTCGACGATCACGACGGCGCCTTCAAGGCCGTGGAACATCTCATCAAGACCGGCTGCCGCCGCATCGCCTATATTGGCGGCCCGCTCACCTTCTACATCAGCAACCAACGCAAGCGGGGTTACCTTGACGCGTTGAAACAATACAACATCGAACCCGATGAAGAACTGATCGTGCATTGCCACGAGCTGCATCACGAACCCGTGGAGCGGGTGAAACATTTGCTCCAGCTGCCCCCCGGCAAGCGACCCGATGCATTGTTTTGTTTGAACGATCCCATCGCCCTGCCCGTATTGCAGCTTTTGAAGGAGCAATCGATCCGCGTGCCTGACGACATCTCCGTGGTAGGCTTCACCAACGAACCGGTTTCGGGATTTATCGAACCCTCGCTCACCACCGTGTCGCAGCCCTCGCATGAGATGGGGAAGAAGGCCATCGAACTTTTCATGGCGCAAAACCAGGACCTGGATAATTTTATACCGGCCACCGTGGTAATGAAGACGACCCTGGTGGTGAGAAACTCTACGCGGAAAATTTAGAAACGGGAGCCAGAAAACAGGAGGGAGAGGTTGGAATAGGGCGCGCATTACATTTTGAACATTCTATTTATTTTATTTGTTGAAAAGACATGAACTGGAAAGAAGTATTAACCCTCGCAAAGAACGGGAATCTCACCCCCGACAGAAGAGTGGAGCGAACCGACGAAGAGTGGCGCGAGCTCCTCAACCCCGAAGAATTTCAGATCCTGCGTAAAAAAGGAACGGAACGCGCCTTCACTGGTGAGTACTGCGAAATTCACGAGCCTGGCCTCTACGCCTGCCGTGCCTGCGGTACCCCGCTCTTCGACTCACGCCAGAAATTTGAATCCGGCACCGGCTGGCCCAGCTTCAACGTGCCCGTGAAAGAAAATGCGATTCAATACAAAAGCGATATGAGTTATGGTATGGTGCGTGTAGAGGTAATGTGCAACGTTTGCGATGGGCATCTCGGACACGTTTTTCCGGATGGACCTGCGCCATCAGGGTTGCGATATTGTATCAACTCGGCGTCTATACGGCTGGTGGAGGAGAAAGAGAAGGTTTGAAATAGAAGGTTTGAAATAGAACCTGAATTCAAGAGTCAAGATCTATTGTTTGTTTAGAATTGCCGTGTTCAGGGGTAGTTAATGCCACCACGGGGCATTGGAACTCCGTTGACTATAATTGGCGATGAGTTAACGGGATATTCAACACGAATGACTATTCTCAAGCCATCGTTTTGAATATTTTTTTTGAATCTTCCGCGAAAGTATTACTTTTGAGTCATCGAACAGCAGCTTCTCTGTCTGCTTCTCTTCATTTCAAACGATACTTCCTTAACTTCTCTGTGTTGACATTGACGCATACTCCGCTTTGTGGTTGAGTCCTGTTTATTTCCATAAGTATGTACGCTTTCTAAACTTTTCATCTTCCCGCCACGTTGGCTTTGTTCGATTGTTTTGATTTTACGACCCCTTACCCGCATCCATTTTGAAAAACTCAAATCGCTTTGTCCTCATTCTGATATTAGGATTACTCTCGGCCATCGGTCCATTCTCCATTGACATGTATCTGCCGGGATTCCCCGCCATAGCCAACAGCCTGCACACCAGTGTGGATGCAGTGTCTTATTCATTATCCAGTTTCTTTGTTGGAATTTGTATAGGACAATTATTGATCGGCCCGCTGCTGGATCGCTTTGGCAGAAAAAGGCCGCTGGTCATTGGACTGATCGTATACTTGTTCGCTTCCGTAGGTTGCGCACTCTCTACTTCCATTGAAATGCTGATTGTTTTCAGACTGTTTCAGGCCCTGGGTGGTTGTGTGAGTATGGTGGCACCCCGTGCCATTGTGCGCGACTTGTTCCCTGTGGAAGAAAACGCAAAGGTATTGTCCCTGCTCATCCTGGTGTTGGGTGTTTCCCCTATTCTGGCGCCGACGGTAGGCAGTCTTGTCATTGCACATTGGGGCTGGAACTGGGTGTTTGTTGTACTGGCCGTAGTAACGCTGGTAATCCTGATCGCGCTTATTCTCTGGCTTCCGGAAAGTAAGCAACCTGATCCCACATTTTCCCTGCGTCCCAAACCGATCCTGGCAAGCTTTACAACGGTTATAAAGGACAAACAATTTTTTACCTATGCCTTCTCCGGCGGTATCGGTTCAGCCGGGTTGTTTGCCTATCTGTCCGGTTCACCGTTTGTGTTTATGAAATACTATTCGGTAACCGAGCAACAGTACGGGTGGATCTTCGCTTTGATCGCCGCAGGACTGATCAGCAGCAGTCAACTCAACAATTTGCTGCTGCGCTATTACAGCAGTGAGCAATTGATGAAATGGTCTTTAGTGGTACAAGTCTCGGTTGGAATATTGCTGTATGCCGGGACGGTAACCGGATTGTTGGGACTGGTGTCGACCATCTTTCTGATGTTTCTTTTTCTGAGTTGTCAGGGACTTATCTTCCCCAACTCCGCTGCATTGTCCATGGCGCCGTTCACAAAGGAAGCCGGCAGTGCTTCTGCCCTGATGGGTGCCATACAGATGGGACTAGGCTCACTAGCCTCTGCTGTCATAGGACTTCTGAATGCACAGACACCCACCCCGTTGGCTGGTGTCATGGCGTTCTGTGCAACCATCGGACTGATTGTATTGATATTCGGCAGAAGGAAAATGGACAGTGCCGCTACGACCCGGGACATTCAGGAGCAGACGCTGGATATGATTGAGAAGTATTGATGGGCGGAGTTTATATTAGGAGCCAGAATCCAGGAGCCAGGAGCCAGTCTTTCCAATCTGTTGTAGTTGCAAATCTGTTATTCGGGAGTCGAAATTCATAAGCCAGCATCCAAAAATTTGAATTCAGGGGACAGAATTGGCATGTAAAATCCAGAATTCAGGAGTTAGAATCCCCTTTCAACCTGTCCCCCGCTTGAAAAAATTGTTTACCTGGTCAAAATGGGTGGGGAGAACTGTCTCAAATATTTTTGGTTAGGGATTCGGAAAACAAACCCAGTTAATGGGTCGTTTAGTTGAAAGATTGTATGATGTGTTCTTTGAATTCAAATCGTTGAAATTTATTTGTTTTCTTATTAAATTGAGATCAACATCTTTGCGTTATGGAAGCTTCGATTAGTAAAAATTCGACTGCCTTGAAAGTTCTATTGCTGAAGGCTATTTATGAGCTATCCAACGTTATTACAGACCCACGCTTGGACAAAGATGAATTGCTTATTTATTTAAAGAAAAAGTACAGTATTCCGTTTCTTAAATCAGAAGAATCGCTGGTAGAATTGATTGATAATGGTTTGATTGTACAATCTAAAGATGGGTCAAAAGTCGGGATTAATGAAAAGTGGCAACAAACTGACTTCGCCCAGTCCGTATTGATCTGATTTTTAATAGCGGCAAGAATTGCTGCCCGTTTTGGAAATTCAAATTCTTGGTATATGTATGTCTTTTGGGCTGCGTTGTTTACAGCGATCTTATACTATTTTGACTACAGGAAAAACCACGACATTTCATATTTCACTAACCATTCGTTTTTGGCCTGGAGGACTCCCTTGGGACTTTTTGTCCTTATCTATTTAGCGATAGGACTTCTGATCGGAGGTGGATATTATTTCGGAATTGACATTGGCCTCAACAAACCTCTACCTGAAATGGTCAAGCAGTTTTTTCGTGACGGCACAGAACCGCCTGTTTTTGTTCAACACATTGTCGCGGGTTCCATCTTGGCATATACAACCAGGATACTCGCATCAAGCAAGGCGATTCCTGGATACGACGGCACCATTGATGGGGCTGTCGAATCCCTTCTCAAAGGTGAACACGACGAAAAAAATATTGAGGACATACGATACGAAGGGAAGAAAAATCATATCCAAAAACTTCTCAGGCAGTATAGAAAGAATAACAATCAGGCGATGGATGTAAACATTCTTGTAGATCGATTACGAACTTATTTGAAGCAAACGGGCACTTACAATTCACCCGAGAATGCAGTTCTACTGGAAGGGCTGGAAAAGGAGACGAATGTTGAGACGGCCTTTTTTACCCTTGCTACTGCCGGATTTCCTAAAAGACGGCTGCAACTCCTGATAAAATGAATTTGTTTTCGCGTATTGAATCTATCGATCCAGCACGCCCTTCAACCAAATGTCTTGACTCTCGGCCCTCAAATCCCAACATAGTTAAACGGAGTGATCCCTTTCAATCGCTCCTTAACTGCATCCTTCACGGCCAATCCATCAATAAACACTGCCAGACTCTCTTTCGTGATCTTCTCATTCTTCCGCGTCAGCGCTTTCAATGCCTCATAAGGATTAGGATACCCCTCTTTCCGCAACACGGTCTGAATGGCTTCGGCCACGACGGCCCAGTTGTTGTCCAGGTCGGCGTGTATAGCCTGTTCGTTGAGTTCCAGTTTGCTCAGACCTTTCAATAGCGATTGTAATGCAATGTATGTATGGGCCAGCGGTACCCCGATGTTTCTCAGCACGGTTGAGTCGGTGAGGTCGCGTTGCAGGCGCGAGATGGGCAGTTTGGCCGAGAGGTATTCGAAGATGGCGTTGGCAAAACCGAGGTTGCCTTCGGCGTTCTCGAAGTCGATGGGATTCACTTTGTGGGGCATGGCCGAGGAGCCCACTTCGCCTTCTTTTATTTTTTGTTTGAAGTATTCCATCGAAATGTATTGCCACATGTCGCGGCTGAAGTCGATGAGGATCGTGTTGATGCGCTTCAGGTTGTCGAACAGGGCGGCCATGTTGTCGTAGTGTTCGATCTGTGTGGTGGGGTAGCTGCGCACCAGGTTGAGGTGGTGACAGAATTCGTCGGCAAACTTGTTCCAATCAATCGTCGGATAGGCGATGTGGTGGGCGTTCAGGTTGCCCGTGGCGCCCCCGAACTTGGCGGCATGGGGAACGGTTTTGAGCTGCGTGAGTTGTTTTTCAAGCCGTGCACCAAACACCATGATCTCCTTGCCCAGGCGTGTGGGCGATGCCGGCTGCCCGTGGGTGTGGGCCAGCATGGGGATGTCTTTCCACTCGATGGCCATCGTGTTCAGGCGCGTCACCAGCACGTCGACCATGGAGAAATATTCGCGTTCCAGGAATTCTTTCAGGAGGAGGGGAATGGCCGTGTTGTTGATGTCCTGCGAGGTGAGGCCGAAGTGGACAAACTCTTTGAAGCTGTCCAGCTTTAGCTTTTCAAACTCTTTCTTGATAAAATATTCCACCGCCTTCACGTCGTGGTTGGTGATCTTTTCGATCTCCTTGATCTCGGTGGCGTGGGCTTCCGTGAAGTTCTTATAGATCCTGCGGATGTCGTTGATCTTGTGGACGGGGAAATCCTCCAGTTCCGTGATGGCGCCGGACAGGGAAATGAGGTACTCGATCTCCACCTGCACACGATAGCGCATGAGGCCAAACTCGGAAAAATAGGGTGCCAGGGGTTTGACGGCTTCGAAGTATCGCCCGTCGACGGGGGAAATGGCGGTAAGTGGATTTAATTGCACGGTCTATCGTATTAAGCCCCAAAAGTAAGGGGCCGGGCCCAACCTGCCAAACCGGCCATACCTTCCGGGACGCTACCGGCCGGGGACCGCTTTTTTGATAGCTCAAGCGCCTTCTTGTACGGTTTTTCAGCGCGACAAACCGCTATCCCCTTCTGGAGGCTGGGAACACCTGGGTTGATAAGCCGGGGCGACGGTGTTAAAGAAAAGGTAACTTTTACGGATAACGTATTCCTCATTACTTTTGTACCGGCAACGGCGCGGGACGAACCCGGTTTGCCGATGTTTTAAACTGGTCTCCTGATTATTTTGTTGTATCTACGGATACTGTGGAAACAGGGAAGGGCTTTGCGAGACGATTTGACAAAAACACTAATGTTACACTATGGCTTTTAGCTTCTTTAAAAAATCTGATAAAACACCACCCAAGGAAAAGGAAGAGAACCACAGCGGCCCGCGCTACTATGACCTGACGGTAAAGAACGTCATCCAGGAAACCAACGACGCCGTCTCCGTGGCCTTCGTGCAGCCGGAACCAAAGATTAGCTACAAAGCCGGACAATTTCTCACACTCATCGTGCCCATGCAGGGCAAAGACGTGCGCCGTGCCTATTCCCTGTGCTCGTCGCCGTTCACCGACCCCGACCTGGTGGTCACCGTGAAGCGTGTAGAGAAGGGGTTGATGTCCAACTGGCTGCCCGAAAATTTGAAGCCAGGCGCCAAAGTGCGGATCATGGAACCGATGGGGCAATTCACCACCGAGTTTGCCAAAACCAACAAGCGCCACATCATCATGTTTGCCGGCGGTTCGGGCATCACGCCCATGATGTCGCTCATCAAAAGCACGCTCACGCAAGAGCCCGACAGCATCTGCTCCCTCATCTATTGCAACCGCGATATTGACAGCATCATTTTCAAAAATACCCTCGACCGCATGCAGACCGAGGACGAAGGCCGCCTGCACGTGATCCATATCCTCGACAACGCCCCCATGAACTGGCAAGGCTACTCCGGTCTTCTGAATCACGACATGCTCACCAAACTATTCGAGCGCATCCCCGACTGGGGCATCGACAAGACCACCTACCTCATGTGCGGTCCCGAAGGCATGATGAAAAATGTGGACACCCTATTGGAAGCGCGCCACATACCCAAGGAAAAGATTTTCAAGGAGAGTTTTGTACAAGG
>DATDAV010000063.1:0-40842 GCA_036525235.1 Chryseolinea sp. | reverse complement strand
CACCGGCACCATCATGGCGGGAAACTACGTGAACTCCTTTGGCGAATGCGACCTGTTCATGATCGGCAAAAACCTGCCCCACGCCCTCATCCAAACTTCCGAAGAAGCCAACCTCATCTGTTTGCAATTTGACCAGGATTTTCTGGGCAAGCGCTTCTTCTATAGCCGCGAATTCAAGTCCGTCGAAGACCTGCTCAAGCGAAGCGGCAGAGGATTGAAATTTAAAGTCGACAAAGAAAAATTCTTACCCGTATTCACCGCCATCACCACCGGCGAAAGTATCATCCCGGTTGTGTCCGTGCTGAAGGCCCTGGACCTATTGAGCAAAGAGCGCTTCGACAGCCTCAACTCCATCCAATTCACACACGATGCGATGGGAGAATCCGATCTCGAAAAGATCAACAAAGTATTCGACTATACTCAAGAACATTTCCAGGAAACCATCTCCCTGGAGCAAGTCTCCAACCTACTTAATTTTACCGAAACCTCTTTCTGCCGCTACTTCAAACTCTACACCGGCAAAAGCTATTTCCAATACCTCAATGAAATCCGCATCGCCAACGCCTGCAGACTCCTCATCGAATTCGGCAACCACGACATCGAGGAAATCTGTTTCTCTTGCGGATTCAATAACCCGTCTACATTTTACAAGCAATTCAAAAAAATCGTGAAGCTCACGCCGAAGGAATATCAGGTGAAGGCGAAGAAGACGTTGCAGTCGGCGGTGACGATGGTGGCGTAATCAGGAGCCAGAAGCCAGGAGCCAGGAGCCAGAATTCAGTACTCGGTGTTCAGTAGCCAGTATTCAGTAGCGGAATTCATTACTTGGCATTCAGTAGCCAGTAGTTGGCATTCAGAATTCAAATGCCGGGTATTCAATAATCAGAAGCCAGTAGCCAAGTCTGTTGTCGGGAAACATTTTCCCAACACATGACTTTGACTACTGGCTTCTGGCTACTGAAGACCGACTCCTGGGTCCTGGCTTCTGGCTCCTGGCTCCTGGGTGATTAATTCTCTCTCTCAGTGCTTGCTTCGTAATTCACATCGTTCTCCGCGATCTCGGTCAAGAGTTCGTCTGTTTCTTTCTCTTCCCCCAACGTCTCGCCCAAAATATTGGCAATGTCCTCACGGCCGAGTGTTTTTGCCAGTTGTGTTAACGCTCCATAAGTCGCAATTTCATAGTGCTCTACTTTTTGGGCGGCTAAAATTAGACCCACGTCTCTAGTGGCGGTGCCCTCTTCGGTGTCTTCAACGATGCTGTCTCCTTCTTTCAATAGACCTTCCATGGCATCGCATTTTTTGGCCTGGGCTTTTTCGTCGAGAAGCTCAAATACTTTTTCCAATCTCACCACGTGTTCCTGGGTTTGTTCCAGGTGGGTGGCAAAGGCGTCTTGGAGCTCTTCGGAGGTAGCGGCTTTTTGCATTTTGGGCAAGGCCTTGGTGAGATGCTTTTCGGCCCAATAAATGTCTTTGATCTCATCGGTGAAGAATTTCAACAACGACGAATCGATGTCTTCCTGCGACTGCGATGCAGTCCCTTTTTTGGTGGTGGTTTTTCCTGTTTTTGTTGACATAAGATCAGTAGTTTAAATGAATGTATTACCAACCTACAGGCATTATAGTGCCAACAAAAAAAGGAATCATAAACCGCCCTGTTGCCCTTGCAAGGACGTTTGTAAATTCGAGTATAGAGATTGCTGCGTGAAGCCAGTAGAATTTATTCTACAAAGAATGTCTTATTTCCCCTTGGGACAGGAGCCAGAAGCCAGAAGCCAGAAGCCAGGAGCCAGGAGCCAGAATTCGATGCTCGGTATTCAGTAGCCAGTAGCCAGTAGCTAGTAGCCAGAATTTCAATGCTTACTATTCGGCATTTAGAGCCCAGTAGCCAAGTCTGTAGTCGAGAAACATTTCCGACAATACAATCCCTTTTAACAACTGGCTACTGACTACTGGCTACTGAATACCGAGTATTTGCCTCCTGCCTCCTGGCTCCTGGCTTCTGGCTCCTGGCTCCTTGGCTCCCTATGCCCCCCGCTCCGTCCCTTTGATAAGTATTAAAATGGTTTATATTTGTATAGCGCCCCCGAATTCTCCCCGCGCTCCCGAACCACAACATCCCACAAGTTTAGGGATACTCCTATGACCCAAAGATTCCCCCATCTCGCTTCCCTGGCCGTTAGCATCGTTTGCCTGATTTGTTTCGGTTGTCATGACGATGAGCCGGCGAAAAATCAGCTTATCGAAATAGCGGGCAACAACTACACGCAATTTTATACTTACGACAACGACCGGCTGAGTACTTTCAAAATAAGCTCCGACACCGAAACCTATACAAAATTTAATTACGACGGCGATCGCCTCGTCTCCGTGGAAGTGATCAGCAGCGATGTCGTGGCCAGCCGGATCGAGTTGGAGTATGACGACAAAGGCGAACGCGTTTCAGAAATTGAATACCGCTTTCCGGCATCGGGACAAAAAGAAGTATACGCTACCAACACCTATGCTTACGACGACGCGGGCAACGTCATCCTCAAAACACGGAGTCCTGCAAAGGACAACACGGGCCAGCCGGCAACCTTTCACTTTGAATTTGAGTATGAATGGCAAGCCGGAAACGTGACCCGCAACGACCGCTATCTCGTGTACGACGGCAAAAGGCAGTTGTATGCCACCTACAACTATACTTACGATAACAAACACAATCCTGCTAAACAAAACATGGTCTTTGCTTATGTGGGAGGTTTTGAAGAAGTGCTTTCGCTGAATAACATCATCAGCACCCAACTCATCGAGAATGGCGTGCTGCAATACAATGCGCCGACCATATTTGTTTACAACGATCAGGACTTCCCCGACCAGTCGTCTTATACACAGATCGACGCCAACGCGAGCACGATCATTTCGCGGCAATATAAATACCAGTAGAAAATCATTTTTCAACGCCTCACCTTCGTTAAAGCTTCGGCGAACACAAAAAGACGCAGAGACGCAAAGGAAAACGCAAAACAGTCTTTGCGTTTTCCTTTGCGTCTTTGCGCCTCTGCGGTTAGATCTATTTCGTGCGGGAAGCTTTTGCAGCCGCCTCGATAATTACTTTGGCAACAGCTTCGGGTTGTGACATGAAGATCACATGGCTGCCCTTGATCTCCGTTACTTGCGTGTTGGAGCGTTTGTACATGTTGCGCTGGATCTCGGGAGCAATGCTTTTGTCTTCTGTGGCCACCAAGCCATACGAAGGTTTATCCAACCAGGCAGCTTTGGTTATGGGCGTGGCAAATCCTTTGGCGTAGAAAGCTCCTTGCGAGGCGTACATAAATTCCGCTTCTTCTTTGCTGAGATCGGCACAGAAGCCGGCATGATATTTTGCTTTGTCATAGTACACAATGCCCTTTTCATCGGGAGGCAACACACCATTTTCCGGTGCAGGAGGGGCAGTTTGCAACCATTGCAGGGCAGTTTCGCCATTGCCAGGCTGGAAAGCGGCAACGTAGACCAGGGCAACAACGTTCGGGTGATTGCCGGCCTCTGTGATCACGGCGCCACCCCAGGAGTGCCCTACCAGGATAACCGGTCCATCTTGTTTGTCGAGCACCACTTTGGTTGCCGTCACATCATCTTCCAATGAAGTAAGGGGATTCTGAACCACTGTGACACGATAGCCTTTTTTTGTGAGGGCGGTGTAAAGCGCCTTGTAGCCCGAGCCATCGGCAAAAGCACCGTGTACGAGGACAACATTTTTTACGGTCTGTGCTTGCGCATCAGCATCCACACTTCCGAGGACAGACAGGGCAACGGCAAAGGCCATAAGACCTCTTTTGATTTGGGATTTGAAATTTGATGTTTTCATTTTGTTTCTGTTGACGGGTTATGTTTAAATCAACAGTACAAAGGTGCGGCAACGGCAGGGCCGGGGAAATGGGGATTCTTCCCGAAGGGTTGTGATTATTTCCCTTCCTGCCGAAAAAACGTTGAGATTACTTGCTCCGCGCCACTTTGACGCTGCTTCTGAACTCCAGCGGCGACACCGCCGTGTGTCGTTTAAAAAATGCGGAAAAGTAGGCCGCATCTTCAAAGCCCAGTTCAAAGGTGATTTGCTTGACCGATTTGTCGGTATAGTATAGGAGGCGTTTCGCCTCGATTAAGATCCGCTCCTGGATGATTTGCAGTGGCGTTTTGTCGTTGTACAACGCGAAGAGATTGGAGATGGTCTTTGGCGACTTGTTCAGGCGCTCTGCGTAATACCCGAGTGCGTGTTGTGAGCGGAAATTGGCTTCTACCAGTAAATTGAATTTGCGAACGAGGGTAAGTCGCTCGTCGGTTATTTTCTCCTCGGGGGCGAAGTTCGATCTGGCTAGTTTTGTGGTCAGAATGATCAGGCGTTTCAATAACACCAACACCATCTCGTTCTGAATGTGGTCAGAGGTGTTCATCTCTTCGACGAACACATTCAGTAATAATTCGAATTTTTCTTGTTCCTGTTTACTCAAGGTGATGAACAGGTTATCGCCCAGGCCAAATAAGAACCCCACGCAACTCACTTCGGCGTCATGATCGACGATGCAATAGAACTCCCGGTTGAATTGCCAGGCCACCACATCTTGAGCCCGTTCAAATTGAAAGGTCTGGTTGAACATGATCGGCAGTATCGTATGCGGCATAAACGTATGTGCCACCTTGTCTATATAGACGGTTTGCTTCTTACCGTAGTTCCAGGCGATGGTGAAGTATTTGTTGTCGTGGTCGCGTTTGTAGAAAATGCTGGCAATTTCATTTTCTCCTTTCAATAGAATTAGATCGCCACCGGTTTTGGGATCTGTGAGCGTGAGTCTCATGGGAGAGCAGATTCGTTAGCCCGCAAGATAAGGCAGTTTGTGCATTTGCCCTATTTTTTGTCGCCTTCACACCCCCCTGGCCCAACCGTGAGATTATAATTTTGTTATACCATCACCTGATAACCGGGAACACCCATGAGCGCTACACGAAACTCAAAACTCATACACACCTCCCCCGAAAAGCTCTATCACGCCTTCACCAACCCCACATCGTTGGAGCATTGGCAAGCGCCGGGAGACATGAACGGCAAAGTCCATCATTTCGACCTTCGCGCAGGTGGCGGCTACGAGATGTCGCTCTTTTATTCCACGACCGACAAAACCTCGCGGGGCAAGACCGCCGGCAAGGAAGACCGTTTCAAAGCAAGATTTGTAGAACTTGATCCGCCAACCAAAATCGTCGAGGCCATCATCTTCGACTCACCCGATCCCGCCTTCGCAGGAGAAATGATCATGGAGGTCACCTTCGAACCGGAAGGCCCCGGGACAAGGGTAACGATCGCATTCAAAAACATTCCCGCGGGCATTAACCCCAAAGACAATGAAACAGGAACAGAACTGTCGCTGGAGAAACTCGCGCGTTATACAGAAGGCCACTAACCGCAGCATAATCTCCCTCCCGGGACTATGATGACCCTTCTAGCGACAGGTATAGTTCATTTGCGTATAGGTAAATACCGGTGAAATAGTATGCATTGGGAGCGACATTGGTGTTGTCATCACAACCGCTTGAGAATTTGTAAAACTGCACGACCGTTGCAGTATAGATCCGGAAAGAATCCCACCAAAATTTTATGAAAATTAGAGCGCCGTTGCATCTCGATATAAACCTGAACCATGATCTGCCGATTAATTGCCTTATCCCTCGTATTACTGATCTCCTTTCAGGGAAGAAGCCAACCCGTCACCGGAGTTGTCAGGGTCGCCTCCGACAACACGGTGTTGCCCGGTGCGAATATCGTAGAAAAGGGAACCTCGAACGGCACCGCGAGCGACAATGAAGGTAAGTTCAGCCTCAATGTCACCAGCCTAGACGACACCCTGACGGTTTGGTTTATCGGCTTTCTCACCGCCCAGGTGCCGCTGCGCGGAAAGGACTATGTTGAGGTCATCCTGAAGGAAGATGTCTACATGGATCTTTTCGACGCCCAGCAGTTTGCCCTCTATGCCTCCAGCGGCGTGGTGCATACGCCCGCCGGGCTAAACATGGAATTGACGAGCCCGGTATGGTTTCAAAACATAGTGGCAAAAGTCGCCGTAGGCTATCAAACAAATTTCAGCGGCAACGGATTTCTCAATATGCAAGCCGGCCTCGATCATCTCTTTGTATCGCTCAAGCACAACCAGGACCTGCACTTCAACTACAACAATCTCGAATGGAAGGACCACATGCGCATGACCTCAACGTCCATCCAAACCGACCTTAGGTTTTTCACCGTATCCGGCCTCACCTTCACAGCAGGCTACAGCACCATCGACTTCAACGACCTGGAAAGCGCCACCCACCATCAACGCTGGGGCCCCCTCATCGGCCTCGGCAAATGGATCGGCCGCCCCATCAACACCCAGGCGACCGTGAAAGCCTCCCTCTACAACGGCCTGGCCGAATACAATTCCGAACTCCGAAAAAGACTGAAAGGCCGGATCAACCTCTTCGCCCGCTTCTACAAACTGGACACCTTCACCGAAATATCCCTCGGCCTAGGCTGGCAACTAACTTACTACCTCCCCCAACAACGAATCCACGACCAATAACCCCCCAACAAAGACGACCCCACATGCAGGCCTATACGCAGCTATAGCCTGCCCGCGGTGTTTACTAAATTTCAAAATGATTATATTTGGTAATGAGGCACCACGAAATCTGCCGTGGCCGCCCTGTTGGTAATACCTGGCAGAGCTTACAGATACCCCCTATGATAACGATGTATCCCATCCTTACCCGACTTATCGTCGCCGTTTTTTGTTTGGCGTTTTTAAGTTGCCACGATGACGACGATGCATCGGACAGCACGTTGGTGAAGGAGGTCGCTAATCGCGATTATACGGACTACTTTACCTACGACGACGCCGGCAGGGTGACCCGCTATAGACTGGGCGACAACGAAGATTTTTATACGACGCTGGAATATGACGGCGACCGGCTCGTGTCGCTGCATGAATACAATAAACAAAATGTTGTGAAGAGAGTGGAAATAACCTATGACGACACCGGCCGGCGTGTCGCCGACGCTAACTACAGGGTTTCCGACACGGGCGCTGAAACGCTTTTGAACACCCAAACCTACGTCTACGATAACGCCGGCAATGTCATACTCAAGCAGACGGCCGATGTGAACGGCAGGGTGGTGGACGAAGAGCAGTACGACTGGGAAGGTGGCAATGTGATTACCAACAGGCGATATGACATGCGGGGCGGCAGGACGTTAAGAATAACGTTTCAGTACACATACGACGATCGGCACAACCCGGCTAACCAAAGCCTTGCCTTTGTGTATATCTGGTTTTTTGAGGAAGAGCTTTCCCGCAACAATATCATCAGCGAGCGGGCCATAAAAGATGGCGCCCTGCTGTGGTCGGGCACAACGAAAATTATTTATAACAAACACGGGTATCCCACACAATCGGTGTCTACGGATGATGTGAGCGCCGGGCAACCCGCCCAACTCAACTTCCGCTACTGATGCCGTTCATGCTATTGCCCCGGCCAATTCCTTTGCCCCATTCCGAATACCCTATATTTGTAACCATGACAACCGAAGAAACTCCCAAAGCCCACCTGGGCCGCAACGTCAGACACTTCGACCTGAAGCAGGACGAACCCGCCGATTTGATGGGGGAGCCTTGGACGCAGAAAAAGATCTCACAGTTGGAAGCTAAAGCTACCATCGAATGCTGGTGTATTGGAAGAATTGGCGAAGGCATTGAAGGTTTCGGTGGAGGAGATAAAGGAGTATAGTGAAGATTCTGCTATTTATAATATTCAAAATAATTACGACTCTACGCACCGCAATCAAGGGCCTAATGGGATTAACCCTGGCGGCCCTAACTATAACTGTACATTTAATCCGTTAGATAAATTGATTGGAGTTATTTATTAATAAATTTCTTTCACATGACAGCTATTACAACAGTATTGTCTAAAAATTACATCTCTGTTGCGTGCGACTCAATGATCACAAGAGTTGAAAATGGGGTAAGGAGTGTTATCAAGGTCAATCAAACAAAGTTCGTTTACTATGCTAAGTTTAAATGTATTGCCGTTTATTGGGGTTTAGCTGAAGCCATTGATCCAGTGGAGGGTAGGACATGGCGGACAATTGAATGGCTGGACGATTTTAAAGCAGACCAGGACAAATACAATTCTTTAGCCGAATTTGTAGAAGGTTTATCTGTGGAATTGAATAACAAAATTAGATCAGGTGTTGGTCAATGGGTGCGAAGAGAGGATCGAGGAATAGGGATTCATATCGCTGGCTTTGAAAACTTTGGTGACAAGGGATTAATGCCTGAGTTATACCTGGTTTCCAACTATGTCAATACTCAATACGAGATCGGCGATTCTGTTTCATGGTCTGCAAGAACAATTGCTGATTCTGTTAATGAGAATGGTACTGAAGTCGATAATGCCACTGATCAAAGGCAAAAGCTAAAAAAATATTTTGATGATGGGGGGATTTTCTTCTTTAGAAATGGAGATCCTGCTTTGCTTTCGATATTTTCTGACGCGACAGTAAATGCGGTCTCGCGCAATAGAGAAGTTTTTTTTAAAGATAGATCTGATGGGAATTATGTTAGAGAACTTAGCGTCTTTCCGATAGAACTTACCAAGAAATTCCAAAAACAATACTACCATCGGAATGAGATTAAAGTTGGTGGAAAGGTATATTCAGCTTTGATTAATAAAGACGGCTATTTGATTCCATAGAGATTGAGGTTGAATTCGGGAGGATATCTTGAAATTTATATTTTTTGTCACTATCAATAATGTGTCTTTCAAGACTTTGAATTTTTTTGTGGTTTGGAGTAAAATGGCGGAATTTCTCAATTAAGGCCTCTTTAGCAACTATGGCATTGTCTGCCCAGCTACTCTTTTAAAACTTATTTTTCCCTGCTGAATTCTCGTCTTATTCTATTGCTAATGTTTCTCCGGTCAATTTCGTAATTTTCGCCGTCAATTTTCTCAAGTTTTTGAAAAGCCAAGATGAGTCCCTCCAAAACAGGGCGCTTAATTTTTTTTAAATTGCTTGCCGTTCTGACAATATTGGAAATATTTAGTCTGACCTTTTTTAGGTGATCCACATGTTGGTTTACGTCTGCGGTGTTAAACAGCTCAGTGAAGAAATTATTAATGACATCACCGAATTCTAAGTTCCAGTCGTCGTTAAGCTCATCTTGACACATATTATGCAGAAAGACTGCCACTTCGCAAAATCGTTTTTGTTTAGTTAATCCCCTCAAATAATTCAAGCGGGAATTTAATTCAGCAGGCGTAAAGGTGTATGTAGATAGGTAATCCAATATTTTGTCAAGAGTCGAATGATCCTTGTCAGGAACGTAAGGAATTAAATCTATCCCCATCCGTTCTAGCTCTTTGCCTAAATATTTTCCATACTCGTCAGAATCGATCGATACAATTGCATAGTGCTTGCGTAAATCTTTATTGAATTTTTTTATCGTGGCAATGGACTTAAAGAAGGGCTCGCTTTTATCCATTGAAGCTCCAATAAAAATAACCGTGTTTGTGAGAAAGGTGTTTATTAAATACCATTCAAATTCTCGATTATAAGTTTTGGCATAACTACTGATAGTCAAAACGCATGATTCGGGCTTATCGGCCGTTCCGTGCAATTTTATTAGATTGAACTCGGAACTCATTAAAGACTCAATCGGATCAAGCGGTGTTCTAATCGCATAATAACGCATGGAATTTTCAATAACGGAATCGTAGTTTGTTGTTATTATTTTGCTGGCACAGAATTTGGAAATGGCAGCTGGCTTCTTGGAGGGGACTAGCTTGCCATATGTCTGTGTAATGTTTTTGAAAATTTCATTGCCTTGCAGTTGGTACAAATATTCTGCCGCGAGTTGCAGTCGCCCCGCCTCTATTATTGACTTTATGATAGAGTGCTCTTTTTGGCTACTGTCGATACTATCGAGACATTCCAATAGAAATTTGCGCCATGTGGGTAACCCACTTAAACTGGCGCTGTGGCCCGCCCCAATCCAAAGTGCTGTGCTGTCTGGATGGATAGCTATGGTTTGGCGGATTTCATCTAGTCTTTTCTTTAAAAAAGGCTTTTCAAGTATCTCCTCTAGCGTAGTTGAGTTGTTTGTCATTTTTTAGAGGCTAAAATGCGGTGGAAAGTGGAGGATTTGAACCGTCCGACCTCTGGCCTATCAGGGCCCAGTGCTCTACCTGGCTGAGCTAACTTTCCTGATTTTAATAGCAAAAATCAAATTATGCTAGTTAGAGTAGTTAATATGCTTCACAAGTATCGGGCTCCAAGTGGACTGGCGATCAAGCCCATCTGCAGGTGAAGGGCTTTACGGCGGACAAGATCAGGTGGGTCGAGGAATCCCAGGAAATTTGTTAGTGAATAAACCAAATTCATGACTTTTTGTCAAGTGCTTTAAGTCTAAATAAATCTATGTTTTGGCCTTAGCATCTGGTGTGTTCGGATCACTTGCATTTCGGTGGTTTCACAATCGGCCCGGGCCGCTCATAGAGTCTGCATTTTTTGGAATTTCACGAAAGCCTGTTAGCTACTGAAACTTGCATTCCGACTTCGTCAGCTTAATTTTCCAGTTCTCCTTTATCATTTTCACCTTTAAGTAATACCAGCGATCAGGCTGTGAAACTCTTGGGCCAATGATGATCTTCTGGATGTGCTTGCGCAGATGTCCCTTGGCTTCAACATATAGCCGCTTTGGAAGGCTTCCCCTTTCATCTATTTTTACAAGGTGGCTTTTGGGTGGCACAAAGAGGATGACGCGTTCTTCATTTTCGTAGGAATAGTCCGATGACTTGAAGTAATACCGCAGTTCAGTGATCACATAATAGATAATGTTGTCAAGGGCCCTGTTCTGTTTACTGGTTTTTAAATCGGGATCTTTATACAGAAGTAATTTGCGAAAGAACGCCTTGAGACGGGCCAATTTCTTTTGAATGGCTTGGGCATGGGGACCTACCAGTTTCTTCTTGCTTTTGTCGTAGTAAATCACTTTGCGGAGGGAGGTGTCGTATTTTGTGCGGGCCTCTTCCTTGTCCTGTCCTTGCTTCGTTATCTGCGACACATCGCTCATTCCAGGTTGAGTTTTCGGAGACACTTCGGCTTTGTCGTCGGCAGTAGATTCAATGGCTACGTCACTTTCGAAAAAGTCGCGCCCGATGATGATGCTGCAGCCCCTGGCTTCGCTGTCATTTTCACCTTTTCCGTATGTTCGCCACATTACCAGTTCGTCGGCATGCGAGGCGGGCAGGAAGCTGCCGAGATAAAAATTGGTGTCTTCATTCTTGTCGCCATTTTCGAATGCTTCGAGGATGTGATCGTCTTTCAAGATTTGCAGCAGGATCTTGCCCTCTTCCGGATCGTTCATATACGACGCGTGATAGAACCGAAGCCGATTTTGGTCGCTGGAAACGAGAATGTCGGCCACGCTCAGTTTTGTGAAGTGCACTACGGGTTCCAGTGACGTGTCGTAGTCGGTCAAGGTAAAAATGCGCAGGTCGTCTAGTAGATTGGGGATGGCCTTGCACATTTTGAAAAGCTTACGGCGTTTCGCGGGGGTGAACGCGCCCAGTTCGTTGTACACAAAGATGTCGGTGTGATCTACGCGAAACAGGTCGATTTCCGGATCTTTTTCGAGTGCCTCATTGTAATATTTAAATGCCTGGTCATACTCGCCCAGGTCATAATGTAGGTCGCCGATCCACACGCACCGTCTAGGGTCTTTCCAAGCGCCAGGTTGTTTCATACCACTTTCATGGTCCTGAATTGCTTTTTTGGGCTTATTCGAGGCATACCACATGTCGCTTCGCCAAAAATAGGGGCTGGGGTCTTTTGGATTTAATCGTATGGCGGTTGTATAATCTTTTTCAGCTAGCTTTCTTTTGTTTAAAGCCCAATAACCCGTGGCGCGTACTCGATAGGCTTTCACGAACTTAGGATTCAACTGCAGGGCATTGTCTATATCGACGAGGGCGTCTTTATACTTTTTCTGTGCAAGCTTGCATATGCCTCGCTCCAGGTATATCTCGGCGTCGTTTTTCGAAAGCTTAAGGGCGCTTGTGAAATGTTGAATTGACCGGCGGAGATATTTACGCCTATCTTGCCGATGCATTTTCCTCACCGCGAGGCGCCGAAGCGCTAAGGCGCTTAATTTATAGAGCTCGACATTGTTGTCATGCTTCAATTGTTCTTCCGACAACTTCGACAACATGTCTTCATATTTTTCGGATTTGTATAATTCTTGACACGCTTTGAGGAGGTCGGCGATGTTATCCATATTTTTTCATTCGGGCCTTTGCTAAAACATAAAGCCCATCCACATCACGGCTTGAGTCGTGATATTGATGGGCTCTTATCAAAGATAACGATTTTCAGGAATGTTTTGCAGGGCGAACCCAATGCTATCATAGAAAAGAACAAAAAGTGATAGATGTTCAAACGTATTAAGTCATTATTATTTCTAACCAGCGATGATCCGAACGACGGCCTAAAGAATTATATTTGATCACGAGCCCATCAAAAAGAAGTACTGCTTCTTTGCGGTGGGCTTTTGTATTTAAGTTGTCCTATATCCCCAAAAAACCCTACCGCTATGAACATTTCCCTGGAATTATTGGATCGTTATGCGAAGGAAAACACAACGACAGAACAGGATGTGAAAGACACCCTGGAAACCGTGAAGGCTGGCACGGCCGAGACGCTCGACACTCCCGAACAAAGACAATTGCGAATCCGCATGTTGGCCAGCGTGGCAGTAGAGCCCTACGCCGATGCTGTAGAACGATACGTGGAAGGCGACGATCTTTTGCCGGTGAACTATATGGAGCTGGGTGTGCTGAGAAGCCGCTCGGTGGGGAGGATCTTTTACCGGGACACGAAGGTCAATAGGAACGCCTATGCCACGGGCTTTCTGATCTCGAATCATTTGGTGATGACAAACCACCACGTGTTTTCGGAACCCAGTGGGTTTGCCAATCCCATCATTGAATTTGACTACGAGTATGATGTGTTTGGCCGCGAGAAAACAAAAATAACATTCGACCTCGACGCCGATAAATTCTTTTACTCCAACAAGGAGCTCGACATGGCCATTATCGGCATCAAAGAAAAGGACGTAACCGGCATTGTCGATGTTCGCTCGCGCGGATACCTGGTGCTGAATGGTACCAAGGGAAAGATCGGGATGGGAGACTTTGCCGCCATCTTTCAACATCCCGATGGCAAACCGATGATGGTGGGACTGAGGGAAAACAAAATCATAAACGTTGACGATCCCACTTTCCTGGAATACACTACCGACACCTCGGTAGGCAGCAGCGGCGGTCCCGTCACGAACGACCAGTGGCAGGTCATTGCACTGCACAGCGCCGGCGTGGGCAAGAAGAACGCAAAGGAGCAATACATCGACAAAGACGGCGTCGTCATTCCCCCTAACGGCGACGGCACCATAGACGGCAACCGGGTGGTGTGGATAAAGAACAAAGGCACCCGCATCAGCGCGATCATGAACCACGTGATGACCAGCGCCAGCTTAAAAAGCAATGCCTATATATTAGAGCTCTTTAGCCCCAGCTACAGCGACGACAAGAACCTGGTGTTCTTATCCTATCCGAAAGAAAAACCTTCAACGAGCGTCGAGAACAAGGGCCAGGAAACACAGAACAACGTGCAGCCGGCGCCCCAGAATGTGCACATACACATAAACCTGGCAGGTGGTGCGCCAGCGGTCGTCACGTCGGTGGATGGAAGTGGTGCTGCGAAACTTGGGGTGTCCATGGCATTGGAGACGAAATTTGAAGACGAACTTGACTTTTCGGGTTGCAACGGCTTTGACACGTACTTTCTGGGCGAACACACGCCCATGCCCAAGCTCAGTGCTGCGCTAAAAAAGAAAGTTGCCTACTTCGTGAACAACCCGAGGGCGTTCGTGCTTAAGTACCATCACTACAGTTGCATCCAGCACGCCGTGCGCAGGCAGCCGGTGGTGTCGGCCATAAACATTACAGGCCGGAAGCGCTATGAGGAATTGCAGGGGCGTGACGACAAATGGTTTAGAGACAACCGGATCGATTACGAGGTGCAGTTAAGCGAAGAATATTACAAGTTGAGCGGCTTCGATCGAGGCCACATGTGCCGCCGCGAAGATGCCGAGTGGGGCCAGAATCTCAACGCTGCAAAGCTTGCCGCCGACATGACCTGTGCCTACACCAACGCCTGCCCGCAAGTGCCGGCGCTGAACCGCGAGGGCTGGGGGTATCACGGCAAATGGGGACAGCTTGAAAAAGAAATCCTGGAAAAGGGCGTTAAAGCCGTGGGGGAGAACCAACCCAGGATCGTCGTCTTTAACGGACCGATCTTTCACGAGGACGACCCTGTATTTAAAGGTGTGCAAGTGCCGATGAGTTTTTTCAAAATAATCGTGTGGCGCAACCCCGCCGGCGACATGAAAACCACAGGCTTTATCCTGAAACAGGATCAGTTGGTGGGCGACATCAATTTCGAATTGGCGTATGACGACGTGTTCAAAACGTTGCAATCGAGCGTTGCCAACATTGAGTCGCAAACAGGCCTCACCTTTGCAAAAATAAAAGCCTGGGACACCTTTAGCCCCAACAACGGCAACGGGCCCGATGAACATTTGCTGGTGGACACCCACTTCGAAAACCTGGTGCTGGCCGACACCCTGACGCAGAAATATTCCAGAGAGAACCTGGAGGATTTGGAGGAGCCGGAAAAGGACTATCCCAATCCAAAGAAGCCTGTCACGCACTAACACCTTTAATCTCCGATGTCCATCAAAAGGAAAGGCTACAGCAATGCGGCCTTTTCTTTTTGACGAGCGTTTGCATAAGGCCAATAAATTTTCAGAAAGTGGTGCCGCTGGACTATGATGTCGCTAACCAACAATCTGCCTGCCAAAGCACTGAAGAATCCAAGCACAATGAACCCCGTAGGGGTTCTCTATCATAGCGCCGGGTCCGACAATGGTCGGACCCGGCGTAAAGATGAATGGTAAATTCGTGCCATAGGAAAGCCTGATCGGGCTTCGATAGTTCTGGCACGCATTTGCGCCCTGAATCCGTGCGCTGCGACGACGCACCTTGATAACGCTGCGCTTTTATATCGCGCGCGCAGATTCCGCCAGTGAGTGTTGTCAACTGAAAAGCTACCTTGTCATAGGAATTTATACAGCCGCCAATTACCTTGCGGTTTCTGCATGCCCATAACGGTTTCGATAGCCTTCAGCTTTCCCGTCTCGCGACAGGTGATTGACAATCAAACCATTGCCATTCCGGCACAACTGTTGACCATGGCAGTGTATCTAATGTCCACCTATGATCAACGAAAGAATCGCCATCATTATGTTGGAAGAAAAAACGCCGTGCCTGCACGGCGATCCACACTACACCAAACAATTTTACAAATCGATCCGGCTCTTTGCCCTGGCCTCGCTGCAACTGTGCGAAGAAGAGAAATATCACAAGCTGGAGCAGTTTATGAAGATCGCCTTTAAACTCTTCCAGGAAGGCAATGACACCGTGAAGAGCGGCATCGTGAACGTCTATCTCTACACACTTTTATTTCGATGGATAACCGCGAATCCTGCCGCAAAAGCATCGAGCCTTTCATGCCCTATGAACTCCGGCTGGAGTACACCCCGCCAGCACTATGCCAGCGGCATGTGAAATGGTCTGATGAAGCCTGACTGTTTACTGTAGAAAGCGAAGCCGCCGGTCATCCCGATTCAGGGTGCCGGCGAAATGAAAAGGCCTTGGGAATTTCAATGCCATCCGTTTATTGAATCTTCACAAAATTCTCAATGCCGTGCAAGACCTCATAGAGCACGGGACGAAGACGGAAGTCGCTGTTTTCTTCCAGCAACAAGTTGAGGGTATCGCCCAAGCCATTTTCTGCGATGGCGACCTTGACACAACCCTATAAGACACGGAAAATCAGGTCAACAAACTCAGTAGGGTTGACTATTGAAATCGTCGCCCGTCATCGGGCTTCGCTATCGCATCAATGCCGTCGCAAAGAACATTCCCCAAAATGCGGTAGTGTTCTAACGTTAACAATTACTTCATCCGTTTAATCGCCGTTTATGACTACCTTCCTCAAGCAAATAAAAAACCCAATATTTATGACAACGCAAGAAAAAATAATGACAACCCAGGAGGTTGCCGATCGCTTCTTCGAATTGGCCCAGGAAGGCAAATTCGATGTGATCCAGGACGAGCTCTACGACGAAAGTGTAAAAAGCGTTGAACCCGAAACATCCACCTGGCAGAATGTGGAAGGCCTCGGCCAGGTGAAGGAGAAAGCGCAACAATGGCAATCCATCGTAGAAGAGATGCACGGCGGCTACACCAACAAACCGCAAGTGGCCGGCAACTTTTTCTCGTGTGTGATGGGCATGGATGTGACCGTGAAAGGCCAGCCGCGGATGAAGATGGACGAGATCGCCGTTTATGAAGTGCGCGATGGTAAAATTGTTTTGGAACAGTTCTTCTTTTAAGTTTTAAGCGTTTTTTATGTATCCAATGCAAAGCGCGGGTTTGAAAACCCGCGCTTTTTTATGAATACCTTACACGTAAAGATTTATTAACCTGCTGTTCGCCATCAGGTAATCTTGAATTCCGAAATTCAATTTTCCGAAGTTCAAATTTTTTAAACTGTGGTATGATAGGTTTTGCGCTGAGTGCGGCAGCCGTTGTGCATGGCTGCGTTTCTTCGATTGTCCTGAACGATCTCCTCAAAACAAGCAGGTGTCAACGCAAACGCGGCTGGGCCTTCGTCGTCGTTGCCGTCCCGGTGCTGGGGATCGTTGCCTATGATCTGACGCATAGACGAAGACGGGTTTCGCGATAGCCGTCTTTTGGGAAAGATGGTGCTGCGTTGTCTCCCCGCGCGTTCGGCTAGCGGGTGTTATTCTCTTTTTTATTTGACTGGATGACCTTTCGCAGTTTTGCGAGTCTGTTTGCCGTTAAATAGGCTGTTATGATAATTACAAAACCGGACAAACAAAGCACATAAACCTTTGTTCCCTCTGCCACCAGGAGTTTTCTAATAACCTCCACCAAAATAAGCGCCAGCAAAACCAAGTAGACTATCAAATAGAACCGGATCTCTTTGGCTTGTTCCTGGTCAAAATATTGGCTTTCCCGAAGCTGATCCTTCTTTTCCTGGGCAGTCAACTGCCGGAATTCTTTTCCCCCTCTAAGCTCGAAGTGCTGCAAGGCAAAAGTTTCCAACGCTCTTAAATTGACCGTCTCGAAATCTGATACGGAAAAAGTTCTCAAGTCACTCCGCGTCCTGAACTTTAATGACTTGTAGTTTACTTTGCCATTCAGATACTTATATCGAAAGCCGATCAGCTCATTGAAATCATACGTGAAAGATTGATGCCGGAAGGGATAAATGAAGGTAATGGTTTTGCGGTCTGGGTCGATAGTGATGCGCAGCGTAAGCCAGACAATGGCAACAAGCGCCGCCACCAGAATAACAAGAAAGACAACACTAAGCCCGATCGTCACAGACGACTGATGGCCTTGTCGTTTCATCCCCATCTCCACTAAACCTATCCAGGGAACCACAGAAAAGAACCCCAGCATCAGTAGGGTGAAGACGAAAGTGGCAAATCTAAATCTTGTTTTCATTCAATGTTCTTTGGTCTCGATGGCAGAAACAATTTTGAAAGCCGGCTAAGCGCCGACAGGGTGTCGAGGCCGAAAACAAAGTTAACCCGAAGATTTTGGTTTGGGAACAATTTTGGACAGCGAAATGATGGAGTTCCAAACGACAGCAATCCCACCAACAAGCACATATAATTTTTCGGTTTAACTAAAGTCACAGTTGGGCAGGAACAATGCTTTCAGACAAAGAAAAGGTCCGCCGACAATCGCTTGCGAAATAAGAATGATAGCAGCAACATTTAAAAACACAGCCTTGGTCCGGTGATTCCATAGATAGACGGCACAGGGAATAATGGCAACAACAATTCCTATATAGAGTGCGTCGCCCAGAATTTGGTCAAAAGTCAATCTGGTAAACCTTTGGTCGATTTTTCATGAATCTTTCGTTGTCGCATAACGTGTATGCCGTAGAACAGCATGTAGAGGGCGCCTAAACTGGCGGCCAATAGGGGAATAGGGTATCCTCCAATCCAATCGCCAATAACAGCGCCACCAAATGCCCCCGAGATCATATCCGTAACAATGGGAACTATGTTGGCAAAATTTTTCATATCGTGATGAGCGATATTTAAATGTATATAAAAGTATACGCATAACAAAGCATCTAGGATGATAGTTTCTTTCCTTTTCGCCCACCCACACCGTTGTTATTTTCTTACTTTGTCGATCGTCACATCTCGCTTTTTTCTGTCGGAAAGGCACCCGTCGTCGTCATTTCTTCTACAGCTTTTCCGGGTGCCCAATCGCGCCGTGTAAATTTCTTGTTCGGTGATCTTAGATTGCGTTGGAATGGTTATGTCGGGAAGGATGAGAGGACGGGTTAAGGGAGGGTCACTACGCCTCTCTCAACACCTTGATCACACTATTCTTATAAAGCTTCCCAATAGGAATATGATGCTTCTCAATCTCTATCGTCTCCCCACCAAAAGAAGTCACCCTCGTTTTCTGCACAATAAACGACCGGTGTGTCCTTAAAAAATATTTCTCCGGCAACATCATCTCCATCGTGGTCATGGAATTTTTAGTGATGATAACCCCCATCTCCGTAAACACTTTCACATAATTGCCCATCCCTTCCACATACAAAATATCTTTGATCATAACTTTCACACTTTTTCGATCGGTGCGAAAATAGAGGTAAGGCTCTTTTTCATTTTCGGCTTCATTTTTTTCAGGGGCCGGTGCAAAAGAATGATCACCCTGCAGGCGCGAAAGTTTTGTGATCGCCTTCAGGAACCGTTCGAACTTAATAGGCTTGAGCAGATAATCCACCACGTCGAGCTCATAGCCTTCGAGTGCGTATTCTTGAAAGGCGGTGGTAACGATGATGAAAGGCGGGTTCTTCAATATCCTGATCAGATCCGTCCCCCGGATCTCCGGCATTTGAATGTCGAGAAAGATGATCTCCGGATCATGTTCCTTTATCGCCTCCATCGCTTCGATGGCGTTGCTGCATTGCGCGGCAAGTTGAAGGGAGGGAATGCGTTCCACATAACGCGCCAGCACCTCGCACGCCAGCGGCTCGTCGTCCACGATGATGCACTTCCTGACTTTAGTGTGCGATTTCATAGGCTTTTGGGGAAGACATTCTGTTCAACTCGAGTTTCAGGGCTACGACAAACACGTCGGGTTCGGACATCACTTTCAGTTCGTGCTTGCCCGCATAGAGCAGGGCCAGTCTTTTCTTCACGTTGTGCAGCCCGATGCCCTCCTGTTCTTTTGATTTGGCGGTGTTGTCGGGCTGGCCGTTCATGATCTTGATTTGGAGCACGTCGCCTTGCAGGTCCACCTGAATGTTGATCCATGACTGGTCGATCATTTTGCTGATGCCGTGTTTGAAACAGTTTTCGACCAGGGGGAGCAGTAGGAGGGGTGCGATGAGGTAGTTGCCGGTGTCTTGAGGCAAGTCTATTTGAACGTCGAGGTTTTTCTTATACCGTATGTTTTCCAGCGCCACGTAGTCGCGCAGCATTTTAAATTCTTGTGAAAGCAGGATTTCCGGTTTGTTGCACTCATACAGAATATAGCGCAACAACGACGACAGCCGAAGCAACATTTCGGAGGCCACGGGTGAGGTGTTTTCGGTGACGGAGTAGATGTTGTTGATCGTGTTGAACAGGAAGTGCGGATGGAGTTGGGCACGCAGCGAGAGCAACTCGGCTCTAAGTTTTTCGCCTTCCAGCACGGAGTTCAGGTATTTTTTTTCATACCAGTACTTCATGAATTTGATACAGGCTGCAAACCCGGCCACACCCAGGCTACGATGCATGCCCAGCGAATGCTTGTCCGAAACCGAAAGGGAGAACCAGGAGTTTTCGGCAAATAGGCGATAAGAGATTCCATTGGCCAGACCGGCCAGAACACAGAGGGCCACCAGTAAGAGCACGCCCTGGACATAGTGGGCCTTCAGAAAATACTGTGGGATGATGCCATAGAGCAGGCCATACACCAGCAGGAGTTGACCCGGAAGATAAACGATGGGAAGGCTCAGCGATTGGTAGGCGATGTGGAGGGAGGCGCCTTCGAAGACGGAAGGCACGACGAAATCGACGAGCCATTGGTAGATGAACATCACTCCCCAGAAGGCGGCATGCCTGGCTATCCTATACTTCACATCATTTGAAAACACGAAGGAAATATCCATAGATTATAAAAATAACGAAAAAAAATCCGGCAATTGGTGACGCAGAGCTGAGTTTGTATTCTAAAGAGAGGTTTTTGGATGCGAACGCTGTTGGTCAACTCCATACAGTGCTTAACGTATGAAATCAGGTGCGTTGCTGCGAATCGGTTGCCTTGGTCAACTATGAGAGCGTGGCATTAATTTATTTCTAAGTTTTACGTTGTAAATGTAGGAATGCCCAGAGGGGATGGATTCACAGGGGCTGGAAGGGCATTCCTATTTCATAATTCCCAAGAATTTTATCCATACACACCCATGAACTTCTTTGCGTTGGACACCCATGGAGAGCTCTCGTATGTGAACGTGAACGATCCGCATTACGGCTTTCAACTTGTGTCGGGCGACAACTTGTGGGAAGACAGTCCCGCAGCGTCGGACATCGCGTTTCACCAGGCCTGCCTGCGCGTGCTTCGCGACCAGGAAATGACACTGCTGGAAACGTATGAGTCGGCTTCCGGCACTTGGTGGCAAACGCTGATCTACCCGATGCCGGGAGGAGTAGCGGTCTACAGCAGCGACACCACACAGACGAAACGCCTGGAGAAACAACTGATCGAAAAAGAAAGGGAATTGGAAGAGGCGCAGAAAGAAATACGGTTGCTGGCGCTCACGTCGCTGCGGTCGGCCATCAACGCGAACTTTATATTGACTACCATCAATGCCATTCAGCACTATGTGATCAAGAATGAGGGTGAGCGGGCGATAAATTATCTGTCATCGTTTTCGAAGCTGGTCCGCAGTGTGCTGAGCAGCGCGATGGCAACCAAAACACGGTTGGCCGACGAGTTGGAGTTTGTACGCCACTATGTGCGGCTGGAACAAATGCGGGTGGACTATGAATTTATGTTCGAGATCAAGCTCACACCTGGAATTGATTTGAACGCGACCATACCACCGATGATCATCCAGCCGTTTGTAGAGAATGCAATCCACCACGGATTTAACGGATTTGCATCGGACCGTCCGCGGGAGTTGTCGTTGCGCGTGGCAAATGAGCGCGACCACGTCAGCATCATCATCGAAGACAACGGGGCGGGCCGCGAAATGCATGCTGAGGACAAGACAACGGCGCCGGGTTCATCGGGTGCGATCATTACGGCGGAGCGCTTGCGGCTGATGTCGATGGACGAAGGGATTTCCATACAGTTGGTCACGCGTGCAGAGCGCGATGAATCGCCCGGTACTACGATCACGATCGCCATTCCCTATGCGATGGATGGTCATTCGTGATGTCAACCGGTTGTGAAGCCGGTGGTTAAGAAATAATGCCTGAGCATCGCGCCGGATTTGTTTGGGCGGCGATGGTTTCGGGCAAGGAGTAAAACACAGAGAAGGAAATAGAAATGACAGACACAAGATCCAGAACAGCAGACATCATCGGGCAAGTGCTTACCGATGCGGTCATCGTTAGCCAGCCCGACACGATTGTGGCCATAGGAAGCGATATTTGCCGTGTGGTGGGGTGTGATGAAAGCCGCTTTAACAATGCGCCGCTTTCCGCGCTCCTGGGATCATCGTTCAACCCGATCCGGCTGGCGATCATGCTCGAGCCGGGCCACTTTGTTGACCAGCCCGTGAGGTTGGAAAGTGTGCACGGTGATACGCTTCCCTATGTGGTGTCAGGATTCTTCTTGAATCTCGCCGATGAACCCGAAGAGTTGCTCATTCTAAAATTCCACCCGGCCGATGAAGCTTCTGCTCCTCCCTCGCGCCCGAGTTTCGACGACGATCTGGATGATTTTATCTACGCCACCTCGCACAGTCTCCGCGGACCGCTGGCCACGCTGAAGGGCCTGATCAATATTTTGAAGCTCACCGACAGTCGCGACCAGGCGTTCATCCTCGACAAAATGAGCTTCTATGCCAACAAGCTCGACGACCGGCTGCACAAGCTGATCTATTTCACGGAGTCGGACAAAGCCGAGGCTTTCACCGAGGGGCAAGTCACGCTGGAGTCTCTCACGAAGGCATTCCGGTCGGGTGAAGACGCAGACCAGCCGGTGGTGCGCATCAAGACGCAACACCCGCTGCCGGCGCACACGCTTCATCATGGCGAATTGATCTTGGCGTTGTTGAAGAATGTTCAGCTGTTCTTTGTGAGAAATGGAGCGCACCGGCTGCCGATGGATTTTGCGGTGGCCATGGAAGACGACGGTTATGATTTCAGGCTTTCCGTGGAAGGCATCGAACTCACCCGTGAGCAGCGCAGCAAAATGGATGTGATCAATTTCGGGTATTCCGAAATTCTCAATAATCCCGACTTCACCGATATCTATGCCGCCAAAAAGATTGCGCTCAAGTTGGGAGGTCAATTGCAGTTGCGCAGCAATGACCGGAAAGTCTGCGCTTCCATTTTCATCCCCCATCCATGAACACCGAATCGAAAGACGTACCACAGCAGTACTCGGAAATTCTAAAACAATCGTTGACGGCCCAGCGTCGTTTCCAGGGACTCGTCCATTCCTTCTATGCCAAAGGCAAGTCTATCAAGGTCAATGTTATTTATGGATTGCTGATCGCCTCCATGGTTTTGATCGTGGTGAACGCGCTCATCACCTACGACAACATTCGCGAGAAGGAATTGGCTACGGACCAGATCATTCATTCTTACCGGATCAATCAGTCGTCATCGCAGGTGTTGACGTATCTCACCGACATGGAAACCGGGCAGCGCGGCTACATCCTGACCGGTGATCAGAATTTTCTGGAGTTCTACACGCAAGCCGACCGCAAATTGAAACAAGAGATCCTCACGTTGTCCGACTTGATCGATGAGCCCACGGCGATTTACCCGGAAAGAAAAATTCTTACCCTGAGTCGAAACGAGCAGGAAAATATCGCCGGCACATTCGAGGTGCTAAAGCTCCTGGGCAAAGACAGCGCCATGCGCCACCTGAACGCCCGCACGGTCAAACTGGAGATGGACTCGCTCCGGAGTTTCGTGAAAGGCATTGTGGGCAATGAAGAGAAACGCATTTTGACGCACAGCACCTTGCTGGCAAAAAACAGGAAGCTCGACCCGCTGCGCTTCTCCGCTTTTGGTCTTATTGGAATAACCTGTTTTCTCGCCTTTGTCACCATCGCGAAGAAAGAAAAGAACAACAACGCATTGTTGAACCGGTTGATCGAATCCAATAACCAGTTGGAAGAAAAAGTGCGCGAAAGAACGCGCCAACTGTTGGAAGCCAACCAAGCCAAGGACCACTTCCTCGGTATCGCCACGCATGACTTAAAGTCGCCGATCAACGGCATCCTGGGATTGGTCGGATTGATGAAACGGGACGAACGTGAACGAAGCGATCTCGACATGAAATACCTGGACCATATGGAGGAATCGTGTAAAAAAATGCAGCGGTTGATCATCGATGTGCTGGAGGTGAATCGCATCGATCAGGGTTTGGCGCGAATCCAAAAAGAATCTGTCGATCTGAAAATATTTTTAGATAAAATTGAAACTGACTTCTTGCCCGAAGCAGAGAGGAAAGGGATCACGCTGTTGATCAACAAAGTTCGTTTCAACCCGCACACCGATCCCAGTGCGTTGTCGCGGATATTGGAGAACCTGTTGTCCAACGCCATCAAATTCTCACAAGCGCATCGAACTGTGCAACTGGTGACCACGCTTTTGAATGATGCCGTTCAATTTGAAGTGAAAGATGAAGGCCCGGGAATAGCCGACGAGGAGCTGCCAAAACTTTTTGGAAAATTTCAGCGGCTTGGCAATAAGCCCACCAGTAAAGAAAACTCTACCGGGCTCGGGCTTTCCATCGTGAAAGAATTGACTGCACTGCTGGGAGGGACCATCACCGTAGAAAGCAAGCTTGGCGTGGGTACATTTTTTACGGTAATAATACCGTGCTGAACGGCGCAATGGACATCGTGAAAAAAATGTCACAACGCGATGCCTGTATTCTTTGAAGTTAGAGGCCAGCCGCCAGGTGAATCGGCTTTTCGATCACTGTCTGCTTTTCAATATCTTTTCCGTCTCGTTGCCTTCTGTGGTCCCGTTGGGTTTATTCAGCATATAATCAAAGACTTCAAGCTGACTGATGACAACGATCGCGCCGACTTTTAAATCCGGAATCCCGAAGGGATCATTCAGCAAAACGCCTTCTATCCGTTCATCCGTCCACTGGGTCACCTCCACCCACATCCATTCGTTATCCTCATCAGGTGTTTTAAACGGTGCCTTTACCGTGATCGAATATCCAGGTTCCAAACCTTTGTTGAATAGCGTCCTTAGTTCGGGTAATCTCTTTTTTGCATTTTCGCTGGCCTTCAGCAGTTCTTCATCATGTTCGGTTTTCATATGCGTCTCTTCGAAGCCAAACAGATCAGCAACGAGTTGATGGGCCTCTTCCTGGGGCGAAGCGTAATCCGGATTTTCAAACGCAATGAAAAGTTGATGCCAGTGGTTATCACCCTCTTGTGGCTGGACTGCTTTCAGTTTTACAGAGGTTGTCAACAGGGCATTATCGGCATTGCCCTGGAGATACTGGTGCCGCATATTTTTATTTTTTATTTTCTTTAACTCGATAAGCAATCTTGAATTCTGGTCAATGAATGGATTCTCGATCAGGGTTTGCGCCACCGCACTAACCAGTCCTTCGAAGTTGTCTCGATTCGAGCATGGAAAGTTCTTAACCGAAATTTCAGGCAACCCAAAACTGCTCATTCCCCGTGTTACAGCCCGACAAAATCCGTCCTCACGTGTGGTGCGTATTGTCACAAGACTACTGCAATTTATGGTGTTATCCGGGAAGGCTGCAACGCGACCAACTTTCCAAGTGCCTGGACTATAAAATGCGTCCGCGATGAGATCGGCGATGATTATCTTTTTGTCCTTCGTTAATAAATAAATGAAGTCTGCTATTTGTTGTTGTTTGGCCAGGATGTTCGCGCTGGTGCCGATGAATGTGAATTCGATGCCTTTTTTGGAACGCAAAAATTCTTCGACCTCCAGATCATTCAGGCGAAAATATAGCCGCACCCGACGCTCAATCTTGGGACTCTTAAAATTAGTATCGTGTTCGGTCTGCTTAAAATGATAGGTGTCGGTTAGCGTAGATACGGGTACGGTATCCGGTAGTGTTTTTACAAAAGATTTTAAAGAATGTGTTGCCAAGTCAGAAATCAAGACGTCGGTTATCGGCTCGTCTTCCCGGAAATAGATTGATAAGCGGGTAATAAAACCAGGACCAAGTACGCTTATTTTCGTCTTCACGACATGGAATTTTAATTCCCCAATATATGCATTAGCCCTTACAATCTGACCCACACCCAGCCCTCACACCCGCACCTCCCTCAGCATGTTTACATCCGGGCCTAAGCCTATCTTTGGCCTGGCAATGGCATGCGCGGATAGGGTTAAGCCCGGATGTAAACATGCGGGGCCCCCGCGGCCCCGGAGCGGAGCTATGAAATGCGCAAAGAAATTGCTCGTAAAGTCTTCCTATCTCACGGAACGTTCAGGACCAATGTTTTTTCCCCATCTGTCCAACGGTGCAACGTGAAGTATTATCTTTGATCTCATGGACCAGCAACCCTATCTATCAGCCTTCGCAGAAATCCTCCTCTACATCCTGGCAGGTGTCCTTTTCATCATTGTGACCCTGCTGATTTCCAAGGCCATACGCCCCGACCGTCCCAACCCCGAAAAACTTTCCACCTACGAAAGCGGGGAGGAGCCGGTGAGCTCTGCCTGGTCTCAGTTCAACCTGCGTTTCTATGTTGTGGCGCTCATTTTTCTGCTGTTCGAAGTGGAGATCGTTTTTCTCTTCCCCTGGTCCACCATTTTCGCCAACAAAAGGCTGCAGGCAGCAACAAACGGCGCCTGGGGATGGTTTTCCATGACAGAGATGTTAGTCTTCATCGGCGTGCTCGCCCTGGGACTGGCCTATGCCTGGGTGAACGGCCACCTGGATTGGATCAAGCCCCATCCTGAACCAACGACTTTCAAATCGCAAGTGCCAAAAAGTTTATACGACAACATCAACGAAAAATATAAAACACATCAGAAGCCTGAACAAGGCAACGGATAACAAACGCTATGGGTGGACTACTGGATCAACGCTTTGAACACGGCGGCGTCATCGTGACCCGCCTCGACGACCTCCTCAACTGGGCGCGGCTGTCGTCCATGTTTCCGATGACGTTCGGGCTGGCCTGTTGTGCCATCGAGTTCATGAGCACCGGCACCACCGTCTATGACATGGACCGCTTTGGCATGGCTCCCCGTTCCAGCCCACGCCAGGCCGACGTCATGATCATCGCCGGCACCGTCACCTTTAAAATGGCCGACCGCATCAAGCGTCTTTACGAACAAATGGCCGAACCGCGTTACGTCATCTCCATGGGCTCGTGCGCCAACTGCGGCGGCCCGTACTGGCAGCATGGCTACCACGTGGTGAAAGGCGTGGACCGCATCATCCCGGTGGACGTTTATGTTCCCGGTTGCCCGCCACGTCCCGAAGCCCTCATCGGCGGGTTTCTCAAGCTCCAGGAAAAGATCCGGAACGAAAGCATGATGGCGCCCACGGCCATCGAAAAACTATTGAAGAAAGAAGAAACACATGCCAGCCTTTGAGTCGATACTAGCCCTCGTGCAAAACGCCTGCACACACACGCCGCCGGTGGTGGACGACAACGCATCGCCCAAGGCCATCGTCGTGGCGGCAGAGGACCTGATGCCGGTAGCGCAGCAACTGTTCGCGTCACCCGAAACCTACTTCGACATGCTCTCCTGCGTGACGGGCATCGACAACGGGCCGGCGGCAAATACGATGGAGGTTGCGTATAATCTGTATTCGATACCGTTTCACACACATCTCATGTTGAAAGTGAAGGTGTCGCGCGAAAAACCGGAAGTGGCTTCCCTGAGCAGCCTTTGGAAAACAGCTTCCTGGCAGGAGCGCGAAATATTCGACATGTACGGCATCCATTTCACAGGCCATCCCGACCTGAGAAGAATATTGATGCCCGAAGACTGGGAAGGCCACCCGCTGCGCAAAGACTATACGCACCAGGGCTATTACCGCGACATCAAAGTAGCCTACTAGCCGCCATGCCCACCGACCACATCCAATATAAATCGCACCCCGGCAACCTCACGCGCTCGGTTCCCTACAAGTTCGACGCAGAGCAATTGCATTCGGAGGAAATGATCGTGAACCTCGGGCCACAACATCCGTCGACCCACGGCGTACTTCGTTTGGAAGTGTTGATGGAAGGCGAGATCGTGAAAGACGTCGTTCCCCACATCGGGTATCTGCACCGTTGCTTTGAGAAGCACGCCGAGAACCTGCCCTACAACCAAGTGATTCCCTTCGTGGACCGCCTCGACTATGTGGCCTCCATGAACAGCGAGCATGCCTATGCCATGGGTGTGGAGCGCATGTTGGGCATCGAACACCAAATTCCCAAACGCGTGGAGTATGTGCGCGTGATGGTGGCCGAACTCAACCGCATCGCGTCACACTTCATCGCCATCGGCACCTATGGCATGGACATCGGTGCGTTCACACCCTTCTTCTGGCTCATGCGCGACCGCGAACATATTTTGCGCATGCTCGAGTGGGCCTCGGGTGCCCGTTTACTCTACAACTATATTTGGATTGGGGGATTGTTCTACGACTTGCCCATCGGCTTCGAAGAACGCTGCCAGCAATTCATCACTTACATCCGTCCCAAGCTTGTCGAATTGGACACGGTGCTTTTGCAAAACAAGATCTTCGTTCAACGTACGGCCAACGTGGGCGTGCTTCCGTTGGATCTCGCCATCAACGGTGGTGTTACCGGTCCGATGCTTCGTGCCTCGGGTCTTCGTTTCGACCTCCGTCGGGTTGATGGCTACTCGGTTTATCCGGAGTTGGATTTTGACGTGCCGATCGGCGAAGGCAAGATGGGCGCGGTGGGTGATTGCTGGGATCGCACCAGCGTGCGCGTGCAGGAAATTCACGAGTCGTTGAAGATCCTGGAACAATGCGTGGCCAAGCTCACCGGCGAACACAAGCGCACCCGCGACTTCGATCCACAAGCGTTGGTGCCCAAAAAGATCCGCCCCAAGGCGCAAGACCTCTACGTGCGCGCCGAGATTCCCAAAGGCGAATTGGGATTTTTCTTTCGCGCCGATGGCCGGAACGATATTGCTTTCCGCTGCAAGTGCCGTTCGTGCAGCTTTGTGAACCTGAGCATCCTCCCCGAGATTTCCAAAGGAATTTTAATAGCCGACCTCATCGCCATCATCGGCTCCATCGATGTGGTGATGGGCGAAGTGGACCGATAAAAAAAAGCTCTCCATGCAACCGATCCTAACAGCCTCCCAAATCAAGGCCCTGGATGCCTATACCATTACACACGAACCCATCGTTTCCATCGATTTGATGGAACGCGCCTGCCGCGCCTTTGTGGCTTGGTTCACCGAACGCTTCAACAACAGCTTCACCGTGGGCATCGTCTGCGGAACGGGCAACAACGGCGGCGACGGCCTGGGCATCGCGCGGTTGTTGAAGGAGTGGGGTTACCCCGTGCGCGTCTGGGTGGTAAAGGGCGGTGCCTTCGAATCCATCGACTACAAGATCAACTTCGACCGGCTCAAGCACTTGGGTGGCGTGCAGATCGAGGAGATCACCGCGGCGCCGGAATGTTCCATCTTCTCGGACGAAGACTTCCTGATCGATGCCATTTTTGGTACCGGCCTGTCGCGTCCCGTCGAGGGCATCTACGCCAAGGTCATCGCCTGCATGAACGCCGCCCGGGGCACGCGCGTGGCGGTCGACCTTCCTTCGGGTTTCATGGCCGACGAGCCAACCACCGGCCCTGCCGTGGAGGCGCGCTATACCATTTCATTTCAACTGCCCAAGCTGGCATTTTTCTTCCCGTCGTCTTTCCAGTATGTTGGCGAGTGGACAGTAGTAGACATTAGTTTGAATAGGGCGTTCATCCGTCAGGCACAGACGCTCCATTTCTTTATGGACCGCAACGACGCCCGCAGCCTGTTGAGGCGGCGATCGAAGTTCGATCACAAGGGCAGCTTTGGCCATGCCCTGCTGGTGGCCGGCTCGCTGGGAAAAATGGGTGCCGCGGTTTTGTCGGCGCGCGCCACGCTTCGTTCGGGGGTGGGGTTGCTCACGGTGCACGCCCCCCAGGCGGGTATCTCCATTGTTCAAACGGCCGTTCCCGAAGCCATGCTCAGCATCGACGCGCATGCGTCGGTATTCGCCGGCGAAGTGCAGCCCGAACGTTACACCACCATCGGCATAGGCCCCGGGTTGGGCAAGGCGTCCGAAACGGTGAAAGCTTTCCACAAGCTGTTGGAAAATTTTCCACACCCTATGGTCATCGACGCCGATGCGCTGAACATACTCGGCGAAAATCGCGAACTGCTCCACCTCGTTCCCGCGGGCAGCATACTCACCCCACATCCCAAAGAGTTCGAACGCCTGGTGGGCCCGTGGCAAAATGATTTTGAACGGTTAGAGAAACAAAAGGGATTGGCCGCCCAGCTCAAGTCGGTCGTGGTGCTCAAGGGCGCCTTCACTTCCATTGCCGCCCCGGATGGCAGAACGTTCTTTAATCCCACGGGTAATCCCGGAATGGCGACCGGTGGTAGCGGAGATGTGCTCACTGGTATATTAACTGGGCTTTTGGCGCAGCGGTATGATACATTAGAGGGAGCGTTGCTCGGCGTCTACCTGCATGGTTTTGCAGGCGACCTGGGCGCGTGGGAGAAGGGCATGGACAGCCTCATTGCCAGCGACATAGTCGAATTTCTCAGTGGGGCGTTCGCGCGATTGGGGGGATAAACCGCGAAGTCGTAGAGAACGCTGTGTTTGTCGTAAAGAAGAGTTTCGACAAAAGCCCTTTGCGCCTTTCCTAGCGCCTCAGCGTCTTTGCGGTTTTAGAAAATCGTTTGCAAAACTTTTTTACAGGAGACTTTAAACTTTTCCCCACCCTTCTGCATCTAAAGCATAATAAACCGAAGATCGTCCCGTTGCGCGGGTAACTTTGGTCCGAAAATTGTCGTATACACAAGAAATAAATAAAGAAAATGCGCGTTTTTACCGCCTTCATCGTACTCTCCCTGCTGGTGGGCTCCTTTTTTGGACATGCCCAAGCCAGTTTCGATGGCGGTCCCGTCCAGGAACGTCAGGAAATTGCCAAAAACATCCAGATTTTTCCCAATCCGGCCATGGACTACATCCACGTGCGGTTGGAGAGTGTCAATTTTAACCAAGTAAAGGTCAGCCTCCACAATATTATTGGCAACCAAATGCCGTTCGAGTCCGAATTGATCGACGAACACGAGATCCGCATCAAAGTGAAAGACCTTGATACCGGCTATTATCTTTTAGCTTTAAAAGATGATCACGCCAAATTGCAAGGCACCTATAAATTCTTGAAGCGCTAATATCCCGGCACCCGGAAGCGCTTAACGGCGCGCCTATCGCCTTTTCGATTTCCCGTAAATTCCTGTTTTGAAACTCCACCCTTGGAAGCAATCCCATATTGTTTCATTCTGGGTTTGGCTGAAAGAAAAATCAAATTCGTCATTTTGGCTAAGTACTAACTCAGTTTGGCAACGTCAAGCCTTGCCGTCTAGCGCACTTTTGTATCATCAATTCTAAACACAAAGAAAAATGCAAAAGACAATTTTCATCACAGGCGCGTCATCCGGGTTGGGTAAGGCAGCCGCCAAATTATTTCAAAGCAAGGGCTGGAACGTAATCGCCACCATGCGCACACCAGAAAAAGAAACAGAGTTGAACAAGCTTCCCAACGTTACGCTGTTGCCTTTGGACATCACCAAAAAAGATCAAATTGCCCATGCAGCGTCGCAGGCGATAGCCTTAGGAAACGTGGATGTTGTATTGAACAACGCCGCCTTTGGTCATGTAGGGCCGCTGGAAGGCTTAGAAGATGACCTGATCACCCAACAGATCGACACCAACTTGTTGGGCGCGATCCGGGTCACGCAAGCGTTCGTTCCTCATTTCAGGGAAAAGCAAAGCGGCATGTTTGTCAACATCACCTCCATCGCCGGGCTGATCACGTTCCCCTTCGACACGTTATACCACACCGTAAAATTTGGACTTCAGGCGTTCAGTGAAGGGTTGACCTATGAACTTGCACCTTTCGGCGTGACGGTAAAAACAATTGCTCCCGGATTTATTCGGACGGCGTTCGGTAGCAACATGGTTGCCACCTCCGCAGCACCTTATCAGGCGATGATGGATAAGTACATGGAGGTGGTGAACGGTATGATGAACCCCGCCACCAGCGGCTCCACCGCGGAAGAGGTAGCGGCCGTGGTATATGAGGCGGTTACCGACGGCAAAGATCAATTGCTCTACACAGCCGGCAGCGATTCCAAAGGCCTCTATGAAAGACGCCTGGAGGTCGGCTCGGAAAAATTCCGTCTGGAGATGGCAGAATTGTTTTTGGGAAAAACGGTAAATTCGTAACGTGAAAAAGGAAGATCACAGCCCTGTGCGCATCAGTTCCATATCCGAACTGCACCGCATACTGGGCATGCCCAAACCGCTCCATCCCCTGGTGAGCACGCTGCACAACACCCTGATGGTGATTGATCCGGACTTGTTGCCGAATACATTCCTGTTTGACTTCTACAAGATCTCCTACAAAAAAACGCTCAACAAAAAGATGCGTTACGGACAAGGGTACTATGATTTTGATGAGGGCGGCATGATCTTCACCGCCCCTCATCAAGTGATCACCGTCGACGAAGCAGACACGGAATACGAAGGCTATTCGCTCGTTGTCCACCCGGATTTTATTCGCAATTATCCGTTGGGCAAAAAAATCAAATCCTATGGCTTCTTTTCCTACGACGCCAACGAAGCCTTGCACCTGTCCGACAAGGAGAAGAGCAGCATCTTGGGTGTACTCGAAAACATTAACGAAGAGCTTCACCACGCTATTGACGACTTCAGCCAGGACGTGTTGGTGTCTTATATTGAAGTGCTGCTCAACTACAGCAACCGTTTCTACAAGCGCCAGTTCATTACACGCAAAGCGGTGAACCATGAATTGCTTTCGAGAATGGAACTGCTGCTGGAAGATTATTTTGATAAAGCGGAACCCTTAAAAAACGGACTGCTCACGGTAGATTACCTGGCCTCGCAACTAAACTTGTCGCCGCGGTATCTTAGCGACATGCTGCGGTCCCTCACCGGACAAAGTGCGCAGCAGCACATCCACGAAAAGCTCATTGAAAAAGCGAAAGAAAAACTCTCCGCTACGCCATTATCCATCAGCGAAATTGCTTATGAACTTGGATTCGAGCATCCGCAATCATTCAGTAAACTTTTCAGAAGTAAGACCAATCTAACGCCGCTGGAGTTTCGGGAATCTTTTAATTGAATTGCCGGCCCATAGTGTTGTTTCATGGTTTGCTTTCGAGTTAACCATCGGTTGCCACAAGCAGAAGAATAACCCCGGCCTTTAGGCCGGGGACTATCGAACAAACTCGTCACGGGCTTTAGCCCTGACCCCTCGTGTGGTGTTATCTTCCATACGTTCGCAGCCTGATCAAGCATTCAATCGGCGTGGTCAGGGCTAAAGCCCCGGCGCTGAAGGGTCTTGATCGACGAACACGAGATTCGCATGCTAGTATGGACGTTGTCTAAGAGACTTCGAACACATCGAAAGAGTCCACTTCTTTAATTCGTCTGTTAATCTTGGTTTTCGATAGTTGCAAAACCACTTCTGGCGGTAACATGCTTATGTGTAGTGTGATCTTTGGTGAGGAAACAAGATGATATTTGCCGTCTAGCGAACGAGTCAGGTCGCTTTTATCGAACGAATACAATCCACGCTGTGTCATTGGCGAAAAGCTGTTCAAATATTGCTCACGCTCTTTATTGTTCTTAAACGCAACGTACTTCTGTAGCATGGGGTTAATGTCAGCTTTGCCAAGAGAAGGTAAATTTCTAAAAATGGTGAGCAAAAAATCGTGTGGGTAGTTCTCGGCAATCGAAATAGGTAATTTTCCGCCACCTGAGCAGACATGAGCGAGGTGCCCATCCACATCAATAAAGAACCAATCCAGGTCTAAAAATTGGTAAGGCGAATCTAAATCCATAAGTCCAAAGACCTCCAGCCGAGTTACTTCAACAACTCCCGCAACTTCTTTCCGAAGCTCTTAATATCCTCTTCCGTTGTATCGAACGAGCACATTAAGCGCACTTCCGATGTTTTGTCATTCCATACATAGAAGAAATGTTCCTCTTGAAGCGCGGGAATGATTTCGGGAGGGAGGATAACAAACATGCCATTGGCGTCTACCTTTTGGGTGATCTTGGCCTTTGGCGATTGGCGTATTTCAGCTTCGAGCAATTTGGCCATGCCGTTGGAATGGCTGGCATTTTTGCGCCACAGATCGTTGGTCAACAAGGCATCGAATTGGGCGCTGATGAAACGCATCTTCGAATGCAACTGCATGCCTTGCTTGCGGACGTATTTGAAATTTTTCGCCAGTTCCGTATGGAAGAAAACGACGGCCTCCCCAAACATCATCCCGTTCTTCGTTCCTCCAAAAGAAAGCACGTCCACACCGGCGTCGCGGGTAAACGCCCGGAAGTCGGCCTGCAGGCTCACGGCGGCGTTGGAGATGCGCGAGCCGTCCATATGGAAAAGCAGCTTGTGTTTTTTGGCTACTGCTGATATCGCTTTCAGTTCGTCGATGGAATAGACTGTGGCATATTCCGTGGTCTGCGAAATGGAAATAACGCGGGCTTGCGGATGGTGTTGGTCGTCGATGCGCTGGATCTTTTCTTCGATCTGGTCGGGATAGATTTTGCCATCTTTTGTGGGAATGGTCACCAGCTTGCAACCCGTGAACCGTTCCGGTGCCGTGGACTCGTCCACGTTGATGTGGGCCAGGTCGGAGCAGATAATCGAATCGAAGGAGCGCGTCATAGCGCTGAGTCCCAGTACGTTGGCGCCGGTGCCATTATAAGCAAAGAATACCTCGATATCGTCACCCAGAAATGACTTGAATTTTTTAGTGGCCTCTTCGGTGAAGGGGTCGGCGCCATACGACCCCACGTGCCCTTGGTTGGCACGTTGCAGGGCGTTCATGATTTCCGGGTGCACGCCGGAGTAGTTGTCACTGGCGAAAGTAGGTTTCTTGTGTTCCAAAGGTGTAGCGTTCTAAAGACATTAAAATTCAGCGTTACCGGGGTAGCGCGGGAAGGGGATCACGTCGCGGATGTTGGTCATGCCCGTCACAAACAGGATGAGGCGCTCGAAGCCCAACCCAAACCCGCTGTGGGGTGCCGATCCATATTTACGAAGCTCCAGGTACCACCACAGGTCTTTTTCGGGAAGCCCCAATTCGTTCACGCGTTTTATCAGGCGGTCGTAGCGCTCTTCGCGTTGTGAACCCCCGATGATCTCGCCGATGCCCGGGAACAACACGTCCATGGCGGCCACTGTCTTGCCGTCTTCGTTCTGGCGCATGTAGAACGATTTGATGTTAGCCGGGTAGTTGTAAAGGATGACGGGCTTTTTGAAATGTTTCTCCACCAGGTAGCGCTCGTGCTCCGACTGGAGGTCGGTGCCCCACTCGTCGATGAGGAATTGAAATTTCTTTTTCTTGTTGGGGTTGCTGTTGCGCAGGATGTCGATGGCCTCGGTGTAGGACAACCGTTGGAAGTCGTTTTCGGCTACAAATTTCAGGCGGTCGATCAGTGTCAGCTCGCTGCGTTGCTCCTGTGGTTTGGCCTGGTCTTCTTCCAGGGCGCGTTTGTTGAGGAACTCCATGTCTTCGGCGCAATGTTCCAGCGCATAGCGCGTCAGGAATTGGAGAAAGTCCTGGGCCAGTTGCATGTTGTCCTGGATGTCGTAGAACGCCATTTCGGGTTCGATCATCCAGAACTCGGCCAGGTGGCGCGTGGTGTTGGAGTTTTCGGCGCGGAACGTGGGGCCGAACGTGTAGATCTCACCCAAGGCCAGCGCATAGGTCTCGCCTTCCAGCTGGCCGGAAACCGTGAGGTTGGTTTCGCGTCCAAAGAAATCTTCTTTATAGTTTATCTGGCCTTTGTCGTCCAACGGAGGTTTGGCGGGATCCAGGGTGGTGACGCGGAACATGGCCCCAGCGCCTTCGGCATCCGAACCGGTGATGACCGGGGTGTGGATATAGTAGAAACCGCGGTCGTTAAAAAATTTATGAACGGCAAAAGCCATGGCATGGCGCACGCGCATGACGGCGCTGAACGTGTTGGTGCGCGACCGCAAATGGGCGATCTCGCGCAAATATTCCAGGCTTGGGCGGTTCTTTAACTGCAGGGGATAGGCTTCGGGGTCGCAGTCGCCGAGAATTTCGAGGTTTTTCACCTTCACTTCCACGGCCTGGCCTTTGCCCAGGGAGGCTACCAGGTCGCCGGAAACGGAAATGCAGGCGCCGGTGGTGATGCGTTTCAGGGTGTCTTCGCCCAGCGCATTAAGCTCTACCACGGCTTGCAGGTTTTGGAGGGTCGATCCATCGTTTATGCTGATGAACTGACTGTTGCGAAAACTGCGGACCCATCCGTGTACCGCCACCGGTTGGCCGGTGGGGGCCGTGGCCAGTAATTCCTTGATCTTGATGCGCTTCATGGGGAAAAGTATGGTAAGACGTTATGTAAAGGGTTGCAAAAAAACGAAAAAACGATTGATTTTCATAGACTTCCGTTCGTCGGAAACTCTGGCACGACATTCGCCTGACTGTGGAGTATTTTTCTAACTTTGTACCTGTTCTTAAACACTAACGACAAAAGGAATTTCTATTCATGCAAAAGCTTGGGTTAAACCAGTCATTACAACAAAAACTGTCGCCGCAGCAGATCCAGTTTATCAAACTGCTGCAGGTGCCTACCGCTGAGCTTGAAGGAAGGATCGAGGAGGAGCTTGAGATCAACCCTGCGCTGGAAGAAGGCGAGGAACAAGAGAAGGTCGAAGAACCCAGCAACGAAACGGAAACGGAAGATGTCCCCGAACCGGCTTCCACCAGCGACGACGTCGACATCAAGGATTATCTTGGCGACGACGACTACAGCGGCTACAAAATGCAAGGCGATGGCGACGAGGATGAAGACAATCGCGAAATGCCCATCCCCATGGCATCCTCCCTCCACGAGCAGCTCATGAGCCAGCTCGATTTCCTGGGTTTGGATGAGCGCCAATACAACATCGGCAAACAACTCATCGGCAGCATCGAAAGCGACGGCTACATCCGCCGCGACCTCGACGCCATCGTGAACGACATGGCCTTCTCGCAAGGCATCGAGACCACGGCCGAAGAGGTGGAGGTGGTGCTGAAAAAGATCCAGACCTTCGATCCCCCCGGCATCGGTGCACGCAACCTGCAGGAATGCCTGCTGCTACAACTGGACCGCATGGACAACGGACACGATATCGACGTGGCCGTGGCCAAGAAGATCATCGCCGAGTGCTACGAAGAGTTCACCAAAAAGCATTATCAGAAGATCCAGAAAAAGCTCGACACCGAAGACGAAGACTTCGTGCGCGACGCCATGGAGCTGATCGTAAAACTGAATCCCAAACCGGGCGGGGAGAGCACCAACTCTGTGGTGAAGAACCAATACATCATCCCCGACTATATCCTCACCAACAACAACGGCAAACTCGAACTGACGCTGAACAGCCGCAACGCCCCCGAGCTGCGCATCAGCCGGTCGTACACCGACATGTTCAAGGCCTACGACAAGAGCAACAAGAAAGACAAGAAGCTCAAGGAAGCCGTCACGTTCGTGAAACAAAAGCTCGACGCCGCCAAGTGGTTTATCGACGCCATCAAGCAACGCCAGCAAACCTTGCTGCGCACCATGAAGGCCATCATCGACTTTCAATACGACTTCTTCCTGGAAGGCGACGAAACGAAGCTGAAGCCCATGATTCTGAAAGACATTGCCGGCATGATCAACATGGACATTTCAACCGTGTCGCGCGTGGCCAGCAGCAAAGCCATCCAAACCGAGTTTGGCATCTTCCCGCTGAAATACTTCTTCTCCGAAGGCATCACCACCGACTCGGGCGAGGAAGTGAGCAGTCGTGAAGTGAAACAGATCATCAAAGACATCATCGAAAGCGAAGACAAAGACAAGCCGTTTTCCGACGACAAGCTGGAGACCATCCTCAACGAGAAAGGCTACAACATTGCCCGCCGCACCGTGGCCAAGTACCGCGAGCAACTGAACATACCCGTGGCCCGGTTAAGAAAGGAGATGTAAGTGGTGAATGGCGTAGCGCGTATTGTCTCGTTTCTCTTCCATCCGTTGTTGCTGGCGACCTACCTGTTCGGTCTGTTTGCCTTCACACTGCCCCAGGCCTTTTCGCCTTTGAAAGAGGATGGCCATTTCAAATTTGTACTACTCATTTTCTGCGTCACCTTTTTGCTGCCCGCGCTCAACATCGGCTTGTTCAAGATGCTCGGCTATGTCAAATCCGTCGCCATGGAAGACCGGAAGGACCGCATCATTCCGTTCGTGTTCATGGCCATATTGTACTGCGCTATTACCTACCTGTTTTATTCGCGCACGCGCATCGGTATTCATGACAATCTGTTAAAATTCTTGATCATCATCGACGTGCTTGTGGTGGTGGGCACCGTGGCCACCCTGTTCTACAAAGTGAGCGTGCACAGCATCGGGACCTGGGGAATCGTGGGCATCTTGTTGCCGTTAAATAAAGTAGTCGAAGACGGCACCTTGTTCTATCCCATGCTGGCCAGCATCGTCATCGCCGGTGCGGTGATGACCTCGCGGTTGCAGTTGAACGCACACACGCCGCGTGAAGTGATGCTCGGAAGCATTCTCGGTCTCGCGACCGGCTTCGGATGCATCGTGCTCTTGTTTTGATAAATTTCTTTTTATGGACTATAAATTTATCCGCTACACGCTGGAAGGCGGCATCGCCACCATTACACTGAACCGCCCCGAAGTCTACAATGCCTTGAACGACGAGATCACGTTCGAGCTACAGGATGCTTTTAAAGCGGTTGGAAAAGATCAAAACGTGAGAGTGGTCGTGTTGGCAGGAGAGGGCAAAGCGTTTTGTTCCGGCCAGGATTTGAAGGCCTCGGCGGCGCAACCGGATCGGTCCTTTAAAGAGTCGTTGGAGAAACGCTACAACCCGATCATCCGCGCCATGCGGCAATTGCCCAAGCCGATCATTTGTCAGTTGAATGGCGTGGCTGCAGGAGCAGGTTGCTCGTTGGCGTTGGCGTGCGATGTGATCGTGGCGTCTGAGGAGGCCGTGCTCATTGAAGTGTTCGTACAAATTGGACTTGTGCCAGATTCGGGATCGTCGTTCTTTTTGCCCAGACTTGTGGGCATGGCGAAGGCGTTTGAATTGTGTAGTATGGGATCGCGTGTTTCAGCCAAGGAAGCCTTGGCTATGGGACTGATCAATAAAGCGGTTCCTGCTGCTGAACTGGCTGATGCCGTGAAAGGCTATGCGCAATATTATGCCAATGCTCCAACCAAGGCCATCGGTCTTATCAAGAAGATGTTGAACAAATCGGCCACGTCGTCGCTGGAGGACATGCTGACGTATGAAGCGTATTGCCAGGAGATTGCCGGGGGCAGTGTCGATCATAAGGAAGGCGTGAAGGCATTTATCGAAAAGAGGAAGCCCGTTTTTATCGGGCAGTAAGATTTTATCACTAGCGTTAGCTCAACGATCATGAGGCTTGGAAGTAATCTAGCGCTAGTGTTCATTTTAGTCATGACGATAGGTTCCTGTCAGCTGAAGAAAAGCAAAATTGAGCACTTGAATAATTACGTCAACTATGTTCGAAAGTCGACGGAATTAAATGCGATTTGTCATCGGCCCTTTGTGGACACACGTCTTCGAAGCTCGGTTGCGAGATGCGAGTTTCTGTTGCATTTGACATTTGAATGCAAGAGAAGGATAGAGGCTGGAGAAAGTTTGTGTGCGGAGGAGGTGAGACCTTGGGATACTAAATTGGACTTTGGTGAATTAATGACCGAAAGAGAGATTTATAGACTGATTTTTAACGGTGATGTCAAATCGGATACCACCTATTTGCTAATAGGGAACGGTGGAATCCGGTCATGTGCCATGCTAACGAAGGGGAGACACGTGGTTTGGCTGAATTAACGACAGACAAGATAGATCATGTACTTGATAAAGGTCGTGTGTTTCGCCAGTCGATTATAGCGTAGCGATAAGCGACCAAATGACATCGGTAAGCAATGAATATTATGCGAGTTTAAATTTGATTGGCAGCGTAATACAGACGTCTGCGGGCTGTCCGTTCACCATAGGCGGTCTAGAGAACTTCAGCTTCCGAACCACGCGTGCTGCTTCTTTATCCAAAACAAGGTGCACGCCTTTGTTCACGTAAACATTCTCTGTGTTGCCTTGCTTGGTGATCGTGAACGTCACCCAAACCACGCCTTGTATACCACCCCGGCGTGCCTTCGCTGGATACACCAGATTCCGCCCTACAAACCGGGCTAATGACTCCTCGTCGGCGGGAAGCTTTGGCGCAACATAGCTTTGTTCTGGATGATCAACAAAGTAATCGTCAATGTTCGGAACCACATTTTCCTTTGGGCATTCCTCTTGTGAATACACCAAATCAAAATTGTAGTCCATTTCGGCAGGGCCGTTTCCGCGAAGATAAATCCAAATCCCAAAGGGTTCTTCGCCTTTTAAGGTCTCACTGTGTTCTACAATATTTTTCTTCAGATTTGTTCTTGTCGTCGTAACAGATCCATCCTGGTTTTGTGTAATGGTTCGGGAATATTTGGCCTTGTCCTGTGACACCTCTTCTTCTCCCCGGGAGGTGGATTTGTAATATTTCGTCTCGGAGGTCTGGGCATTACAAATCACTAACGTCATCAAAAATGACACGGTAAGCACAACTTTTTTCATGGATGATTTATCGTTTAGGTTTATATCAATTTATTATGAATCACACTCAAAGATATTTCGCCACATCTTCCGCCGTGATCTCCTCCCCACTCATAATCACCAACCGCTCGATCACATTGCGCAGCTCGCGAATATTTCCCGTCCAGTTGTGTTCCTTCAGCTTATCCAAGGCAGCCGGCGCGATCGTCTTGGCGCGCGCGCCGTATTCTTCGGCAATGTCGGCGAGAAATTTATCGGCGAGCAGGCCAATGTCATCTTTCCGGTCGTTCAGCGCGGGTACTTTGATCACGATCACGCTCAGGCGATGGTAGAGGTCTTCGCGAAATTGGTTGGCGTCAATTTCTTTGCGCAGGTCTTTGTTCGTGGCAGCAATAACGCGCACGTTCACGCTGATCTCTTTGTCGCCACCAACACGGGTGATCTTATTTTCCTGCAAGGCACGCAGCACTTTGGCTTGCGCCGATAAACTCATGTCACCA
>DATDAV010000062.1:0-1537 GCA_036525235.1 Chryseolinea sp. | reverse complement strand
CGGTCGCCGCGCTCTGCACCGAAAGCACGCCCTTATTGTCCGAGGGTAGGCTTTGTCCGATGCGGCGCGCAGCCCCCGTGTTCAGAAGCTTTCGCAAAGAGTAAATGGCGCGAGCCGAAATTGCACTACACCACGACATCGGCTTCCTTGAACGCGACGAAACGCGCACCTTGGGGAATGATCCCTAAGTCCAATGCATGTAGTTCTAGGCGAATCGTGCCTGTGACACGCATCTTGAATTCTCCCCTAGTAATCAACGGGGCCTTCCCGTAAAACAAAAATGCGGATTCCCGCAGATTTTTGGCTGCGGAAATCTGCGCCTGGAAAAAGGAGCCAAACATGAAAGAAATTCAAAATGTAACCATCGTGGGCGCGGGAACCATGGGTCATTCCTTGGCGCAGGTCTTTGCCCAAAGCGGATACAAGGTGCGGCTAAACGATGTGCAGGAAGAAATCCTATCCAAAGCAAGGGGCCTGATTGCAGCCAATTTGCAAACTCTTGTCGAACTGGGATTTTTGGAGCAGAAGGATGCCGCCGCTACCCTGAGACGCATTCTCACTACCCCGCACATCGAAGAAGCGGGTCGGGATGCGGATTTCGTGATTGAAGCGATCATCGAGGATCAGAATGCCAAAAAGGAAATCTTTAAAACCCTCGACCGTGTCTGTCCCGACCCGGCGATTTTGGCCAGCAATACCTCTTACTTGGACATCTTTAAATTTGTAGAAACCCGCCGTCCAGACAAGGTCCTGATTACCCATTGGTTTGCCCCGCCCCACATCGTTCCCCTGGTGGAAATCGTGCACGGATCCCAGACCTCATCGGAAACCATCCAGGCAATCAAAGGTCTATTGATCAAGGTGGGGAAAATGCCGATTGTCATTTCAAAATTTCTTCCCGGGTTTATTGCCAATCGTCTGCAGAGCGCCCTGAGCCGCGAAGTTCTTTTTCTTCTTGATAACGGTTATGCCACTCCGGAAGACATCGACAAAGCCACCAAAACCAGTTTTGGCTTGAGGATGCCGATTGTGGGGCTGGTAAAGCGGTTTGATTTTGCCGGACTGGATTTCAGCCAAAAGGTTCTACGCAACCATCAGTACGAACCACCGCAGGGAATGGATCGCTCGCCGAGCATCGACCGCCTGGTATTTCAGGGAAAGCTGGGGGTCAAAACCGGAGGCGGCTTCTATGAATACGGGGGCCGCTCTACCGAGGAGATTATGCGGGAGCGGGACATCAAGTTGATCAAATTGAGGGAGTTTTTGAAGGGTCTGGGAGAAATGGAATAAATAGAATAGGAGAGCGGACAATGGATTACACAGGAACGTTGTGGTCAGGTTGCAGTTTCGGCTTTGTGGATGAAGCGGCGGCATTCGCCTTTCTCAGCGGATGGCCGAACCAAGCTTGAGGTTCTTTCGCGGACGGATACATGCGATCCAGCGTTTTGACAACGTCCGCCATGCTCCCCGAGGCATGTACCCAACCGTTGTTGACATCGGGAAAATCGATCGCGCAATTTGCACACTTCTTTTCGCA
>DATDAV010000061.1:0-5856 GCA_036525235.1 Chryseolinea sp. | reverse complement strand
TCCCTGGTTAGCTCACCTCACCGGAGCGCAATTTCGAGGAGTCACGACGGTGCTTTCTGACGGTGTTATTGCCTTGTGGATTCGCTGCCTGGACGCGAATCGAGATCCCATCCCCTGGCTGAAGGATGCGGGCAGTTATAGTGGGGCAAGTCCCTTGAAGTACAACTCTGCGGCCGGTTTCAATCCCGCGATATCGGGTACGCCGAACAGTTTTCAGTATACGGACATGAATTCGACTGTGCCCGCGAACCGCCTGCCGGATTCAGTGGAGATCACCATTGTGACTGTGGACTCCCAGACGTTGCTGCGTCAGGCGACGTCAATCCCGGCAACAATGCCCGCGGTCAGCGGTCCCGGAGAGGTTCCCGCCGCGGTCACCCAGTTTATGAACACGCTTTCGGCAAGCAACATCACGACGGCGCAGGTCTTTTCCACCACGGTCCGCCTGACGAATCGAGCCAACTAACACTATGAAATCCACATTCCGTCAACGCAATGGCATGGCTCTGGTGATTGGCCTGATTTGCGTCGTGATCGCGACGATTCTGGTCGTTGGATTTACGGTGAGTATGCGCCTCGAACGCCAGGCGTCCGGCGCGATGGCCAACAACGGGCGAGCGGAAATCATTGCGCAGAATGCGATCGAGCACGCGATCACTCTCCTCGACAACAACATCCCCCAACCTCTTCCGCCGGGCGCACCGTTTGTGCCAACTGATTCGGGCTATAGGCCGCCGACGAATTGGATCGTCAATCCGGGCCTGTTGACGAAGTTCAACGGGACAGCACCGGTAGAAATCCCACTTAGCACCAATATGGGAGATCCAGCTGTCGCTCCCACCACCGACTTCGTAAATCTGAACGCAAGCCCATCCGGATCGGCAGATTATCCGATTATACCGACCGGAGAGCCGGTTAACGCGAGTTGGGTCTATGTGATACAAGACCCCACTCAGCCGGCAAGCGCCACCAACCCCGCCGTGGGGCGCTACGCCTTCTGGATGGATGACGAAAATGCACGAATTAACGTTAACACAGCGCAGGGCAAACCGGCCACGTTGAACATGAATCGAAGCAACCCGCTCGACCAAACGACTGACAACGGGAACAAGTGGCTAGGAAACAATACGTTCAAGGACGATGTCGGTTTCAATAGCCTGATTGGGACCAAAACAACCATAGTCGGATCCAATGGGCAATTCGATATTTATTCCGCTTATGATCCCGGCGGTGCAGACTATCCAGCTAGCAATCAAAATGCTAACGTCGTGGGGACTCAACCCTCGTCTTCCCTCGACTGCCGAAGATATTATCCGCTTTGGCACCCCAGCGCGGTGAATCTTGACATCCTACCCGCCAGCCTCTCGAGTTCGTCCCCGATCGGAGCCTCGATGGATAAGAATGCCCTAGCAGATTGGGTTTTCAACAAAACTGTTAATGCGACGCCGTCCTCGGACGCCGTTCAGAATTGGCGGCTTTTGAAGACCCCCGAACAAATCAAATCTTTTGTAATCGGATCAACCACTGAGGTCGACGCTTTTTACGATGCCAACAAATTTAACCTGACGGTCTGCAGTCGGGCTCCTGAATTCAACGCCTATGGAAAACCCCGCCTTTTCATGGAAGAGCGGATTAATTCAAAGGCAACATCTGCCCCAGGGTATGTCGACACTAATAACCGCGGCTATGAAAACGGGGGAAATATATCATCCCACAACGCTTCAGGGACTGAGCTGGCTTTTTACCAAACCCCCGACATCGATCCACTCGGTCCCATGTATTTTCATGGTTTTGAAAACACGGTGCCCGCAAGCGGTTCTTTTTACACCGATTTAACCTCAGTGCAAATGGTAGGGGATTATCTGTCCCAGATGCTGGCGCGAAACGATTGGCCTGGAATGCCAGCGAGAAGTTTTGTAAAAAAATGGGGAGGGGATGATACCACCTTATCCCCCTCTGACGACCCAGGACGCCGCGAAGCCGATCAGGTCGCGTGGAATATTGTAGCCATGGGGAATTACGCCCCCGGGATTGAATTCGCCTTCAGCCTTCCGAATTCCTATTGGGCCGCGATTAACATGTTATCGGGTAGAAATACGGCCGTTCCACTAGCGGATGACGCTGGTAATCGCAATCCGTACCGGGACCAACTGACCAATCGCGATATGAGCGCCACTTACGAATCCAAACCCGATCCCAATCTCGTCCTGCGTGTCGGAAAATTGAGTGGCAAAGCCATTTTGCCTTACAGTCCCAGACCCCTCGTAAACGAGGCGGTCCTGGTCGTGGATGCCGTGCCCGTCGATAAAGATGATCCATCGAAAGGGTTTTGTTTGAAGGTTTCTATGCAACTGGAACTCTACACGAGTAAACGCGGACCCGTCGGTTCATTCAGAGTGAACGACTCCATCCCGAATTTCGCGCTGACCCACTTTTTCTATACCGTTTCAAATGCGACGGATCCTACTGGCGCTAACATACCAACCTTCACGCAAGGAGGCACGGGGAGTCCGAGTTCCGGGCCTGGCTCCGAAGGTTATCCTGCGGCCACGTGCAAGGGTCAAAATTACAATGGCGCAAACTCTCCGTTCGTCAAAGTTCTGGCAGGCAAGTTCCCCCTTCCTAAGGACTCCGGAGCATCTATACCGCCGGATGTTCACTTGCCGGTGGATTCTTATGTATCGGTCATAAGCACATCACCGGGAAAAGACACACAGACGACAAATCCCGACGGCACACCCAAGATAAATAAGGGACCGCAAGGTCAGGCTTTTTATATCGCGCAAGGTGTAAACATTCAGAATGAACTGAGCGTTCCCGTCAATTCGACCATCTCGCCGCCTCCTGATAGCGCTCAAAAATTCAGCCAAACGTCCATTGTAAACATTCAGGCGAAAGCAAGAATTGCGGTATTCAGGGGGGACGGACGGCCCGAGAGAACCTATCAACTCATCCCTGTCTGGGACAATGTCGACACCAACAAAAAAGCATTAGAGCCGCCCACCGGGCAGGAGAGCTCGATTTCCTGGGATTTTTCGATAGATCTGTCTGCTGTTCCCAGTACGGGAGGCACCTTCACCCGAAGCTTGGAAATCGCGGATCCTCGGTTGGTGGGAAACACCCACGATCACAGTGGCAAAGCGTTGTGGACGGCGCACCCGACGCCAACGGCCAAGACCCTCATTGCCGATTCAATGGGCGGACCGAATACAGAAACATTCGACGCGGACAGTTACGCCTACTTCGATTTTCAGGCTACTGGCATGAGCAAAGGTTTTTATAAAAACTCCCCACGACCCAGCATCGGCTTTCTTTCGTGTATTCCCACCGGAATGCAAAGGGGAATCGTCAACGCCACCCTGAAATTTGGCCCCAGCGGCAGCAGCAGTGAGCTTCCCGATTGGCTGCTCCTCGACCTGGTTGCGCCCATATTTCCGGACCTGAGCCAACCCTCGGTCGCGCCGTACAGCTACCTGCATAGCACGATGGGAAAAATCAATATCAACGCCAAGATCTATCCCAGTCTCGGGTTAGATCGCACTCTTCCGTTGAAGGCGCTATTTAAGCACGCTGTGCCAGATGACAAGCTGGACGCGCTGGTTGAGAATATCGTGAATAACAAGCTTTCAGCCAAAGGCCAGGATTTCGGTGCCCCAGGCAAGTACGACTATATCGGGGAACTCTGCGAAGTAGAGGGTGTAGCGGACGGAGTCAATACTCCGGGGGGTACAACCGGCACCGATTGGCAGAAAATGGCACTCATTCGCAACCTGGCCAACTTGATCACGACTCAGTCCAACACTTTTCGTGTTTGGGGCACAGCGCAGGCCATCAGGCTGACCAAGAAGGCAGGCAATACCGATTATGGCATTTATGAAGCCGGAGATACTGTCACCGTGAACGGCGAAAAGCGTTTCGAATCGACCATTGAGAGAAGCGTCTGGCCAGGAGTCGACGGTGTACCGGGCAACGGCCATGTCGGTTCTAGCGGTACCTATGATGAAAACTCTAACGACAACGGCCTAGCCAATCCTATTCCGAATCCTCAACCTTGGGCGGCGATAGCTATCTCGGGCGCTGCTGATCCCGTGGGTCGACTGCCCGGCACGGCTGCGAGATGGGCTCGATTTGATGGTCCCGACAATCCTGTGGCCCTGCGCGCTAACTATCCTCCGACGCCCGGATGGTACTCTTTGTGGTATCCATTGCCCGCAACTAAACTGAAAGACGCCCTGAATCCAATACGGGCGCACATGACCTACAAACCCGTCATGTTTCGGTATATTAGCGAATAGATCTGATGAAACGATACCTCCTTCTTATTCTGTTCTCTACGATTGATATTCATGCTCAGATGGGAACAGGGCGGCTAGGTGCTCCAGTTCTGCCCGTCAATCCTGCGGAGCTCATAACATATCTTCCCCAAGCGCCTGCAGGATGGAGTGTAGGTGCATCCCTCGCGGTGAGTAATTTTACGGCTAACTGGATTACATCCCTGGCGCAGCGTGAATTCAAGCAGAACGTTCCGCCGCCGACTCCTGGAGCAACAGGTCCGCTCCCTGAACCAGCTACGATAACAATTTATCTCACGGACACCGGGTACAAATCCGACTACACTTCCATGGTTACCCGGCCGCAGTCCGGCCCCCCTCCAGCTTCTGCCTCCTACTTCAAGATCAACAATTTTCCCGCGCGAAGCCTTCAAATAGGGGCAGCGACAATCATCCTAAACGTCCTGATTAAGGGGCGGTATCTTGTCGAAATCCGTTCCACAAACCTGAAAGAGGACCAACTAAAAAAATATGTGGAATCGCTCGACTTCAGAAAGCTCCGGTCCCGGACAGATGCGGGCGAGACTAGTCTTCCGAACCCTGTCATTCTCAGCAGAGTTGATGAGTTAAATCCTCAAAACAATCGGAGTTATCCGGTTTACTACGCAACGGCAACGGCAGAGGAAGAAAAGTAATGGTAGGCAAAACGGGGGTCATCGGGGTATGAACCGGGAACAAGGGTTACAAACTGACCGGACACATCGGTTACACGATAGAATGGGCGAATGCCCTGGAAAAACGTGTCACCGATGGAACAAAAACAACGATTTGTGAGTTTGGCGCAGAGCGGTCATTTTACGGTGAGCGAGCTGTGTGAGCAGTTTGGGATATCGCGCAAGACGGGTCATAAGTGGCTTGGGCGGTATGAGGAAAGCGGTCTTGAAGGCTTGGAGGAACGCAGCCGTGCGCCGCGGAGCGTGGCCCGGAGAACGGCACAGGATGTCGAGCGGCTGATTGTAAGCGAAAAGCGGCTGCATCTGAGTTGGGGAGCGAAGAAAATACAGCGGGTATTGATGATCAAACACGGGCTGGAAAGGCCGCCGGCGGTGAGCACGGTTGGGGAAGTACTCAAGCGGCATGGAATGGTGGAAGCGCGCAAACGCCGTGGAGCAGTGTTCAAAGTGGAGCGCGGAGCGTTGACGCCGTCGGAGCGCTGCAACCACGTGCTGGGAGTGGACTTCAAGGGGTGGTTTACGACGGCCGATGGCGAGCGTTGCGACCCTTTGACGGTGACCGATTTGCATAGCCGCTATCTGTTGCGCGCCGAAGGGCTGCCCCACGAATGGAAAGGGGTCAGGGTGCAAATATTGACAAAGCTGGAGTGGTATTGTGAGCGTGCAGAGCTGACAGACCTGGGCGGAGTTTGTTCGATATCTCATGGTCTGGCATCCCTTTAAGGCTCGACACCGGTGGTGTTCATCGATTGCTGGGGAATCACCCCGTGCCGAGTCCCAAGGGCGCCCGGTTCCCAAGATCGGTTGCTCGGGTTGACGAGATTCACGGCCGTGGTTTCGCAAGAGTTGAA
>DATDAV010000060.1:0-152291 GCA_036525235.1 Chryseolinea sp. | reverse complement strand
CAAGTCCTGGATGGTCGACACGCCGGGCAGCACCTTGTGTTTCCGGGCTTCGGCCAGCAGCGACACGTAATAGCCGAGGCTTTGGTATTGGTAGCTTTTGCAAAGGTTGATCACCTTCAGTCCACGGGCCGGGTAATCTTCACCCTCGATATACCGCGAAGGCGAGATGACTTCAACGTCTTCGAGATTGAACCGCCAGTGGCTGGGATTTTCAACGATGATGAGTTTTGGCATGGGGCTTTTTTTCTTTCGGTTCAATGACCATCAAATTGGCATCATAGGTAACGATGCCGAGCATGATACTGTTTATGAGACGTGGAAAACTTACGCTGTATACTTGTCCTTTTCCCAGCGGGTTGGGTTCCATGGGGTCGGCAATGTAGGCAACGTTCTTGGCTTCGTCGTAGCCCGTGATCACCACAAAGTGCCCCGAGGGTTCGCCCTTGATGCTGTCGTAGATGTCGAACTGTGGAATCTCGCGGGCGGTGCCATACAGGTGGGTCGCACTGAGACCGGCCAGCAGCGGGATGGAGCGATTCAGATAGTCTTTGATGAGGTTCTCATCCAGTTCTGTGTTGCGCAGCTCACCACCGGCTTGCAGAAAATTGATGTACGCCCGGGAGGCCACCTGCAATTTCCTGCGCTTCACCTTGAACTCCATCTGGGCTTTCAACTGCTGGACCATCTTTTTAGACGAGGCCTTGAACCACGTGGGGTCAAACACATTGAGATTGTAGGTGTAGATGTGCGTGTTGTAGCCGCGTTTCAACGCATGATGACCCAGGAGCACAGCCAGGGTGCCCCCGAATTTGAGCTGCTTCACCTCCTTGATCACTTCCTTGAGCGGAAGCTCGTCGCCATAGTAGTTGTAGAGGGCATGTAGACAGGTGGGTCCACAGGTAACATCGTCGGGTTGAGCCAGAATATCGAAACCGAGAACAAGTTCTTTTTTCATATCAGGTCTGCCCCCTTTTTTTGAACGAGGGCCTGCTTCATGTCAAGTAAGTTTAAGGAGTTTTGTGATCAGCAGATCGAAAACCTCCACGAGAATAAGAATGATAATGATCCATTCCAATAAACTGCTCTCCCGTTGGTTAAGAATCTCCCTGAAAACGCGAAGATTGTCTTCAATGATACGCAACGTATACTCTATTTCACTAAAACGCACCCGGAGATCGAAATGTTTGATGAGGCCCTGGTGCAGCTTGTCCAGGTAGGCATCATCCCAAACCAAGTCCGGGGCGTCGAAGATGTAAATATTTTCAGCGATGTCGTTTTGCGTATTCAGGGCGCGGCCCATGAAGCGCATCATGTTGTTGCGACCCACTTTCAGCTTGCCCGTGGTCTCCAACTGGTTGGTAAAGATTTTTACCTCGGTCAATAAATTTTCCGTCACCTCGTGATAGCGGTCCAGGGCCACCGATTGGGCCAGGTTGAACATGGTGATGCGGATCACTTTGTCGTCGATCTTGTCGAGGATCAGTTCGTCGAAGCCAAACCGCAGCTCGTTGCCCGGGTTGGCGCTGATCACGTGGTCGTCGCGCAACGGGGGCACCACCGGGTTGCGTTGGAACGGTTGCACCGTCTTGATGGCCCACTTCATTTCGTCTTCGGAATAGCCCGCGAAAACCACTACGCCGAAGTTGAAATAGTATTGAAACTTCTGTCCGTCGAAAAAATAAAAAAGTTCTGACGAGCTATCGGCCAGGGGCTTGATATCGAGAAAGGTTTTTATCCCTTTGATATCAAATTGATTGGCCACCAGGAATGCACAGAGTTTAACCGTTTGGGGCATAGATCAGCCTTTCACTAAAGATATAAATTTAAATTCATGGCCAGTTCATTTCCGTTTGTTGGAAATGTGAGAAATTACCGGCCTTTAACCTGAATATGAAAAAAATCATCCTTACGCCGCTATTCCTGGTCGCCTGTCTCAGCGCCTGGGCCTGGGGGGCTACAGGCCATCGCGCCACCGGCCTTGTTGCCGAAAAGTATCTCACAAAAAAAGCACACAAAGAACTGCAACGCGTCCTCAACGGCCAGTCCATTGCTATGGCCGGCACCTGGATGGACGACATCCGCTCGGACTCCACCTACGACTACGCCAACGACTGGCACTGGGTCACCGTGCTGAACGGCCAGACCTATGAGCAAAGCGAGAAAAACCCGCATGGAGACGTCATCCAAACCCTGGAGCGCCTCATCACCGAATTGAAAACAAAAAAGCTCAGCCCCAAAGATGAACAAGAGCACGTGAAAATGCTCATCCACCTCATCGGCGACATCCACCAACCGCTGCACGTGGGCATCAACGACCAGGGTGGCAACCAGGTGAAAGTAAGCTGGTTCCGCGACGACAGCAACCTCCACCGGGTTTGGGACAGCGACATGATCGACGGCACAAAATTGAGCTACACCGAACTGGGCGAATCCCTGGACAAACCGGATGCCGTGCGCGTTGCCGCGTTGCAAAAATCCACTGTACGGGATTGGGCCAAAGAAAGCATCTCGTACCGGAAACAGGTCTATGCGTATGGCAATGGAAAGCTTGGCTATAAATATGCGTACCTGAACATGCCCATCGTCCGCGAACGGCTGCTCATGGGCGGCGTGCGCTTGGCAGGCATTTTGAACGAGATCTACAAGTGATTTGTCTTATTCCGTTTTCAAACTCTGTACCGGGTTGGCCACCGCTGCCTTGATGGATTGAAAGCTGACCGTAAACAACCCAATCAACATCACCAAAAAAGCTGCTGAGGCAAAAAGCCACCCGCTAAGCGTGATGCGATAAGGGTAATGCTGCAGCCAGCTATCAGTGGCCAACCAGGCAAGCGGTACGGAGATGACCAACGAAATAATCATCAGCTTTAAAAAATCCGCTGAAAGAATAGAAACAATACTGCTCACGGATGCGCCTAACACTTCGCGTATGCCGATTTCTTTTGTTCTTTTTTCGGCCGATAAAACCGATAGCCCAAACAAACCGACACAGGAAATAAAAATGGTGAGCAGGGCGCTCAATAAAATAATTTGCTTCCACCTTGCCTCTGTTTCATAGGCGGCTGCGTTTTTGCGATCGAGAAAATTGTAAGCATAAGCGTCGAGCGGGAACAATTGCCTGAATGTTTGTTGTATAAACGCGAGGCTCTGGGCCTCGCTGCCCGGGCGAATTTTTATATACATCATCCCATAATTATTTTGCGGACTCATCGTAAACAATTCCGGCTCAACGGCATGTGTAAGGGGCTTGAAATGATAATTTTTTACAACACCGATAACCGTAACTTTTTCGTTGTTGTCGTAATTTGAAATCTGCTCGCCGATTGGACTTTCCCAGCCGGCTTGCTCTACAAAACTTTCATTTACCAACACGCTCTTTGTTGAATCGGACGGAAACTGTGAAGAAAAATTTCTTCCCTGCACGATCGGTATCTTTAGGATGGACAGGTACGATGTGTCCACCGCCTGTGAAATTATATTGATCGGGCTATCGCCGTTCACCTTGAGCGTATTGCCCGAATAGCCGCTATTTTTGGGTGCCGCATCGATAATATCAGCATGGCGCAGCAAGCTCTGTCTGAAGAGCGCCGCTTCCTTTTGGGTTAAGCCAGCCTTTTCAACGGTTACAATGTTTTCATCATCATAACCCAAGGGCTGGGTAGTGAGATAATCGAACTGCAGAAAGATGCTGAACGTTGCAATGATTAAAAATGAAGCCAGCGCAAACTGAAAAACAACAAGGCATTTTTGCAGGTAACCTTTTCCGGTTAAATTGAAACGTGCATACAAGGTTTGCACCGGCTGATAGCTGGACAACACCATGGCCGAATGCAAACCCGCCAACAAGCTTGTCGCCATGAGCAGCAGCACACAGCCGGACACAAGTTTCACATCCAGCAGGTAAGCCAGCGAAAGTGATTTATGACATACCTGATTGAACACCGGCAACACAAGCTCTACAACAACGATGGATAAAGCAAAAGCAGCAAGGCAGAACGCGAAAGATTCTCCGAGAAACTGCACCATCAATTGCCCCCTGCTGCTGCCGACTACTTTGCGTATGCCTATTTCTTTTGCCCGCTTTACAGAACGTGCCACCGTCAGGTTAATAAAATTGATGCAGGCTATCAATAAAATGAAAACGGCAATGCCCGAAAGTATGTAGGAATAAACAGGATTGCTGGCATTGACTAAGGGCGTTTCCGCCGCTGCATCCTGACTTAAATGAATAGCGCCGAAAGGCTGCAGATAAAAGGACATGCCAATGTCTTTGATATTATAGTGTTGCTGTATCGCCTTTATTGTTTCTGCGGCATCGGTTAAAAAAAAGCGCTGCATCTTATCGCTCGTAAGCTTTGCATCGGCCTGCGGTGTTAACACGACAAACGTGTTCAGGAATGAGTTGAACCAGTTTTCATTATTCCCTGCATCCTCTTTTGAAACTTTCAACGGCATGATGACGTCGAATTGTATGGATGAATTTTGCGGACAATTTTTGGCAACGGCCGTGACCTCGTAAGGGCTGAAATTATCGCCATCTTTAAACATGATCAACTTGCCGATGGCATCGGTTGTGCCAAATTCTCTCTTCGCCATATCTTCCGTGATCACAACGGAATTGGGCTGCTGCAAGGCCGTATGTCCATTACCGGCTATCAGCGGGAAACTGAAAACAGAAAAGAAATTGGTATCGGCCAAAAAAACTTCTTGTGCGCGAATGTCGACACCTTTTTGAATATTCATTTCACCCTGCTGGTAACGCACAAATGCCTTTACCTCGGGAATATTGGCCGCAAACCTTGGACCCTGCAGGTAGCCTGTATAACCACTCTTGTCCATAGAGCCATTGGGTCTTGTGATTTGCCGGTTTATGCGGTACAATACCGATGTGTTTTTCTGAAACGCATCATAGCTTACCTCATCGTTTACATACAGTAAAATAAGCATCGCGCAAGCCATGCCCAGCGTCAGGCCAGCAATATTGATGAAGGAATAAACTTTATTATTCCGCAGGTTTCTGAAAGTCGTTTTGAAAAAATTCGTGAACATGATGCGTGTCTTAATCCGGAGTTGCATCAACTGATGTGCCATTGCCATAAATTGTTGTATAACAACTAGTTGAACACTTTGACTCGTGCAGCCAAAAAATCAAAGAATGATCCCGCGTCCGAAACCGCAACGATTACGATCGGTCTCGGACATCACACATCGGAAATACATTCATGGGGAGCCTAATCGCAGGGCTGGGAAATATTGGAACGCGCGTTATGATGGGCGCTGTATGGGCCAAACGGCCCTTCATCACATCAGGTCTCGGATCCGCGGATATACTTTAGAATTCGTTTGTCCGCTTTGCGAAGGTCCAAATACAAAGAAATTAGAGGGAGAATTACCAGGATGGGGAGGAAAACCTCAATTGTTGCATCCATCGAAGTTGTCGCGCTGAAGATCAGGAATGCCGCGCAAATGGCAATGGATATCGGGGCAGCCCAAAATAATTTATAAGCGAGTTTGAGCCATGGTTCATTATCGATAACGATCATTTCACCTTCGATCATCACCATGGCGCGGGCTTTCCCATCGTCTTCGTCGTTTATGCCGACAATTTTGAATCGTGTTTTATCAGCACTCACTTCTCCGGCCCAGGGCTTTTCGGTGGAGGCGATCGCGATCCGCTTGCGAAAGTTAAACCATTCAAACTTTAAAGACTGCTCGCAGGTGTCGTGGAGGAGATGATGGAACAGGTCTTTGTCCTTGGGGGAAAGTTTAATAAGGCGTCGTCGGAGAGTGATCATAACGGTGAAGTAATCTAATCGCCCTGTGCTCTGGTTTAAAATGGACGGGGGCTTGCAAGATAGTTATTTTAAGGAAACGGCCCTCGCCGTTGGTGTTCTTCACCGAGGGCGAGGGCCACGGTATTTTGAATGAGCGGGTAGATCAACGTTGTATCTTTTGCTATGGACAAGCCAGGGTCCGATCCCACCGGACCGCTACAGCACCACTTCTTTCCACGCGGCGTTGGCGGGGCGGTCGGTAGCTTTCACCAACAGCCGGGTACCTGCTAGTGTCGCATTCTCGGCAGTAGCAGTATACTCCCATAGCGTTGAATTTTGGCGCTGTACCGCCATGCCTTTTTCGATAGAGACGCCGGCCGCGTTCACCACCTCGATCGACACGGTTTTCACTTCCAGCTCATCATTCGCGTGAACAATGATTTTTGTTCCGGCCGAGCCCGTGTAGGCCAGCGTATCCACGAGTGTGATGACGGGGGCATGGAAATAGTCGGCAATGGCAAGCGTGCGGGGCGACTTGTACTGTTTGCGTTCGGCAACCTCCGTGTAGAGAGCAAGCGCGGCCGGGTCACCCAGTTGCCCGTTGGCATAAGCCGTTGCCATCCGGAATTTGTCGCGTTGAATTTTTTGCTGCGGGCTGGGTTTCCTTTTTTGCTTGCGAGGTGCCACGGCAACCACAATCTCTCCGCCAACATTGCGGAAAACAAGGATTCCCCCCAACTTTCCGGTCATGCCGCTGGTGAGGGGATTGTTCTTTGATCTGGACATTTGTAATGTATTTATTTTTTAACGACCCACCCATGACCAAATCAGTGCCAAACAAAAACCGCGTTTCTGAGCGCCGTGGCCACATCATAATGATATCATCCGACGAAATATCGTTGGGCCGACGATATTTCGTCGGCACGGTTACGTTTTTGATGGGCTATCCCGGTGTGTTGACGGGCTTTTGCATGAACGTTTTTAGGTCTGCACGCGACCTTGGCCAAGCCGCCTGTCGTACCGCTGTCGAGTCTATGTCGGATCTATGTCGAACGTCTGTCGAGCCGAAGTCGAGCAACACCCGAACACGATCCGAAGAAAACCCGAACATGACCTGGACAACATGGTAACATTGCGCCAACTTTAGAGCCCGCCCACCACCTTGGAATGGAGCGTATTTAACTGCGCCGCAACAATCGCCTTAAAGAAATTATCAAGGCAATAGAAGTGAGTCACCATTTCGTCGAAGTGCATGGGCAGGCTCTCGTGTTCGTGGCACACGTAGTTGTGATACAATTCCAGCAACGTATTGCGCAGGTCGTGGGACAGTACGACAATTAAAAGAATATCATGACAGCCTTATTGGCGTGCAAAACATCTTACTCTCTTTTAAGCTTATTGAAAGCACTAATGACGAGAAAGTTAAGGCCGAAATGATTGGAAAGATGTTGGAGTACCTAGTTCAAAAGAAATGAACTTCAGGAGATTCCGAACCCTTGACCACCTCATTCAGCGAGGGAGTGATCACCATGCGCTTACGGTATTGCAGAAATAAATTTCATCCCCACAATAAAATTATCCACAAGGTGTCACTTAAGTTCCTTACTTTCTAAAGATTGCGCTGGCGAGCCATCCTATAATAGCACCAATAGCTACTCCACCTGGACTCTCTGAGATAGCACCACCTATTGCTCCCCCAATTACTATCAATACAATGGCAACAATACAACCTTTATTATTAGATTTATTTGTCGGCTGAGCGTTTGAAGTATAAGGCGTTGGATTCTTTTGGGGTTGCTGTGATGAATACCCTGTTGACCTTTGTGTTTGACCGGACGTGGGTTTGGTTACTGGTCTGTTTCCATAAAGATCAATTAAGGTGTCTATATCCTTATTCCCAGTTCTTCGTGGAGGAGGTGGATAACTTTTGGGCGTGCTGGTTGGTTGTGACTGACTGGATGTAGACACCGGAATTGTTGGCTTTTGTATTAGAAGCATTTGTGCTTCCTGAACGCTACTCAGTATTCGCATTTGAGTTAGTTGCTCAATGTACAACTGTGGTCGTCCTTTATATTGGCTGATGACCCCAATTACACTCACCCACTGCTCTTTGTAATCCTTTGGATCTGTTCCTACTGCTTGTAATGACCGGATAGTTTCAGACCACAGTACTACTGTAAAAGTGTGGGATGGATAAGAACCACCCATGTTCAACATTGCATAGGGTGCTCCATATCTCGTATGCCCTTGGCGTAGAGCCGTGACCTTTCCAACAATCTCCACCCGCTCACCAACGTGCTCTAGAATGGATCCCTTTTGTATACCATCAATAACTAAATATTGACTCCTTGTAATTGCTATACGCTGAAGATTCCCAAGTTTAACAGTTGGATAGGCAAAAGTTCCACTAATAAATGAACTGAGCGATGGGATTTTTTCAAATTCCAGATAACAAGCACCAAGGAATCTTTCTATCAAGGGCTGCACATCGGACATTACCGATAGGTCACGTATTAGTGGGGAGTTTTGCAAGTCCGCAAAGTCACTTTGCTTAAAAAGAAGATTCTCCCCATTATCATATTTCTTCCAAAGCGAGGGATTAATTGAGACAGCCTTTAGACCAATGTATATGATGATTGATGCAAAACGATCAATATCCTTACTGAAATGACGAGCAGTGCGTTGGGGGTGTTGATAATTAATATGTCCCACTTCATTCGTTGCAAGGCCAACAAGTTCAGGAAAGAACATACCATCATAGTCAATGAGAAACATCTGATTATTCTTGACTAAGATGTTGCCATGCTGTAGGTCACCGTGTGCGATATTGAAACTTTCCAGTTCTTTTACAAGTCTTAAGAAATCAGTAAGTAAAGATTCTACAATGCTTCTGGTGGAATAGTTCTTGGATAAGAAAACATTCAATGGCTCTCCATTAAGCCATTTCATTTTTATTACCGGATACTCTATTCCAGCAACTCGGATTCCACTTGGTAAGTATTTCGCGTCTACAAAGTATTTCGATTGGGTTTTCGAGAGGAAGTTGTTAATCGCTTGGTAACGCTTCTGTAAGTCTTGAATTTCTCGTGTAAAGCAACGCACTGCCCAATCGTGAGAGCCACTTTGTAGCCTGTATGTAGTTGTGAAACCACCGGAGTAAGGTTTCGGCAGGCCAAGTTTATCAAGCTCGACTTTGCTTGCTTTAAGTTCAGAATCAGAAAAGCTGATTTGAGGCACCTGAACAGCTTGATTATATTCATTTCCTCTTGGTAAAGTCATTTTATACTATCTCAACTGTAATTATAGTCGTGTCATCATTCTTTATTTCTTTCTCAAATCGTTTATTGTTAAGCCAATTCATAAAATCCTTTTTGGAGTAGCCTGTATCCCCCAGTAGATTTTTTAGATTCTGCCATGGCTGCCTGCCTTTATGAGCTTCGGATAAAACCCAAGCCGAAATCGCATCGGTACCAATAATTATCAAATCATCTGTCTCCAAGGTTCCGTTGGCCATCAAGATATGCGACGTTACTTCGAGATTTTGTGACAGCTTGCTGGAAAGTAGATATGGGGTGTTCCCGAATTCTTCAGCTTTAGTAATTGGAAAGGCTTTAACTAAACTGTCGTCTCTTATCACAAACAAGTTAGAGTCACCAATGGCAATCGCCTTCCAGGTTAACTCGCTTAAGTCAAAGGTTACGCCAAGCAATGAAGCATACGCGCCATATTGAATCTTTTCTTGCGCATACCATGGCAATTCGATATTCTTAATTTTGTCGAACCAGCTATCACGCGCCTTGTTAAGAATTGCAGGCAGGTTCTCAATGCCAAACGAAAAATCTTTAAAATAAGAGACAAGAAGATCAGCCCATTCTTTTGAAAAGGAACTTTCTGTTGCTCCATCAGAAACAGCAAGTCTTATTAATGTCTCGCTTTCGATCTCGCTCGGTGTCGGAATAAGATATGCATCTTCATTCTCAATCTCCTTATTCCCAAGTTTCTCGCAACAAACGTAGCTTACCTTGCATGTTGGCATTATCTGAGAAGGTTGCTTGGCCGCGTACCAATGTCTATAGCCGTAATAATAATGGTTGCGTCCCCATTTAACACAAATGCTCTGGCATCCTCCGGCAGATTTAGGCTATAATCTTGCCTCGCAACGCTCTTCATAAAATCCGGTAGCACTGAAGCACCTCTAAAGAGCATTTCCGCATATTGATCTGGAAGTGGTGTACTTCTCCCGCAAAACGATACGGGGCTGGAGCTTTTAGCTGACGCGTGCACATTAAATAGGATAATATTCCCATCTATCGATGACATGTTTTTAATGCTCTCCATTTCGGATGAAGGATCACCATCGGTACTTTCACCATCGGTTATGTGAATAACTACAGGAGGAAAACAGCTTTGATGTTGTTCGAGCCACGATACAAGCATTGATTGTGCTTTTTTGAAAGCTTCCTTCATGGGAGTTCCACCACTTGCCTTCGGATCGAACCAAATAGGAAATTTTATTGTCATATCCACAAGGCCTCCTGCGCCATCAGGCACTTTTTTAGTTCTTTCCTCTATGCGAGCGGGGTTGTTGGCAATCTCAGATATCGGAACAAGCTCTTTGTTTCCAAGCGCTCCTGAAAAAGCAGGGGTTGCTCCTCGATCACCGTAACCAATAACACCTACATAATAATAGTCTCGCACACCTTCGGACTTGGCGCATTTGATGACCAATTGCTGTAGCAAATTATTCACAGCATCAGCGACTGCTTCAGACTTCGCTCTGTTGATACTTGAAAATTGATCCGACATAGAACCTGACTGATCGATAAGAAAGATGAAGCAACTCGGGTTTGTCCTGCTTATTTCTGCTGTGTAAGCCATATGGTCAAAGATTTCGGTTAGCAAAGGGTGTAATCATATTACTTTGTCACAAGTCTCACTCAAACTTAACCTTCGGCAATCCTGCGACAATATCCGCGGTCTTCACATTTATACTGGTATTTGAACATAAGGAATGAAGGTTCCATTAAGAGATGTCAACCAAGGTATAGTGCTTGCCTTTTTTCCAAATGTTCAAGAGATTTTCAAAAGGCTTGGGTAGTAAAGATATTACCGAGTTGACAATTTCTTCACCCGAAATTGTTCCTATGTTTTTCAGGCTAAATCCCCCAATTTTTTTGTGGGTACGCGCATGCTGAATTAATGCTTCAAAAAGCTCTCCAGGATCCTTTATTATTTCATCGGCTATCATACTGTCGAGCTTAAAAACGATACACCTTGAAAAACCTACACCTGGTTCAAGTATTATTATTTCTGAACCACCAGAATACTTCCACCGTGTCTCTTCTTCGAGTTCATTCACAAACGCTCCGAATAGCCTTTGGCTAAACGCCCAGGGTATTACAGTGCCTCCTTCGTATTTGCCTATTCCTATATCTGTCATATCTGGGACGCTGCCTTTGTTCCAATATCCGCCGTAGCCGGCACAGTAGAAATGGATATCCTCCCCCGTCCTATAGTCAAGATAGCCGAAGCGCAAAATGATGTTCTCATAGCCCAGCCGACTAAAATTCGGCGCAACGAGAATGCAACATATCGCACTAGGATGTTCCTTCATGTCATTTCTTACGGCATTGAGACTAGGCGCTTCCAACATGCTTGCAAGGTTTGGTTTTAAAGTTGTGAATTAGTCAGTGCGTTCAAGTTCGTACCTGCTTTAACTTGACATTCGGCAGTTTACAAACGACAAAGCCCATCATCCCCTCACCTGTTAGGTGCTGAGGATAGATGGGCTCTATAACTCTAATGTAGTCGAATTATTTTTGCCTATCAAGCTGTAAATCAGCATTTTTTTAGCCAGAGACTCTTCTTAAAAGCTTCAAATCACTGAATATTGGGGGCTTTTTTAAGCTGCTGTACGGTGGCTTTACAAGTATAAGCTCCTTTTCATTGCAACGCCATGAGCCTTGGAACAAGATCCTCGACATACGGTTTTATGGCAGAACCATGATCTCCCTGAAGCGAGATCAAATGAAGTTGTTCCGTGGAAGCGCCATTGGCAATCAACTTTTGATAAGTGGATTCGGAATTGCTGTAAGGCACCGTTGTGTCATCAAGACCGTGATACACATACATCAGGGTCTTGGGATACCATTGATTGTCCAGCGAATTTTCATTGAGCAAAGTAACGATATAATTAAAACGCGGTTGTGTGTCTATCCCACTGAGTAGATCAGGAGAAACAAGATCCTTTATCGACGTTGTAAGCTGTGCATCGATGCTACTTGGCGCGTGTTGCCCATCGAAAAGACCCGGGATGGCAGAAGCATACGGTTCGTTAAAAAAATCCTTCAACAGATTATTCTCTTTGTAGTACAGTTGATAACTATTAAACAGGTAGGCCAGGTAGTACGGGTCGGCGTATTCGGTCTGCGCAAACAGGTATTCCTGAACCGCCTTCAAATCGAATCCTCCCGCGGCCGGAAATGAGGCGACGAGGGTCATGCCCGCGATGGGTTCGGATTCAATGGCCTTGTGTGCGGCCATGGTTGCATAGCCTCCCTGGGAATATCCGGCCAGGAACAGTTTTCCGTCAAAGGCAAGTTTCTTTTGGTCGGCCAATTCGCGGGCGGCAACGATCATGTCTGAAACGGCGCGGGCCGTGGGTTCCTCCACGTAGTAAGGATGAAACGTATTGCTACTGCTGCCAAAGCCGATCATGTCGGGGATGACCGCCACAAAACCAGCCGAGGATATTGCGCTGTACAGCAGCACATCGAAACTACCCGTCGATTGCACAGAGGGCGCGTCGCTTGCCAACGTAATGGTTCCATGTTGAAAACTCAGCATGCTGACCGACGCGTCTGTTTGCGGCAAAATGATCAGGCCGGAAGCCGTGATGTCTTCCCCTTGAAACTTGGTCCGGTACTTGACCTTGAATACTTCAACGTCGTGTTTCAGAAGGGAAGCGTCGATCTTATAACCGGACAGGGTCACCAGCAGCTTAAGTGTTGCCGCGGTTTGCGGGCCGGCACTAATGGATTCGATCAGCTTGCCGCTGGAAACATCGACCGACGGCTGATCGTCATCCGAACAACGTGTTGAGACCAACAGGATGACCAGGAGACAGCCTACTCCCGGAGTAATTTCATTTGAAGTGACTTTTATTCAAAAGAAACGAAAAAAAGCCGGTAACCCAATTTAGCCGCCAACGATTAACCCTGGCCATAGGCGCTAACCTATGCACATATATCTTCGAAGAGAGAAGGCAACAAATGAATGAATAACCCTGGCCTTTAGGCGTGGTCTATGCACACCTCTATTTTGTCGATAGCATACTCTCCAAGCTAAGGCATTTCCGTATAACCCCAGGCTTTAGCCTGGGGTTATACGTGTGACGAAAAAAGGTGCCATCGGAAAGCCGGATCGATCTTCACCTTTCATGGCACCGACCGTACGCCCGGTCTCTGGATCCGACGTGGCGAGCCCCTCCATCTAGTGCGATGTATCCTTTGAGCAACGTGACCTAATGGCTCTTCGAAGCCAGAGTAGTGAGGGTGCGCCATGAACGCTCGAGCTACTTCGGAAATGTGAGCGTGGCGCAATTATCATAGGTTGCACTAACCCCAGGCTAAAGCCTGGGGTTATACTAGGCCATTAGGCCGGGGAATTCCAACGAATACATCAGCGGGCTTTAACCTTGACTTTTCCGCCTAACGCGCAACGGACACATATCTTCATCTACCATCCGCCACCTATCTTCTGGTATGGTCAGTTTACTGCTTCATGCCATAGGTGAACGTATACGTTCCCGATCCCAGCGTTAACCGCACATTCTTACCCTCCTTCGTCGTGGCCGTAACGGATTTTACTTTGCCGATATCAACCCCGCCCTCGGTCACCGAAGCATCCGCTGCATCCGGCAGCACGATTTGCGCCGTTGTGTTGGCGGGAATGACCGCGGTCAATGTAAACACGCCGTTCTCGAGTTTCCACGCCGACTTGGCGGGGCCATATTGAGTCTCCAGTTCGGCCGTTGCGTTTTTCAAATTACCGCCGGGTTGGGGGGCGATGATCAGCTCTTTGTAGCCCGGCGCCGTTTCGCGCAGGCCGGCCACGCGGCGGTACATCCAATCGCCAATGGCGCCATAGGCATAGTGATTGAACGAGTTCATGCCCGGCGTTTGAAACGTGCTGTCGGTCTTGATGCCATCCCAGCGCTCCCAGATGGTGGTGGCGCCCATCTTCACCGGATAGAGCCACGAGGGATAAGTTTCCTGGAGCAACAGGCTATACGCCACATCGGTATAACCAAAGCGCGTCAGCACTTCGCAGAGATAGGGTGTTCCCAGGAAACCTGTGGTCAAATGATTGTCATAGTCTTTCACGTTTTGCGCCAGACGCTCGGCGGCTTGGGCGCGCAGGGTTTCGGGGAGCATGTCGAAGTTCAAGGCCAGCACGTAGGCCGTTTGTGTGCCGGCTACGAGGCGTCCGCTGGGGGCCATGTATTCTTTGAGGAAAGCATCTTTGATGCGTTTCAACCATTCGGTGTAGTGCTTCACATCATCTTCCTTGCCCAACACTTTCGCGGTGTTGAGCATGATCTCTGTGGAGTTTGCCCAGAAGCATTGCGCGATCAAATATTTATCGGTCACGGCAGAGCGGCCATCGGTATCATCATTGGGACGGTAGAACAGCCAGTCGCCAAAGTGGAAGCCTCTGTTCCATAAATCGTTCCGGCTCCGGGCTTCCATGTAGCCTACCCAGGCCTTCATGCTTTCGTATTGTTGCTCGAGTATGCGCTTATCGCCATAGGCATAGTAAACATTCCAGGGAATGATCGTCGCTGCATCGGCCCAGCCTGTAGACGCCGACGCGCTATCGCCCAGCACGTTGGGGATCACGAAGGGAACGCGTCCGTTCTTCACCTGGTCGGCGGCAAGGTCTTTCAGCCACTTGTTGAAGAAGGTGGCCACGTTCATGTTGAAGGTGGCCGTGCGCGAGAAGGCTTGCGCGTCGCCGGTCCATCCCAGGCGCTCGTCGCGTTGGGGGCAATCGGTGGGTACGTCTACGAAGTTTCCTTTCTGTCCCCACTGGATGTTGTGTTGAAGTTGGTTGATCAGTGGATTGGAGGACGTGAAGTTACCCGAGGGTGCCATATCCGAATACACCGCCACCGCCGAGATCTGATCGGCCGTGAGTTTGGTGGGAGACGTGATCCTCACATAGCGAAAACCAAAGAAGCTGAAATGGGGCTCGAAGACTTCTTCTCCTCCACCTTTCAAGGTGTACACGATCTCGGACTGGGCTGCGCGATAATTGTCGGTGTAGAAATTTCCTTTCTTGTCCAGTACCTCGGCGTGATGGACAACGATCTTGTCGCCGGCTTTGCCGTTCACCTTGAAGCGCACCCAACCTACCAGGTTTTGTCCAAAGTCCACAATCTGTTCCCCTTGAGCCGTCACCTTCAATGATGTTGGTTTGAATGTTTCGTGTTTTCTTACGGGGGGCGCATAGGAGGCCACGAGGTTGTCGTTCGATACATTGACCGCGCGCACGCCATGCCAATCACTAGCTGCATAGCTTGACAATGACCAATCTTTTTTCTCTAATCGTGCATCATAGGCTTCGCCGTAATAGATACCCGCGCGGGTCACTGGACCCGTTGAACTTTTCCATTGTTCGTTGGAAGTGATGATCTCTTTGCTGCCGTCGGCATATGTCGCCTCCAATTGGAACAGGAGACCCAATGTTTTGCCATAAATATTGCGATTGTTTTCCCAAGCCAGGTTGCCTCTGTACCATCCGTCGCTGAGGATAACCCCGGTAGCATTCGCACCATTCGTCACCAGGCGGGTAACGTCATAGACCTGGTATTGGAGACGCTTGTTATAACTGGTCCAGCCTGGGGTGAGGTACTGATCGCCTACGCGTTGGCCGTTGATATAGCATTCGTAAAGACCATGCGAGGTCACGTACAGCCTCGCCGATTTTACCATTTTCTTTAGTGTAAAATTATTTCTCAACAGGGGTGCCGGGCTGTTCACGCTGTCGCCAGGCAGATCGGATTCGATCCAGCGCGCGGTCCAATCGGAAGATTGCAGCAAACCCATTTCCCAATACTTCACTTCACTCCATCCGGAGGAGTTCCCTTTGTTGTCGGCAACTTTTACCTGCCAGAAGTAGCGTTGGCGTGAGGTGAGTGCGGGACCGGCATAGGACACGAGCACCGATTGATCGGAAACTACGGGACCGCTTTGCCAGAGAATTTTCTGTCCTTTCACGATCGCCTTTTCGTCGGTGCTGATGCGCAGCTCATAAGATTTTTGCGTCGTGCCGCGTTGATCCGAGACGAGCTTCCATCCAAATCTGGGGACGCTTGCGTCGAGGCCGATTGGATTGTTCTGATATTCGCAGGTGAGGTCGCGGACTGTGAGCTTCGGAGTCTGTGCCTGCAGGGTTAGCGTTGCGGCCAGCAGCAGAAAGAGTAAGGAGATACTTCGCATGGTGGGTTGTCGGTTATATGCGAACCAAGATAATAATATTCGCGAATCGACCTAACCTGTACTCTCCTGTTGATAGTGGGGTTGGGTTGCTTTGTCAGTAGCCAGTAGTCAGTAGTCAGCAATAGTCAGTTGAACGGCCTCACCTTCGCTGAAGCTCGGCGAGCAAGAAAGATTTTTTTTGCGTTGCCTGCGAGCGTTGCGATGATGTTGAAATTGAAACTAAACGAGGTTGTTGAGTTTGGCGTATTGGAGTAGCATGATGGTTTTGGCGTCTTTGATTTCGCCGGTGGCGATCATGTTGTAGGCGTTGTCAAAGTCCAGTTCGAGGACTTCGATGTTTTCGTCTTCGTCTACGCCGCCGCCTTCGGCTACTTTTTGGTCGGCCGTATATTCTCCTACAAAGAAATAAAGGATCTCCGTTACGGAGCCCGGCGACATGTAGACGTCGAAGATCTTGCGGACGTGGGCCACGCGGTAGCCGGTTTCTTCTTCGGTTTCGCGGCGGATGCAGTCTTCGGGATTGTCGAGGTCCAGTAAACCGGCGCAGGCTTCGATGAGCATGCCGTCGTCGTTGCCGTTGACAAAGCTGGGCAGGCGGAATTGGCGTGTCAGCACCACGGTATGTTGTGCCTTGTTATAGAGGAGGATGGTGGCGCCGTTGCCGCGATCGTAGGCCTCCCGGCTTTGGATGAGCTCGTGGCCGTGTTTATCGGTGATGGAGAACGTGTATTTGTAGAGCTTGTACCAGTTGGCGGAGAGCGTCTCTTTTTCGAGGATTTTGGCGGTCATGCAAAAGCGGTTAAGCCCTTGTTTACGCTTTCACGTGAAAGTAGTTGCGCAGGAGGTGATGATATATTTCCAGGCATACCCAGGCGTCGGTGGCGGCATAGTCGATCTGCTTCTCGGTGAGCGTGGGGGCTTCCCAGTTGGAAGTTTGCGCACTTTTGGAAATGCGGAACCCCAGCAGCAGGCCGGCCAGTTTTTTTACGCTCTCCACCTGCAGACCCGAGGCCTTGGCCATGGTCGACAGTTCGATAAAGGATATGGGTTGAAAGCGATTCAGCTTTTGCAGGGCCTTGATGTCGTCGTGGATGGCTACGCCGGCTTTGATGATCTTGGTGTTCTCAAATATGGAAACGATCTCTTCGGGCAAGCCGGTCTGGTGTAGGCGAATGAGAAAGACCTTGCCTGGGATGGCCAGTTGAAGCAGGGCTACCTTGTAGGTTTGGCCGCGCTTGAAGCTGGGGCGTGTTTCGGTATCGAACCCTAGCACATCGTGCTTCTCGATCTCCTTTTGCATGGCTTGCAGCTTGGAGGGCTCGGTGATGACGCTTACTTTTCCCTCAAAAGCGCGCAAGGGAAGCTGGTTAACCTCCTCCGATGTGATGGTGACCTTGGGTCCCTGGTGACCCGATACATCCGGGTGCTCTTCTTTCGGTAAATGCATCAAAAAATCGTGATAAAACCGGTGACAAAAAAATACCCGACATGGGTGCCCCTAAGTTAAGTCAAAAAAATCAACTATTTTGAGGCGCCTAAATCAAATTGAATGTCGAATTCCCTTTTTAGAAAAAAATCTCTTACCTCCATCCTAAACGATACTTCCGAACCCGTTGACGGCCATGGCGCTCCCGAATTGAAGAAGATCCTGGGGGTGAGAGACCTGACTTCCATGGGCATTGCGGCGGTCATTGGCGCGGGCATCTTCTCCACCATCGGCCAGGCGGCCTTTGACGGCGGGCCTGGGGTGATCTTCCTGTTCCTCATCACGGCCGTCACCTGCGGGTTCACGGCCCTCTGTTATGCCGAGTTCGCGTCGCGTGTCCCGGTTGCCGGCAGCGCCTACACCTATTCTTATGTTACGTTTGGTGAGATTACCGCCTGGGTTATCGGGTGGGCATTGATATTGGAATATGGCATTGGCAACGTGGTGGTATCCATTTCCTGGAGCAGCTATTTTGTGAACCTGCTGGAAGGCGTGGGCATGCACTTGCCCGCCTGGCTGGCCACCGATCCGTACACCGCAGAAGATATGTATAACGCGGCCGTGACAGCCGGTAGCCCCACCGATGGATTGGCGTGGACGACGGCGCCGTTGTTTGCCGGCTACCGATTCATTTGCAACGTACCCGCTTTTGTCATCATCATCCTCATCACCATCTTGGCGTTTATCGGCATCCGCGAAAGCCGCAGCAGCGCCAACTTTATGGTGGCGCTGAAATTGGTAGTACTGGCCTTCATTGTCGGCATCGGCATTTTTTATATCGACACCGACAACTGGACCCCGTTCCTCCCCAATGGATTTACCGGCGTGTTGAAAGGCGTGTCGGCCGTGTTCTTTGCCTATATCGGTTTTGATGCCGTATCCACCACAGCAGAAGAATGTGCTAACCCCCAACGCGACCTGCCGCGCGGCATGATCTATTCGTTAATCATTTGTACAATCATTTACGTGATAGTGACCCTGGTCATTACGGGCATGGTGAACTATTCGGAATTCGATTCAGTAGCCGATCCGTTGGCCTATGTATTCGAACGCATCAACCAAGGCAAGATCGGCTTCTTCATTTCGGTGAGCGCCGTGGTGGCGGCAACCAGCGTGCTATTGGTCTTTCAAATCGGACAGCCCCGCATCTGGATGAGCATGAGCCGCGACGGACTGATGCCAAAGCGCTTTGGCAAGATCCATCCTAAATTTCAAACCCCCGGATTCTCTACGATCATCACGGGTGTTATCGTTGCGATTCCTTCTCTTTTTGTGGGCAGTGCATTGATGACAGACCTCACCAGCATCGGCACCCTGTTCGCTTTTGCCATTGTGTGTGGCGGTGTTTTGATGTTGCCCCGGCGTGAAAAAACCGGTGGATTCAACCTCCCCTACATCAACGGCCAATGGGTGGTGCCTGTATTCTTTATTATTTTTATCTATGGCTTTCGCGAACGCGTCATGGACTCGGTGACCAACCTAACCCATGAGGCACACCAGGAAATTTTATTCCTCATTTTCATTCTGATCGCCGCCGTGATCACCCTCTTTTCATTTTTGCGCAAGCTTTCCCTCATCCCTGTGTTGGGGTTGCTGTGCTGCTGCTATCTCATGATCGAGATCCCCGTCTTCAGCTGGAAAGTTTTCTTCGGGTGGATGGCGTTTGGATTGGCAATCTATTTCAGTTACGGCTATTGGAAAAGCAAGCTCGCAAACAGGGCGAAGGCCTGATCTTTCAGTCTTATCTATACACATCTTTGAAGAGAAGGGCACAAGTGAAAGAATAACCCCGGACTTTAGTCCGGGGTATGTCCAACGAAATATTACCGGGCTTTAGCCCTGACTTTTCCCTCTGTATGTGCAGCTGCCTGGCGATCTCCTATTGGCGTGGTCAGTCCGCCAGCTGGCGGACGGGGATGATGTATTGCCTTGCCCCCGGACTAAAGTCCGGGGTTATTCATCCGCGCTGTTCAAAAAGACGTGTGCATAGATAAGTTTCTTTCAATTGGGGCTTATTACTGCTGCTGAATGCCGTAGTGCACGCCACGCGCTTTCAGATAGTTCACCACAAATTGAAAATTCTCCTCTTTCTCACCCACATATTCAGGAGGGCAAATGCCCTTGCGGTCGAACGTGCCGTTAGCAATGAGGTTCAAGGCAGCGGTGCAGGTGTATCCGGTTGTGCGTGCCATTGACAAAGTATCGGTGGCCTTATCTGTCCGGTCGAGCAAATTATATTGATATGTCTTCGGTTTTCCGTTCTCCTCGCCCACGATTCGGATGCGCATCACGGTGAACTCTTCCTCACCCGGTTTTAATTTCCATTTGGGGAAAAGTAATTTGGCTGTCACGTCGATCGGGCGAACTTTCACGCCCTTAATGTCTACGGCTTCATAGGAGAAAAATCCGGACTCGCGCAACACGCGCAGGTATTCGATGCAACCGGGATAGCGCAACGTCTTCTCGATCATGTTGGGGATGCCCGGCATGGTCTTGATCAGCGACCGCAGTCCATCCGAGTTCCACGACTCCAGCGTGCCCACGCCGTCAAAATGTATGAGTTCAGGATCCGACAGGGCCTCCTTCACAATCACGGCGCCTTGCAGCACATAGCGGGCCGGCCGGATATATTCTTCAATAACATCGATGGGCGAAAAAACAGCTTTGTATTCATAGGGCCATTCGCGCACCACCGGCAGCCCTCCCACCAGGCATTCGTAGTCGGTGATCTTCATCCGGTGATAGTGATAGCCCAGGATGATGTTCCCCATGCCGGGCGCTACGCCACAGTCGGTTATGACGGTCACGTTTTTCTTTTTTGCCAGTTCATCCAGTTGGAACGGATCTTCCGGAAAGAAGGAAATATCGGCGATGTTTTTACCGGCTTCAATCACCGTGCGCACGGTTTGCAGCCCCATGAATCCGGGTACGGCACCCACCACCAAATCGAACGGCTGCAACGCCGCTGCCAGTTGGGTTAGGTTGGTGAAGTCCACCTTTTGGGTTTTAATGCCGTGTTGTGCCACGAAGCCGAGCGCCTCTTCATTGATGTCGGCCGAGGTAACGTCAAAGTTTTTGGAAAGGTCAATGGCCATGGCCTTTCCGACGAGGCCGGCACCGAGTACAATTACTTTTTTCATGCCTTAGTGAATTGAAATGAGGCCGTAAATTAATGCGATTAGGGCAGGAAGCATCAATACGAGGTCGAGGAAATTAAATTTCTTTTTCATGGTAAAAAAAGCCTGTACAGGAAATTCCCGTGCAGGCTTAGGATGGTTATTTAGAGAGGATTTTTTCGAGAGATTCTTTTTTCAGACAGCTGGCCACGACGAACCCGATCAGGCCGCTGCCAACTGCCCTTTGATCATGGCCGACGACAACGTGATATAAACGGTCGTCCAGGCTTCTTGCAGTTCCGGGTTCCACTTGTCACCCAGGCCTTGCTCCAGCGTCCACAGCAGGCATTCGCCCACCACCTTGTAGTGCTCGGGTTGGGCCCCATATTTTCCGTGACGCTGAGCCAGCAGCTTCACTTCGTTCATGATATCGTCCAGCTTTTGAAGTTTGGTCACCACGAGGGTCACCATGTTCATGAGCTTGCGGGCCTGTTCTTTTTGATCGTGTTTAAACATGGACCTCACCGCGGGCGCCACTTCAAAGAGACGGCTGTAGAAGAGCTCGCCGGCTTCCTGTGAATTGATCACCACATAACTCCACGAGTTCTTCACGAGAAGAATTTGTCTTTCGGTCATAACAAAATAAGGTTGGTTGAAAAGGATTTGGTTTCTGTATCCTTCTACTGGATGGTGCTAAAGAAAGTTGGGCTTCCCCGGAGAAAAGATCGTATACAATTGGTTTACAAACCTTACAAGTAATTGATGTTCAGCTACTTTTAAAGGAAGCCACAAAATCGGCCAGGTTCTCTTCGGTAGGAATATTCAGCTTTTTGCGCAACCGGTGTCTGGCCATCTTCACGCTCTCGGGCGAAATGCCCATCAACTCGGCCATCTCCTTCATGCTCAGGTTGAGGCTGATGAGCGAGCAAAGCTTCAGATCGCTTTGGCTTAGGTCGGGATATTGCTGTTTGAGGCGTTCGAAAAAAGAAGAGTGTACTTTTTCGAAATACATCTTGAATTCATCCCAATCCTTCTCCGTCTCCAGGCTGTAGTCGATCACCTTGATGAGCTTGGAGATTTTGGCCTTGGAATTCTTGTCGCTGGTGCTCAACAGTTCGTGAATACCCTCGCGCAGGTTTTCCATGATGGTATTTTTCTGCACGAGATTCAGCGTGTAGGTGAGCAGCTCTTTGTGGCGAAACTCCAGGTCGCGTTGCAGTTGGCCTTCCATCAGCTTCTTATTCTCCAGCTCCAGCGTGAGCAACGCCTGCCGCGCGGCATGTACCTGGTCGTTTTTCTTTAGCAGCTCTTTCTTGGTGCGGATCGTGTTGCGTTGATAATAGATGACGATGCCCCCGACAAACAATGCCAACGCCAGACCGGCATAAGCGATCTTTTGCCGGAACAGCGTCCAGGCGCGCTCTTGTTTCAGGAAGTCGATCTCCTGCTCTTTGCGCTCGGTCTCGATAAGCGTTTTCAATTGCGCATAGCGAATACGGCTTCGGGCGCCGGCGACGGAGTCTTTCAACGTCTCGCTGCGTTGCAGGTAGTCGAATGCTTTTTCGTAGTCGTGGCGGGCCGCATAAATGTCGGTGTGCAGTTGGTAGGACTCCAGCAACGCCATGCGGTTGTCGGTTTGCTCGGCGATGGGCAGGCCCAGGCTGGCCAGTTGCAAGGCCTGTCCCACGTGGCCTTGCGCCAGGTACACGCGAGACTGGTTATGATAGGCAGCCGGCAACCGGTTCAGGTTGTTCGTCTCGCGAAACAGCGCCAGTGATGCATCGTAGTGTTGCAACGCCTTGCCATATTCGCCCATTTCATAATAGGCCACGCCCATGTTGTTGAGCAAATTGGCGATGCCTTCGGCATTGTGGTTTTCGCGTTCCAATTTCAGCGCAAGCTCGAACGCTTCCAGGCCCTGGGCATAATTTTTCATGTCCACTTCCAGGACACCGATCTTGCGAAGCGTCAGCGCGATGCCTTCATTGTTGTGGAAGGCCTTCTGCATGTCGAGGGCTTTCAGGTATTGGTCGCGGGCGGCTTTGAAGTCTCCTTCCTGATGATGGGCCGCGCCCATGTCGGTGTAGGTTTGCGCGATGCTCAGCGAATCGTTGAGCGATTGGAACAATTGCAATGCGCGCAGCAAGGTTTCCAGCTCGCGCGTATTTTCCCCTTTTAAGCGAAACAGCAGGCTTTCGTTCTTAAAGGCCTCCGCCAAACCGCGCGTGTAGTGAAGGGAATCGGCCAGCTTCAGGGCCCGTTCGGTGAAATAGCGGGTGCGTTCCGGAGCGGTGTTGTAGTGCAAACGGGCCAGGCGGTTTAACAAATTCACCCGCTGCGTGTCGGCGGGCGTGTCCTTTAACTGCTGTTCCAATACCTCCACCTGCGCGCAGAGCGGCGTGGTGATGGCCAACAGCAGGAACAACAGAAAGGGTTTCTTCATGACAGAAAGGGTTATTAAAGGAATATATTTTTAAGCTAACTTCCGAGGTCAATTTTTTCGCATATGAACATCAGCAAATTTCTGGAGCGTGCCAAACGTTCTTCTTTTCACCTGTGGGTGCTCAACCAAGGTCTGCTCCGCATGATCCCTTTCAACAAACCACATGCTTTCACCGTCACGCACATCGAGGACTACCGCGTCCGGATCAGCATCCCCTATAAGCGGAAAAATTTTAATCACATTCGCGGGCTTCACGCCTGCGCGCTGGCCACGCTGTCGGAATACGCTACGGGCTTCCTGCTCATTTCGCGGCTGGGCTTCGACACCTACCGCGTCATCATGCAGCGCCTGGAGATGGAATATCACTACCAGGGCAAGATGGACGCCGTTGCCGAGTTCGCGTTGACCCCCGAGTGGATCGCGCAGAACATCACCGCCCCTCTCAACGAGCAAGAGGCCGTTGTCGTTACCTGCGAAGTAAAAATTCACGATGTGGAGGGGAAACACCTCACCACGGGCCGGATTCACTGGCAAATCAAGAAATGGGCGAGCGTGAAAACGAAGGTCGTCGCCTAGTCCGCAATCGTTTGAAAAAACCCGGTATTCGCGTAAATTGCTTATAACAAACCCCCGGTGTTATGCGCAAGATCGACTTGCTTTTGAACGAATACGGCGAAAGCCACCAGGACGTCACCAACAAGACCATTCACTGGATTTGCGTACCCCTGATTTTTTTAAGCGTGGTGGGACTCATAGCCTCCATCCCCTCACAGGCCGTGCAGTCGGTGCTGGGGTGGGGCAATCCGTATGCAAATTGGGCTGGGGTGCTCCTGGTGCTGGTGCTTCTGTATTATGTGACGCTTTCCATACCTTTGAGCATCGGCATGGCCCTGTTTGGGTTGCTTTGCCTGTTCGTGATCCAGTTAATTGTGCGCATCAACATTGCGCCGCTGTGGATGGTGAGCCTGGTCATTTTCTTTGTGGCCTGGGTGGGTCAGTTCTACGGGCACAAGGTGGAAGGCAAAAAGCCTTCCTTTTTGAAAGACATACAATTCCTGCTCATCGGACCGGCGTGGCTCATGCATTTTATTTATAAACGCCTAGGAATACCGTACTAATTGGGAGATTTCATTTTTCACAACGGCCCGCTACCCGCAGACATCAGCCTCGATTTTGATGAATCGCTATTCAACACAGCACCCTACCGGCTGCTGCAGTCGCCGACGCGGTGGCATTCTTTTTTTGTGATCCATGCAAAAGAAAAAAAGGCCGTGGCCGGCATTCATTTCTTTGTGAATGAAAATGTCGCACAAAGCCCTTTGCGCGCGCCCTTTGGATCGGTGGACTGTGTTGACGATCTACCTTCCCAAGTCTTGTTTGAATTTCTTTTGTTTGTCGATGATGAGATAAAGAAGACCGGCGTTCATGAGGTGGCGATCAAACATTCGCCCGCCTCCTATGCCCCCCGCCGCGAAGCCCTGCTTCAAACATTCCTCCTAAACCTTGATTATCGCGTGGCCAACGCAGAGACGGGCGCGGTTATTCCCGTGGATGGAAAATTTGAAGACCACCTCGATCCCTGGGAGAAAAGGAAACTCAAACAAGCCCAGGCCTCCGCCTTGCAATGCCGCCAGTTGGCACCCGGCAACCTGGACACGATCTACCACTTCATACTGGCCAGCCGAAAACAGAAAGGCTATTCGCTTTCCATGACCCTGGAAGAGATCCGACGCGTGGTGGAAAGATTTCCTGAACGCTATCTTTTGTTTGGTGTATACCAGGACGATCTGCTCGTAGCGGCAGGAATTTCCATCCTGGTCAACGATCGCGTCCTGTATAATTTCTATTCGGCTCACGACAGCGCCTACGACCATCTCAGCCCGGTGGTGTTCCTGATCGAGGGTTTGTATTCATATTGTTCCGCCCACAACCTCACGCTGTTGGATCTGGGGACATCGGCGGTGGAAGGCAAGCCCAACTTCGGCTTGCTGGATTTTAAAATGCGATTGGGTGGCATCCCCACGCCAAAGCTCACGTTCGAGAAAACTTTCTCCTGATGGAAAGGCCATTGGTTTCCATTATCTGTCTCTGCTACAACCACGCCGCCTACGTGGCCGAGGCCCTCAAGTCGGTCTTCGGTCAAACCTACCCCAACCTCCAGGTCATTGTTGTAGACGACGCCAGCACCGACAACAGCGTTGAGGTGATCCGCCGCACCATCGCCCAGCAACCCCACATCCAACTGTTGGCCCTGCCTCAAAACATGGGCAACTGCAAAGCCTTCAACCAAGGCCTGCGCCTGGCCACCGGCGAATACATCGTCGACTTCGCCACCGACGACGTGATGCTCCCCGAACGCATCGAAAAACAACTCCAGCTTTTTTCACAACTCGACTCTTCCTATGGCGTGGTTTTCACCGACGCAAACTATATCGACACCCAAAGCCAGGTGTTTCGCCAACACTACGATTATCTCTTCGCCAAAAAGTTGCTGACGGACATTCCCCAGGGCGATGTCTACCGCGACGTGCTGAGCACCTACTTCATCGCCTCCCCCACGATGTTGGTTCGCAAAAAAGTGTTGGACGAACTGCAGGGCTACGACGAAACGCTAGCCTATGAAGATTTTGATTTTTGGGTACGCTCTGCGCGACACTATAAATACGCATTCCTCCCCGCCCGGCTAACCAACATCCGGCGCAAACACCAGTCGCTTTCTTCGGGATGGTACCGGCGCGGCGATCCACAACTGCACTCGACCTACCTCGTCTGCCAGAAAGCGCAACACTTAAACCGTGATGCGGGTGACAAACAGGCTTTGTTAAAACGGGTACGTTACGAGTTACGGCAATCGGTGTTTTCGGAGAACCATAAAGAGGCTAAACTTTTCTACGACCTGCTGACGGCCTTGGAATTGCCCTCAAAAGCAGACCGGCTCCTGCTGGGGCTGATGAAATCAAAATTGCCCCTCGCGCGATTGCGCCTGTTCTATCAACGGTGGCGCTACTAGCGTTTCCACAAACGCATTTCGATGGAGATGCGGGTTTGATCCTGGTTTAGGTTGATGGCCCCGCCGTGAATGAGATAGGGCGAAAAGATGAGCACTTCGTTGAGGCCCGGATCGGGGCGCTTCACCTGGTAGGGACCATGGATGTCGGTCACTCCCGGAACATTAAACCGCACGCCGTTGATCACCGCCCCCTCCACCGTCTTTTCAATGCGGGACTCCGGCCAGCGGTGGCTTCCCGGGACGAGGATGAGCGACGACTGCGCGTTGCTGCCGGCGATCGGGATGTAGAGGTTGATGCAATCATCATAGTCTTCGAGCCAAACATCGCGGTGCAGGGGATTGTTGTCGGCTTGCCGGGGACGTATCACACGAAAGTGAAAAATGGATTGGCCGTCAAACGGATTCTTTGCGATCAACGGGACATGACACAGGTCCGAGATGCGATCCTCCACCATGCGCACCGGCACGGGGAAATCTTTTGTGAAAAGCAGCTTGGTTTTTTCTATGGCTTTCAGGTGCCCGTCAAAATCCGGGACCAGCGTATGATATTGTTCCAAATCAAAATCATCGCCCAAGGCTAGTCCGGCTTCGCGCCAACTTTTCAGCAACAGCATGCGCGTGTTGTGCATGAACGTGGAATAGGTTGCCGCATCAAAGAGTTGTTCGATCGAAAAACCCGTAGCACCCCACGGTGTTGCTGCGGTCAGGTCGACCGCTTCGTTCAATAAGACCCGTTCGTCGCCCCAAGCGCGCGGGCCGGTGACTTCATACGAAAGGTCTGTGTTGTTTACCGTGTATTTCATTTTGCCCGCTGTTCTTGAAAAACAATCATGGCTTATCTCCGGTTATCTTGTCCCATCACCATGCTCAGATAATTTTCATAGCGGCTCAGCGCGATCTTCCCGGCCCGTATGGCGTCGACCACGGCACATTGCGGCTCGTTCACGTGGATGCAGCGCGCACCGAACTTACACTCCAACCGAACCTCGCGCATCTCGGGAAAATAGTCCGAGATCTCCTGGGCATTCATGTCCACCAAACCCCATTCCTTGATGCCGGGGGTGTCGATCACATAGGTCTTCTCGTCGAGCGGGAACATTTCGGCGAACGTGGTGGTGTGGGTTCCTTTGGAGGAAAAGTCAGACACGTCGCCAACGGTTTGTTTTATATGCGGAGCGATCTTGTTCAGCAAGGTTGACTTTCCAACACCGGAGTGGCCGGCGATCAACGTCACTTTGTCGTGAAGGATATCGCGAAGCACGTCTTGGTCTTCATGCAATGCCGAGATCGAAAAACAGGAAACGCCGATGCCGGTATACAGCTCCATCAGGTCCTGCACGTTTTGTTTTCCCTCCTCATCCAGCATGTCTTTTTTATTGAACAAGATGACCTGCGGGATGCGAAACGATTCGGCGCTCACCAGGAAGCGGTCGATAAAACCGAGCGACGTTCTTGGAAACGTCAGCGTCACCACCAGCAAGGCCTGGTCCACGTTGGCCGCCAGCACATGCGAGTGTCCCGTCTTCTTTACGGACTGCCGGAGGATATGATTTTTGCGTTCAAGAATGGCCGTGATGGAGCCGATGTTGTGTTCCAGGTCCACCGACACGCGGTCGCCCACAGCCACCGGGTTGGTTTCTTTGATGCCCTCCAGCCGGATCTTGCCCCGCACGCGGCAGGTGTGTATTTTCCCATCCGGGGCCAGCACCTCGTAGAATGAACCGGTAGAACGCAGGACCAGGCCTTCCATCATACCAGCAAAGTTCGGCAATAGTGCATGATCTTTTCGGTAGCGCCCAGGTTTTCTTCTACGTATAGACGTGTCACCTCGCACGCCAGCAAAAAGGTCTCTGGCGCGTTCAGCATCTCGTATTTGGCTTTCAGGTCGGTATAGTCGCGCACTTCGAACGCGCCCCCGCGGTTGATGAGGTCCACCGCCTCCTGGTATTTTTCATAGTCCTTGTTGCCAAAAAAGATGGGCACGCCATAGCACGCGGCCTCCAGGATGTTGTGCAGCCCCTTGCCATAGGCACCGCCGATAAAGGCAAATTCACCATAGCGATACAACCGCGAAAGCATGCCGATGTTGTCGATGATGAGCACCTGGTAATCTTCCAGTGGCTTGCCTGCTGCCTGAGAAAATCGGATGGACTTTACTTGCAGGGAATTCTCTATCGCCGTCATAAAGGTCTCTGTGATCTCGTGCGGGGCGATGATGAACTTGATCCGGTTCTCGTTGATGAGGGGTGCCAGCACTTCAAAGTCTTCCGGCCAGCAACTTCCCACGACAAAGGTTTTTTGATCGCTTTTGAACTGCCGGGCAACTGGAATCTCACCACCCTGCTTCACGATGGCATAGACCCGGTCGAACCGCGTGTCGCCCGCCACGGCACATGCGTCGATACCGATGGACTTCAGCAGGCGCAACGATGTTTCGTTTTGCACAAAGAAGTACGAAAAGTTCTTTAGGATGCCGCGATAAAATCCGCCGTAAGGCTTAAAGAACATTTGCTCTTCGCGAAAGATCGACGATATGGACAGCAGCGGAATGTTGTGTCGCTTCAAGGCTTTGGCATAATGATGCCAGAATTCATACTTCACAAATACGGCCAGCGTTGGCTTCACGATGGAAATGAATCGCTCCGCGTTAGTCGCAGAATCCCACGGCAGGTAACACACAAAGTCGGCCTGGTCATAATGCTTGCGCACCTCATAGCCCGACGGTGAAAAGAAGGTGAGCACTATTTTTGTTTGCGGATATTCTTTTTTTAACGATTCGATAAGGGGCCGGCCTTGCTCGAATTCGCCCAGCGATGCGCAATGCACCCAAACCACCTTGGCGTGGTTTTGACGAAAGTGGTCGATGAGTTTGGCAAAGACGTCTTTTCTTCCGGTTACAAATGCCCGGGCTTTGTTATGAAAAGGGGCGGCTATGCGATAGCCGGCGCGCATCACTAAAAGGACGAGGTTATACAGTATGATCATGCAGCGTCAAAAATAGGCAACTTGGGGTGAACCCCAGACAGCAGCACGGCAAAGAAGACTTAAATTTCAACCCATAAGCCCTCACTATCTATAAAATCTTTATTTTTAAATTTAAAAACCAACTTATGATGTTATTTGTACGCAAGAGTTTTCTCCTCTTACTGTTCATAGCCTTCACTGTCTCCAGCTTTGCCCAAAGCGAAACCGACATCGGCGACTATCTGAAAGCCGGGCCCGAAGATGCCGGAAAGCTCATGAGTGCCTATCTCTCGCCCATGATCACGGCCGCATCCTATGGCTTCAACGGCGGCTGGTTCACCACTGCCAAAGCTCACAAGACGCTGGGTTTCGACCTGGGTGTTTCCGTGAACGGCGTTTTCATTCCCTCATCCAATAACTACTTCCGCCCCGCCGAGTTGGGACTAAAAACCACGACCCTCGTCTCTCCCACCAGCGGCAATGCCCCGACCCTGGTAGGCCCAGGGGACGCCACAACCTATGCCTCAACATACGGTGGACAAAGCGTCACCTTCAGTGGTCCTAAGGGCTTGGATTTCAAAGATAATTTCAAGATCAGCGGCGCGCTGGCTCCCACCGTTCAGTTGGGTATCGGCATCGTGAAGAATACCGACCTGAAGATCCGGTGGATGCCGGAAGTGAAGGCTGGGGATACAAAAGTGAAATACTTCGGCTTCGGCGTGTTGCACGACATCAAACAACACATTGCCGGAATTAAACATCTCCCCTTCGACCTTTCTGTGATGGTGGGCTACACCAACCTCAAAGGCACGACCAACATTGCTGGCTTTGTAGCTTCGGGCGATGCCACCAAGCCACAGGAGTTGCACTACAATATGAACGCCTGGTTGATGCAGGCCCTGATCTCGAAGAAGCTGGCCATGGTCACGTTCTATGGCGGCCTGGGCTACAACGCCGTGAAGACCTCGGCCGATGTGAAAGGCTCGTATGCATTCCTCCCTGTCACCCCCGTCACCCCGGCCATCAACGATCCGGTCGCCATGAGTTTCAAGAACAACAGCTTCCGCGTAACGGCCGGCATGCGTCTGAATCTTGGACCCATCTATCTTTCCGGCGACTATACCTTGCAAAAGTTTAGCACGGTTTCGGTAGGGCTAGGCGTCACGGTTCGCTAAGGGTTATTTGCCCGTGTAGTTCGGTTTCCGTTTTTCGATGAATGCCTTCATGCCCTCTTTTTGATCGGCAGAGGCAAACGACAGGTAGAAGTTCTTGCGCTCGAAGGCCAGGCCCTCGTCCAGCAACGTTTCGAACGAACGGTTCACGGCCTCTTTCGCCAACTGCACGGCCACCGGCGACATGCGCGCTATTTCCTGGGCCAGCGCCACCGCTTCTTTTAAATACATTTCGACGGGCACGATCTTGTTGATCAACCCGTGGGCCAACGCTTCCTCTGCCGGCATAAAGCGCCCGGTCAAAATCAATTCCATGGCTTTGGCTTTGCCCACGGCCCGGGTGAGGCGTTGTGTGCCGCCCGCGCCGGGCAGTGTGCCGATCTTGATCTCGGGCTGGCCGAAGGTGGCCGTTTCGGAGGCAACGATCATGTCGCAGGTCATGGCAAATTCACATCCACCACCCAGCGCAAAACCCGATACTGCGGCGATGACAGGCTTCTTCGTTTTCCGGATCTGGTCCCACGTGCTAAACTGGTCGATCAGCAACATATCGATGGCCGACATATCGGCCATTTGTTTAATGTCGGCGCCGGCCGCGAAGGCTTGTTCGTTGCCGGTGATGATGATGGCCCTCACGTTTGCGTTGGCATCCAATAGCTTCAACGCGTCGCGCACTTCTTCCATGAGTTGGCGGTTGAGGGCGTTGAGTTCTTTGGGGCGGTTGAGTTGGATGAGGGCAACGGCTGGAGCATATTGCTCGGTGACGATGATGAATTCCATAGCGGGTTGTGTTTCAGACAAAGCTAAAAAGAATCCACGCCCTAAAAATAGAAAAGCCACCTCCTGAGCGAGAGGGGCTTTTCAAATCAAAAGGTTACTTAAAAAGTATACTAATGCATCGATTAATATTGCTGCGGTTTCTTTCGTAACCACCCGGGTGTTTATTTTGGGATGATTTACCGAAATAACCGGTTTTTGCGCAGTTTTCGACTATGAATAAAGTGAAAGTACTTTTTGTTTGCCTGGGCAATATTTGCCGCTCGCCCCTGGCGGAAGCCATTTTTAAGGATAAGGTCCGCCGCCGGAAGCTGGATCAACATTTCCTGGTGGAATCGTGCGGCACGGCCAACTATCACGTGGGCGACACGCCCGATCCCCGCACCATTGCCAACGCCAAAAAGAACGGCATCGCCATCGACCACCTGGGCCGCCAGTTCACGTCTAAAGACTTCCTGGATTTTGACTACATCTTCGTGATGGACGGCAGCAACCGTCAAAATGTGCTGCGCCTCGTGCAGGATCCGGCCCAACGCGACAAGGTAGCGATGATGCGCAACTTTGACCCTACTGCTCCGGGCGAGGATGTGCCGGACCCTTATTACGGGACTGAGAAGAACTTTCAGGAAGTATTCGATATCCTGGACCGCTCTACTGAAAATCTGTTGACCCACCTGGAGAAAAACCTGCAGGCTTAGAGGCTGTTGGCCACCGCCTGCCCGATGAGGGCGGCCACCCGTTCGGAGACCGGTATTTTCCCGGCGGCTTCGATGGCTTTTGCCGACATTTTGTGCAGGGTCTTTCGCAGGATCTCCACCAGTTTCGCGTCGTCGTGTTTGGCGGCAAAATCTTCGAGGTAAAATTCAATAAAGACCAGGCAGATCACATCCTCCAAGGCTTGTGTGTCGGGACGGTGGTGGAAAAGTTGTTCTTTCGCCAGCAGGGACTTCACCTTTTGGATGGTTTCGTCGTCGTAGCCATAGCTGCGCATGATGCGGTCGGCGATGTTGCAGTGGTGCACTTTGAGTTGGTTGCGCCATTGCAGGTAGCCCTTGCGATCCATCGCATAGGTGTTCCGTGGGATTTCCCACCGCCCGATGTGTTGGCAGCGGGCGGCCAGCACCAGGTATTCGGGGGCATCGGGCATATAGCTTTTCAGCCGCTCGGTCATGCGTTGGGCATACAACAGTTCCTTCGGAAACTGCTGCCCTTGCCAGGTTTCGAGGTGAGGGTCCTTCTGATTATAGTCATCGAACATAGCGATAACTTTTGCAAAGCGTTCCTCGTTGGTCATACGCCGTCTGAAATTTCGATTAAGGTAACGCATTTCGGGTCAATCTGGCAAGTTCGCCGCCGGGTTCGCCGACCCCGCCCCCTCTGGCGAAATTGATCCGGAATTTTCACCGACGCCCATCCGCCATTCACCTACTGCCGCCCGGAGCCGGCCTTTTAACCATAGCCGCAGGGCCAAATCATGCCGTTATTTGAATCAGAAATCAAATACAAATGGAAAACAAAATGGAAACAACAGAAGATAAAAAAGTTACTGACAACCGCCCCGAGTGGGGAGGCCATCGCTCGGGCCGGATTTTCGGTGGCGTGGTGGTGATGGTCGTCGGTGGTTTGTTACTGGCGCGCCAGGTTGGGGCCGACATTCCCGAATGGATCTTTACCTGGCCCTCGCTCCTGATCGTTCTGGGCTTGTATGTAGGTGCCCGTCATTCGTTCAAAAGCTTTGGCTGGCTCATTCCGATTGGCATCGGCGCATTCCTGCTGAGCCGGGAGCACATCGACCTTGATATCTGGCGATATTTTTGGCCCGTGGTGATCATCCTGATCGGGATCGGCATCATGTTCAAGCCCCGCCATCGCCGTCAACGGTGGCACGAGGAGCGCTGGAAAAGACGGTGGGAGCGCCAATACAGCCACTACCAGGAAGGTACGCCCATAGAAGGCGACGCCATCGAAACCGTATCCGTCTTCGGCGGAACAAAAAAAAACGTGATCAGCAAGGACTTTAAAGGCGGCGAAAGCGTGTGCCTGTTCGGCGGCCTGGAACTGAACATGAGCCAGGCCGACATCAACGGCCGCGTGAAACTGGAAGTGGTGCAAATCTTTGGCGCCACCAAACTGGTGGTGCCCCCGCACTGGAAGATCCAAGCCGACGAACTGGTGGCCGTATTCGGCTCCATAGAAGATAAGCGTCAAATCCATCCCGGCATGGTCCCTGACGAAACAAAAGTCCTGGTACTGGAAGGCACGTGTGTGTTCGGTGGGATTGAGATCAGGAGTTTTTAACCGGATTCCTGTCCAATTCCAACCCCCCTGATCGTTATTCCTATGCAAATCATTTTAATCACCCTACAAGTAATCCTTATGAACTGGTACATCACAAAAATCGTCTTCAACATTTCAGCCGAACAAAGCTCGAAAGCACAGTTCGACGAACAACTCCGGCTGGTCGCCGCCGAAAGCAAAGAAGAAGCCTTCATCAAAGCCCGCATGATCGGTCTGCACGAGGAAGACACCTTCTACAACGACAACATGAAAAAGGTGAAGTGGGAATTCATCAATGTGTCGGAAGTCATCTGCCTGAAGAACCTCGAAGACGGCACGGAAGTATATTCACGCATCCACGAGATGGAAGAAGGCGCTCCGTACATTAACTTTATCCACCAAAAGGCTATCGCGCTCCGTTTGAACGCGATGCCTTTATTCTAAGGTTCGATAAAGTTCTCACCCTTATGCAATTGAATGTTTCCCTAAAAAGAGTCTTCATGGTCGGTTCCGCCTGGTGGACCCTCCTGGTGCTATTCGAGACCTACGCGCTGATGAGCACTTTCGGGTTCGGATGGCAGGTAGCCCTGGCCGACGCGGTGAACTTCAATTTGCTGGTAGCCACAGCGGGCTACGTCATGTTCAACTCAATGAAATTTTACCAGGCCAGTCCCAAAACATTGGTCTATCTCATCATCTGGAGCATTGCCCTGGCCAGCCTCTGCGCTGTGTTGCACCGCTACCTGATGGCCTCTTATTTCTTTCACGATAATGTTCCTTACCAGGAATACCTGGTCGGATCGCACGTGATCCGCGGATTGTTTGCCTGGCTTATGATCGGCCTCATCGGCATGCAGAGCTGGATCTGGTTCTACATCCAGGAACAACGCGCCAGCGAAAAGCGCGAACAGGAAACCCTGAAATTTTCGCGCGAAGCCGAACTGGCTACGTTGCGTCAACAACTACAACCTCACTTTTTATTCAACAGCCTTAACTCCATCAGCGCCCTGGCCGGCTCCAAACCCGAGCAAGCCCGCCTGATGATCCAACAACTGAGTGACTTCCTGCGCGGTACCATCAAAAAAGATGACCAGCAACTTGTCACCCTCGACGAAGAACTGAACCATTTACAACTATACCTGGAGATCGAAAAAGTGCGCTTCGGTCACCGCCTCAAAACCGAGATTGTCCGCGATGAAGAAACCGCAGGGCTTACACTACCCTCTTTGCTGCTGCAACCCGTGGTGGAAAACGCCATTAAATTCGGTTTGTACGACACCGTGGGCGAGATCGTCATCCGCATTGACGCCAGGGCCATCGAGCAACAACTGGTGATCACGGTAGAAAACCCATTCGACCCCGAGACCTCGCGTCCGCGACAAGGCACCGGCTTCGGGCTCAATTCCGTGCAACGGAGGCTCTACCTACTTTATGCGCGCCAAGACCTCTTGTCTACAAAAATGACAGGCCCCCTATTCAAAACAGAAATCAAAATTCCCCAACCTGCATGATGAACGTTATACTGATCGACGACGAACCGCTCGCCCGCAGCATCGTGGCCGAATACCTGCGCGATTTTACCGACCTCACCGTGGTGCAGGAATGCAACGACGGCTTCGAAGGCGTGAAAGCCATCGCACAGCACAAGCCCGACCTCATCTTTCTCGATATCCAGATGCCCAAAATCAATGGCTTCGAAATGCTGGAACTGATCGAACAACCCCCGGCCGTGATCTTCACCACCGCCTTCGACGAATATGCCATCAAAGCCTTCGAGGCCCACGCCATCGACTATCTGCTAAAGCCTTTTAGTAAAGATCGCTTTGGGAAAGCCGTACAGAAATGGCTTGCCCATCATAACACTTCCGGCGCCAAGTCGGCCACCAACGCCCTCATCAACGAAGAAGTGCGTCAGCCGGAAGAACGCAACCGCATCGTGGTGAAAGAAGGCAGTAACATCCGCATCATTCCCGTGCACGAGATCGTGTACCTGGAGGCGTATGATGATTACGTGAAAATCTTTACGGCGAAAGAAATGCTTTTGAAAAAGAAGACGATGAGCTTCTATGAACAAAGTCTGGATACCGATCAGTTCGTGCGGGTGCACCGGTCATATATTGTTGCCGTCTCACAGATTACGCGCATCGAGCCGTTGGAAAAAGATACGCACCTGGCGTTGTTGAAGAATGGGGCGAAGATTCCGTTGAGTAAGACGGGGTATACGAAGTTGAAGACGGTGTTGGGACTTTGAGAGGTCAGGAGCCGGAATTCAGGAGCCAGTAGTCAGGAGCCAGAATCCAGGAGCCAGGAGCCAGAATTCAGTAGCCAGTAGTCAGGAGCCAGAATCCAGAATCCAGGAGCCAGGAGCCAGGAGCCGGAATTCAGAATCCAGAATCCAGGAGCCGGGAGCCAGAATTAGAATTCAGAACCAGGAGCCTGAACTAGAATCAGAAATTAGAATCCAGAGACCTGCGTCTTTTTTAAGAGCCTGGGGTTAGGATGGAGGAGTCGTCTGTTAGGGGGTGTGTGGTGGGGTCGGGTTTTGGGGTTGGGGGTTGGTGGGGCATGTTTTTTTTGAGGGAGGCGCGGGCCATGAGGGTGGCGGTGATTGTGAGTACGGCTCCGAGGAGCATGGGTGCTCCGGGGAGGTAGATCGGGGCGTGGGTGTTGGTGAAATAGGCGAAGGTATTTGACATGAGTGGGGGGCCGATGCAGGCGGTGAGGCTCATGAGACTGGTCAACGCGCCTTGCAGTTCGCCTTGTTCATTGGCGGGAACTTGGGTGGAGATGATGCCCTGGAGCGCGGGACCTGCAATGCCTCCCATGCAATACACGACGGTGAAGGCGAACATCATCCAGCTTTGCGTGGCGAGGGCAAACAGCACAAAGCCTAGCGCATTAAATCCCAGACCGACATAAACACTGCGGGCTTGTCCAAGCTTGGGAATGATGATGCGGATGAGGCCCCCCTGCACAATAGCGAATACCAGTCCGACAACGGCTAATGAGATGCCGATCATCCCAGGGCTCCATTTAAATTTTTCGATGGCGTAAAAAGACCAGTTGCTTTGCACGGCGTGCGAGGAAATATAGACCAGGACCAGCGAAGCCACCAATCCCAGGATGACAGGGTAACGTCTCAAATTCAACAGCGAACTTATCGGATTGGCGCGCGACCATTCGAACTTTCTCCGGTTTTCGGGCTTTAAAGACTCTGGCAAAATAAAAAAGCCATACAACCAGTTCGCCAGGGAGAGACCTGCCGCCACCATGAATGGCATACGCGAGCCGAACACGGCGAGCGCCCCGCCGAGCATGGGTCCGATGATAAATCCCAATCCAAAGGCTGCTCCAATAATGCCAAAATTCTGGGCGCGTTTTTCCGGCGGGCTCACGTCGGCAATGTAGGCTCCCGCCGTCGTGAAACTTGCCCCCATCATGCCCGCCACAAGCCTGCCGACAAAGAGCCAGGCGATGGTAGGCGCGAACGCGAGAAAGGTGTAGTCCACCCCAAACCCGAACAACGAGGCCAGCAACACGGGTCGGCGGCCATACCGGTCGCTCAATCCCCCGACGATTGGTGCACACAAAAATTGCATGGAGGCGTAGGCGAGATAAAGCCAACCGCTGTATCGGGCAGCATCGCTGTTTGTGCCCCCTATAAGTTCATCGATCAATTGGGGCATCACTGGGATGATGATCCCCAAACCGATAATATCGATCAACAGCGTGGCAAAAATGAATCCTAGGGCGGGGCGTTTACTGGACATGGCAATAAAAAAATGGAATGTCAAAGTAAATCCATTTTTTGGAACCGCGGGACACCGAAGCGATGCCGTTGTGTAATTTAACAGGCGTCTAAATAGGGCATGAATCCATCGATTTTACGGCCGATGCCGGCAGGGCCAGCACCACACCCCCCGAAACGGGGAGGCCCATCCACGCGGGCAGGTCTAAACCTAAGCCTGCACACAATAATCATCCCTACCCTACCGTTTCGAGATTTTTTCATCCCCTTTTGGGAAGCCTGCGGAAAATAAAGTGCGTTTTCAGGCTCCTTTCAACGGTCGGGCCGGTGGCATGTGAATTGGAATTACCCCATCACAAACCAACACAAACAACCCACTGTATGAAACCCATTTCCCTCATCTTCTTCTTTATCATCATCGCCGCGACCCTGGTGTTTGCCGCCATCTACATCTTCTCTCCTGAACTTGTGGAAAGCAATCCCGCAGTATTCGCCATCGGCCTGGTATCGATCATGGTGGTGGGCATGTTCGGCATGATGCATTTCATTCCCTCTACCGTGGTGGAGCAAAACAGAGACTACTAAACAAACAAACCTGCCGCCACCGTGGCACCGGTGGCCGGCAAAAAAATATGTTGTGTGCGCTTTAATCTAGAGCTGCCCGGAGGAAACTTCGGGCTTCTTCTTTTCTATTGTATTTAATATGTTAACATATTATATTTGAACATACTAAAGCAGTGCCCGTATGGCAACAGCGAAATATTGGGTCGTCGTGGCCTCGAAAGATCACGCCAGCCGCGGCGTGCAAGGTGGTTTCATCCAGGCGAACCATGGGAAAGAGGGTCCGCTGAAACGCATCCGTCCGCAGGATTGGATCATTGTCTACTCTCCCAAAGAGACCTTCGAAGGCGACACCAAACTCCAGGCTTTCACGGCGATCGGCCAGGCCGCAGACGACAAGGTCTATGCCGTGAGCATGACCAGCGATTTTCATCCCTTCCGGCGGAACGTTCACTTCTATCCCTGCCGGGAAGCCCCCGTGGCACCGCTGGTGGACGACCTGCAATTTATTACCAACAAAAAGTCCTGGGGATTTCCTTTCCGATTTGGTTTCTTTGAGATCAAAGAAGAAGACTTTACCCGGATCCGATCAACCCTGCTACCCCAATGAAAACAGCCGACAACACATTCAGTTTCGACAAGGCGGAAGACAGCCCCGGCTTTTTGCTGTGGCAAGTCACCCTCCTCTGGCAGCGGGAACTAAAAAAAGCCCTCGAAAAACACGACCTCACCCACGCACAATATGTGTTGATGGCCAGCATTCACTGGCTCGCCCTGCATCATGAGCAGGTCACGCAGATCGTCTTGTCGGCCCATACCAAGATCGACCCCATGACAACGTCCACCGTATTGCGCACGCTCCAGGCCAAGGGCTTCCTCTTCCGACAGGAACATGCCACCGACACCCGCGCCAAAACCGTGGGCCTCACCGAAAGCGGAAAAAAAGTTATCAAGCAAGCGGTGCGCACCGTTGAAAAATTCGACGCAACCTTCTTTGGGCCCTTAGGTGAAAAGACTCACGACTTCAATAAGAAATTGCTTTTGTTATTAAAACAAAAAGAAAACGGCCCAGAGCTTTAGTGTCAGCGCGCCGGTTGACGCAAGGTTTCAGCCATTCTTGCGCATTCAGTCAGCCTTTTTTAATTTGAACGGCAAACCATCTGCCCCCACGCTTTGAGCGATCCACACGAATTTATCCTTCAACACATTTCGCGACACATCACGTTGTCGGAGCAGGACATCCAGTTCTTCAAGAGCGTACTTCGTCACCGGAAATTGCGAAAGCGTCAATATCTGTTGCAGGCGGGCGATGTGAGCCTCTACGAAAATTTTGTTCTGAAGGGATGTCTCCGGGCCTATACCGTGGACAATGACGGCACCGAGCACATCGTGATGTTTGCCGTGGAGGGATGGTGGGTCTCCGACCTGTACAGCTTTCTGGCGGGCACACCTGCCACACAAAACATCGATGCGTTGGAGGACACGGAAGTCTTCTCTATCGAAAAAAACGACCTGGAGAAACTTTATCAACAGGTCCCCGAATTCAACCGGATGTTCCGGATACTGTTGCAGAATGCCTTTGTGGCGCAACAACAAAGGATCATCGGTTCGATCAGCCAAACAGCCGAGGAACAGTACACGTCTTTCAGCACCAAATACTCGACCCTGGAGCAACGCATTCCGCAGAACCAGGTCGCCGCTTATCTGGGTGTCACACCCGAAACCTTGAGCCGCATCCGGAAACAACAGGCTAAAAAATAGTTTCACTTATCGCTTCCTTCTTTCTCTACGGAAATACTTGATCTACATCAATCTTCTTTCTTGCGTCAGATCAATGCACAGGTCTCCGGCCTCCCGCAATTTTGTGTCGACAATTAACGCAAACAAAAATTTTATGAACACGATCAAAGAAAAGCTGGACGACCTCAATCAACTCGTGATCTCCGGCAAGCTTATGGAAGCTTTCGAAAAGTATTACCACAACGATGTACACATGCAGGAAAATGCAAACACACCCACGATCGGCAAGGAAGCCAACCGTCGTCGCGAACTGGAGTTCCTGGAAAATGTAACCGAATTCAGGGGCGCCTCTGTTCACGGGGTCGCGGCTGACAAGGATATTTCTTTTGTCGTATGGCGATATGACTATACACACAAAGAATGGGGCGAGCGCAACTATATCCAGGTGTCTGTTCAACACTGGAAGGATGGGCTTATCGCCAAGGAGCATTTCTTTTACGGGAATTGATCACCCTAAACTAAAGACCTTCTGAAAACGACCATCATCCCGTGCGTTTTCAAACCGGGAAATGGATGATAAAGGTCGTGCCGACCCCGGGAGTGCTTTTTATATCGATGGAGCCGTTGAGGGAGTTGACCTGGGTTTTCACCATGTGAAGCCCCATGCCCTTGCCTTCTACTTCGAGGTGGAAACGTTGGTAGAGCATAAAGATCTTGTCGCCGAACTGTTCGAGGTCTATACCCATACCGTTGTCGCTCACCCGGATCCCGGAGGTGGTGCGGGTTTTAAACGTGCTGATTTCGATGACGGGCTTGCGCAGCGGTGATCGATATTTTATGGCGTTGGAGATCAGGTTGTAGAGGATGCTATAGAAATAGCTTCGGATCGTGTAGAAGACCTGGATGTCTTTCGCGTCAAGCGCGATGCGGGCGTTGCTTTCATCGATCTGGGTTTGGAGCGCCTGGCAGATGCTGTCGGTGATCTCTTGGACGGGTACGTCTTCTTTGGCGTGCACCTCGTGGCTTCGCATTTCCAGGATGGCGGAGAGGTCCTTGATCACTTCCTCGAGGCGGTTGGCGGAGTGGCGCACCATACTCAACATGCTGCGGGTATCCTCCGGCATTTTTTCCATGCCCATCAGGTTGATCAAGCCCAACATGGACGCCACGGGGCCGCGCAGGTTGTGGGAGGCAATGAAGGAGAATTGGAGAAGGTCGTTGTTGCGCTCGATGAGTTGTGACAACAGGAGGCTGCGTTCTTCTTCCGACTTGCGCCGGCCGGTGACGTCGCGAAAATTGGTGACGATGCTTTGGATGCCCTCCACGTCGAGCAGGTTGATTGCCGTACCCTCCATCCACTGCCAGTGTCCATTCTTGTGCCGTTGCCGGAAGCTGGTGCTGATGAGCTTGTGCGGGTTGTGGCGAACGTCGTCGAAGAAACGCTGGTATTCTTTCTTGCTTTCCGGATTGATGATGGTCTCCAGGTTCATGACCAGGAAGTCTTCCGGCGAATAGCCCGTCACGCGCTCTACGCCAGGGTTCACATAGATCATGCGACCGGCCGGCTCCATCATTCCCACCACGTCTTCGCTGTTCTCGATCAATGCGCGAAACCGTTCTTCGCTCTCGCGCAGGGTGATGGCGGCGCGTTTAATTGCCGTGTAGTTGTGGGCGGTGATGCAATAGCCCGTCAGACGGTTATCGGTGTGGATGGTTTCCATCGTCACGCGATACCAGGCGATATCGGGCGCCGCGCCGTATTCCATTTCATATTCGATAAACTCGCCCTCCGCGGTGCGCTGCAACGAAAGCAGGAACACACCGCGATGCTCTTCGGGCAGAAGGTCGATGATGTTCGCGCCTACCTGGAAATATTCGGTGAAGGCGGTTTTATTCGCCTGGTTGAACATGATGATGTTGTATTGCTCGTCGAGCAACGTAAAAATATCGTTGGTGTGGTTGAAGATCGCCTGGAGGTTGGCTTCGGACCGGAGCACGGTTTGCTCCTGCTTTTTCTTTTCGGTGATGTCGATGGAAATGATGGTGACGTATTTCACCTGGCCATCGATCACGACACCGCTATAGCGCAGCTCGTGCACCAGGCTTTCGGTGGGCAGATGGATGGGCGCCTCGACGGTGACATCCTCTCCTCCGCGCACGCGGAAGAAAAGCTCTTTTGCAATATCGCGACGTTCCGCTACGGTCATGTCCCACACATACATCCCCACTTCCGGTTTTTTGCCGGTGCTGTAGGCGATGAACTTCTCGAGCGCTTCATTGAACATCACGATCCTTCCCTCATAGTCCAGCAGCAAGATCTCCTCCAGGGTGTTGCTAAAAATGACTTGCAGGTTTTCCTTGTATTGGCGGATGGCTTGCTCCTGTTGTTTTTTGAGTGTTGCATCCATGGCCACCCCTTCGCGGCGCAGGGGTGTTCCATACTCGTCGCGCAACAGGCGGTTTCGCACGTCGAACCAGCGGATGTTGCCCTCCTTGTCGCGGATGCGGTAGGAAACTTCCGAGGTTGGGTTGGTCTCTAATTGCCGCAGCGACGCTTCGCGAAGGGGGCGATCTTCCGGGACCACCCAATGGGCAAAACTCTTTCCATTATTATGCAGCAGGTCGTCTGTATTCACCCCCAGGATTTGCTCGATCGTGCGGCTCATAAAATGCTTTTGCTTATCGGTGAGGTCGATGGACCACACCATCACGTCCATGGCGTCGAGCGTGCGATTCAGTTGCTCGTCTTTTTGCTGCAGGATGACCTCCGCTTGTTCGCGGATGGTTTCCGACGCCAGGCTCAGTTGTTCGTTCAGCAGCGTAAGCTCTTCATTCGCGGCGGTCATCTCCTCCAGGGTCGCCGAGAGCTCTTCATTCGAGGCATTCAGTTCCTCGTTCAGGGCGCCGATCTCGTTGTTCTTTTCTTTCAGATCCAGGTTCAATTCCCGGAGTTCCTCTTCCGCCGCAAAACGCTGCTCGTCGCGGGCGTTGATCATCTTCACGCAGAGCCAGGTGATGCAGGTTAAAAAGAAAGTGATGCTGCACACGAGAATGGCCACGCCAAACTCAGTGGAAAAATGGTAATGCGCTTGGGCCCAAAGGCGGATATATCCTATGGACAACGGCAGCAGGAAAATGGTGGGAAGAAGCGCTCTGGCCAGCGTTCCGCCGGGTCCTTTCCGATTTACTTCCTTCATAAAACCTTCGTCGGGGCTGAGCATGAGCCATGCGAGCGAAGTCAACAGGAAGCATGCGGCCGTATGAATGGCCATGGGAATGAAGGGAAGGTCACCATAAAATTCGGGTACGCTAAAAACATAGCCCAACACCGAGAACCAGGCGGCCAACCCAATCCAACCGGCCATGGCCTGGATCACATAAGGGTTCCTGATGAACCGGAACGGAATCAGTAGGATGCCCAGCACCATAAAATTGAAGCCCGACATCAGGGCCATACGCCCGGAAGAGCCCTCTGAAAAATAGTGTTGAAGCTGGTCTGGAAATAAAAGCGTATCCACGGGTATGATGCTGCCGGATAGGTCGGACAGCACGCGCCATCCGCCGACAAAAAAACAAACTGAGGCCAGGCCATAGGCCACACTCCGCGCGGTTTTCCGGGCCGAATCGATAAGCCACATGGCTGTGTTGGCGCATAAAAAGCAGAAGGCCGTCATGGGGTTCATGACTGCAAGTCCCGCCAATGGTCGCTTAAAAACTTCAACATCAAATTGCCACCCTACCAACACCAACGCGGCGAGTAGAAGGCATGTTCCTGAAAAAAAGTGCGACCATCTCTTCACGTTTTGAGACAGTACCATAACTTAAACCGGGTATATCAGCTATCTAGGTGTCTACTAAATCTCTAAACTGCAATCGAATACGAGAAGTTAAGGGTTTTCGGGGATTTAAAAAAACAAAGCGTTCCAACGCGTATAGACCATCCTAAACCTGCATTGCCGGCGTATATCGTGGTCGTTTGTGCTCCTCTGCGCACCTTCAAAAAGATTCACGCTTCTGCACCCTCGTCTTCCTTTTTTCAATCCCCGATCTTTTGCACTACCTTTACCCCATCAGTCTGTTCTTTGCATTTTAAACAATCATCGCCGTTGCTGGTTTCCCGTACGCGGGAATTAATAAGGAATCGTGTGTAAATCACGAGCTGTCGCGCAACTGTAATCCCGCCTTCATGAACGTGAAGGTCAGCGCTTGTTCAAGCATGCCATTGTCCGCCAGCCGGCGGACGAGAAGGCGAACAAGGGTCGGGAAAGCCAGGAGACTTGCCTGTAACGCATTGACTTTGCTTTCGCGCACTGAAGCATTTGTCAGGCATTGAATCCTCCTCAGCCCCTTTCGTGAAGGCGGTTGTGCCTGTATTTATTTCCTGTAGATTTTTCATTTCGCGCAAGCATCCGTTTAGCTGCCCAAGGGCTTGCTGGTTTAACTATTTGTTCAACCTTAAAAAAGCAAACTCATGCTTACCAACAATCTTGGCTACCCGCGCATTGGTAGCCAGCGCGAATTAAAGAAGGCTTGCGAGCTCTACTGGGCCGGCAAGACCACGTTGAAAAACCTCTTCCAGGTGGGCCGCAACCTGCGGCAGGAAAACTGGCAACTGCAGAAAGACGCCGGCATCGACCTCATCCCCTCCAATGATTTTTCGTTCTACGACCAGGTGCTCGACATGTCACTCATGGTGAGCGCCATCCCCGAACGCTACCACGAGGTGGTCCTGAACAAAAACAACGCTGAGCTGGACCTGTACTTCGCCATGGCGCGTGGGTTCCAAAAGGATGGCCTCGACATCACCGCGATGGAAATGACCAAGTGGTTCGACACCAACTATCACTACATCGTTCCTGAATTCCACAAGGACCAACCGTTCAAGCTCTTCTCCACAAAAGTGATCGACGAGTTTTACGAAGCACGCCAACTGGGCATCCTCACCAAGCCCGTGTTGCTCGGCCCCGTGTCGTATTTGCTCCTGGGCAAAGAAAAGGAAGCCGGCTTCGACCGGATCGACCTCATCCGAAACCTGCTGCCCGTATACATCGAGTTGTTAAAGCGGTTGGACAAGCTGGACGTACAGTGGGTCCAATTCGACGAGCCCTTCTTATCGCTGGACCTGACCGAAAAGGAGAAGAAAGCTTTCACGTATGCCTATGGCGAGATCCGGAAAGAATTCCCCGCCTTGAAAACCATCGTGGCCACCTACTTCGAAGGGCTGCGCGACAACGTGACCCTCGCTACATCACTCCCCGTTTGTGCCTTGCACGTGGACCTGGTGCGCGCCCCGGAACAACTGGAAGCCGTGTTGAACCATATTCCTGACAAGATGACCCTTTCGCTAGGCGTTGTGGATGGCCGCAACATCTGGATCAACGACTTTGCCAAATCGCTCGCGCTCATAGAAAAAGCAACGGCCAGGCTATCGCACAACCGGGTCATGATCGCGCCGTCGAGTTCATTGCTGCATTCACCCTGCGACCTGGTGTTGGAAACCAACGACAAGGTGTTGCTTCCGGAGATCAAAAGCTGGATGGCTTTCGCGCGGCAAAAACTACATGAGGTGTCCATCCTAAAGCAGCTGGCAACCTTGGGAAGTAGTTCCTCCCAGGCGTTCAGCGAAAACCAACGCAAAGTGGAAAACCGGAAAACGTCCTCGCTCATTCACAACCCCGCGGTAAAAGCCCAGGTGGCCGCCATCACGGATGCTGACGCGCAACGTGCCCATCCTTTTGCCACCCGCAAAAAGAAACAACAAGCAGCCTTGAAGTTGCCGCTTTATCCCACGACCACCATTGGCTCGTTTCCCCAAACCGCAGAGGTGCGAAACTGGCGTGCACAATGGAAGAAAGGCGACCTGACCCAGGCCGAATACGACGCCTTGCTGCGCACGGCCACCCAAGACGCCATCCGTTGGCAAAACGATATCGGTCTCGATGTGCTGGTGCACGGCGAGTTCGAGCGCAACGACATGGTGGAATATTTTGGTGAGCAACTGGCAGGCTATGTGTTTTCGAAGAACGGTTGGGTGCAAAGCTACGGCTCACGTTGTGTGAAGCCTCCCATCATCTTTGGCGACGTGTCGCGGCCCCAACCCATGACGGTAGCATGGGCTCAGTATGCCCAATCGCTGAGCGACAAGCCTGTGAAAGGCATGCTCACCGGTCCCGTCACCATTTTGCAATGGTCGTTTGTGCGCGATGACCAGCCCCGGTCCGAGACCACGTTTCAAATCGCACTGGCCATCCGCGAGGAAGTGGTTGACCTCGAGAAAGCCGGCATCCAGGTGATCCAGATCGACGAGCCGGCCATCCGCGAAGGCTTGCCGCTGCGCAAAGCCGATTGGCAGACTTACTTGCAGTGGGCAGTAAAGGCGTTTCGCATCTCGGCCAGTGGCGTCCGCGACGAAACGCAGATCCATACCCACATGTGCTACTCCGAATTCAACGACATCATCCAGAACATTGCCGACATGGATGCCGATGTGATCACCATCGAATGCTCGCGATCGCAGATGGAGTTGTTGGACGCTTTCGCGGATTTCAATTATCCCAACGAGATCGGGCCCGGCGTCTACGACATTCACTCACCGCGTGTGCCGTCGCGCGAGGAAATGGTGTCGCTCATGCGCAAGGCCAGCGCGGTGGTACCCGCCGCCCAGCTTTGGGTGAATCCTGATTGCGGGTTGAAGACCCGCCACTGGGACGAAACCCGCAAAGCCCTGGTTGAAATGGTGGAAGCCGCGCGCGAGTTGAGAGCCGGCGTGAAAGAATTGAGTGTATAACTTAAAATAAAAAGCAGGCCGGGTTGTGCCGGCCTGCTTATTTTTAACGATGACGAAGCACGAAGAAAAACAATGCCCCCGTTGCCGCACGCCTTTCGAATGCAAGGTCGGCTCCATCACCCTATGTCAGTGCAGCGCCGTGAAACTGAACGACGACGAACGGCGCTTTCTGCAGGAGCGTTTCGCCGATTGTCTGTGCGCCGACTGCATGAAGGAATTAAAATCCGAGTATCACATTCAGCGTTTCAAACACCGCCTGAAGCGGCTGCTCCGGATGACCTGATGCCGTGACCGCGCTTACTTCACATTTATCGTGAACGTGACGTCCAGATCGGTTTCCCCCGTGTTGGAATCGGATGTATCCGACTTCAGATCGGGTTGATGTTTTAGCAAAACACGAAAATCTCCACTGGCCGTGGCGGCTCCCGCTGTCCACTGCGTTGTCAGACCGAGTGGCCGGTTGTTGGCATCGCGTGAATCCGTGCCGCCGCCATAGTTGAGCGCGTCCGTGCGGTTGTCGATGTTGCCGTTTCCTTCCGGGTTGGCAAATACGTTGTTGGTCCATGAAAAAAAGAACTGGTGCTCGATGCCTTCGCGGCGCACTTCGTCGGTGATGTTGTATTCCGGGTCCGTCGGCTGCGCGAGCTCATTGATCAGTTGAATGGTGAGCACGTAGCCCTTGCTCAGGGTTAGGTTGATCGGACCGTCCATGGTAATGTCTTTGGAACCCTCGCCGTCGGGATCGGTGGCCGTGACCACTACCGCGGCTGTGCCATCCGTTGGCGTGAAGGTCAACGTGGCTTTCGTGATCAGCTCCGGCGTATCTTCCTTTTGAGGATCGTCGCTGTGGCATCCACTGACGATCACCAAGAGGACAAGGGCATAAAAAGGAATAGAAAAGAAATGAAATTTCATGATGGTTTTCAGGTTAATAAGAAAGAAGAATGAAAGGAGACGGCGCGTGATCGCGGAGTGGCCAACGCTAAATGCATTTCTTTGGTGGATGAAAAAATAAAGGAAATACCTTCCGCAAACCTGGTATTTCATTTTTTCAGAAACGCGCCGCAATGCATATCAGCACACAGGAGGTGCGCGCGAAGATCCGGGAAGTGCGCACGGATGAACATAAAGTTGGACAATGCGGGTTTGGGATGATGCCGTCGCCAGAATTTGTTCTGCCCGCGATGCAAGACTCATCCATTGATCGGCATGAAAAGAAAATTGGCATAACGGACATTTCTTCAGACTGGACACGTGTGTCTTGTGATCACACCCCTTATCGCGATGGAAGAGGCTACGGTGACACGGATCTTTTTCAGCCCTAACAGTATGCACTACCGCCGCGTGGGCATGAAACATGCTGTGGACGGACTCCATGGGCAGCGAACCCAGCGCATACAATACCAACAAGCACAGCACAGCCCAGGTCTTTATCCCCGTGCTGTTAACCTTGTCGTTGGTGCGATGTTTCATTTTAGAAATGGGAACAATGAAAAAAATGTTCCGGACAAAAATAGGGAGGTGGGCGCACAATTGCAACACTATTGCATTTAGTCTACATCAAAAAAGGACCGTTCCTCATTCGATCTTACGGCGCCATTGCTTCTTTTCCGAAGCCTTTTTCTTTTTATCGATACGGTTTTGGACGGCCCCTTTGCTGGGTTTGGTCGCTTTGCGTGCTTTCTTTTTTGCGAATGCCTTGGTCATCCACTGTTCCAGTTTTGCCATCACGGCCTCCTTGTTCTGAAGTTGCGAGCGCTTGTCTTGCGAGGTAATGACCAGTACACCTTCCGTGGTGATTTTGGATGCGAGCTTGCGCAGGATGATTTCCTTTTCTTCGGGGGTGAGCACAAACGATTGGGCTACATCCAGTTTCAAGGTCACCTTCGTGTTCACCTTGTTCACGTTTTGTCCGCCGGGTCCGCTGCTGCGGGACATGGTGAACAGGAGTTCGCCGCCCAGTAAGGCAGCGGTGATGGGGCGTTGCGTGGACATTTGAACCTTACTTTTTTTGCCGGAAGATAATCATTCTGCTGCGATAAAAATTTATCAAAACTTTGTCGTGATTTTTTCTGTGACTATTCGGTGTGCCTGGAATTATAGTTCTAAATCTCACCAAACACTTACGATTATGGCAATGATCAACACGTCCGAAGGGGCGCAAGGAAAAGTGCGCCGTGTCCGAGGCTCCACACACATCGACATGACCCCCATGGTGGATCTGGCTTTTCTGCTCCTCACCTTTTTTATGCTCACCACATCGTTCTATAAACCCTATGCGCAAGTCGTAGACATGCCCGAGAAGGCGGACATCCACACCGTGGCACCGGTCATACCAGACGAGAAAGCGTTGACGCTGGTTTTGGGTGAGCACAATAAGATCTACACCTATATGGGGCAACCCAGCGCTGCGATGAAGGTGACTGATTACTCTGCGCAGGGCATACGCAAACTCTTGCAGGAAAAAAATACGGCAGTGAAAGGGTTGTATGTTTTTGTGAAGCCATCGTCCAAGTCGCGTTACCAAAACGTGATCGACATTATGGATGAGATCGTCATTGCCGGTGTCGAGCGCTATGCGATCGTAAAGATCACCGCCGAGGACGCGAAGCTGATGAGCGCCGTACGCTGATCGCCATTCCCTCTGATCAAGGTCAGGGCTAAGCCCAATGCATAACGTCTTCATAACCCTAGCCTAAAGGCTGGGGTTATTCGTTTTCTCAAACCAAACCCGGCATTCACTACCAACCCCAGCCTTAGAGGGGTCGAAAATCACAACCTCTTTAGCCCTGACTTTGTCGCTTCGTCGCCCACGCACTCCGCCACCAGCCCTTTAGTGCCCTCAGACCTCAAAATTTGGCCTTTTATGACAAGGGTGACCTGAAAGTTTAATATTATTGTGGAAAATTTGGAGGCCTTGGTAAGGGGCCTCCTTCTCGTCTATAGTGAAGCCCTGGAGGCTTATGGCCATTCGTTCTAAATACTTGTCTGATTTCATAGTAAAACCTTATTAATCAACCATATGCCAGGAACTGAATTATTCGGTTACGAAGAGAAAAAAGAGATCAACGACGTGCTGGAGACCGGCATTTTGTTTCGATACAACCACGAAAACCTCCGGAATAACATCTGGAAGGCGCGCGATTTCGAGGCCGAAGTGAAAAAGATCACCGGCGCCAAGTTTGCCCACGCGGTTTCCAGCGGCTCCACGGCCGTGGCCTGCGCACTGGCAGCGGCCGGTGTGGGTGCGGGCGACGAAGTGATCGTACCGCCTTTTACCTTCATCGCTTCCGTGGAAGCCGCACTTTTCTGCGGAGCGCTTCCCGTTTTTGCAGAGATCGACGAAACCCTTTGCCTCAGCGCAGAAGGCATCCGCAAGGCCATCACCCCCAAGACCAAAGCCGTGCTGCTGGTGCACATGTGCGGCGGCATGGCACGAATGGACGAGATCCTGAAAGTTTGCAAAGAGCACAACCTCACCCTCGTGGAGGACGCGGGCCAGGCCTTTGCCGCTTCCTACAAGGGAACAAGCGTAGGACTCTTCGGAAAGACCGGCTGCTATTCGTTCGACTTCTTCAAGATCGCCACCGCCGGTGAAGGTGGTGTACTGGTGACCAACGACGAACAAGCGTATCATCACGCCGAGACCTATTCCGATCACGGCCACGACCACATCGGTTCGAACCGTGGCATGGAAAATCACCCCATCATTGGCTTCAACTTCCGCATCAGCGAATTGCACGCTGCTGTTGGAGCAGCCCAAACCCGCCGTGTACCGGAGATCCGCGAGACCAATCGCAAGCATAAAAAATTCCTCACCGAAGCCCTGCGCAAAACACCCGGCATCGGGTTCGCGACGTTGGCCGATCCCGAAGGCGATTCTGCAACCTTCCTCAACTTGTTGTTGCCCGACACCGAAACCGCCAAGCGTACCGTTGACGCCCTGAACGCAAACGGCATCGGAGGTTTCAACTACTGGTTCACCAACATGTATCACTTCATCAATCAGTGGGATCACTTGAAAGACCTCCGCGTGGCCGCTAACCTTCCCATCAACGTGTTGGGTGCTCCGCAAGATTACAAGAACCTGCAATTGCCCGTATCCCAAAATGTAGTGGGCCGTCTCATCTCATTCGGTATCCGCGTGACGTGGACCCCGGAACAATTGAGCGCCCTGGCCGATGGCATTTCAAAAAGTGTAACACAAGCTTTATCTACCGTGCATGCATAAGAATTTCAAAGGAATAGAAAAAACGGTTTTCGGCCGGGGCGCCTTTGCGCAACTCGGCGACATTCTCAACGAACGGCGCAATGACAACGACAAGTTCATGGTCTTCGTGGTGGATCAATATTTTAAAGGCAAACCCCTGGCCTCGCAGATCCCGCAACAACCTGGTGACGTGGTGATGTTCATCGATGTAGACAAACACGAACCCACCACGGAACAGATAGACGCCCTGCGCGACGATGTGCTGGCCAAGCATGGCTTACCCGCCGGCATTGTTGGCATTGGCGGAGGAAGCATCATGGACATTGCCAAAGCGGCGTCGTTGATGTTTACCAACGAAGGATCCTCTTCCCTGTATCAAGGGTTAAACTTGATTAAGAAGCCCGGCATTTATCACGTCGGCGTTCCCACCATCTCCGGAACCGGCGCCGAAGTTTCCATGACGGCAGTATTGACAGGCCCCGTGAAAAAACTAGGCTTGAAATGCGAGTGGACCGTATTCAATCAAGTGGTGCTGGATCCCGACCTCATCGCCAGTGTGCCCCGCGATTGGTGGTTCTACACCGGCATGGACACCTACATTCACTGTGTGGAGTCCGAGAACGGCATCTACAACAATGTGTATAGCCACGCGTTCGCCGAACAGTCGATGAAACTTTGTGAAGATGTTTACCTGAACGACGGCAGCGGACAAACTCCTGAGAACGACGAGAAGTTGATGGTCGCGTCGCTGATGGGCGGTTTGAGTCTTACCTATTCCGAAGTCGGTGTATGTCATGCCCTCTCCTATGGACTTTCGAAGATCCTGGGAACGCGCCATTGCTACGCCAATTGTCTTGCCTTCAATCACCTTCAGGATTATTATCCGCAAGGTGTTGCCGATTTCAAGAAAATGCTGAAGAAGCATAACATCACGTTGCCACAAGGGCTTGCGAAGGAGTGGTCGGAAGAGACGATCACCAAAATGGCAGAAGTGTCATACAACCTTCCGCACATGTGGAATCACGCCATCGGGTTGGATTGGAAAGACAAGATCACCCTGGATACGATCAAAGAATTGTTCAAACGTTTATAATCTTATAACCATAAAACGCTCGCAGACCATGAGTAAGAAAATAGTTAAAGTAGGAAACATCGAGTGTGGCGCGGATGAGTTGTTTCTCATCTCCGGCCCCTGCGTAATTGAAGACGAACTGATCATGATGAAAACTGCCGAGAAGCTGAAGGAAGTTTCCGAGCGGTTGAATATTAAGATTATCTACAAGTCGTCTTTTCAAAAAGACAACCGTAGCAGCGTGAAATACTATGACGGTCCTGGACTGGACAAGGGTGTGAAGCTCCTGGCCAAAGTGCGCGAGCAATTCGGATTTCCGATTCTCACCGACATTCACTACCCAGACCAGGCCAAAGCCGCCGGCGACGTAGTGGACGTGTTGCAGATCCCTGCCTACCTGTGTATGCAAACTACCTTGATGGTAGCGGCAGCAAAGACCGGCAAGGCCATCAACATCAAACACGGCCAGTTCTTGTCGCCCGACAACATGAAGCATCCCGTAGGCAAGTGCATCGAAGCTGGCAACGACAACATCATCTTGACCGAGCGCGGCTACACGTTCGGTTACAACGACCTTATCGTTGATCCCCGCAGCTTCTATCACATGGGCAAGATCGGCTACCCGGTTGTGTTCGACGTGACGCACTCGATCCGCAAGTATGGCATTCCCAGCGCCGACGCCAAAGGCGGTGCGCGCGAATTCCTGCCTGTGCTTTCCCGTGCCGGCGTGGCTTCGGGTGTTGATGGTGTCTTTATCGAAACGCACCCCGAGCCGGAAAAGGCTTTGTGTGATGCCGCCAGCCAGCTGTGCGTATACGACCTGGAAGAGTTCATGAAACCCATCCTGGAGATGCACGCTGTGGAAGTTAAATATCGCAGTCGCGAGGTTGTACTCGCCTAACCATTAAACCATCTATCTTTTAACAACATACAAGTATGGAATTATACCTCGATTCAGCGGACATCGTAGAGATTGAAGAAGCGTTCAAGCTCGGCTTTCTCACCGGACTTACCACCACCCCTACGTTCATGCACCGCGGTGGTGTGAAAGACGTCGATTCATTGATCGTAAAGCTCTCCAAGATCGTTCCTGTGCTTCAGATCGAAGCCCTCGGCGATACCGCTGAAGAAGTTCTGGCCGAAGCAAAACGCCAGCTCGACCTTGGCCTCGACCCCAAGAAAACGGTGTTTAAAATTCCCGTTTCATTGGAAGGGGTACGCGCCTGCAACATGCTGCGCCGCGAAGGACTGCTGGTGAACGTTCACCTCGTGTACACGCTGCAACAAGCCTACATGGCCATGCAAGCCGGAGCATCCTATGTTTGCCCGCTCGTGGGCCGTCTGCAAGATCAAGGTCACGATGCCTTGTCGCTGGTAGAGCAATGCGTATTTGCCGTGGATCATTATGGATACGATACCAAAGTAATGTTCTCGTCTGTACGCACCACCGAGCACGTGCGCAACGCCCTGAACCTGGGTGTGCACACCATCACGGCGCCGTGGAAGATCATGAAGGCACTCACCGAGAACAACTTCACCACGGTCGGAACAGAACAATTTGTGGAACACACCCGTCTCATGACCGTGAAGGTTAAGAACGTGGTGGATACCGTGAACCCTACCGTGACCGACGACACCCCGCTGGTTGACGCCATCGTGAAGATGACCGAATTCGGCTTTGGCGCGGTAACCGTAGTGAAGAAAGACGGCACGCTGGTGGGTGTATTCACCGACGGCGACCTCCGCAGAAAGATCCAGCAAGAAGGACGCGACGTGTTGAAGAAGAACCTGAAGGACTTCGAATACGGCAAGCCCGTGTCCATCGAAGGCGATGCGTTGTTGAATGAAGCTTCGGCCTTGTTCAAAAAGTTCAACGTAGACACCTTGTTGGTGACCGACAACGGTAAGCCCGTGGGCATGCTCGACATCCAAGACATGCGCGCAAACGCCAGCAAATAATTTTTTTGCGATTTTTATCCGGGCCTGTATCAAATGAGCATCCCATGCTTTTCGATACAGGCCCTTTTTATTTTATTTGTCTGATCCATCCCATCATGAAGAACATCGAAAAAATTTTCACCACCCCCGGAGGCCAGTTTGTTACACCGATCGAGACCCTGGCGGAGAAATTAAAACACATCCGGGCCTTTGTGTTCGATTGGGATGGCGTGTTCAACGACGGCACCAAGAACGAACACGGCAGCAGTACCTTCAGCGAAACCGACGCCATGGGTACCAACCTGTTGCGGCTCAGCAGTTGGATGGCCACCGGGAAGATGCCCTACTGCGCTGTATTATCCGGGGAAGAGAACCGAATCTCCTTTCGTTACGGGGCACGCGAGCATTTTCACCGGGTCTATTACCAGGTGAAGGACAAGACTATCGCGCTGAAACACTTCGAGGAAACATTCGGGTTGAAAAACGAGAACATCCTGTTTGTGTTCGACGACGTGCTGGACCTGTCTTTGGCCCGCATCTGCGGGGTGCGGATGCTCATCAGCCGCAAGGCCAACCCCATGTTCCGGAATTATGTGGTGGAAAATAAACTGGCCGATTACGCCACCGCCCACGACGGCTCCCAATTTGGGGTACGCGAAGTCTGCGAGCTGTTCATGGCGCTGACGGGAAACTACAATGAGGCGCTGGAAAACCGTATTACCTTTTCGCCGGAGTACAGCTCCTACTTCAAAGCGCGTCAGGAAATCCCCACGTCTTTCTATTCGGTGGTGAACAACGAGATCGTTCTCCGGGAAATTACGGTATAGGGTTTCCCCTGGCGCAATATCCAGCCCATTCCTGGGCAAACAAATTTCTGTTTGCGATCAGCATATTTTTTCACATCATTCGTTGTGCAATCCGCACTTATTTAGAACGCTTATTATTTGGCGCTGATTTTTCATTTAAAAAATACCTTAAGTGTAAATCATACGCATTTACCGTGCGGTCAGGATGCAACAATGACAAACTATTCGTAATATGCCTCATTAAATGTCTAATCTATGAGTGAGAATGTTTATGATGCCATTGTTGTCGGCTCGGGAATTAGCGGAGGCTGGGCAGCAAAGGAGCTTTGTGAAAAAGGGCTGAAGGTGATTATGCTGGAGCGTGGCCAGAATATAGAACACGTGAAGGACTACACCCAGACCAATAAGGCACCTTGGGAATTTCCGCATCGCGGCAAAGCACCGTTGAAACTGGTTCAGGAATATCCGGTGCTAAAGCGTGATTATCCGCTGAATGAAATCAATACGGACTGGTGGGCCAGCGACAAGGATTGTCCCTACACGGAAGTGAAGCGCTTCGACTGGTTCCGCGGCTATCACGTGGGCGGCCGTTCCCTGATGTGGGGCAAGCAAAGCTACCGCCTCAGTGATCTCGATTTCGAGGCCAACGCTAAAGAAGGCATCGCCATAGATTGGCCGGTTCGCTACAAAGAAATTGCGCCGTGGTACGACTACGTGGAGAAATTCGCCGGCATCAGCGGCAACAAAGATGGTATCGACCACCTTCCTGACGGACAGTTCCTCCCTCCGATGGACATGACCATCGTGGAAAAGGACGTAGCCGCCCGCATCAAAGAACATTATAAAGGCAAACGCCACATGATCATCGGTCGCGCAGCGCACGTTACGGGCCCGCTCGCCGGCCGTACACAATGCCAGTACCGCAACAAGTGTGGTTTAGGATGCCCGTTTGGAGGGTACTTCAGCACACAGTCGTCCACGTTGCCTGCAGCCACGAAAACAGGCAACCTAACCCTGCGCCCCTGGAGCATCGTGACCAAAGTGCTGTATGACAAAGACAAAAAGAAGGCCACCGGCGTGGAAGTGTTGGATGCACAAACCAACCAGACCTACGAGTATAAAGCCAAGATCATCTTCCTGAACGCCTCCACCCTCAATACATCGTGGATCCTCATGAACTCGGCCACCGATATCTGGCCCGAAGGCTTGGGTAGCAGCAGCGGCGAACTGGGTCACAACCTGATGGACCACCACCTTGGTGTCTATTCACACGGACACGTGGACGGCTATGAAGACAAATATGTTTACGGCAACCGCCCCAATGGCATCTACATTCCCCGCTACCGCAACATGTACGGCGAGAAACGCGACTACATCCGTGGCTTCGGCTACCAGGGTGGAGCCAGCCGCGAAGGATGGGGCCGCAATGTGGCCGAGTACAGCATCGGTGTGGAGTACAAAGAAGCCCTGAGCGAACCCGGACCTTGGACGATGGGCATCGGTGGTTTCGGTGAGATCCTCCCCTACCACGACAACAAAGCCACACTCGACAAGACCAAGAAAGACAAGTGGGGGCTGAACGTGCTGTCCATCGACTGCGAGCTGAAAGAGAACGAGAACAAAATGCGCCAGGACATGCTCAACGACGGGCTTGAAATGCTCGAAGCTGCCGGCGTGAAAAACGTCACCGGCAAAATCGGCGACGGCACACCCGGCCGCGGTATCCATGAAATGGGCACGGCCCGCATGGGTAAAGATCCCAAAACGTCGGTGCTGAACAACTTCAACCAGGTTTGGGATGCTCAGAACGTGTTCATCACGGACGGATCGTTTATGACCTCGGCCGCCTGTCAGAACCCTTCGCTTACCTACATGGCCTTTACGGCACGCGCCGCAGACCACGCTGTGAAAGAATTAAAGAAAATGAACATCTAATTTTTGAAAGCATTATGAATAGAAGAGATGCTATAGCACGCGTAGGCCTTATCCTGGGAGGAACCGTTGTGGGCTCCCAGGCTTTCCTGAGCGGATGCGCAAAAAAATCGGAAGTGGCGGCGACAGGGAGCACCTTCACGCCCGAAACCATTTCCCTCCTCGACGAAGTAGGCGAAACCATTCTTCCCGCATCGGCAGCTTCGCCCGGCGCAAAAGAATCCAAGATCGGCGAGTTCATGAAGACCATCGTTTCCGACTGCTATGAAGAAAAAGATCAGAAGATCTTTATGGATGGCATCGGCAAACTGAACGAAGCTTCGGACAAAAAATTCTCCAAAGATTTCATGTCACTCTCCGCTACGGAGAAACACGATCTGTTGGTGGAGGTCGACAAAGAAGCCAAGGATTATCTGGCCGGCAAAAAAGAAGAAGATCCCCAGCATTATTTCACGTTGATGAAACAGCTCACGTTGTGGGGCTACTTCACATCGGAAGTTGGATCGACCAAGGCCTTGCGCTTTTTAGCAGTGCCCGGAAGATACGATGGCAGCTTTCCCTATAAAAAAGGCGATAGAGCCTGGGCTGCGACCTGATACTGACCTTTGTTTTTGTTTTGTGAAAAAAGCCTGGCGGACTCGCCAGGCTTTTTTTTTATGACGCATCGGTTCCCGTTTCTTCGTCTTCCTCTTCCTCTTCGTCCTCCACTTCTTCATTATCCGTAGCTTCTTCAGGTTCGGGGTCATTTTGTGCTTGGGCAAAGCGGGCGAACCATCCTTTTTGGGCGATCAGCTCATCGGGGGTGCCGGATTCAATCACCAGGCCGTCGGAGAGAACGAGCACGTGGTCGGCGTCGCGGATCATGGAGTAGCGGTGAGCGATGGCGATGACGGTGTTTTCTTTTCGGATCTCATTGATGGTTCTTTTCACTTCGGCTTCGGTGGCGTAGTCGAGGTTTGCCGTGGCCTCATCCAAAACCAGGATGCGTGGCTTGGCCACTAACACGCGGGCAATTTGTACCCGTTGCCGCTCTCCCACCGACAATCCAAACCCGCTTTCTCCAACCTTGGTCTTCAATCCTTCAGGCAGGCGTTGCAATGTGCCTTGCATGCCGGCGGCTACGGCGGCGGCCTTCACTTCGTCGAGCGTGGCATCGTGGCGTTTATAGCGGATGTTGTCGGCCAGGGTGCCGCGGAAAATGGCGCCGTCGGCGGCGACCATGCCGATGTTGCGGCGTACCGATGACGGGTCCAGGTCTGCCAGCGGGTGACCATCGATCAAGATCTCGCCACCCTGCGGTTCGTAGAGTTTCATGAGCAAGTCCACTGTGGTGGTCTTCCCTGCACCCGATGTTCCAACCAAGGCCGTCATTTTGCCGGGCTCCAGTGTAAAGGAGATCCCTTTCAACACTTCTTTTTCTGGTGTATAGCCAAAATGAACATCGCGAAATTCCACGCGGCCGTGTTCCATCGTCAGGGGCTTTCCTTTTTTCTCGCCATGTCCATTGTCCAATAAATTGAACGCCCGGGCAATGGAGGCTACGTTCTGTTGCAAGTTCACCCATAGGCTAGACAACGTGTCGATGGGATCATAGAGACGGTCCAGGTAAGCTACGAACATCACGACGTCACCGGGAGTCAACTGATTTTCCAGGGTGAGGTAGCCGCCATAGCCCAGCACCAGGGCGCTGGCAAATTTGGTGAGGATGTTCTCCCAAAACACATACTTGTTGGCCAGCTTGCTGCGCGTTACATAGTCACGGTAGGCCTTATCCGAAATGGTGTGGAATGCTTTCACTTCGCGATCCTCTGCCCCCGAAAGCTTCACGGTCTTGATCCCGCCCAAAGCATCCTGCATCCGCGACGAAACTTCTTCCCAGCGCTCATAGTAATTTGACAGACCGGTCTCCAGGCGATTGGCCGAACGCCAGGCGATCAGCAGATAAAACGGAATGATCGACAACGCAATCAACGTGAGCGTGACATTTTGCCAAAACATAATGATCAGTATACCCACCAAACTTATCACCTCCGGTAAGATCTCCTGCGAAAATCCATTCACGATTGCGGATACTTCTTCCGACTGGTTGATCTGTTTGCTCAAGGCAGCACTGGAACGCTTACTAAAAAAAGACAAGGGCAGCTTCAGCACATGCGCAAATGTATTTTGAATAAATCCCTGCTCGATCTTGCACGACAACCGCACGTTCATATTGTCTCCGATCAGCCAAAGAATATGTCCCAGCAGGTTCACGCCGAAGATGATGGCGACGGCCCACAGTAGCGTCTCCAGCGCTTGTTGGGGCGTGCGCGCAGCAACATAATTTTTACCATGCGATTCTTTTACGGCCGGGGTTGTTGCCTTCTCGATGAGTTTGCTGATCGGATCGTCGTCGTCGGTATCAAGGCTATCGGTGGAAAACGTTTTGCGTGTCTCGTCTTTGGCGCGCTGCACAAACAAACCCGCCACGTCGTTGATCGCCTCGCGGTAGACGAGCGGTTCGATCAGGTTGGCGCCGGTGCTGAGCAAGCCGATGACCACCACGATGAGAAATCTTTTACGATGCGGGATAATGATGCGGAAGATATTCTTCCATACCTGCCTTTTGGTAGCGTGTGTCGTGCCTGACATGTTGGACTGGCGTTAAAGTAAGTTGCTTATTTATTGCCGGGGGGTTGCGTGGGGGATTGTGTTGCTTCGTTATGCTGCCGCGCATTCGCCAGTTCACGGGCGATGTCGACATCTTCGGGATCTTGCTGCTGCGCGCGCTCAAATTCCTTTACCGCTTCCGGCCATCGATTCTGCTCTGCATAGAGAAGTCCTGCATTGTAATGGGCCTGGATGTTGCTGGGTTGCAAGGTCAATGCCTTCCGGTAATATTTTTCCGCCTCCGCCTTCTCTTTCATTTGATCGAACAAATTTCCCAGGTTGACATAGGCCAACACATCGTTTGGATCAAGCTGCAGGGCTTCCTCCAGGGCAGCTCGCGCGTCGGCCGTGCGGCCCACACCGGAGAGGTAGATGCCGTAGCTGTTCAGTATAAACACGCGCTGTCTCGGGTCGGCTTTGTCTTTTTGGAGGTGGAGGAGAAACTGAAAATCGATGTCCTGGATATCTTCCGGTGGTTTGGCGCCCCACTTCGGTTCGAGGCTAACCCGGTTGACCTTGGCGGCGAGTCGTTTCACTTCAATGTCAAGTCGTTTTTCTTCCGACATTTCGAATGCCTTCTCGTATGCCTTTTCGGCCATGTCGAAACGTTCTTCTTCAAAGAATTGATCGCCAAGGTGCTCGTATTGTTGGATGACTTCGCGCGACTGGTACCGGTCCCATTGATCCTGGACCGACGGTATAAAAAATGCCAGCAGCATGACGATGGCGCTGCCCAGGCTCACCAAAAGCGGCCATAGTTTCCCGATAGAATACCATTTCAATTCCGGCGACGCATCATCCTCATTCATGGGAACAGGTCTTGCGGTTTAGTAACGTAGGGTATGGCCGTCCTATTGCAGGACGGGCCTGTCATTTAAAGCTACTAAACTTCAGACTCTTATTCCATCTGTGATGGCGTCTTTAACGTCTATTCCCAACGCGCAAACGTTGCTATTGTGCTTCGTTTCCCACCAACGCTCTTATTTTCTCAAGATTCTCTTTCACCATGCTCAAAGCTAGGTCGATCTCTTGCCGGTGTGTCCGGAAGCTCAGCACCGCGCAACGGATCCACACCTGGCCGTTGATCTGGGTTGAGGAGAAAAAACAACGGCCGTCGGCATGCAGGGCTCTTAATAATTGTTGATTGAAGGCGTTGCTGTCCTTCGATGGGTATCGAAAAAGTGTGATGGACAAATCCGGGGCCGGGCCGGTTTCGAAGCCCAGCGCTTTCACGGCTTCGTGAAAATAGCGGCAGAGAAGAAGTTTTTCTTCCAGGTTGGCTTTGAATGCATTCACGCCGTGCAAGTGCAAAGGAAGCCACATGCGCAAGCCGCGAAAATGTCGCGACAGCTCGGGACTGCAATCGGAAGGGCTGATCTCATCGAAGCCATAAGCGTCTTGCATGTAGGCGGCCTGGTGGGAGTAGGTGCGCAGCAATGTCTGAGCATCCTTGACTAACACCACGCCCGTGCCATAGGGAAGGAACATACTTTTGTGCGGGTCCATCACGAGGGAATCCGAGCGCTCGATGCCTTTGAATTTTACCGCAATCTCCCCGAGCAACTTGAAGAATCCGCCATAGGCCGCATCCACATGAAACCACGCGTTGTATTGCTCGCAAAGGTCAGCGATGGCATCCAACGGATCGATGGCCCCGGTGTCGGTGGTGCCCGCGGTGCCGATGACGAGAAAGGGCATCAAACCGTTGTCTTTGTCCTGACGCAAAATGTCGGCGAGCGCACGGGTGTCCATTTGATACCGCGTATTCATGGGGATGATGCGCTGCTGCGCTTCGTGCAAACCCGTTATGTGCAGTGCTTTGTGTAAACAATGATGTGCCTGCGCCGTGAAATACACAACCGCTTTCCGGACATTCGTAGAATCGATTTGATGCGCCTCGCGTGCGGTCTGAATGGCAATGAGACTGGCCATAGAACCACCCGAGCTTAGGTTGCCGTGTGCCGTAGCGGGATAGCCCATGATCGTGCAAAGCCACTGGATCATCTGGTTCTCGATGCGCACCGCACCGGGACTAGAATAAAAAATACCGACATAGCGGTTCGCCGCTGCCGCCAGCATATCGCCCACGGCGCTCGTCCACAATCCTCCGGAAGGGATATAGCCCATGTGGGTTCCGGCTGCGGAGTTAATGCCGGACTGATCCACCTCGTCGCGCAAAAGGTCGAGCAGTTGATCAAACGGCTTGCCGTGATCGTCAATCGTTAACGCTTTGAGTGCATCGCAGGACTTTTCTTTGTAGCCGGGAGCATCGGGCAAGGCGGTGATAAAATCATCGATATATCCGAGGGCTTTTTGGGCGATGGCTTGCCGCTGGGAAGAGGAAGGCTCCAGTTGACGGGCAATCTTTTCCAGAGCAGCAAGCTGACCGGTCACATCTTCATTTGACTTCATGGTGTTAGCATTGAGCGTGTTCATCAATTTCGTTTATTCCCGCGATAAATCTCCAGGCGCACCCTGCTCTTTATGTCATTGGCGGTCCAACAGCTGATCGATGCTCCAACGATATGCGGGCATCGTGGCCAATAAAAACGCGGAGGTGCAATCCACAAACACCGCATAGTCCAGCGGGCTTTTTATGCCGAAGGAGTAGGTCATGGTCAAGGCAAAAATAAAGGTCAGTCCCGCGGCGCCAAGTGCAGCCCAGCGCGTCATCCATCCTGCCAGTAGCATCAGTGCCAACAGAGTTTCCAACACCGTGGCAATGATCGCCAACAATGGAACGATGTTGGGCGGGGCGAACGAATTCACTTCGCCGGTGTATACCACAAAGTCACCCCACCCGCTCCCCTGCTCTCCCCAAAACCCCAGCCGGCTTGCCACGGGTGACAAAAAATTTGCTGCGGTGGCCAACCGCAGCAGCAGGATGGCCAGGTCTTGATATTTCTTCATGATGTCTAAGATTACCTGTCAAAGGTCTATCTTTATTGGACTATTGTACTAGTCCAGAAATAAGAACACAGGTAGTCCACATATGCATGTTTTACAAGACCTTATTCACCTCGACCGGAAGGCGGACGCGCCGGTCTATCTGCAGATCACGAACGCCATCATTCACCACATTCGCCGGGGCACATTGCGTCGTGGACTGAAGTTACCGGGATCGCGCGAAATGGCTGTGCACATCGGGATTCACCGGAAAACGATGTTGGCGGCGTATGACGAATTGATGGCCCAGGGTTGGATCGAGATGATCCCCCGCAAGGGAACGTTCGTGGTGCGTGACCTGCCGGACATCAAACCCAAAAAAATCAAACCGGGAGAAGAGATCGGGCAATATCCCGGCAAAACATTTTTTCACATCGACGAGAAGAAGGTTACACCTTTCCCCATCGGACAATTCCGCGATCCAAATCTGCTCGCCATCAACGACGGATTCCCCGACACGCGTCTTGCGCCCACGGAATTGTTCCTCCGCGAATTCCGGACCCTGGCACGGTCGAGAGGTTTCAGAAAATATTATCAGTACGGCACCGCGAAAGGCCCCGACTACCTGCGCGAAACACTCGCCCCATTCCTGAGCGACACGCGCGGCCTGCCCATTACCGCCAGCAATGTGATGATCACCAAGGGCGCTCAAATGGGCATCTACCTCACCACCCAACTCCTCATCAAACCCGGCGACGCCGTGATCGTGGGCGAGCCCAGCTACTTCGCCGCCACACTCACCTTCCGCCAGGCCGGCGCTACGATCTTACGCGTGCCCGTGGACGACCAGGGCATCGATGTTGACGCGATCGAAGCCTTGTGCAAAAAGAAAAAGATCAAGCTTATCTATGTCATCCCCCACCACCATCACCCCACCACGGTAACCTTAACCCCGGAGCGGCGCATTCGGCTGTTGGATTTGGCTGCTCGCTACCGGTTCGCCATCATCGAAGACGACTACGATTATGATTTTCACTACGCGAGCAACCCAATCCTGCCCATGGCCAGCCTGGACCAACACGGCAACGTGATCTATATCGGCACCCTCAGCAAAACACTGGCCCCGTCTGTGCGCGTAGGATTTATCGTAGCCCCCGAAAACTTTATCGACGCCGTAGCACACCTGCGCCGCTCCATAGACTGGCAGGGCGACAGCATGATGGAAGCCGCCATCGCGGCGCTCTATCACAACGGCGTCATGGGTCGCCACATCAAAAAAGTGGTAAAGCTCTATCACGAACGCCGCGATCATTTTGGCGCCCTGCTAAAAGACAGGCTCCACGACCGCATCACCTTCAAGCTACCCGACGGCGGCATGTCGATTTGGACCACCTTTCACGATGTAGATCTCAAAAAAATGTCAGCACACGCCGCGAGGAAGGGATTGCTTATTGGTGATGGATCGTTATATAATACGCACACAAAAAATTACAATGCACTCCGGTTGGGATTTGCTTCGTTGCAGTTGAGGGAACAGGATAGGGCGGTGGAAATTTTGAGGGATGCGGTTAGATAGGGAGCGGGGAATTTAGGAGCCGGGATTCAGGAGCCAGAATCCAGGAGCCAGGAGCCAGAATTCAGTAGTCAGTAGTCAGTAGCCAGTAGTCAAAATTCAGCGGTTAGCTGTCAGCATTTGGGAGTCCAGCGTTGGGTGTGAATAAACGGAAGTACGAAGAGGGATCCCGAGATAAATAATCGCGCAAGAAATCCTCCCTCATGGATTTTCCACGACCTAAATCATTGCCTATATCATTCCATTGGAACCCAACTCCTGAATTCTAATTACTGAATTTTACTACTGGCTACTGGCTCCTGAATTCTGGCTCCTGGATTCTGGCTCCTGAATTCCGTCTCCTAGTGTTTTTCTCCCAATGAAAACCAATTTCCCGAATCATCCTTAAACAATGCTTCAAAAGCATAAAATTCCTTCGTAGGTGCTTTTGTGAATTCCACGCCGCGGGCTTTCAATTCTTCGTATGTGGCCAGGAGGTTTTTGCATTCGAAGACGCCGAAACCGAAGGTGCCTTGTTGGACGAGGTCGCGCATGTGTTTGGCGGTGCCGTTCTTGAACATCATGCCTTCTTCGATGGGCATCAGGCTAATTTCCAGGTCGGGTTGTTCGGGTGGGCAGACCGTGAGCCAGCGTGCACCGGGGCCCATGGGAGCGTCGGTGTGGACTTTGAAGCCGAGTTTGTTTACATAGAAATCGTACGCACTGTCCTGGTTCAGCACGAAGATGCTGACGTGGTTCATTTTTGTGATCATATTTTTTTCGTTTGTGTGTTGTAAAGGTGGGGCAATGTGTGGAAAGAGGGCTTCTTGAAAATTGCTATTTTCAAGGTTGAACGTTGGCTAACGTTGCGGATTGGAATTGGGCGGGATCCAGCCTTTCTTTTCGGCGAAACAATTGGGAATAAAGTGGAGCGGGTTTTGGCTGAGGGCAGCGCGGCGGTGGTGCTGTTGCTGTTGATAGGCTGAAGGTGTGAGGCCCGTGATTCGCTTAAAAAGTCCGATGAAGGATGTGATACTATTGAAGCCCACACGTTCGCAGGTTTCGGTGACGGTGATGTCGGTTTGCAAAAGTTGTTTTGCGTTATCGATGCGGACGCTGGTCAGGTATTGGTGTGGCGATTTGCCATAGGTGGTTTTGAATAACCGGATAAAGTGAAATTTGGAGAAGGTAGCTTCGTCGGCCATGTTGTCGATGTCGATGGGCTCGGCGTAGTGATCGTCGATGAAAAGCTTGGCCTGTACCAGGCGGCGGTATAGGTATATTTTTGGATAGGGTTCCAGGGTGGATGGTTTCCGTATCATGTCCTAAAATTGTTCAATAGCGGTGACTTTAAAAAATCAAACGTGCCGGTTTCCGCTCTTCACCGGAAATGTTCATCGGCATATCCCTACCGGTGATTTATTCACAAAATGTTATCTTCACCAGCCTGATCAAACAAAATTCTATTCTCAATACTCAACCTGAATCAGAACCCCCTATGAAATTCCCTTCCATTTCCTTGTTTGCCTTTTTATGTCTTTCAACCTTTTCCGCCAATGCCCAAACGCGCTCGCTTTTTAACGGGAAAGATTTTACCGGCTGGCACATCGACGTCCCTGCCATGGACAGTAGTTCTTCGGTGCCCACGCCTTTCATTATTCGCCAGGGCATGTTGGTGAGTTTGGCCACTCCGGAAGGGCATATCATTACTGATGCGGTCTATCAGAACTATCGGCTGCAAGTAGAGTATCGCTTTCCTGGCAAACCCGGCAATTGCGGCGTGCTCTTGCATGCTTCAACACCAAGATCGCTCTATAAAATGTTCCCGAAATCTATCGAGGCTCAGATGATGCATGAAAACGCCGGCGACTTCTGGTGCATCGTCGAAGACATTACCGTGCCGGATATGGAAACGCGACGCGGTCCCAAAAAAGATTGGGGCACGACCGAAGGGAAGGAACGCCGCATCAAGAATCTCACCGACAACTCCGAGAAACCTTTGGGGCAATGGAACACCATGGTGGTCGAATGCCTGGGAAGCGCTATCAAAGTGTGGGTGAACGGAGACCTGGTCAACTACGGCACCAACTGCACCGCCAGCAAAGGACAGATCGCTCTGCAGGCGGAAGGCTCCGAGGTGGAATTCCGGAAAGTGGAGCTGACGCCGATAACAAAGCTTACCGGCGGAAAATAAAACCCCGACGCCTGCGTCTTTGACTTAGGATGGGCGCTAAAACAGGGTTTCTTACAGAATGCTGAAATCTGAATCTGTCACCCTGGTGTGGACGGGCCTCATCCCGAAATTTGACGGCGCTTTTCTTTGCCTCGATTTTTCTTTGGGCACAGTAAAACGAAAGGGCCGCAAACGGTGATGGAATTTTCGACGATAAGATTTTAAACCCAAACGGTATGCAACGCAGCGAAGAGATCTTCAAAGACTATTTACACCTTCTGGACCGGCATCTCGAGGACGTTCTGGCGGGGACTGTCGAGGAAATGTTCGAACTACGCGAGATCGCGGCCCGTCTCTTCATCCATCCTACACATCTGAGCAATGTGATAAAAGACCTCACAGGAAATCATCCTTGTTTTTTTTACGAACGCAAGATCCTGGAGATTGCCAAAGATCTTTTGCAGAATCCCGACAACAGCATCAACGAAGTGGCGCGCAGGCTTACCTACGATCCTTCCAACTTTACAAAGTGGTTCAAAACGTACGCCGGCGTTAGTCCGTCGCAGTATCGCAAGCAACTGAGGCTTGCTGCCGTCGAGGTCTTAGCGTAGTCTGTTCTGAGTTAAAAGGCTCCCTCCGCATTCACGGAAACATCCCAGGCATGCTGATTTGGATAAGGGTGGCCGTTGCCGGTCTCCACATATTTCTTTAAGCTTCTCAGGAACATGGCCCAGTCGTAGTTGCATTGGTAAAACAGGCGGGTAAGGGGTGGCCATTTATCGTGGTTGAACAACAACTGGCACACGTCATCTGAGCGTTTGATGATCTCGAACGTGATCACCGTATCGATCCATTCGGGCACTGCCTCCGTGCAGCGCCATACCAACATTTTGGGCGGTTCATTTTTTATGACCTGCATTTCCTTATAATAATCGCCGAAGTAGAACCGGAGTGTGCCGCCCTCACCGGGGTCGCCGCTCACACGGGGCGTCCACCAATGCGACAAGCCTTCCACCGTGGTCAGGGCCGAGTAGACCGACCAGTCCGTTTGATGAATGGAGAGCAGGTGTCTGATGCAGCTCATGGGAAGCTTTGATAAAGTTCGCGATCCCTAAAAACCGTATCCGAAGATACAACATTTAGGGAACATCCTTCCCCGGTGATTGTTCATCCCAAACCTGCATTTTAGTGTGTAGGCTGCAAAACCCTGTCGCTCATTAAACGCAGGTTTGACGCGCTATTCCCTGCGGCTGGGTCGTATGATCATCCGCAAGGACTGGTCGCGCGTGAAGTAGGCGGCGGTCCAGTTATAGAGGGTCTTGAGCCGGTTCCGGTAGTTGATGAGCGACAACAAGTGGATGAAAAGCCACATCGCCCAGGCAATGAAACCGCGGAAGAACAGGCCCTTCGGAAGGTCACATACGGCCTTGTTCCGGCGGATGATGGCCATGGATCCCTTATCGTAATAGGCAAAGGGCTTCATCGGTTTTTGCTTTTGTTGCGCCACCAGGTTTTTCGCCAACAGCTTGCCTTGCTGGATGGCAACTTGCGCTAACTGCGGATGGCCCTCCGGGAAATTTTTGTCGGTCGTTTGGAGGGATGTATCGCCAATGGCATAGATGGCGTCGACACCCTTCACTTTGTTATGCTCATCCACGAGCAAGCGGCGGCCCCGTCCGTATCTTTCCTTGGGCATTCCCTCAAATATCCTCGACGTAACACCGGCAGCCCAGATGAGAATTTTTGTTTCGATCTTTTCTCCGTTGCTTAAAATCACGGTGTCGTCTACATAGTCTTTCACCGACACATCCAGCTTCACGGTCACGCCGCTTTCTGTCAGTGTGTCGTAGGTATAGCCCTGTGACTTCTTGCTCATCGGGGATAGCAGCGTAGGCGATGCATCCACCAGGAAGATCTTTATTTGAGAGATGTTAAGCTCGGGATAGTCTTTGGCAAAAACGTATTTTTTCATTTCGGCCAACATGCCCGATATCTCCACCCCGGTGGGGCCGCCGCCGGCAATGACGATCGATCCGAATTTCCTTCGCTCACCGGGATCGGATATCACTGTGGCTTTCTCTGCCGTTTGCAAAAGATAGTTACGCATTTCAATGGCGTCGTTCACCGTCTTCATTGGCAAGGCATGTTTCTTCACGTTTTCGAGGCCAAAAAAATTCGTCTCGGTGCCCGTTGCCAATACGAGGTAGTCGTAGCTCAGGTCGCCGCTTGAGAGGACGATCTTTTTCTCTTCGGGAACAATTTTCTGTAGTTCGCCCAGCCTGAAACTGGTGTTGCTTTTACCCTGGAAAAGCTTTCGAAAAGGGAAGCTGATGTTCGATGTTTCCAGGAAACCCGTGGCCACCTGGTAGAGCAAAGGAGGGAAAAAGTTGTAGTTGTTCTGATCGACGACGGTTACACGGAAGTGAGGATTGTTGTAGAGATGCTGGGCCAGGTTGATGCCGGCAAAACCGCCGCCGACTACTACAACATGCTTGCTATTTTCTTTCATATATCACGAAATGAAGTTCATAACCTGCTGCGAAAACCGCCCCAGGCAAAATAAAAATCTGATGATGCTAGAGCATTCATCTGTCGTGTGTATCCGTTCAATAGACGTTGCGTTAGCACCCACCTTATAAACGCTGAAGGCGAAGATAAGATTTCGAAAATTCAATAAATTCAGAGTTAAAAATCGTCACAACAAGCACCGATTTCTCCTCTGTATTTCCATCGTTGCCAATGCCAAAACAAGATAAGTATGTGCGATGTGCTTCCGAACGCTCCCTCGCACGAACGCAATCGTTTCCATTTTTATGGATATATTTGAAACCAGGCTTTGGCTATGCAGTCTATTTGAACGAGCATGAAAAGAATACAGATCACCGATCTTCACCTATGGCAATTTGATGACCTTGCTGAAATGCCCGGCATCAAACACTTCGTTACCGACCGCAGCACACACGAGGCCGGTGAGGAATTTACACTGAGCTTCTCCAGCACACCCGACAAAGAATTGGTCCGGCGCAACCGGCAGCTGTTGGCGAAGGCCATGGGCGTAGACTATGGGCACTTGTTCTTCCCCTCGCAGGTGCACAAGACCCGGATCGTGCAGGTCACGTCACAAACGCCTTTGGAGGAACTCCTGGAAACCGATGCACTCATGACCAATCAAAAAGGATTGTGTATTGCCGTGATGTCGGCGGACTGTGTTCCGATTTTGCTCTATGATAAAACAAACAAAGCTGTAGCCGCCGTGCATTCGGGATGGCGCGGAACGGTAGCCCGCATCCTCGAGAGAACGTTGCATGCCATGCGCGACGCCTATGGTACGGAAGGAAAGGATATTGTCGCCGGCATCGGGCCCTCGGTGAGCCAGGATGCGTATGAGGTGGGCGAGGAAGTCGTGCAGTCGGTACACCATGCATTTGGAAAAGAAAGCGGGCTGATGATCCCGCAACCGGACGACAAGGCAAAGCTCGATCTCTGGAAGGCCAACCAAATCCAACTGCTGGAGTTCGGTGTGCGCGACGAGGCCATCGAGATCTCCAATCTTTGCTCCGTAAAAAACAACGCGCATTTCTTCTCGGCCCGCAAAGGAGACGCCGGACGCTTTGCCGCAGGGATCCTCCTAACCTAGCCTGCACCGATGGCCACGCGCTCTCCATCAGACCATACCCCGGTATATTGCCTCGACACCTTCAGCAAAAAGGCGGACGACAGTCTCTTCTACATCGAAAAACTGCAGACCCACCTGAAGCAACACGACTTCATCAGCAAGCCACACCGCCACGACTTTTACCTGCTTTTATACATCACCCAAGGTTCGGGCAAACACGACATCGACTTTGTCGCGTATGACCTCGGCCCAGGATCTTTTTTTGTGATGACACCCGGCCAGGTCCATGCCTGGAACCTGGCACCCGGGACCGATGGCTATATCGTTTTCTTTGTTCCTGAATTTTACCGGATGGGGTTGACGGAAAACAGCCTGTTGGATTTTCCCTTCTTCCATTCACTCCATCCCAATCCATTGATTTCACTGCCCCTGAACGCCGAACCCATGTTGGACCGGGTACTCCAGGAAATGCAAGCCGAATTTCACCGGCCTGTGCCGCCAGACCTGCGCCTCCTGCGAAGTTACCTGGACATTGTGCTCCTGAAAGTAGCCCGCCGCTACACCACTGAGGTGAACCATCTGGCCGCACAGGGCACGACCTTCAAGCTTCGAAAGCTGGAGGAGTTGATCGATCAACATTACGCCACCCTAAAGCAGCCCTCTGAGTATGCCGAACGCATGCACCTCTCCGCATCCTACCTCAACAACATCTGCAAAAAGAATCTGAACAAGACGTTGAGCGATCTCATCCACGAGCGCGTGGTCCTGGAGGCAAAACGGTATTTTGCCTATTCCGATCTTACCATCAACGAGGTGGCCCATGCCCTGAATTTCACGGAAACATCCTATTTCATACGGTTCTTCAAAAAGCAGACGGGCCTGACGCCCGAACAGTTTAAAGAATCTCTGATCCGTGCTATAGAATAGCTAAACCGTCCTGTACAACCGGGGTTCCGGATACGTTTATTTGAATAGCTAAACAAAAACGCCATGGACCTCAGTCGTTCCACTTCCTACAGCATACTGGCCATCCGATGCCCGCGTTGCCACCAGGGCAAGATGTTCCCCAGCGAAACGCTCTATCATCCTGCCAAATTCACCATCATGAACAAGACTTGCGCCTGCTGTGGGCAGTCGTTTGAGCCCGAGCCTGGATATTACTACGGAGCCATGTTCGTGAGCTATGCCATCAACACAGCGCTTTTTGTAGCCGTGTGGGTAGCCCTTTCGGTTTTGGTGAGCGAGATCAGCACAACCCTCATGGTCGTCACCTTGCTGGCCGTGGTGCTCGGGTTCCTGCCCATCACTTTCCGGTTATCGCGCGTGCTGTGGATCAATATCTTTGTTCACTTCGAAGGGCTGTGCGACGAGATTCCCCGCCGCAGTTAACAAAGCGCTTATCGTTCATAAGAACATCCCTCCCGAAGCTTCGATGCGTTGGGCATTGATCCAGCGTGCTTCTTCCGTGCAAAGGAAGGCTACCACACCACCGATGTCGTCGGGCACGCCGGTTCTTCCCAGGGCCGTGTTGCCTTCGATGTGTTTAATGACCTGGGGTGCATGTTCAAAGGTGGCTTTCGTGAAATCCGTTTGAATAATGCCCGGTGCTACCACATTGGCCGTGATGCCCCTTGATCCTACTTCTTTCGCCAGGTAACGGGTGAAGACTTCAACGCCCCCCTTCATGGAGGCATACGCGGCATAACCCGGTGTGGTGAAACGCGCCAGGCCGGTGGAAAGATTGATGATGCGGCCGTTATCGTTCAGGTGAGGCAAGGCTTTTTGCGTGAGGAAAAAAACGCCTTTGAGGTGGATGTTCATCAATTCATCAAACATTTCTTCTTCCGTCGCCGCGATCGAGGCATGGATGCCGATGCCCGCGTTGTTGATGAGAAAGTCAAACTTCTCAGCGCCAAAACTCTCATTGAGTTGATTAGAGACGCGTTTAAAGAAATCATCGAAGGTCTTGCTGTCGCCGACATTCAATTGGAGCGCCGCGCTATTTCTTCCGTGGGCTTTGACCTCAGCCACTACGTTTTCGGCCTCCTGTCTATTGTTGTTGTAGGTAATGAGCACGTCGTTTCCTTGTTCGGCTAGTTTCAAAGCCATGTTCTTTCCCAAGCCGCGGCTGCCGCCGGTGACCAGGGCGATTTTGTTTTTGGATTCCATAAGCGATTCAATTTTATTGTGCTACAAAATTGCCATATACTTACTTCTTCAGAATGGTGACAGCTTCAGTAAAAATGGTGAGCACTTCAGTATTTTCCATCCGTTTTGCCCTTTCCCCGTTTTTTACCCCCTCAGTGGGCTTTGCAACTCCTGGTATGGAAACCTATGCCTTCCTCCGTAATAGCGATCTTGTAGTTCACTCCCGAATAATCCGACCTCTTCCAATCGTCTACATAGCCCATGATCAACTCAACGTTAACCTCAAAATTACCTAAGGCCGTTTCTTCGCCCGCAAAGCTGTAGCCTTCAAAGATCCGGATATAATTCGCCGTTAGTAAAAAGCTCAACGAACCAATCAAAGCATTCACCAATTGATCTTCGTCCTTCTCCAGGACTGTTTTCTTCAGCATCGACAAGATCTCCAATATAAACAGAGAATGACCTTGTACTGCGTTCAGCACAAGGCAGTGCATCTTCTTTTGTTCCATACGGTTGTTTTTAAATAGTCCAGCGCTAAATCTGCTTATAGGCGCATCGTCGATTGACAGGCAGGCCTTTTGGGGACATGGCGAAACGACTTCACATAGGTTGCTGTTCAAATCTAGATAGAAAATTCGGGACAATGAAGGCCCGGTTTATTGCCGGTGTCGCTCTAACCTATCGGGTAGATAAGCGATTTTAGTGTGAAGTGTGTAGATAAAATTCCGCAGTGATTCAGGGGGCAACCCTTTGGCATGAATTTTCTACGACCCTGTGAGAAAGCAATCCCGCCCCGTCGTGATTGAGTGCCGGCCCATTCCGCCTGCTGCACCTGACCAAAATTTTTATGAGCACTGCGAAAACCAAACATAAAAAAAGAACAGGCCTCATCATCGCCATCAGTTTTGTGGCGCTACTGGTGATTGGCCGGCTAATATTGCCGTATGTTGTTTTAAATTATCTCAATAAAACGCTGGCCAACATGAAAGGCTACCGCGGCCATATTGAAGACGTGGACATTGCGCTGATCCGCGGCGCCTACAAAATCGACAGCATTTATCTTCACAAAGTGGATACTGCAAAAGACAAAGAGACACCGTTCTTTGCCGCTTCCAGCATAGACCTTTCCGTGGAATGGAAGGCCCTCTTTCACGGGTCCATCGTCGGCGAATTGGTTTTTGAGCAACCCATGATCCGCTTCACAAAAGACAAGGTTGAACCAAAACAAGTACGCAACGATTCGACGGGGTTCAAAAAGCTTCTGGATGATTTCATGCCATTGAAAGTGAACCGCGTCGAGATCAACGATGGCGAGGTCCAATACAAGGATGAATTGTCAAAACCGAAAGTAGACCTCGCGCTGACCCATACGTATGCCCTGGCGCTCAATCTCCGGAATAGCTACGACTCCGCCGCCTTGCTGCCGGCCTCGCTCACGATACGAGCAGACCTCTATGAGGGCAAGCTTTCCCTGAACGCAAAAATGAATCCCCTGGCCGACGATCCCACCTTCGACATGAATGCCGACCTGAAGCATACAAACCTTGTCAAGTTGAACGAGTTCTTCCAGGCATATGCTAAAGTGGATGTGAACAAAGGCAAGTTCGGTCTATATACCGAGGTGGCAGCCAAAAAAGGAAACTTTGCCGGTTATGTGAAGCCGCTCATCCAAGACCTGGACGTGTTGGGGAAGGAGGACCGCAAAGACAATATCTTTCAAAAAATGTGGGAAGGGTTAGTAGGAACGGTTGGAGAGGTCTTTCAAAATCAGTCAAAAGACCAGGTAGCGACCAAGGTTGAATTTAAAGGAAGCCTCAAGAATCCTGATACCAATGTTTGGAGCGCTATCTATAATGTCTTGGAAAACGCCTTTATTCAAGCCCTTCAGCCTTCCATCGATCACGAGATCAACATCGCCTCTGTAGACGCGAAGAAGGAAGAAAAGAAGACTGTTGTTCAAAAGATTTTCGGCAAGAAAGACGAGCCGGATAAGAAAAAGGACAAAGCCGAAAGAAAGAAGGAAAGGAAGGAAAAAAAGAAAAAGAAGAGAGAACAAAGAAAGGAAAAGAGCGACAAAGAAGCTTCCGGAGACAACGTTTAGCCCCATCATACTTCATTCTCATTTTATGCAAAAGCAAGGAAAATCAAAAAAGCTCCGCGCGCCTCAGACCCAACCCAGACCAGGTCACCAGGCCAGCATGAAGCCTGTGCCCGACTCCCATCCGAAAAACTACGGGCGCGGAAAACTAACCGGCAAGGTAGCCCTCATCACCGGGGGCGATAGCGGCATTGGTCGTGCGGTGGCCGTGTTGTTTGCGCGCGAAGGTGCGAAGATCGCTATCGCATATCTGAACGAACATACCGATGCACGAGAGACCAAACGGGAAGTGGAAGCCTTCAGTGAATGTATGCTCCTACCCGGTGACTTGCGCAAGGAAGCCCATTGTCACAAAGTGGTTCGCGACACGGTGAAGAAATACGGCCGGATCGATGTGCTGGTAAACAATGCTGCATTGCACTATGAAAAACAAAAGCTGGAGGAGATCTCCAGCAAACAACTGCTTCAAACATTTTCCACAAACATATTCCCCTACTTTTGGGTAACTCAAGCCGCACTCCCGCACATGCGGAAAGGAAGTTGCATCGTCAACACATCCTCGGTAACGGCGTACCGCGGCAGCGATGCCTTGATCGACTATGCTTCTACGAAGGGAGCCATTGTTTCCTTCACTCGAAGCCTGTCCTCAAACCTCGTAAAAAAAGGAATTCGTGTGAATGGGGTTGCTCCCGGTCCTATCTGGACGCCCCTCATCGCATCTTCTTTCAAACCAAAAAAGATAGCAAAATTTGGCAGCGACGTCCCCATGGAACGCGCCGGCCAGCCAAACGAAGTGGCTCCCTGCTATCTATTTCTCGCATCAGACGATTCTGCATATATGACGGGTCAGTTCCTTCATCCCAACGGCGGGGAGATTATAAATGGCTGAAATACGTCGCCGTTCGCTGTTGCACCAAAGTTAAACCTGAGTAAAATTGACCTGCGATTGTTCATCATTGTTCATTGCTGATAGATGAATACAGCAGCCGGATGCGCTCGATGTATTGCATGGCATTAAGCGAGTTGATTTTGGTTGGATATGCGCTCGTGCCGGGTCGCACGACAATAAAATTTTCGTCATTGACCCAGGCGCAACGTTCCTGGGTGGGGCGCTGGGCAGAACTGTCGCGAAGGTTGCTCCGCAAGAGGTTCAATATAATTCTATAGTCTATCATAAAGATCTCATTTAAATACGAACGATTAGCTATCCTAAAGATTCGTACCAGATCAAGAGGTAGAAATTTCGCATCTATTTGCCCTCCCCGGAAAAGTTATGTAGATTCTTTTTCCCCGTCACACAATTATTTCCACACCTTTTGTGATGGAAGAATTATCCGCACCTGCCCAACATGAATTGGCACGGGATTGAGGGCAACCAGGATATTTATATCTTTATTTACTAAAACACAGGGACACCTATGAACAACTTATTTAGAGGACTTATCGCCGGCTACGGCGCGAAAAAACTAGGCGGCGGATGCCTGGGGACTGTCTTGGTCTTTATCTTGATCTGGGTGGCGCTAGGCCAGTGTCAATAATCAACGGCCATCCCCTGTTGATGCAATCGACTCTATGAAACTATCCCGTATTCCCCCCTTTGTAAATCAACATATCCATGTGGTGATCGAAACCCCCAAGGGCAGCCGCTTTAAATATGCCTACGATGAAAACGTTGATCTCATGGTGGTTCGTCACGAACTGCCAGAGGGATTCACCTTTCCCATCAACTTCGGTTTCATCCCACAGACACTGGCTGGCGATGGAGACCCGTTGGATGTTTTGGTCATGAGCGAAACGCCGGCCGTCAGCGGATGCCTGATGGAGTGCCGCGTCGTCGGGGCGATCACGGCCCGCCAACGCGATAAAAATAAATGGGTGCGCAACGACCGCGTGTTGGCGGTTCCGGTAGCGAGCCGTTCGTATGAGAATATCCGGTCGCTGAGCGATATCAGCAAAATATTTCTCACTCAGCTCGAACAATTTTTCGTCGCCTACAATGCCGCTCGTGGCAAAACCTATCAGTCCTTGAAGCGTCTCACTCCGATGCAGGCGTTGGCTTTGATCCGAAAAAACCAAACTCCGCTCCCACCAAATAAATAACGGAATCTGTGCGGCCACGCCAGGTCAAACCGCTCCGAAACTGTGGAATTTCTTTCCCCCTTTGTGATTTGGATACTCAAACGTCGCAAATCCGTTTTGTTTGTCGGATAAAAAATTCGCACTACACGCTCTAATGGCATAGGCGCGGACTGGCATTTTTTTCGCGTCTTCAAAGGGGAACAACGATCCTGAAACTACTATGCTTACCAAAAGAAAAACCACCTCCTCATCCACACATCACCAAACGCGCAAGCCCCGAAAGTGGTCGGCGCGTGTCACCCAGGCCAGCGATGCCATGGATCTCAGGAAAAACGTTTTCCGCTTGTCGGACCCTAAACGGATCGCCCGATCCGTAAAACGGTCGGCACAGCAAAGCAAACGCAGGAAGGGCACACCTTATCAATCCGCGATGTCAATGTTGAACTTTTATATCAACCGGGCAGGAAAAAATCTAACCCCCGCTAAAAAAGCAAAACTCGAAAAAGCCAAAGAAGAGCTGAAGGTGCTGTTTCACCGAACGGAAGATTAATAGTCCCAATACAACCCGGTCGGATATTACAAATCATCACGCTAAATCTAACCGACATGAAAATCAACATACCATTCCTGATGTTCCTTACCCTGGTGATCGCCACCAGCATCAACTCGTGCAATTCTAAAAAATCTCCGCCGGATAGTAAGGAAGTGGCGGAAGAGCAAAACAAAGCAGCGTTCGATACCGCCAGCGTGGAAGATGACGTGCAGTTTGCCATCGCGGCTGCCGACGGCGGCCTGCTGGAAATTCAATTGGGAGCCCTGGCCCTCACCAACGCGTCGTCGGCCGAGGTGAAGAAATTCGGTCAAAGCATGATCGACGACCACAGTGGGGCCAACAAAGAACTGGCAACACTGGCTTCGCAAAAAAATATTACGCTTCCGCAGACACTAAGTGAGAAAAATCAGAAACATTATGACGCATTTCAGCAAAGAAAGGGCAAGGCGTTCGACGAAGCCTATACCGACTTCATGGTAAAAGACCATAAGGAAGACATCGACGAATTCAAAAAAGAAGCGGAAAAAGGAAACGACAAAGACTTGCAATCCTGGGCCAAGGGAAAGGTGCCTGTGTTGGAGCATCATTTGACCATGGCGCAACACGCACAGGAATCGCTGAAGAACCAGTAGCCTCTTAAAAAAACAATTTCAGGTCACTCTTCCTTCAAGGATTTGGTTGGACTGACACGCGAAGCCCGGATCGCCTGACTTCCCACGGTCAACCACGTAATGATCAACGCACCGACGGCCGGAATCAAAAAGTACCACACGTTCAAATCAATCTTGTAGGCAAAGCTTTGCAACCACAAAGTGACCATGAAATAACTGACGGGCACAGCAACCGCCACCGCCGCCAGCACAATTTTTGTAAAATCGCCCGACAACAAATAAATGATTCCCATTTCGCTCGAGCCCAGAATCTTCCGGATGCCGATCTCTTTCAACCGGCGCTCGGCCGTGAAGGCGGCAAGGCCGAAGAGACCAAGACAAGAAATGAGGATGGCCAACAGTGCGAAGTAGCGGGACAACACAGAGACGCGTTGCTCGGAAGCATAGAGTGCCTGGTAGTCGTCGTTGAGAAATTTATAGTCGAACGCCAGCCCGGGATTTTGGTCCTGGTAGAGCTTTTGAATCTGGGGAAGCGTTTCAGCCTCTGTCCCCTTTTTCATTTTCACCATGATCCGGGGAACCCTCGGCTCCAGTTGGATCAGGCAAGGTTTCATTTCCTCGAAAAGTGATTCGAAATGAAAATTTTTGGTCACACCGATAATTTGTTTCTCCTCACCCCAAACCCGAATGGTCTTTCCGACAGGATCTTTAAGATCCATCATTTCGATAGCCGCTTCGTTGAGAATGATCTTTTTCTTTTCACCGCTAAGTTCTTTAGAATACGACCGGCCTTCTTTCATTTGAATGCCCAGCGTTTCAATAAAATCAAATCCCACCTCAAGGTTAGAAAAGCCCTTTTTGCTATCCTCGTCGCCCGGCTTCCAGTCCACGCCACCAAGTCCACCATGATGGCCAACGACATCGTGGTCAAAGTTAGCCGCGTTGACAACGTTGGGGAGACTCCGTACACGATTCAGGAATGAGGCCACGGCCTGGTCCAGCCCTCCTCCAATCTCAAAAAAGGTGGAGTCGCCGGTGTTCTTTATTTCGATCTCGAAGTGTATGACATTATCGCGATCGTAGCCCAAATTTTTCGACTGCACATAATCGATCTGCTTGTACACCACCAGCACCGCCACAATGAGGATGACAGACGCCGTAAATTGGAACACCACCAGCCCCTGGCGCGCCCAACGCTCGCCGACAGAGCTGTTTAACTTTCCCTTCAACACGGTCGCGGGCTTGAACCCTGAAAGGTATAAGGCCGGGTAGCTGCCGGCAATAAGCCCGGTGACGAAGGTGATGCCCAACACCGTCAGCATAAAGCTGGGCGTTAATTGCAGGATAAAGTGTTTGCCCGTGATCTCATTGAATTGCGGCAGGCCGATGTCCACCAGGAGCACCGACAGTGCCAGCGACAAAAAGGCCATGAACATCGATTCGCTCAAATATTGTAACACCAACGTATAGCGGCTCGCGCCCACGGCTTTCTTGATACCAATCTCTTTGATGCGCCGGGAAGCCTTCGCGGTGGAAAGGTTCATGAAATTGATACAGGCGATCACCAGAATAAAAACAGCAATGGCCGAAAACAACCGGACGTATTCTATACGTCCTCCTACAGGCACCCCGTTTTCGTAGCGTCCATGCAAATAGCGATCGGAATACCGTTGCAGCAGTAATGTGTTTTTTGTCTCCTTATTTTTCGTTTTGAGAAACCCGGCAATCTTTGCGTTGAAGGCCTCGGGGTCGGCACCCTTCTTCAGCAACACGAACGTGCTGGGATCACTGTTGCTCCAATATTGCAATCCCTCCCGGCTCGAGAAAAACAATTCGTAGTTTAACAGAATATCAAACTGATCGGTCGCATTGGACTGTCGATTTTCAAATACGCCAATGATGTGACAGGGTTCTTTGAATTGATCACCGTTCCAGCTCACGATCTTACCCACAGCATTCGCCGGTGATTGAAATAACTGCGAAGCCAGTTGCTCGGAGATAGCGATACCATACTTGTCGGCAAACAAAAGATTCTTTTCGCCCTCTTTAAAAGGGACCGTGAACATATTGAAGTAGTCCTTGCTCACAAATTGGCTGGTGGCTTTTGCGCTGTTGCCCTCAAAAGAAATGATTCCTTTCGCCGAAAACCAGTCGGCCGGAACAACCGAGGCGGCATATTCCACCTCCGGCATTTCATCGGCCAAGGCACGGCCCAGCAGTCCTTGTGTGCTTCCACTGGTTTCGATGTCGCCCTCGTTATAGAAATTCTGCAGCACCTGGTAAAGCCGTTCATCGTGTTCATTGAATTTGTCTACATGCCACTCATCGTTCACCCAAAGGTAGATCAGCAATGAACACGACAGGCCCGCGGACAAACCAATAAGGTTGATGAAAAATGTGCTCTTGAAACGTTTGAAGTTCCGGTAGAGTAAAAGAAACGCATGCTTTATCATAAGGTCGTATGTGTTTTGTCGAACGTCTGTTGATTTAGGATGGTCGGCGCTTACTGTTCCTTCAGGCACCTGACGGGATTGACCCGGGCCGCTTTGAAAGCCTGCACGCTCACGGTAAGCCAGGCGATACCCAAAGCGATGAGACCTGCCGCCACAAAGTACCACCACTCCAATGGTGTTTTGTATGCAAAGGCTTCCAGCCAGTAATGTGACAAGAAATAGCTCAGCGGCAACGCCACAAGGATGGCGATCAGCACGGTTTTGGTAAAGTCACCCGACAACAAGAATACGATGCGAAACACACTTGAGCCTAAAACTTTACGGATGCCAATCTCCTTCAACCGGCGTTCGGCCGTGAACGACACCAAGCCGAAAAGACCCAGGCACGAAATGAGCACAGCCAATCCGGCAAAGTAGCGCGACAACACCGCTACCCGCTGCTCGGAAGCATAGAGCGCCTGTTGGTTCTGATCCAAAAAACTGTATTCAAAAATAAATCCGGGATTGACTTTGTGGAAGGTGTTTTCAATATGCTTTATCGTTTCGTGTTGGGGGCCCGGCGCCAGTTTGATCACGATGTGCCAGGTGTTGCCCGGATACATTCGCAGAAACAAGGGCTTTACTTTTTGATGCAACGACTCGAAATTAAAATCCTTTACCACCCCGATGATCTCCATGTTATCGCCCCACAACTTCACTACTTTCCCAACCGGGTCCTCCATCCCCATAAAGCGGATGGCGGCTTCGTTGAAAATGATTCGCGCGGTGTCGGTATAATCCTTTGAAAAAGTCCGTCCCTCTTTCATTTCAATGCCCATCGTTTCCATCAGGTCGTGGTTAACGGTCATGTTCTCGAATTCTGTCCTATCGTTTAAATCTTTCCCAGGCCACTCTACCCCAGAGGTGCCGCTGTTGTGCCCCATGAGATTGTGACCCAGACTCGACGCGTTCGCCACACCGGGTATTGCTTTTATTTCGGTCAGAAAAGTTTCCAATGAAGCATCGGTCCAAATATTCCCTTCGCGGCGCACGAAGATGACATTCTCCTTATTGTAACCCAGATCGCGCGATTGCACGAATTCTATTTGTTTATAGACCACCACCACCGACACAATAAAGATGATGGAGATCACAAACTGAAAGATCACCAATCCTTTCCGGGCCCACTGCTCGCCCAATGAAGCGCTGAACTGACCTTTCAGCACCGTGGCCGGGTTGAATCCCGAAAGGTATATCGCAGGATAACTCCCCGCCAGCAAACCCGTGAAGACCGTGATAGCAATCAACTGCAAACCTGTGACGGCATCGAGGTGAAGCGCAATGTGTTTACCCGTGATCTCATTGAATTTCGGCAACAACAAATCCGCGATGAGAATGGCCAGCACCAAAGAGAGCAAGCTCATGAATAACGATTCTCCGAGGTATTGAATAATAAGTGTCTTACGCCCGGCACCAACGGCTTTTTTGATACCCACCTCTTTCATGCGTCGTGAAGCTTTGGCCGTAGACAGGTTCATAAAGTTGATGGCGGCAATGACCAGGATAAATGCGGCAATGATGGAGAACAATTTTACATAGGTGATCCGGCCACCCAATTCAACACCGTTTTCATAATTCCCATGCAGGTAGTTTCTCGCAAAGAGCTTCAGGAACGGCGTGCGATAGGAATCCTCGTCTTTTGTTTTGACCTTGATATAACTGGCAAACTTTGCATTGAAGGCCTCCACGTCCGCGCCCGGTTTGAGCAGCACAAAGGCATTGGTGCCCGTGTTGCCCCAATCCAGGAGCCATTCCTTTCCATCTTTGTATTTTTCGAAGGTCCCTAAAAAATCCAACTGCATAGACGACTGCTGTGGCACTTTCTTGAACACACCCGAAATCACATACGAATCGTGATGATCGTATTCAACGGTCCGGCCCACTACGTTGTCGGTCGTGTTGAAAAGTTTTAGGGCCAATTCGTCGCTGATCACCAGGGAGCTCTTGTCGAGCAGGACTTGGTTGACGTCGCCTTGCAATAAGGAAAAGGAGAACATCTTGAGAAAATCTTTTCCCACAAAACGGCCCTCCGCTTTCATATTTTTATCGCCTATGGTAAACGTAGCAGCCTGCTCCGAAGACGTGTTCATGGCATACTCCACTTCAGGCATTTCTCCCGAAAGCGTTTCACCTAAAAGACCCGATGTCGTGTAGGATGTCCAGATGCCGCTAGACCTGACACGGTTCTCGACCACCTGGTACAACCGGTCCTTTTTTTCGTGAAACTGGTCGACCTGCATTTCGTCGTTTACCCAAAAATAAATGAGCAACGAGCACGCCAGGCCGGCAGAAAGTCCGGCCAGGTTGATGAAAAAAGTCGTTTTGAAACGGAGAAAATTGCGGAAGAGCAAAAGGAGATTATGTTTTATCATGATGATGATTCGTTCTGATCGAATTTTTTACTGATTTCTGTTTCTGGATGCTCATTGAATTCCGGGTGGCCGGTCACTATTGCTCCTTCAAACATTTCGAAGGGTTGATCCGAGCCGCTTTAAAGGCTTGCGTGCTCACCGTCAGCCATGCGATCAACAGCGAAAGGCCACCGGCACTGACAAAGTACCACCCGGAAAGGTCGATCTTGAATACAAACGTATCGAGCCAGTAGCGCACCAAGAAGTAGCTTGCCGGCAAACCGATCGCGATCGACACCAATACGATGCGGGTGAAATCTTTTGTCAACAGGTAGACAATACCCGCTTCGCTGGAGCCCAGCACCTTCCGGATCCCCATCTCTTTCAAACGTCGTTCGGCGGTGAACGCCGCCAGTCCAAACAGACCCAGGCACGATATGATGATGGCCAGCGCTGCAAAATAGCGCGACAAAATCGCGACGCGTTTTTCAGCTACGTATTGTGCCTGGTAGTCCTGGTCAAGAAATTTATAGTCGAACGTGAAGCCGGGATTGAAGTTAGAGTAGAACCGAGCAAGGCGCTCCAACGCTTCTTTTGTCTTGCCCCCTTCGATCTTCACCATCACGTGTAGGGTTTCATCGGGAACGTACCGAAAGAAAAGCGGTTTCACATTTTCGTGTAGTGACTGAAAGTGGAAATTCTTGACCACACCGATGATCTGCATTTTTTTGCCCCACATCGTGATCTCTTTTCCAACAGGGTCTTTCAGTCCCATCACGTCGATGGCCGCTTCGTTGAAAATGATCTTCGATCGCTCGTCGCCAAAGCGGTTCGAGAACGTGCGCCCCGCAAGCATCTCCACACCCAAGGTCTCGACCATCTCGTAATTGACGCCAACATTTTCAAAGGGTATAATGTCCGCAGGATTCTTTCCATCCCATTCCATCCCGGTCGTACTGTTTTCAGCTCTCACCATCGCATGGGCGCTGCTTGACGCATTGACCACGCCAGGCATCCGTCTCACCTCTGCCAGGAATGTTTCCAGGCTTTCGCCAATTTTCCCACTGGGTTTAAAGTAGATGATATTGTCTTTGTCGAAGCCGATGTTTTTATTTTGAACGTACTCGATTTGCTTGTACACCACCATCACCGAAACAATGAAGACGATAGACAGCGCAAATTGAAACACCACCAATCCCTTCCGCGCCCATATTTCGTTGGCCGAATTGACGAACCGCCCCTTCAATACCAACGCCGGGTTGAATCCCGAAAGATACAAGGCGGGATAGCTACCCGCGAGCAGGCCCGTAGCCGTGGCGATCCCAACCAAAGCCAGCACCAAACGGCCAGTAAAGTTCAGCGTCAATTGTTTACCGGTTACGTCATTGAACAGGGGAAGCAAAAGGTCAACCAACAACACGGCAACGGCCAATGACAAGAAGGCCATCAACAGCGATTCTATGAGGTGTTGCGCAATCAACGTCCTCCGTCCTGCACCAATTGCTTTTTTGATGCCCACTTCTTTGATGCGTGTCGTGGCTTTGGCCGTCGACAGGTTCATGAAGTTGATGCAGGCGATGATGAGAATGAAAATTGCAATAAGGGAGAACAACCGGACGTACTCAATCCGGCCACCGGCTTGCACGCCATTTTCGTAGTGTCCATGCAGATACCGGTCGGAGTAACGCTGCAAAAACAAGGTCACATGCGACGACGGATCTTTCCTTTTTATAAAATCCGCGATCTTCGCGTCAACATCGGCTGGACGCACGCCCTCTTTCAATACAGCATAGGTGTTCGTGCCAAAATTTCCATACGTCAACGCATCCTTCCCTACGATCTCCTTATATATTTCAAACGACAAAGCGAAATCGAACCTGTCGGAAGCGGTGGCGGGAAGCTCTTTAAAGATGCCCGTGATCACAAATTGTTTCTTAATGTTCAACACCTCCCACTCCACCACCTTTCCCACGACATTGTCGGTGGTGTTGAAAAATTTCTTTGCCAGTGTTTCTGAAATGACGATCGAACCTTTGTCGGTCAGCACGTTGGCAGGATCGCCCTGCAGAAAAGTATAGGAGAATACTTTGAAATAATCCTCACTGAGCAACTGGCCCACGGCACTCACGTGCTTGTCTTCCACCGAAACCGAAAACTCATAGGGCTCATTGAAGCCGACCGAGGTGGCCACATTTTCAAATTCCGGAACCTCCGCGATCAATGCCTCACGCAATATCGCCGGTGTGGAGGGAGAAGTGTCGATGCCCTCGGTTAACTTTTTAAACGTCATCACCGAAAAAAGACGCGCATCGTTTTTGTGAAATGTATCGACAGTCAGTTCATCGTTCACCCAAAGAAAGATCAACACCGCGCAAGTCAGCCCGGTGGACAAGCCGATAAGGTTGATGAGAAACGTACTCTTGAAGCGTTTAAAATTCCGAAAGACGAGGAGTAAATAGTGAAGTATCATGACGCTCGATCCAAGTTAAATTAGGTTGCTTGATCCTTCCCAGGGCATTGCCTGTGCCACAAAGCGAAAGGTCATTTTCAGCCTGAAAAGCCACCTTTTTGACACTTCCGATCCGAAACTGCCCATCCATAGAAAAGACACTGTCCAATATTGGGCACTTTTTATGGTTTTTCGATGGCTGATGGATAGCTTTAAATTCCCTTTTATAAATGTAGCATCGGAAATGAGTAAACCCCTCGGCCGTATTTTGTTGGTAGACGATGATGAGTTTGTGCTGCTCTCGGTGAAAATGTTGCTGGAGCCGCATTTCGCCGTCGTGAAAACCTTGAACAACCCCGAGCGCATCCCCGCATTAATTGACCAGGAGGGGTTTGATGTCGTAGTGCTCGACATGAATTTCAGGAGCGGCGATACGACCGGCAACCAGGGGCGTTTCTGGCTCAAGAAAATCCTCAGCCAGCATCCCGATACCCAAGTGATCCTCCTTACAGCCTATGGCGACATTCAACTTGCCGTGGACTCCATCAAGGAAGGCGCGCTGGATTTTATTGTCAAGCCCTGGCAGAACGAGAAGCTGCTCACCACCGTGAAGACCGCGAACCTGGTGAGCCAGGAAAAAAATAAAGTAAAACAATTGCGCTCTCAACAACGCTCGCTGGTATCGGCGTTGAGTCAAAAGAATGAACCGTTGGTCGGAACATCTTCCGGCATCACGGCCATTCGCAAGACGATCGAGAAAATAGCACCCACCGAGGCCGAAGTGCTCATCCTTGGCCAGAACGGTACCGGGAAGGAAGTGATCGCCCGCGAGATCCACGAAAAGTCACGACGTGCCGAAGGCATCTTCATGACGGTGGATGTTGGGGCCCTCAGCGAAAATCTTTTTGAGAGCGAAATGTTCGGTCATCGCAAAGGTGCGTTCACCGACGCCAAAGAAGATCGCATCGGCAGATTCGAAGCGGCGGCCGGCGGCACGTTGTTGCTGGACGAGATCGGAAACCTTCCTTTGTCGCTCCAAGCCAAGCTGCTCACGGTGCTCCAAAGCAAAAAAGTAACACGCCTGGGCACGCATGAAGCCATCGACCTGGATGTGCGCATCATCTGCGCCACCAATTGCAACCTGCATGCGATGGTGGAAGCCGGAAAATTCAGGGAGGATCTTTTGTATCGCATCAACACCGTAGAACTCACGGTACCAACGCTCTACGACCGGCCGGAAGACATTCCCCTGCTGGCCCAACATTTCTTGAAAAAATTCGCCTTGAAATATCAAAAGCCCTATCTCAAGATTTCATCGGAAGCCTTGTCGCAACTGGGTGGCTACCGGTGGCCCGGGAACATTCGCGAGCTGCAGCATGCCGTGGAGCGGGCCGTCATCATGTGCGAAGGTGAGGCACTGATGCCCGACGATTTCGGATCGGTGCAACAAACTTTATCCGGTGAATTTAGATTCGATCGCCTCAACCTGGAGCAACTGGAAGCATGGGCCATCCGCAAAGTCATCGCTAAACATCAGGGCAACATCAGCCATGCCGCGGAAGAACTAGGCCTTTCGCGCGGGGCTTTATACCGGAGAATGGAAACCTATGGTATTTAAAAATTTCCGCGTCAACGTCATTTTCAGAGTGCTCTTGCTCGCGGCAGGCATCGGGCTGCTGACGTGGTGCCTCGTGCATGAACGATACCTTCGCAGTGTTTACCTCACCGCCGTGGTTTGCATCATGGTGGGGGAATTCATTTGGTATATCGACCGCTTCAACCGTGACATGAAAGTATTTATGGTGAGTCTTATGCAGAAGGATTTCACCACGCATTTTCAATCGACGGGAAGAGGTAAACGTTTGGATGAGCTCTACTCCATTCTGAACGCGATCTCTGAAGCGTTTAAAAAGATCAGCACCGAAAAAGAAACGCAATATCGCTATTTGGAAATGCTGGTGGAACACGTCCGCGTGAGCATTCTCAGCATCGACGAAGAGGGGAAGATCCATCTCGCGAACCCGTCGCTAAAAAATCTACTTCAGAAAAGTATCCTCCCCAACCTGCATGCGCTGGAAGTATTCGGTGAACATTTTGTCAAGACCTTGCGGGAAATACGTTCGGGCGAAACGCGTTTGGAGAAACTCCGTGTACAAAACGACGTGTTGCAGTTGTCTATCCATGCATCGGAGTTCAAACTGCAGGGCCGCTACTACAAACTTATCTCCATGCAAGACATCCGCAGCGAACTCGATGCGCGCGAAGTGGAAGCATGGCAGAAGCTGATCCGGGTGTTGGGCCACGAGATCATGAACTCTGTGTCTCCCATCACCTCCCTCAGCGCCACCCTCCACGGCATGGTTACAGCAAACCAACCCGCGTTTGGCGACCATCACGCAACGCTCTATAGCTCCCTCGACAAGGGGCTGGAGGCCATTAAAATACGAAGCGAAGGTCTTTATAACTTCACGCAAACCTATCGCAAACTGACCGGCATACCCAAACACGCACCCCGAAAAACCAATCTGAGAGACATCATTGAACGCGTGCACCTGCTGTTACAGGCCAAGCTTCTTGAACACAACATTGTCCTGCAAACCTCTGCCCCTGACGTATTCATTTTCGCAGATCCGGAAATGATGGAGCATGTACTGATCAACCTCATCCTCAATGCGGTCGATGCCCTGGCGTCCACGGCGGATCCGGTCATTCAGATCAACACATCGCGTCACCCTAACGGAAGCACCATCATCCACGTTCTCGACAACGGCGAAGGCATGGACGAATCCACCCTTGAAAAAATATTCATTCCTTTTTACACCACGCGCAAGCATGGCTCTGGCATCGGGTTGGCCATCACCAAACAAATCCTTCAGCTGCACCAGGCCGACATCCGCGTGACGAGCGAGCCGGGAAAAGGAACCGAATTCATGATCGCGTTGAACGCGGCACCCACTGCATAGTTTTAAACGACTCGCTTATCTACGCATAAAAAAGCCCCGCTACGGAAAACCGTACGGGGCTACCACGATGTTACATTCGTCCGGGTTAAGGATCGGAGTGCAACATACTGCTAAAGGCTAACGGAGATCATGTCTTTCCACTTGTTGATCACGTGTTGTTTTTTCAACCTGAGTTTCGATTCATCCAAATACTCGACATGCTTGTCGGTGGTGATCTCCACTTTAAACACTTTGGCCGGCGTTTGCGTGATCAGCTCAAGCACTTTGGCCTCCCGGCCGTCCAATAGGGTTATCAAGTCTCTTTTACGAATGAGTTGTTTCATTTGGGTTTCTTTTAATTAGCGCCGTAGTAGGGTTGGGCTTCTAATCAAAACCGGGTGTCTTTCTCACCTGCGTTACAAACAGGTTCAAAAATTGTACCGGGTACTGGTGATTGAGTTAAGGGTCGTTCATGGTTTAGGTTTTTGGGTTCAGTGGTATAGCACGCCACCTTTATACAACCCCCAACCTAGACCAAAAGAAAACTGATTTTCCCAAAATTGAACTAATCTTATCCAGGATTGGGAAAATCTGCCGGCTTTAAATGCTCAACCTAAACCCGAACCCTCATGCAAGACTTCTCCGAAAAGAATTTTCAGGACCTGTTCCGGCAGCATCATCGGGAATTATGCAACATGGCCTACAACCTGGTGAGCGACCCGGACGCCGCCAAAGACATTGTGCAGGACGTTTTTGCAAAACTGTGGGCCGGCCGCGACCACCTCGACCTGGATGGCCCCATCAAACACTATCTCTTTAAAGCCACCGCCCACACTGCCTATAATCATTTGCGGTTCCAGAAAAAGATTCTTCGCCTGCAGGACCATGTGACCGACGATACCCTCCACGCCCACCCCGGGACAGATCGCGTGGAATTCACGGAACTGGAACATCATGTACGACTGGCCATCGACAATCTTCCACCCCAATGCAAAACCATCTATATGCTCAATCGCCAGGAGGGTATGAAATACCAAGAGATCGCCGACGTACTCCGGCTTTCGCCTAAGACCGTGGAAAACCAAATGGGCATTGCCCTGGAAAAGCTTCGCGTGGCGCTGAAGCCGTTTATTACGGTGAAATCGTTTGCAGCATTGGCATTGGCCGGATGGGTATGTTATTATTTATTATCACAATGATTATTTCCGAGGGTGCTTTGGGGGTTCTTGCCGTTTGGGGTGCTATGAGAGGAGGAAGTGTAGAAAATACAATATGAATGACCATCGTTCTCAGGAAGCAGCCATCATCGGGTATTTGTCCAACGAGCTGGACGAGGGTGGGCGGTTAGCGCTGGAATCCTGGTTGGCCGAATCGGATGAGCATCGCCGCATCTTTCAGGAAGCAAAAGCGCTTTGGAAAAACTCCGGTAAAAAACTTGTCCTCCACAATCCAGACACCGAGACAGAACTCGCGCGCCTACTGGAGCGCATTAAAAAAGACAAAACCGCCCGCGCAAAAAACTATGCCTTTCTCGACCCGGCGTTGCTCTTGAAGGTTGCGGCCTGCATACTCATCGTCGTGCTTTCGGTGTACGGTTATTTCACCCTGAAGCCCGCCATTGAATTCGAACGAGTCACAGGGGACCAGGTCGCCAGTTTTTATCTCCCCGACAGCAGCAGGGTTTGGTTGAATACCCATAGCCGGCTTTCCTACACAAAAGAATTTCACGGCGCGCTCCGGCGGGTGACGCTGGAAGGCGAAGGCTATTTTAAAGTGACTCCCGATGCAAGCCACCCTTTCGAGGTGGTCACCGGCGCCACGACCACGCGCGTGTTGGGAACATCGTTCAACGTGAAGGCGGAAGACACGCTCACGACACTTTCCGTAACCGAAGGGAAAGTAAAATTTTCCGCAACGGGAGAGCCGGAAAGTGAAGTGTTGGTCACCACCCATGAACATGCCACCTTTAGTACGCGACAGAAAACGGTAACAAAAGCCGGAGCTACGGATATGGGCTTTGCCTCCTGGCGCAAAAAGAACAACCCCGTCTATGAAGAAGAGACACGGGACATCAAGACCTTTCTTCATCATCAGCACACGTGGAAGAAAAATCCGATCCGTCAATCCGTCATCAACGGACGAATACGGAACACGGCTTCGCTGGCCACTTACAAAAATGTTGTGTTGCTGGTCACGTATGGAAAATCTGCCGATGCTACGCGCGTCACGCGCTACACCATTGTCGAGCCGATAAAACCAGGACAGGAAGTGACGTATCAGCGGCGGCTGGTGGACACGTTCACCGACACGTCATTCGTCCGCATTGTAGTGGAGTCGGCGGAGGTGGTGCTGGACGATGCCCGCTGATCCAAGGCAAGGCCTTTATTTAGTCACCGACCTGGGCCATGAAAATTGAAAGGATCCTGGCTTGAAGCATGTACTCATCGCCGGCTTAAAATAAACTTAAAACTTCCCCGCATACTGCGATAAACGGGTTCTGAAACACAAGTCGCCAACATTCGAATCCTCCCTTTCCGGGCGATTGTCCCGTTCCGGACAAGACATTGCGTGAATTCCACATTTTCACTAGAAATAGGTTGGTCAATAGAGAAAAATCAAGAATGAACGTTTATTTTTAAGCTGATAAAACTACCCTTGCCTCAATGTTTGAATTTTTGAACAGATTGCCCGATCGGCTCAAACGGATCACAACCGGTGCCGAGCTTATCCGGGAAATCGACGGCCTTCGTTTCATTGCCATTTTTACCGTTCTCATCCAGCACCTGCACGAACGTTTTGTACGGAACACGATCATCGAGTTTTCCAGCCCGGTAGAAGATAATGTCCTGGCGTTTGTGGCCACACGGGGGTTTATCGGGGTATATGTGTTTTTTATCATCAGCGGTTTTATCCTGGCGCTACCGTTTGCGGCCAAGCGCCTGGCGGGACAAACGGAAATGAAGCTGAAGAACTATTATATCCGCCGGCTCACCCGCCTGGAACCGCCCTACATCATCTGGATGTCGATCATGTTTGTGGCGTTTGTCATTTTCAAGCACCAAAGCTTCGCCGAATACTTGCCGCATTATTTCGCCAACATCACCTACACGCACGGGCTCATTTACAAGGGCTGGTCCCTCATCAATCCCGCCACGTGGACGCTGGAGGTCGAAGTCCAGTTCTATGTGCTGGCGCCCTTCCTCGCCTGGGGATTTTTCTCGATTCGCAACAAAGTGACACGGCGCATTTGCGTAACCGCGTTCATTTTTCTTTTCATGATCGTGCAACAATACTTTGAATTCTTCCGCCTGCCCTATTACCTCACGGTGCTGGGATACCTCCATTATTTCCTGATCGGCTTCATCCTCACCGACATTTACCTGGTGGATTGGAAAGTGCGCCCGCGGCGCAACACGTTTTTCGATTTCCTGGCGCTGGCCTCGCTGGTATTGGTCATCCTGATCTGGGATTGGGAATTCAATTTCCCCGATCGCTTGGCGGAGGCCGTACTGTTCTTTGTTTTCTTTTATTCCGTTTTCCGCGGCAACTATGCGAACCGCTTTGTCACCAACCGTTGGATCATGTCTATCGGCGGGATGTGCTACACGATCTATCTCGTCCATTTGCCGCTGGCGGAGTTCCTGATGATCCTGACCCGCAATCTGCAGATCACAAACTACTACGAGGTAAATCTGTTCGTGCAAGCCCTTATTTTCCTGCCGCTGGTGTTTGTGGTGAGCGTGATCAGCTACCTGCTGTTCGAGAAGCCGTTCATGAACAAGGATTGGCCCAAGGTGGTGCTCAACCTGTTTTCCTCCAAGACCCGCAGCACCCTGTAGGGCCGGAAGATGAAGGAGCTCCAGCCCAGACCGGCTGGCGGAATGGCCATCCCAATCCATGATCCTGGCGATCGGGAGAAAGCGTCAAATTCGTTATCTTTGATCCGAACGCCTTAAAATGCTATAGCGCATGGACGATGAGAATAAAATCGGCTTTGAGAAAATTCACAGGTTGGGCCTGATCGTGCTGGGCGCGGTCACTTCCTTGTTCTTCTTCTATAAAATACTGTTTGGGTAATGTCTGCGCGTCTCTTTTCCATCCGGAATTCGTGGATCATGGGCATCCTGCTCATCGCGCTCAACATCGGCATCCTGTTGCTCACGAATCTTTTCGGCATTGTCATCAATGTGGTGGTCATCGGCATCATCGGCTTCGTTTCCGTTTTTTATATCTCCTACCGGTTTCCCCGCCATAATATATTCTTCCTGCTGGCCAGCAGCTTTCTGATACCGTTTTTTATCAAGGCCTTCGGACTGTTCGGCATACCCGTGGGCGAGGCCATTCAGGGTCTTTGTTTTGTCATTTTGCTCACGCTCGTCCTCAACGGGCGGATCGGCGGCCTCAAAACTTTACCGGGCATTTTGCTTTCCATCTGGGTCTTTTACCTGTTTATCCAATTGCTCAACCCTGCCGCTACCTCGCGCGTGGCGGGAGCGTTGGCCTTGCGTGGATACATACCGCTGATCTCGGCGTTCTTCATTGTTTACGGTTCAATCGACAGCAAAAAGGATATTCACGCACTCTACATCTCCTGGTTTTCGCTGGGCTTGCTTTGCGGTCTCTACGGATTGTTCCAGGAATTTGCCGGCTTACCCTCCTTCGACTATGCCTGGGCCAGCAGCGATGAAAATTTGTATGGCGCTTTGTTCACCTGGGGCCGCCTGCGCAAATTCTCGTTCTTCTTCTCCCCTTCCGAGTTTGGGATGGTGATGGCCATCACGGGTGTTGCCGCTTTCATTGTTTTCTTTTATGAAGAGAAATTGAGGTTGCGTATCCTTTCGGTCATTACGTGTCTCGTTTGTTTTTGGTCGATGCTCTACACCGGCTCGCGCACGGCCATGATCATGTTGCCGGTGGGGATGGTTATCTTTGCCGCCATCACGTTGCATCGTAAAGTGCTTATCGCCGTGGGATGTTTTATTCTTATCGGCGCGGCGCTCGTGGTCGGTCCTTCTTCCGGCGCGTTGTATGTGATGAGCACGGCTTTCTCGGTCACCGACGATCCGTCCATGGCTGTGCGGCTGAGAAACCAGGCTACCATACGGGCCTACATTCGCGCCAATCCCATAGGCTTTGGGTTGGGTAGTACAGGTTACCTGGGGATGAAATATTCACCCAACACCTTCATCGGTTCATTCCCTCCCGACTCGGAGTACGTGAAGATTGCCATTGAAACCGGTTGGGTTGGGTTGCTCCTGTGGTGCACCATCTCTGCGGTCATGTTTGGGTACGGTGTCTCCGTCTATTTCAAAACACGCGACCCGGTGTGGCGATCGGTGGTCATCATTGCGCTCACGGTTTTCTTTATGATGATCGTCGGGCTATACCCGCAGGAAGTGTTCTTCATTTCCCAGGTGCTTTCCATTCTCTTCATGACCATGTTGGGACTCATCGCCCGCATCGACGCCCGGGTTAGGCCCGGGGAACCGCATCAGCCTGAGCCGGAGGAATACGAGTCTGAGGAATATCTTCCGTGATATCTGTCCCTATGCTTTGAAACGCATGTCGTGTTATTCCGCCGTTGTCGCCGCCTTGCGCAGGATGGTCTTGTCGATATAAAATGTTCCAAACGGGATAAAGCTGGCCAGCAATACTTTCCAGGTGGTGGTCATAAATTTCCAACGCTGCTCCTCGGCCACGACAAAGGTGATGATGACGTATACCACGAACAACACGCCGTGCACGGGACCGATGGTCTTCACCAGCATGGGATTGCCCATCCAATATTTGACCGGCATGCCAACAAATATCAGGACGATCAAGGATAAACCTTCGAGAAACGCTACCAGGCGCAACCGGCCGAGCGATGAATTGAGATACTGTTTCATATTTTAAAAAGGGCGTATATACGGACGACGGGCCCATGGCGCAAAAGGCCACGGAACGGCCAGCAATATAAGGAGCAGCGCCACGCCAAACCACCCCAGCATGGTCCGGAATTTATCGCGGCTGAAGCTTTTCGTTTTGCCCGTGCGGAGCCTAAAGTGAGTCCGAAAAATGTCCCTTCCGTGTCTCCAGCAAATCCCGTTATTTTTTCTCCAGGTATTTGAAAATGGCCATCACATCTTCTTCCGCGAAGGCGGTTTGGGTTGCTTGCTGATAGCTGTCGTGGACTGCCGGAAACATCGGCGTGTCCAATCCCGCGTCTTTCATAAGGCGGAGGTCCTTGGCCATGAGCTTTAAGGCAAATGCCGGTGGAAAAGCGTTGGCGACAATGGATGACGATTTCAGTTTCAAGGCCGGGCTGGCGAATGATCCCTCATTCACAATGGTGAGCATGTCTTCTTTTTTTACGCCGTGCTCTTCGGCAAAGACTACCATCTCGGCAAGGCCCTGCAGCGTCAGCGCCACAAAATAGTTCATCGCCAGTTTTGCAGAACTGCCGGCGCCCTGGCCACCCAGGTGCAGCGAGAGTTTTCCAATAACATCAAAAAGTGGTTTTGCGCGGGCATAGGCATCTGCTTCACCGCCCACCAAAATAATGAGCGTGCCATCCTGCGCCGGTTTCACGCTGCCCGACACCGGTGCTTCGAGGAACGCTACACCTTTCTGCCGGCAACGCTCGGCGAGGTAACGCGAAGTTCCGGGGGATACCGTGCTCATGTCGATCACCAGCTTGCCGGTGTGATCCTTTTGCAACAAGCCGTCTTTACCATCAAACACCGTTTTCACGGCCGCATCATCCGAGACCATCGTAAAGATGATGTCGCATGATTCCATGATCACGGCAGGGCTGGTGGCCGAAACCGCTCCGGCGCTCACCGCTTCCTTTTCCTTTTCCTTCGTGCGATTGAAGACCTGGACGCCGTAGCCGGCTTTCAACAAATTCTTTACGATCGGCGTGCCCATATTGCCCAACCCAATCCATCCTACTTTTGGTTTACTCATCTTTTATGGTTTAAAATCCAATACTACTGTGGTTGATAATCTGAATCGTCAATTATGAAGTCGCAAAATTTAAAGTCGATACCTAACGTTTGCTCTTCTTCCTTGCTGATCTTAATAGAAAATAACATATAGATCCAAAAATAATAAATCCGAGCATTGGCCATGCCGACAATAGCATCAACTCCGCTTTAGAGCGCCGGTCTACGTCTCCAGTGACTACGAACACTACTATCTGGATCCAGTTTGCTAAACAAAACAAAGCAATGACTGCGGAGGCAACGCTAAGCATAAAAGTACTTGATTTCACGAGTTTTGTCTCTGTTGATTTTCAAGGCAATTAACAAACAATTTAGGCACGATCGCCCGATCATTTGGTTTGGTTATTCGCGCGCAGGGATCACGCCTTCCAACGACAACGCCTCACCAATGCGGCGGAATTTTGAAAAAGTCGTGGGGTGTGAGACCGGTGAATGCCTTGAAATCTTTTATGAAATGCGCCTGGTCGAAATAGCCTGCTGCGTGGCCGGCATAGGTCAGGCTTTTATGACTGGAATAGTTGTCGATCAAGGCTCGCAGCCGCACGAGAGATGAAAAATGTTTGGGTGAAGTGCCTACCATCTTGCGAAAACGTTTCTCGAATGGATCCCGGCTGATCGGCAACGTGTCCATGAGCGTGGCGATACGAATGTCGCCTTTTGCTTGTTGTATGGTTTGCACCGCGTGAAGCACCAGGGGATCTTGCGGGGCTCGTCTTTTTGTAGCCAAAAGAAAATTTTCCACTAAAGCAATACGGCGGCGGTTGTTCGCAGCCTCCATCAATTGCTCCTCCAAAGCCCGCAGTCGATCACGGCGAACAATGTCCTCCAGGCCAACGCTCGCCCCAAACCATTCGTGCAGGGATTCCCGAAACCATGCCGATGCCCCACCCTCTTCAAAAGTAACCAGCAGCGTCGCGGCTCCTTTTTCGTAACGGACAATCCGGGGTGTCTTTCTTAAGCCGGTGATGATGGATGAGGGTAGCGGTGCGGTGCTATCCTGTTCTGTAATCGTGATGTCCCCGGCAAGCCGGAAGGCCATCACCATGGATGTGCTGGGTAAAATCCGGTTTTCCATACCCCCTTCGCTCGCCACGATCATGAAGGCCTTGATGTAAGGCCTCAGCGCGGGGGAGGGAATGTATTTTTCTACCTTCATGCGAAAAGCAATGTCGTAGAAACGTGCGCGCCAAACAAAAAGTTTGGATTCCTTCGGACGAACGACGGCCGGCGGCTAAAAAAATGCTAAGGCAACAAACGGAATAACGGATCGGCAGGCTGGTCTTCCATGGGCAAGACCTCGGCATGAAATCCGAACTCCTGCAAAATACCGATCAGCACCTGCGGCTCCAGTTCGTCTGTAGAAGATTTTACGCGAAGGATCCGGTCGCAATCTTCCAGGTCGAAGGTGGCTTTGTAGTGCGAACAGGTTTCATGAATGCGGTCGATCAGCATGTTGGCGATAGCACGATTCCGGACGTTGGTTTTGAAGACTTCGATCATCATGTTCTTAGCGTTACAAGTGGTCTCAAAGAAATTTGAACTTAAGTAAAAGCGGGCCATCGACAGGCGTCCACCGACAGCCCGCTACCTCTACCATTTGTTATTTATTCTTATCCTGATTGATCATCCAGGAAATTCCGAACTTGTCTGTGGCCATTCCAAAGTATGCGCCCCAAGGTTGGTCTGCCATCGGCATCACGGGAGTGCCCCCTGTTGAAAGTGCTTTGAACAGTCTATCGGCTTCCGCTTTGGAATCGGGGCTCAGACACATGTGAATGTTGTTACCTGGTTTCACCACTTGCCCCATCGACTCCACGGCGTCGGTTCCCATGAGCATGTTGCCACCGATCGGCAAGGCTACGTGCATAAGACCATTCGCTTCTTTGGGTGACATGTTTGCACCCGCCGGCGACTCGTTAAAGCGTTGTATGAACGCGAACTCTCCGCCAAATACCGATTTGTAAAAGTTGAAAGCTTCTTCCGTGTTGCCTTGGAAGTTCAGATAAGGATTTAAGGTTACCATTTGATTATTTTTTAGGTTGATGGATCACAATTGATGTCACGCGCCGCATTCACTAACCGCTCCAAGTGCAGAAATGTTATGCGTGATAACGATACAAAGATATTCGCACCAACAGCATCAGAGGGTGTCTGAACGCGGCAATTAGAGGGGTGGTTTGCGACACTTTTTCACACCAGTGGTGCGAGGAAGTAAAATAGAAGTGAAAAGGTCCCGTAGATCAGGGACGCTTGAGCACTTGATGTTTCGCGCCCCGGCTATTCAAAGTAAATGTGTTTTACCTACAGAACCAGTTCATGATACAAACGCAACAAAGTTTTGTTTGCGTCATCACACAGTCCTGGGTGCACCTTGGACGTCTGGAGGACGGTGCTGCGCGTGGCCGTAAGCCAGCGGAAACGTTCGGCGATGGAGAGCGCACCGATGGCACCGGCTGTGGGGCCTCCGCGACAGATGCGTTCGAAAGATTCGATGTGATTGTTCAATTCCACCAGGTCGAGGTCGCCGCACAGGGCCTTGAGCCGATCAGGGTTTAGGATGAAGCGGGTGTCCAGAAATTTTTGATGTGAGCAATACAGGATCACGCCCACGTTGACGAACTCCTCTCGCTCGACACGGGGCACCACGCGGATGACGGCGTACTCAAACAAGTGACTCTCTTGCATACTGGGCTTCTTTTACAAAAAAATCGGAATGGGCAATGCGCGTGGTCAGAAATTGCGTATAGGCCTCGCGGTGTTTTTCAGGCGTTTCAAAGGGCGTGCCCTCCACCAGCCACTCGTCGGGGATCAGGGCCACGATGTCGCGGATGCGGGCTTCGGTGAGCAACGCGGTATATTCGGCGTTCACGACATCCAGTTCTTTGGCCTGGCGCAGCAGCACGTGATTCTTGACGAGCGGGAATGGTTTTTCAGGGGCCTCCCAATCGTTCCAGGAGTGATGAAAGTACAGCGACGCGCCATGATCGATCAGCCACAGCTCTTTATGCCACCATAGCATGTTGGTGTTGCGCGCGGTACGGTCCACATTCATCAGCAAACTGTCGAGCCACACAATGCGGGAGGCCAGGTGCGTGTCTACGGGTATCACCAGCGAATCGAATGTGATGGAGCCCGATAAATAGTGAAGTGCCAGGTTCAGGCCTACGCTGGCTTTTAAAAGGTCTTGTATTTCTTCGTCGCCTTCAATCCTTCCAAAGGCGCTGTCGAGGTTGGCGAAAACTATTTCGGGTACCCGTAGGCCCAGGGTGCGTGCGATCTCGCCACCGACCAGTTCGGCGATGAGGGCCTTGGTGCCCTGGCCGGCGCCCCGAAACTTCAGCACATATAGAAACTGATCGTCGGCTTCGGCGATGGCGGGCAGCGATCCGCCTTCGCGCAGGGGCGTGACATAGCGGGTTACGTTTACGGTTCTCAGTTGAGGGCGGTCGTCCTTCATAGGGTGCAAGGGATTCAGCTTGGGCTGGACAAACGTCTAAAAGTACAACGAAAACGGATATGCTGGATAAGACATGCCCTTCTAACTTGCCGGGTAAAGGTTAACGTCCAGGAATTCGTTCCTGAATTTTCCCTGGGGATCGTACCGTTTAAAAAGTTTCTGGGCGTCATCCAGCTTTTCGATGCGCGACTGCAACACCGATGGCGCCAGGGTGAATAGCTTGCCCCAGTGCGGACGCGCTCCAAAAGGCGCGAGTTGTTCTTCGATGAGCGGCAGCACTGCCATCACGCCATCCCAGTTCTGCTTCCAGGTGGTGTGCAACGCCACGGCATCGCGTTTGTAGCACGGACTTAGCCAGAGGTTGTCGGCGGCGATGGTTCGGATCTCCGAGATGAAGATGTGCGGGGCAATCTTGTCGCGAAGCTTCTCCATGGCCATCATGGCTTCGTAGCCATGTTCGAGCGGCACAAAGTATTCGGACTGCAGCTCTTTACCTGCGCTGGGAGTGAACCCCATTTTAAAGTGGGGCAGCCTTTCAAACCAGGGACCGGGTACGCCCATTTGTTCGGTACAATTTCCCGCAGGCTGGTCTTCGATGGGGTGCATGTTTTGCGTAGCGAGTTTGGCTCCGTAAAACTCCGGTGCGATTGCCGGGGTCACACCCGCTTCCACACGGCCTTTGATCCAGACCTCATTCACGTTTTTGTTCTTCCAATCCGTAAACAAACTCACGCTATAACCGCTGGACATGATATCAAGGAAATTATTCTCCAACGCCTGCATGGGCAGGTTGCGATACACTACTTGCTGCACGTTGAAGGTCGGCTGAAGTTGCAGCGTAACCTTCGTAACTACCCCAAGTCCTCCTAAACCAACCACCGCGCCGTAGAACACGTCGCCATCTTTTTCGGCCGATAAGTTTATGACCTCGCCATTGCCGTTCACAAATTCGAGTGCGATCGCCTGTGTGGCGAGATTTCCATTTTTAACACCCGAACCGTGTGTGGCCGTAGCGATGGAACCGGCGATGGAGATGTGGGGCAACGAGGCGAGGTTATGCAAGGCAAAACCGTTCTCGTGCAGGTACTGACATACTTCGCCGTATTTCACGCCAGCCTCCACGGTGACGGTACCGGCGGTTTTGTCGAGGGAAACGATCTTGTTCAGGTCTCGCAGCGAAATCTGGTTTTCCGTGCTGTCGGCTATGCGGTTGAACGAATGGCGCGAACCCAGGGCACGCACCTTGTCGCACTGACGCACCGCCGCCTGCACCTCTTCGACGGTTTTGGGGTAGTACACATTGCCGGTGCTGTATTCCAGATTGCCCGACCAGTTGGACAATGGTTTTTTATCGGGCGAACAAGCCACCAATCGCGATAAAGCCGTGCCGGCCACCAAAGCTGTGGACGCTTTCAGAAATGATCGTTTATCCATGGGTGTGTTTTTTTTAGAAGCGGGAGACCTGTCTCCGTTAACAAAGATGCAAAAATCGAAAGCAATCCAAATGACCCGGCACATTTATTCAGCGAACCGTTTGTCCCCGGAGCTACCGCACATCCATTCCGCCTTGCCTCTTGTGTATTCCGTTTGTGGAAGCGATTCGCTTTGGGAAGATTTCGGTATCTTTATTCTTCATAAAAAATTCAGCCATGAAAAAATTAGTCACGCTTTGCCTGCCCCTCCTCTTGTTGCTCACCTTGTCGTCGCATAGATCTCCCGAACACAAAGCCAGCGAATGGATCAGCCTGTGGGACGGCAAGACGTTCGACGGTTGGAAAGCCGCGGAGCATCCGGGCACTTTTACGATTGCCGACGGTGCGATCGTCGTGAATGGCGATCGTGCGCACCTGTTCTACGAAGGGCCGGTAAAGAACCATGCGTTCAAAAATTTCGAATTCAAAGTGAAGGTCATGACCACACCCGGATCGAATTCCGGCATCTTTATTCACACGGCCTACCAGGAAGACGGATGGCCCTCCAAAGGTTACGAGATCCAGGTGAACAATACCCACACCGACTGGCGCAAGACCGGCAGCGTCTACGCCATCCAGGATGTGAAAGAAGCTCCTGCAAAAGACAACGAATGGTTCACCCAAAGCATCACGGTGCAAGGCAAAAAGATCACGGTGAAGATCAATGACAAAGTGATCAACGAATATACTGAAGGCGAAAACGGCAAGCTTTCTACCGGCACGTTCGCCCTGCAGGGACATGATCCGAAAAGCAAAGTATACTACAAAGACATCCTGGTGAAACCCCTGCCCGACTAATCGGGCACTTCAACTTTACAGCTCGTAAAAAATTACGATAAGGGCCTGATAAATTTCAGGATCACTTCTGCCATGTCGTGTGGCGACGGCGTTGAAAAGATCTCCTGTTCCACCAGGAGGAGATGTCGTGAATAAAAGTCCGGATCGCTCGTGGGTTCTTTTGGTGTGAACGCCGGAGAACAGAGCAGCATGTGAAACTCTCCGTCCCGCACATCAAAAATGACGGTCTGAAGGATGCCGTTCTCTGAAGGTTCCGAATATTGCAACAGCAAGGGAAAATCAAATAACTCGAAATCCTTTAGGTCGGGCACGAGGTTCGCGTCAAAGTATTCATACTTCAAGATCTGGCCAGCGGGCAAAAGTGCTCTCAGACTTTCAAGCTTGTTGCGCATCACCTGGTAGGGTACATCGTCGTCGGTGAATTGGGCGAGGGGTACCCACTGTTGGGTGGTGAGTTTCAGGAATTGAAGGGCAGCGCGGCCAATGGTGAGCTTGTAGTCGAAATAGGGGTAGCCGGGGACAAAATATCCTGGATAAAAATAACGGAGACCCTGCATTTTGCAGAAGTCCATTTTACGGTAGATAAGGTATTTCCCCAGGCTGTATTTTTTGTATTCCGGATCGTACACGGAAGTAATGCCCATGGCGCTGTGCAGTCCCAGGTCAAAAAATCCAACGGCGATGAGCTTTTCGCCGTCGTGTACCGTTATCTCATACGTGTTGTAGATTGTGTTCACGGCGCGCTTGCCATACAACAATTGCCCCAGCGAGGCCGACGGCTCAAACGCAAGCGGCTGCCGGTAGCGGTGATATAGCGCTTCGTGCTCGGAAGTGAGCACAGCCGGCTGAATGCGGGTTTGAAAATTCTTGTTCTGCCGGAACAATTTTGCCTGGGCACTGTCATTACCAAAATCGTCGAGCGCTACACGCAGCCATATGGCGCTGTACATTTGGTCCGAAAAATGCAGGAAGTTCGTGGTGAAGATGGTTTGGCCCATCCTAAACCAGCCTCGCGCCAGGTAGGCATCCAGCGTTTGCGGATCTAAATGATCGGGGTGCTCAACCTGGGCGAACATAGCGGAGTTAAAAAATAGCGCGTGACGGTCATCAAAAAAGGTATCGAATGCGTAAATATAATGTACCGGGATAATTTTCTCCGGATTTCGGAACACAACCGAAAAAATGGCCGGATCCTTGTTCTTACCGGCTTAAACCTCGCCCCTCCAACCTAGTCTAACCTGAAATAGTGCAGCGGTAAATAGAAGACATAAACAGCGCAGACATGAAAATAACGAAAATCATATGCATCATAGCCTATACGCTTGCCGCCGGGGTGCTCCCGGCGCAAAACAGCGTGGCGCAGGATTCCACGGGCCTGCCCGGCGATAATTTCAGCCTGGAAGGCGCCTTGGAAATGTTCAAAAAAGCCGGTTCGCCGGAGGAATTCGAGCGTTTGATCAATACCGAAAACAACGGTGTGAACAACCTGGACCTGAACGGCGACGGTGACATCGACTACATCCGCGTGATCGACAAACGCGACGGCGACAACCACGCCTTTGTTCTTCAGGATGCCGTATCCGAAACCGAGAGCCAGGACGTTGCCGTGGTGGAAGTGGAGCGGAAAGGAAATCAAAACGTGGTGCTCCAAATCGTCGGTGACGAAGACCTTTACGGTGAGCAATTGATCGTGGAGCCCCAGTCAACCCAAGCCAGCCAGCCCGCGCCGGCCGCAGCAGTAACGCCGCCGGTAGTCGTCAATGTTTGGGGTTGGCCTAGCGTGCAGTACATCTATGGTCCTTCGTATGCGGTATGGGCTTCGCCGTGGGGTTGGGGTGGACGGCCTGTGTGGTGGCACCCCTGGCGTCCGTGGGGCTGGCATAGATTCTACACCTATTGCTCGCCCTACCGCCCGTATTATCGCGTCGTGAATTATCACCGGGTAGTATACGCTCATCGCATGTATACGCCCATGCGATCGACCTCGGTTATCGTGCGAACGCGCACAGGGCCGGCAGTCACGCACTACCGCTACAACCGGGCGGTTTATCATCCGGCCAGTAGCCGTTACGTGAATACAACGCGAACTACCAGCGTCCACTCGTACGGTCGAACACGCCCCACTAACTACCAAGGAACCAATGGTCGAACACGAACCACCACATACCCGGGAGCCAATGGACGAACGCAAGCCGCAACGGTTCACGGGACCAACGGGCGGACACGAACCACAGCGGTTCACGGAACCAATGGCCGGACGCGAAGCACGGTGGTCCACGGCGGAACCAGCGGTCGAACACACACCACCACGCCACACGGATCAAATGGCCGCTCGCGTTCCGTGCGAGCCCCATCACATCATTGAGAACACACTGAAAGGGCAAGCTCCACGCTTGCCTTTTTTTATTTCATGATGCTATCCAGGAAAGCAAATAGTTTTGTACGCACTTCTTCCGTATCGAACATTTCGCCATAGTGCGGAGCGCCTTTCACGACGGTCAACTCGTTCTTTACGTGCGCCACGTCCAGATAGGATTTAAGAAGATACGATTGTGTGGGCGGAACGTCCTGATCCTTTTCGCCGTGAACAATAAAAAAGGGCGGATCGTTTTTATCGACATAGGTCACGGGACTTGCTATGTTGCTGAGGTCGGGGCGTTTCAACGGCGACGCGCCGAGCAATTTGGTGACTGGTGTTTCGTCTGGAGCGTTGGGATCCGCGTTCCCGTAGAAAAGCAGAAAGTTGCTGGGTCCATAAAAATCCAGCACGGCTTTGATGGGGAACGAGGGCTTTTTATTCCCGGCGTAAAAACCCGGTTGGTTTTGGTTGTTCGACAGCGCCAACAGCGACGCCAGGTGTCCACCAGCGGAGAATCCCATCAACACAAATTTATTCTTGTCGAGCTTGTAGGTTGCCGCGTGGTTGTACAGGAATTCGACCGCCTGGTTGCAATCCTGGATCTGTGCGGGGAACACCGCTGTGGTGCTATGGCGGTAGTCGATGGAGGCCAGGGCATATCCTTTTTCCAGGATCGTGCGGATAGTGTTCTTCATATACCCCATGTCCGCATATTTATCATTCAACATCCACGCGCCTCCATGCACCCAGATCACGACGGGCGTGTTGGCGATGGCTTTAGCAGGAAGATAAATGTCCAGCAAATGTTTTTTCAGCGTGTCGTTGGCGTAGGCTATGTTTTGGTGCATGACCGTGCCCTTGGGGAAGATCGATTTTATCCGGTCGGGCTGCGCGGCAACGTGCAGGGTAATGCAAAAGAAGACGATGACGAAAGCTGGCAAGAGAGGTTTCATATGCATAGGGTTATGAATATGAAATGTAGGAAATTGGACCGTGAAAAGCTTAGCCCTTTATTTTTTTGTTGCGGGGCAGGCCTGGGATGAGCGCAAGGAAAATCGGTGCTCGCTTGAACTAATTGATTTTATAAACCTGTGTGGACCTCAGGTTCTTCAAAATGGATTCGATGTCCTCGCGTAGTTTGCTATAATTCGTGGCTTTGCAGAGATAATCAGACGCGCCCAGCTCCAGGCATCGCACAACTTCGTGCTCGGTGCTGGACGTGGAGTACATCACCACCGGGAGAGTTTTCAAGTTCTCGTCACGGCGAATCTCCATCAGGCATTCTTTGCCATTGATGAGGGGCATGTTGATATCGAGGAAAACGATGTCGGGCAGGACGATCGCCTCCCGCAGTACTCTCAGTGCTTGTAAGCCATCGGCGGCATACAGGAACAGGATGGAGCGATCAATCTCGCGCAAAATCTCTTGAAATAATTCGACGTCGTCTGCATCATCATCAGCATACAACACACAGATCTTTTTCTCCATTTTTTTCGACACCAGAGAACGGGACTATAGACAGCGTTCTCTCCTTTCCTTGCAAAAATAATGTTTTCGCAAACGGAAATCTATACCCGAATAAATAAAACATACCAGTCCTGTAGATACAACAATTGTTGTTCCCAGGTTTAATAGCCGCAGTCGATAAGGCCGGTCCTAGGAAGACTTTGTCTTCGCCTTTTTCTGGCGGGCTTGTTCTGCGGCGGACTCATTGCCTTCTCTCACTTTTTGGGGCGTCGACGTTTCGTTGCGACGGGTGTCGTAGGAGGTGAACTTTCGGTCGTCGTTGCTTCCTTTGGTCGAGGGGGTTTTGCGTTCGTGATCGTTGGGATTTTTTGGTGCCTTTTTCATGGTGTGTAGTGAAATGGGTCACTGAGAGTCACTACAATTTCATGCCACAGGCTGATCCTCCAAACCGACGCCACCGTGGCACTTTCTCATGGGCCTGGGGTAAATTTCCCGGACTCCTGGGTATTTTTACCCACAGGATAGTTACCGGTCGTCGAATAATTGTATTTCTGAAATACATTTCGGTTTGATCGCATTTACTATTTACGGATTTTCACCCGCAAAACCCCCGACAAATGATCACCCGAATCTGGCATGGAAGAACCGCTCTGAAAAACGCAGCATCCTATCTTCAATTTCTCCTCCACGAAGGCACCCGCGAATATCTGCAAACACCCGGGAACCTGTCGGTCAAAGTCTGGCAAAAGATGGAGGCCGATTGTTGTCATTTCTGGACGGTGACGGAGTGGACCGATATAGAGGCGATCAAGAAATTTGCAGGGGAGGATTATGGCAAGGCGAAGTACTATCCGGAGGATGAAGGGATTTTGTTGGAGTTTGAGGAGGGGGTGGAGCATTGTGAGAGTTTTGTCGTGGGGGGGTAGTCAGGAGTCAGGAGCCAGAATCCAGGAGCCAGGAGCCAGGAGTCAGAATTCAAAATTCGGAATTCAGGAGCCAGGAGTCAGAATTCAAAACTCGGAATTCAGGAGCCAGAATCCAGGAGCCAAAATTCAAAAGACCAGAATTTGAAATTCGGAATCAGGGGGCTAGCATCCAGGAGCGGGGAGCCGGGATTCAAAATTCGGAATTCTGGAGCCGGGATTTAGTATTCGGGCTGTGGGGTTAGTGTGGTTGTTGATTGTGGTGGGATGGGGGGCTTTTTTTTGGGTGGTGAAATTAAATGGGGGAGTTGCCGTTTATTTTTTGTAAAATAGGATTATGAGCAAGATCAAGGTATTGTTGGCGGATGATCATAAGATCATTCGGATTGGGCTGCGGGGGATACTGGAGCGTGAGGAAGACATGGAGGTTGTGGGAGAAGCTGAGAGCGGGAGTGAGGTGTTGGATATGCTTCAGAAGACTGTGACGGATGTGGTGTTGATGGATATTGATATGGGTCGGAGCAATGGGACGGAAACCACGCGGAAGGTGCGCGCGATGTTTCCGGATGTCCGGGTGTTGGCCTTGACCATGCATGAAGAGGCGGAACATATTATTTATATGCTGGAGGCGGGAGCGAGCGGGTATTTGTTAAAGAATGTGGGGCGTGACGAATTGCTGTCCGCTATCCGCACCGTTGTGCAGGGGAATAGTTACTTTAGCCATACGGTGTCGGCGACGTTGTTGAAGGCCATTACCGATCTGAAGAGCAAGCCTGCTTCAGCCTCCAAACAAACTTCGGGTTCGCCCCTCTCCGATCGCGAGATCGAGGTGCTCAGGCTGATTGCACAGGAACACTCCAACGGGGAGATCGCTGAAAAGCTTTTCATCAGCATTCGCACGGTGGATACACACCGGAGAAATATCCTGGAAAAATTGCAGGTGAAAAATACGGCGGGGCTTGTCAAGTACGCCATCGAAAAAGCGCTTATTTAGGCCAATTTCCCTCGTGGTCTACGAGAAATACGCAGCCGCTAAGAGAATTGCGTAGTGCGCTAAGCGTTTTACCGGTTTTTTAAAATACGCTTTTATACTCTACCCTGCTGGGTTGGGATGAGCCACCTTTAGGTATCATTTCAAACCCCCTGCGTATGAGAAACGAAGTCCGCAAATCCGACGAAGAATTGATCACCGCCATCCTGGCAAACGACACCGAGGCGCTTGGTGAATTGTATAACCGCTATTACAAAAAAGTCTTTCAAAAGTGCGTCTCGCTGGTGAAAGATCCAGACGAAGCGTTTGACCTGGCACAGGAAGCTTTGTTGAAGGCTTTCGATCATCTGAAGAATTTCCGGAAGGATTCTTCCTTCTCCACCTGGTTGTATATCATCGCACACCGCCATTGCCTGTTGGCGCTGCGCAAGAAAAATAAAAACGGCGTGCAATCCACCGAAGCGTTGGATGAGGAAGCCGACCGTCTGGCCGAAAACACCGACGAAGTTGAGCATCGCATCGAATCGGAAGCCATCATGTTCAGCCTCATCAACCAGTTGCCTGAAGCCGACAAGGAATTGCTCTTCCTGAAATACCGCGAAGGCGAATCCATCGAAGCGCTCCAACAAAAACTGCAGCTGTCTACCAGCGCCATCAAAATGCGTCTGAAGCGTTCCAAGGAAAAATTGAACAACGTCTACGTGGTAGCCCTTAGCGTTGGCCTAGCGGAAGCGTTGGCCATGTTGGCATAATGTGACTTTCCCGCTTTTCGCGCTCTAAAGAAAAATGGCAGTATGACCAAGACCATTCTCTATCCCTTCCGGATCGATCATGATTTTCGCATGGGCTATGCCTGGTCGGCCGAACTGGCACGCCGGCTAAGGGGCCGTCTATCGTTATTCACCACCGTGACTGAATCTTCCGAATCGTTGGAGGAGGTCTATCATTCGTTGGCCGATGCGCAGGGCTTTTACGTGAAAAATTTCCAACTGCTGCAGCTCCGGCTTAAACCCGTGCGATCGGAACGAAACTTTTTAAAGGGCGAATTCCTGCCCACGTTTCGTGATTTCGTGAGCCGGGATATACCGCACATCCTGGTCCTCCCCTCCCATATTTTTCCCAGCGATGTCATCAAGGAATATATCGTCGCCGGTCAACCCCTGGCTGTGCTTCCGTCCGTCCAAAATCCAGATATTCCCACTACGCGAAAAGACCGCTCGCAGTGGTTCATCGGCATGTTGAAAGACGTGGCCCTGTATAACGTGCCCGCGTCGTTCTTTGTCACCATTAGCGAAGACCAGGGACTTTTCAATTCCATCGCGGCATTTTTCAGAAAATAGAATTTCCTGCTCAAAAAAAAGCCACTCATCCCTGAGTGGCTCTACCCTACCTAACCCTGCAAAACCTGTCTACTCTTTTCCGGGTCTTTTCTTTATTTCCTTTATGGCGACTTGTTTCCCTTTAGATGACCGACCGGGAAAAAAGTCACAGCGCCAGCTAATTTTCATATTGACCGCTTGTATGCGAGAGTGGCCGGCTTGCCGTTTCCGGTGTATATTTTCCCTACTTTAGACAGCAAAATCGGGAACCCCCTCGCATGAAGATAAAACCCAACCGGTTGCAGGCCACCGGCATTTATATACTGCTCGTGCTCTCCATTTTACTGGTGATCGTGAGTGCCTACATCACGCACTATAATACGGTTGAAAAAGAGGAGTCGACACAGACGGTTATTCGCCGCTACCGGTCCATCGAGTCGGCTACGAAGCTGCTTTCACTTATTCACGACATGGAGTCGGCGCAAAGGGGCTATATTCTTTCCGGTGACAGTGTTTTCCTTACGCCATACCAGCAGGCCCAGGGGGCGATCGCATCCGAAACCAGCACCTTAAAACAGTTGATCAACGACAACGAGGAGCAAACCCGCTTCCTGGAGGGTGAGATCCTGCAAATGATTCACCGGCGATCGCAAGACCTGGACAACGGCATCCGCATCTTTAATGCCCACGGCAAAGACAGCGCCTCCCATCGCATGAACATCAAGACCGGGCAGACCCACATGGACGCGTTGCGCATTTTGGTGGAAGACCTCGTGCGCCGTGAGCGTCAGCTCCTGGCCCGGCAAAACGAAACCCTGGAAAAGAACATGAGCATGGAGGACAGCGTACGCTTCTTCGCTTTCTCCCTCATCGGTCTCACTTCGCTGGTGGCCCTCGTCGCGCTGATCGAACGGCAACGGAACATCAAGAATCTCGTCGAGACTTTAAATCGCGCCAACGAGGCCTTGGAAGAAAAAGTGCAGGAACGCACCAAGCAGTTGGTGGAAGCCAATGCCTCCAAAGACCACTTCCTCGGCATCGCGTCGCACGACCTGAAGGCGCCCTTGTCGGGGATCCTCCGGCTCATCGAGCTGATGAAACTGGAGGAGGCCGGGCGCGTGGATAAAGACCGGGAGTACCTGAACTATATGGAGGACGCCTGTCACGACATGCTGCGCCTCATCCTAAACCTGCTCGACATCAACCGCATCGAACGCGGGGCCACGCCCATCGCCAAACAACCCGTAGACCTGGGCAAACTTATGGCCAAGCTGGAGAATGAATTTTCGCACCAGGCCCGGCTGAAGCACATCGATTTCAAGGCCAGAACGATTTCAGGTCTGTTATATACGGATGCCGACGCCTTGTCGCGTGTATTGGAAAATCTTCTCTCCAACGCCATCAAGTTTTCGCCACGTCACCGGGTGGTACAATTGCATGCTGAAAAGAATGGCGATGGCTTTCGCTTCACCGTCATGGATGAAGGGCCTGGCATCCCGGAAGAAGATCTCCCCTATCTCTTCGGAAAATTCCAAAAGCTTTCGAATAAACCAACCGGAGGCGAAGGCTCAACCGGCCTGGGATTATCGATCGCCAAAGAGCTGACGCATCTATTGGGAGGAGAAATTACCGTCACCAGCCAATTGGCCAAAGGAACGGTGTTCGTGGTAACTATTCCGGAAAGTTAAGCGGGCGTTGGACAAATCGTATGGTGTTCCCATCGGGATCATCCACGTAGAACTCCCGTGTCCCCCAGGTTTGATCCGTCGGCCCCTGATGAACGGGGGAATCCATTTTTGCCTTTGTATTCAACCCGCGCGCTAGATACTGTTGAAAAAGATGATCGATGTTGTGGACAAGGATGGATGCTACGTTGCCAAAAGTGCCGTCGCCGGAATGGCTTTACAGGTGTAGCTCGGCACCCTCACGGCTGAGAATACTAAAAGAAGGCGACCCGGTTTCGGGCCACGTTCCATGGTGGTTGAAGTCGAGCACGTTTGTGTAGAAGGCCACTGATCGCCCCACGTCCCGGCATCGCATGGAAGGAATGATATTCATCTCAGGTGCTTATGATGGATAACACAGGTCAAAACAAGATCACACCGTGACCTCCAGTTTATTGTATTTATTCCTGTACTCGACAGGGGTTAGCCCCGTAATCTTTTTGAAAATGGTGCGGAACGCCTTCGTGTCGGTGTAGCCAACATCGTAGATCACTTCGTTGATGTTTTTACCACTCGTTTCAAAGTCGCGTTTTGCCGCTTCGATCTTTATGCGTTGGATGTATTCCATCACCGTGTTGCCGGTGGCTTTCTTGAACCGGCGTTCGAAGCTTCTTCTGCCCAATGCAAATTGGTGTGAGAGTTTATCCACCGTGATGCGATCCTGGTAGTTGCCTTCAATAAAGGCCTGCACTTGTTTGATGGGTTCGTCCTGGTGTGACTTCTGTCCTTCAAAAATAATGAACGGCGATTGGCTTTGACGATCGATGTCGATCGCGTAGGCTTTGGAGGCGAGCACGGCGATGTCGCGGCCCGCCATTTTTTCCACGAGGTACAGGATCAGGTTGAGGTATGAATATGCCCCTCCGCTGGTGTAGATGCGATCTTTTTCGGTGATGATCTTATTGTCCATCAGGTTCACCTGTGGAAACATTTCCCGGAACGCGGAGGCCATCTTCCAATGGGTGGCGCAAGGCTTGTCATCGAGCAAGCCCGTGGAGGCGAGAAAGAATGCGCCCAGGCATAGGCTGGCCACGGATGTGCCTTGTGCGTATTGCGCTTTTATCCAGGGAATAAATTCAGCGTTCATCTCCATGGCTTGCTTCTGGTCGCCGTGCACGGACGGGATGATGATGAGGTCGGTCTTCTTTACATCCCGGATCAGTACATCGGGTGCGATCGTAAAAAGTCCGTTGCGCTGGCTGGTCCCTTTTTCAATGCCCACCAACTGCACGGTAAACATGGGCGCTCTGCCGAGCTCGCTCAGAAAAACATTCAGCTCCGAAAAGATCTGGTGACTCCCTTCAATGTTCACCAGGCTGGTATGGCCGCGCGGTACGAGAATGGATATGTGTTTCATGATAGTAAAGATAAAACAATGTTTGTCCCTAAATCAATCCTGTCGGAATCCGCCTTGCAATTGACGGAATTCCCCCTTTTCATTCCCGTCACGTCACCCCAACTTTGTATCATCAACCGAAACCTGATCCAAACAGCGAAAAATATGGCCAGCATCAGTTCCTATCTCACATTTTCCGGCAATTGCTTCGAGGCGATGACCTTCTACAAAGAGTGCCTGGGCGGTGAGCTGGTATTGCAAACGGTAGGGGAATCACCCTTGGCCGCGTTCATGCCGTCGCATATGAAAAACTTTGTGCTCAACTCTACGCTCACCAACGACACGCTGGTGCTGATGGGTTCGGATATGGTTCCGGAGACAGGGCTTTCGCGAGGGAATTCCATTTCCATGATGCTCCACTGCAACAGCGAAGAACAGGCCCGCGCCTACTATTCGCGCCTCGCGACCGATGGCTTACCAACGCATCCCCTGGAAGACACGTTTTGGGGCGCCGTTTTTGGTGATCTCACCGACAAATTCGGCAACCACTGGCTCCTTTATTTTGAAAAAAAATCTAACGCTTAACTTTCTTATCAACTACATTCCAAACCGTAAAACGTCATGAAAAAAATTAACATTCTGTATTGGGTATTCACCGGGCTCTTCGCTGCCTTAATGATCTTTTCCTCCTTCTCCAATATTGTCACGGCACCCGACGCTGTGGAATTGATAAAAGCAAAATTGGGGTATCCCACCTATATCATCCCCTTTCTTGGCGTAGCCAAATTGCTGGGCTCCATCGCCATTCTTATCCCCCGTTTTCCGCGGCTGAAGGAATGGGCTTATGCCGGGCTGATGTACGACCTGATCGGCGCAACCTATTCGTCGTTTGCTATTGGCGAAGCTGGCGCGGCATTCATGGTCATCTTTATCGCCATGGGGTTTGCTTCCTATTACTTCTATCGCCGGAGAGAAACCATGATGACAGCAGCGAAATAATTTTCCGCTATTCAAGCATCACACAACATAAGAACCGGTATCCAGGGCCGGTTCTTTTTTTATTGATCTTTAAGACTCTTCGCGGGATTGGCCATCGCCGCCTGAACGGACTGCCCGGCAATGGTGGCCAGCGTTGCCACCAGCACGATCACACCCGGCAACACGATCATCCAAACCTGGACATCGATCTTATAGGCAAAAGTTTGCAACCATTGACGCGTTAAATAATAAGCCAGCGGAAAGGCCAACACACAACTTATGATGATTAGCTTGACGTAGATCTTTGAAAGCATGACCAGGATATTCCACACCGAGGCTCCCAATACTTTGCGCACACCGATCTCCTTTGTCCGTTTCACCATCGCCAGCGACGCCATCCCAAAAAGTCCCAGGCTGGCTACGGCGATGGATATGATACTGAAAAGATTTAGCAAGCGGGCGAAGAGCTCGTCGGCCTGGAACTGTTCTCCAAAAAAACGATCCATGAAATAATAGATAAACGGGTCGTTCGGATAATGTTTATGCCACAGGGTTTGTAAGTTCTGGAGATAATCGCCCTGGCGTGATTGGACATGGAACGTGTAATAGCCATACTCATTCGGATGGCGATGATAGAACACGATGGGATCTACGGGCTTGTGCACCGATTCGTGATGATAGTCTTTCCAGACACCGACAACCGTTGCTTTGTCGTGCGCGGCGTTCATGATACTGGTGTTCACTGCATCGGTCGGGTTATCGTAGCCCAGGGCGCGTGCGGCCGTCTCGTTGATCATGCAGGTGAGGCCCGTTTCACTTTCCAGGAAGTTTCGCCCCCCAAGCAATGTGAGGCCGAAAGTTTCCTGGTAGCCTTCGTCGATCCACATGACCCAGAAGGATTGCTTTTTTATGTTGGAAGATCCCACGGCGTGAATGCCCTCGTCGTGGAACCGGATCTCCTGCCCGGGGATGTTCATGGAAGCCGTGCCCGAACGGAAAGCAGAATGCTGCATCACGTCGTTGCGGAAAGAGCGGTAGCGCGAACGCCGGAGCGAGTCGGAGTTGGTTGAGGCGGGTGCGCGCAGGGTGATGGTGTGGCTGGTGTTGAAACCCGAATCGAAGTTGCGCATGAACGTGAGTTGTCGCCCCGCGATCAGCGTGATGCCAATGATGGCTACGGCCAGAAAAAGCTGGAAGACCATGAGGCTATGTTGCAACACGCCGGCTTTGCCCCGGCCGATGCTGAGCTTGTTCTTGAGGATGAGGGCGGGTTTGTAGCGCGAAATGAAAAGGGCCGGGTAAAAAGCGATGAGTGTCGTGCCGGTCACAAAACCCGCAAAGTATAGGGCCCACGTGGTGGGTTGGGTTGGCCGGAACGCAATGTTTGTAAAGAGGAGATTGGCAAACGGTCCCGTAAAAAGGAGGTAGAGGCCGGCCCCCAAGCCAAAGGTGACACTGGAAAGCACGACGGCTTCCAGCAGGAATTGTCCGCTGATGGCCGAGCGCGAAGCCCCGAATACTTTGCGCACCCCGATCTCGTCTGCGCGCTCCAGGGAGCGGGCCAGCGACAAATTAACATAGTTTATCCACGCCGCCACCACAATGAAGATCGCCAGCGAGATCAGCGCAAACAAGATCGTTTTGCTGATGGCCGGTTTGGCCTCGCCCGACAACGCGCCGGCCGAAGTGTGCAGGTCCTCATAGGCACTCAATGCATAGCGCGCCGTGTGTCCTCGCTTCTCCAGCGTGGTGATGTGCTGGTTGGCCATGTCTGTCAGTTCGCGGTCGATGGCGCTGATGTCGGTCACATGGTCTTTCAGCTTCACATAGGTAAAGGTCCACGGCGCGTTGAAGTCGCCGTCGCGCGAGATCCAGCCGTAGTAAGGCATGGTCGACCACGAGAGGAGAAAGTCAAATTCCAGGGAGGTGTTGGAGGGAATATCTTCAAACACGCCGGTCACTGTGAAGGGCAGGCGCTCGTTGAAGTAGAGGATCTTTCCCATCGGGTCGGCGTCGCCGAAATAGACATGCGCTTGCGATTGGGAGATCATCACCGAACTGGGCGGGGTCAGGGATTGATCCGCCGAGCCGCTGATGAGCTTGAGGGGGAAAACTTTCAGGAACGAGCTGTCGACGTACAGCATGTTCTGATCCACGATGCGCACGTCTTCCGTAAAAATATAAGCCTTCTCATTGTACACCCGCGTGACGGCCTCCACCTGGGGTGCGAACTCATGCACCAGCAGCGCCGTGCGATCGTGTGTGCGGGCGCTTTGCAAGACGGGCTGCCCTTGTTGATATTCAAAATAGTCGATGCGGTAAATACGATCGCCACCCGGATAAAATTTGTCGTAGCTAAGCTGATAGCCCACATAGTTCGTCAACGCCAGGAACACCGCCATACTGATGGACAGGCCGATCATGTTGATGATCGTGAAACGCTTGTGGCGGATGAGATTCCGGAGGGCGGTATTCCAATAATGTTTGAGCATCTGGGGGTGGGCTATATGGAAAGGTAAAATACTGAATTGAAATAATTCCACATTATTTATTTTGAAATATGGCGGGAAACGATGCCGGGGGGTGGCGGGCGAGAACTCCGGCGAGGACATCCCGGTTAAAAAACATCGCTCATTTGTCGATAAACTCGTATTTTGCGCAAGCATCCCGTAATGGATATACACTGAACTATGAAAAAAATCGTCTTAGTTACTTTGTTCAATATGCTGATCGTCGCGCTTTCCCAAGGTCAGACGGTCCTGAAATATCCGCATTGCCATTGTGAGGAAAAGATCACCTACTCCACCACCGAACCCAAAAGGCCGGACGGTCCCTACGAGTGGATTTGCAACGATGTGGTGGTTGAATCGGGCCATTTCAAAAACGGCTTGAAAGATGGCGCGTGGATCAGTAAAAGCAAACGGGGTGTCATCATCGGCCAGATCGAATACACCGATGGAAAACTGAATGGCGCCTACGAACTCTTTCACTCCGATGGCACACCCAAACTGGTGGCGCGCTTTGTGAACGGCAGCCCGGAAGGCAGCTGGCAATATTTCAACGCGAAGACCAAAGTCATCAAGACCGGGAGCTATAAAAACGGAGCCCCCGTGGGAGTTTGGACCATCTACGACAAGTTCGGCAAGAAGGTGTTGATGGAATACAATTTCGATCAGAAATCAATAGCGCCCGAAACGCTGGCGCCTTATTATAAGAACAACACCATGCTCCACGACGATCAAAGTGAAGAATTCGTCATTCTCTACTACCCCGACCGCGCACCACGCGCCGAAGTGCAACCCCTGGGTGGCTTTTTGCTCGCCAACGATTATTTTGTGGAGTACATGACCATCCCCGCAGTGATGATGGATACCTACACCAACTACAATTTCCTGGTGAACGTTGCTGTCGAGGCCAATGCGGTGAAGACGATCGATGTGCTTTTTGTGGACAAGATGGAATACCATCCTCAGACACCTTCCCTGCCCTACATCGTGTCGACCAATCCATCGGGAAAATTGCAACGGATAGACCACACGGTGTTGAATCTGAAATATCTGAGGGGAAAGATCCAGGAAGCCATGAGCATTATGGGGCCCTGGGTGGGCACGTCGGGAAAGCCGGTGGAAATCCACGTTCCTTTTGTGCTGAACGATATCAAGCGTTAACCTGGGATGCTTTTCTTGAAGCCGATAGCTCAAGGCAACCCGGCCAGGGATAGGAGCGAAAAGCCCGAAGTGCGTGGGCAGGTGGCGGAGACGGACTTGTAGCGGATAGCCCGTCCCCGACGTAGGAGGGGGGACGCCAATGGCTCTCTTCAACAGCCTTGCTCCTACGCTGAAGCTTCCGTGTAGCTCACTCTGAGCGAAGGCTATTCACCGGGTTCATCAAGGCCGCCTTCACCGATTGGAAACTAACCGTGATCAGCGTGAGCAACACCGCTCCCAGACCCACGTAGAAGAATATCCATCCGGAAATGCTGATCCTGTAGGAATAGTTTTGCAACCAACTGTTCAGCGAAAAATATGCGATGGGAACGGCCACGGCACAGGCCACAATGGTGAGCACCACAAAATCTTTCGACAACATTTGCCAGAGGTTGAACACGGATGCTCCCACAACTTTGCGGATGCCAATCTCTTTGGTGCGTTGTTCCGCCACAAAAGAAGCCAGCCCGAAAAGTCCAAGACAGCTGATGAAAATGGCCAGCACCGAAAACACGGACGCCAGTTTTCCCACGCGCTCTTCCGAGGCAAACTTCAAGGCAAATTGTTGATCGGTGAATTTATAGTCGAACGGCACGGAAGGAATTACCTTTTTGAACACGGCCTCGATCTTGGGCATAGCCTCGCTGATGCTTACCTCCGGATTGATCTTCATCACGAACCAACCGTGCCAGCCTTGCACAAAATAAATGGTAGGTCGCACCGGTTCGAAAGGAGACTCCATGACCATGTCTTTAATGACACCCAATATTCTGTAATCGCGGTCCACACCATAAGCATCATTTTTCCAATGCATGATCTGACCTACTGGATTTTTCATATTCATGTATTTGATAGCTGCCTCGTTCAGCACGAATCCGCTGGAGTCGGATGCGTATTCCTCGGAAAGGTCGCGGCCGTCAATGAATTGCCATCCCACGGTGCGCCCGAACGTATGCGAGACGGAGAGCGTGGCAAAGTTTGCTTCAAAAGCAGGGTCCTTGCCTTGCCAGTCGAAACCGCCATTCCCCGACCACGACTCCGTGAGCTGTCCACCGGACTCGGCCACTTCTTTCACCACGCCGGTTTTCATCAATTCGTTTCGAAGCGCTTCCGCCTGGCTAAAAAATTCGTCGGTTTTGCGTTGCACCATCACCAATCCTTCGCGGTCGTAACCAATCGGGCGATCTTTGGCATACATGACTTGCTGATAAATAATGATGGTTCCAATAATGAGCGACACCGAGACGGCGAACTGCAATACCACCAATACTTTGCGCGGCAACGAGGCGAGCTTGCCCATCCGGAAGGTGCCCTTCAGCGCGCGGATGGCATTGAAAGACGAGAGGTAAAGGGCGGGATAGCTGCCGGCCAACACGCCGGTGGTGATGCAAAAGGAAATACTGCTCATCCAAAACCACAGGTTCGTCCATGGCATCTGCATTTCTTTTGACGTGAGGTCGTTGAACCACGGCAAGACCAGGTTTATCACCAAGAGGCTCACCACGAAAGCAAGGCCCACCACCAGGAACGATTCGCAATAGAACTGCCAAACCAGCTGGCTTCGGATGGACCCAATGGATTTCCGGATGCCCACTTCTTTTGCCCGCTTTTCGGACCGTGCCGTGCTCAGGTTCATGAAATTGATGCAGGCCAGCAGCAGTACGAAGCCCCCGATCATGCCGATGATGCGCACCGATTGGATGGGTCCGCTATCGCGCACGCCTTCCTTGAAGTTGGAATATAAATGCCAGTCTGACATCGGGTGGAGCATGATTACCGGACTGTAGGCCAGTTCCGGCTGCATGGCCGGTATGTTGCGGATCACTTTGATCTCGGCCTCGCGAATATTCTCGTTCACCTGGGCGATAGTGGCATTGGGGGCAATCTCCGCATAGATAAAGAGGAAATGATTGGCCCAGCCTTGATCCTTCATCCATGTGCTGTTGATCTCGTTGAGCTCCCAGGGCATCAGTACTTTCAAAAAGTTAAATTGGGTGTTATACGGAAGATCCTCGTACACCCCCGTGACTTTCATATCGATCTTGCCATTGACCTGGATGACCTTATTCAATGCGTCTCCGGTTTCTCCAAACAATGCTTTTGCCGTGGAGTGGGAGAGTAAAATCGAATGGGGATCCTGTAGCCCAAGACGCGTGCCTTCCAGCATGTGCAGCGTCAGCATGTCGGCCATGCCTTCGCCGGCGTAGGCGCCGCTTTGCGAGATGATCTTTTCACCAAAAGATAAAACATAGTCGCCTCCTGCGAAGGGGACAATGTGTTTGAAGTTGTTGCTATAGTTTGTCTTCAGCTCTTCGATCAGCGGATGCGGGAGATGTCGTTGGCCGATGTAGGTCTTCCCTTCGAAACTGCCGCCTTTCATGATCTGTACGATGCGCGGGTAGTTGTCGTGATAGGTGTTGAACGACAATTCGTCGAACACCCACAGGCCGATGAGCATCGCCACGGTCATCCCCGCGGCCAGGCCACCGATGTTGATGGCGGAGTATCCTTTGTTCTTGCGAAGGTTGCGCAGGGCAACGGCCAGGTAATTTCTGATCATGACGTTACAGGTTATATTTTTAAGCACGACGTACCCAGCTCGGTATACCAATCCTATGCCATGCTGAAAGACGGCCTTATATACCCTAAAAACGATAGCATGGTCTGGATCGTGTTCGCATATAATCAAGCGCTGTGCGAAAACGATCATGATCCAACCTATTCCGACCGCAAGCTCGCCGCCGGGTTGGCCAGGCCGGCACGGATGGCCTGGTAACTGATGGTGATCAACGCGATCACTACCGCCATCGCACCGCCCAACGCGAAGACATCCCAGCTCAGCTCCGTTTTATAAGAAAAGTCCTGCAACCATTTGTCCATCATATACCACGCCACCGGCGCTGCGATGACGATCGAGATGAGGACTAGTTTCACGAAATTGACCGTGAGCAACCGGAATATATTTTCCAGCGAAGCCCCCAAGACCAACCGGATGCTGATCTCCTTTCCGCGCTGCTCGATCATGAAAGCCGAGAGGGCAAACAATCCCAGGCAGGCTACGATGATGGCCAGCACGGCAAACGTGGTGAAGATGTGGCCCATGCGTTGTACGTCGTCGTACATGCGGCTGAAACTATCGTCGAGAAATGAATAGCGGATGGGTTGATGGGGGACAACCCGCTTCCACACAGTTTGGATGGACGCGAGTGTTGTGGTCACGTCTTTCGCATTCAATTTTACTGAAATGATATTGGGACTGTTTCCCAGCTTTAACACCAGCGGGTTTATATTCGAACGGAAGGTGTCGAAATTAAAATCCTCCACCACTCCAATGATGTTATAGGCTTCCCAATTCATCATGCGCTTGCCGATCGGGTCGGTCAGGCCGAGTTCCTTGGCCATTTTTTGATTGATGATGACCGCCGAGGAATCCGAGGCCATGTCGCGGGAAAAGTCACGGCCGGCTGCCAGCTTTAAACCCATGGTCTTCACATAGTCGTGATCCACTTGCCAGAACTGGCCACTCACCGATTTGTCGATCTTGTTTCTGCCTTCCAACCAAAACCCGTTGCCGTTTCGTTTTGTACCATTGATAGGCAGGTAATCGCTAACGCTGACGCTTTTCACATCCGCCAATTGCAGTAACTCATCCTTGAGGGTCTTCATTTTATCCCCCAACGTGTTGGTGCCCTGGATGAGCAACACTTGTTCTTTATCAAAGCCGACATCCTTGGTCAGTATGTAATGCACTTGCCGGTAGATCACAAACGTGGAGATGATGAGGATGATGGACGTGGTGAATTGGAAGACGACCAACACACTGCGTGTCGCGGCATTCTTGCTGCCCCGGCTGATGTTGCCCTTCAACACCTGGATGGGCTTGAACGACGACAGATAAAATGATGGATACAGACCTGCCAGCAAACCAATCAGGACGCACGACCCGAGCATGACCGGCGCCAGCCACCACTCGCCCCAGGGAAAAGAAAGCGACTTGGAAGCCAACACATTAAAGTAGGGCAGGAACAGCCATGCGAGGAGCAATCCCAGTGTGAAGGAAAGCAAACTGAACAGCAGTGATTCGATCAGAAATTGGTTAATGATGTTGCTGCGGAAAGATCCCACAGTTTTGCGCAGCCCTACTTCCTTGGCCCGGTTGGCCGACTTGGCCGTGGACAGGTTGATGAAATTGATGCAGGCAATGATGAGAATGAAAGCAGCAACAATCCCAAACAACCATACGAAACGGATGTCGCCATGGGATGGCACGGGATCTTCAATCCCTGCATTCCGAAGATGGACATTGGCAATGGGTTGCAATTCATACTGTATACTTTTGGTCAAGTCCTTTGCATCGGTGCGACCTTGTTCTATCCATAGGGGCAACAAATATTTCTCCGTCACCCGGAGGAGTTTCTTTTCCAGCTGTTTTACGTCCGTGCCGGGGCGCAACAACAAGTAGGTGGGGTAGTTGGTGGCACCCCAATAACTTTGTTCGCCTCTCCCAAACTCGCGTTCTTTCATGGTGATGATAAACTGAAAATTAAAATGCGAGTTGGCCGGAAAATCGGCTATGACGCCACCGATCTTAAAAGGTTCTTTTGCATAATCGTTCACCACCATCAACTGGCCCACCGGATTTTCACCCGGAAAATATTTGTCGGCCTTGCTCTTTGTGATGACCATCGTGTTGGGTTGATCCAGGCAGTGTGCGAGATTGCCGTATACCATCGGCACCTGCAAAATCTCCAGCAATTCCTGGTCGGCAAACACAAACCCTTCCTCGTAGGCATTGTCCATCCGGTCGTCGCGCCGGATTTGGTTGCTCCCTGCGCCGAAAAGTTCACCGGAGTTATACCGGCCGGCCTTTTCGATCTCCGGAAAATCGGCCTTGACTGCAGTAGCGAAGGGAGCTTGCATCCAAACCGACCGCTCTGTCTCGCCGTGATCCTTGTACACTTCCACGACCCGATAGATACGGTTGCCTTCGGGGTAGTGAAGATCGTAGCTCAACTCGTCGCGGATGAACAAGGCGATGAGCAAGCACGCTGCAATGCCGAGTGCAAAGCCACCGATCTTCACAAAGGAGTACATCTTTTGTTTGGCGAGGTTGCGCCATCCGATCATGAAATAATTTCTGAACATAGCGTAGTGATTTGATGATGTTGTCGATTTACGAATGGCAAACGGCCGCAGATACTGCAGCACCTGGTACCAATACTGCAGCTTGGCGCGCGCGGGCGTCGTCTTTCGCAGCATGGACAGGAATTTCTCGTCAAGGTCTCCCTGCACCTCTTCCGCCAGGTCGCGACGAAGAAAAGCCAGGAGGAAACGCCGGGCGAGGTTGGGTGGTGTGTGTTGTTTATTCTCCATGTGTGCTAAAGACCATCATGTCAGCTTCCTGTTGCAAAACCGGGAAACTGTTTCCACAAAGCGATCCGGAAGTCGCGCGCCGAACTGAGCGTCTTGCGTCCATAGGCAGTGATCGTGTAAATGCGTTTTCGACGGCCCCCTCTTTCCGCGGTGGACTCTCCCATTTGCGAGGTCAGAAATCCTTTCTCCTCCAGCCGTGTCAACGTCGAATGAACGGCCCCGATCGATACCGCCCGCTCCGTTTGTGACTCAAATTCCTCGGCAATGTTGAACGCATAGGCCTCCTCTCCCAAGATGCCCACGAGAAGCAGGATAACCTCTTCAAATTCTCCCAATCGTGTCTCTATCATTCTTTATGTTACTAGATTGTAGAGGAAATATAGCCATTTTTTTTAATTTGTTCTACATTTTAGTAGAAAATCAAAAAAAAATGCCTTCCAAAAGGGAAAGCAAATTCAGAACACGCTGGATACCTATCTTTTATATAAAGGATACAAAACGAATTATTTTTTCTTTTTACTCTTATTTGATTTCCCCCCTGATGTCTGACCCCCGCCTCCTGATTTCCGGATGCTAACTCCCGTTTTCTGAATTCTGGCTCCTAACTCAGCCTTCCTGTACCGTTCATAGTATCCCTCCTCTTCCAACGCCGCCTCAGCATCCTCCACAGCTTTCAACAAACTGCTTCCATTATTATAGACTTGTTTTGATGCCAGCCGCATAACATACCAAAGGGGTTCCAACTCCTCCACCATGTCCAGCGCCTTTTGAGTCAGGTGCAGCATGCGCTTTCGCCCGTCGTCTTTGCCGGGTACGGATTTGACGAGCTTCTTTTTTTCCATCTCCTTGACCAATGCGATCACGGAAGGATGGGTATAGCCAATCTCATTGGCCAGTTCCAGTACACTGAGCGGCGATCGCTTCGACAGAACATATAATACGGGGAACCACTTGGATTCGAAGTCGATGCCGTGCTCGCTATAGATCCGCGTCACATCTTTGCGCATGCCCTCGCTGAGGCGCATCAGGCGTGTTGACAAGGCGAGTTCGCCAAGTTCGTTGATGAGGTTGCTCATGGGGTCAGTTCGTTGGGATGTGGCGGTCCCTCCAAGGTCAACTGCATGAACACGAGGTCCAGCCACCGTCCAAATTTATAGGCTACCTGGCGGATGTGGCCTGCATGTTCGAAGCCGAGTTGCTCGTGCAGGCGAATGCTGACGGCATTCTCTCCATCGATACCGGCCACCAACAGGTGGATGTCTTTTTGTTTGGCGATCGCGATAAGGGCTTCCAGCAATTTGCGCGCGATGCCGCGTTTTCTGAAGTCGGGATGAACGTAAACGGAATGTTCGACCGTGTATTTATAGGCGGGGCGCGTTCTGAATTCGCCGTAGGAAGCGAAGCCTGCCACGTGGCCGTTTACTTCGGCAATCAGTACAGGGATATCATTTTTCATTTTGTCGTCGTACCAGGCCTGGCGCATGTCGAGCGTGTTGGGCTCGTAGTAATACACGGCGGTGGTGTTGATGATGGCTTCATTGAAAATGTCCAGCATGCTTTGCACGTCGGCCTGGGTGGCGGGACGGAGGAGAAATTCGGTTGAAGTAGGCATATGTTTTATCGGGCTATCCAAATTTATGTAGTTGACTACATAAATATACTTTTCAACGAATTTCCATGCAACGCTTTTTTATTTTTTTTGATCGCACCGGGGACGCACGCCATCAGGCCCGCAGCATCTGTTCCGCGGTAAATGTGTTTGTAAATCGTCGGGAGATGCTTAATTTGGACACCATTGATCATACCACCCCTAACCGCCATGCTGACCATCGCTCATCCCAAATCAACTTCGTTATCGTTTGTTCTTCCCCGCATGGCGGGCTGGCTTTTGTTTTTATTTCTCGGCATGGTCATGACCGCTCAAGCCCAGCTTTCCAAAACCGAAAAGAAGCTCGCCGCCTATGTGGATGCGCACCAGGCCGAGGCCTTGAAGCTCCTGGAAGAAGTGGTGAACATCAACAGCGGCACCATGAATTTTGACGGTGTGCGCAAAGTGGGACAGGTCTTTCGCACCAAGCTGGACGCCCTCGGGTTCAAAACCCAGTGGGTGGACGGAGCCCCCTTCAATCGCGCTGGCCACCTGGTGGGCCGCCACACCGGCAAAGGAAAAACCATCCTGCTGATTGGCCATCTCGATACGGTATTTGAATTGTCGAGTCCGTTCCAAAAATATACCGTGGAGAATGATTCGGTGGTGCATGGCCCCGGCGTGGGCGACATGAAGGGCGGCGATGTCGTGATCATCCAAACCCTGCAAGCCCTGAATGATGCCGGGCTTCTGAAAGACATGAACATCCTGGTGGTGATGACCGGCGATGAAGAGATGAGCGGCGACCCGCTGTCGAAATCCAAGTACGACCTCATTGAAGCCGCCAAGGAAGCCGACATCGCCATCGGCTTCGAAGATGGCGACGGCCTTACGGAGACCGCCAACATTTCGCGCCGGAGTGCTTCGGGCTGGATCCTGAAAGTGACGGGCGTTCCTTCGCATTCCTCGCAGATCTTCACCGACAAGATCGGCGCCGGTGCCATATATGAGGCCAGCCGCATTCTCAACAGTTTTTATAACGACCTCTCCAAAGAACCCGACCTCACCTTCAATCCCGGCGTGATCCTCGGCGGCTCGACCGTGGAACACAACGGCGACAAGAACGGCGGCTCGGCTTTTGGCAAAGAAAACATCGTGGCCAAGGAGGTTATCGTCACGGGCGATATCCGCGCCATCTCTCCCGAACAACTCAGCAAAGCGCAGGAAATCATGAAGGGTATCGTGGCGCGTCACCTTCCCCAAACACAGGCCGAGATCACCTTCGACGAGGGCTATCCTCCCCTCGCCCCGTCGCCGGGAAATTATGAACTGCTAAAATACTTTGATCAAGTGAGCAAAGACCTGGGCTATGGGCCCGTCACCGCCAACAAACCCCGCGACGCCGGTGCGGCCGACATCTCTTTCACTTCCGGGTATGTCGACATGGCGATCGATGGACTTGGGTTGGGCAGTGCCGGCGGACATACCATCCACGAGATCGCCGACCCGCGAACGGTGGCCATGCAAAGCAAGCGCACGGCCGTGCTCCTCTACCGGCTCACCCAACAGAAGCCCGTTCCGAAACGGTAGTCCATCCTAATCCTTTTTTTTATTACCGGGCTTAATAGGGACGCTATTGCGGGGAAACCGTGAAAGCCCCTAACCAATCCACGTCTTTTTTGTTAGATGGTCTATGACTATCCAAATGCAAATCCTTTGGCTCTTTGTCCTGGCCATCCCCATTGCTTGTGTGGCGTGGACCGTTACCCACGAAGAAGTGTTCCGCGAACCCCGGGAATATTGCCTCCGCAGAAGCCAGGAGGGTCGCTCCCTCGGGGAAAGAAAATTCTTTTACCTTTTTACCTGCGAATACTGTTTCAGTCATTACGTCACCGTCGCCTTCCTGTTTCTCACCGACTACACGCTGTTGCTCCAGGACTGGCGTGGCTACCTGTTGGCCGGATTCTCGCTGGTATGGGTGGCCAACATCTACATGAGTCTCTTCGGATTGATCCGGCTGGATCTCAAGAAGGAGCGGACGGAGATACAAGCATTGGAAGAGAAAGTGGAGAAATAACAAAGAAGGTTTCATCGCTACACGCTTGTAACGTAGATGTCCGTCAAATAAAATCACATTCACTATTGGCGTCTTTTCCCATGCCTTTTAAATTTGGGGAAAGACCGGCCGCTAATGAAACCTCAGAAACTTTATCTTCTCGCTTGCATCACAGGATTTGTTATAGCATGTTCGCAAAAGAAAGAATCCGCGATCCACATGACCTATCCCGAAACAAAAAAGACGGACACCGTCGACACCTACTTTGGCGAACACGTGAGCGACCCCTATCGCTGGCTGGAAGACGACACCGCACAAGCGACAGCCGACTGGGTAAAGGATCAAAACGACATCACCTTCGGATACCTTGAAAAAATCCCCTATCGCGAAACCATCAAGGAACGTTTGAAACAACTTTATAACTACGAACGGCTCAGTGCGCCTTCACGGGAAGGCGATTACTATTATTTCTATAAGAACACCGGCCTCCAAAATCAAAGCGTACTCTACCGGAAGGAAGAAGAGCACGGAACACCCGAAGTATTCCTGGACCCGAACACCTTTTCTCACGATGGCACCACCTCGCTTGCGGGACTGTCGTTCACCAAAGATGGAAGCCTGGCGGCCTATCTGTTGTCGGAAGGCGGCTCGGACTGGCGCAAGGCTATCGTGATCCGCACCAAAGACAAAACGGTAGTGGAAGATACCTTGGTAGACCTGAAATTTACCGGCATCTCCTGGAAAGGAAATGAGGGCTTCTACTACAGCAGCTACGACAAACCTGTGGGCAGCGAAATGTCATCGAAAACGCAGCACCATAAATTGTTTTATCACAAGATCGGAACGCCGCAGCGCGAGGACGTGCTGATCTTCGGAGGCGAAAAAACACCACGCCGCTATATTTTCGCTGGGCTCACAGAAGACGAACGCTTCCTCGTCGTGAACGCCGCCAACAGCACCACGGGCAACGAATTGTATGTGCAGGACCTGCACAACCCCCAGGGCAAATTGATGGCCTTGGCCGACAACTTCGACAACAACCACAGCGTGGTGGACAATGACGGATCACGCCTTATCATCCGAACCAATTTGAAGGCACCCAACAACCGCGTAGTGGAAGTGGACTTTGCCGACCCCACAGCGGCACATTGGAAGGACATCATTCCGGAAACTGAAAATGTGATCCAGGGCATTAGCACCGCCGGCAAAAAACTTTTTGTCAATTATCTGAAAGACGCCAGCACACTCATCCGGCAATTCGACTACCACGGCAAACCCCAACGCGACGTGGTGCTGCCGGGCATCGGCACGGCCAGCGGCTTCGATGGAAAACTAAAAGAGAGCGATGTGTATTACACGTTCACATCGTTCACCTATCCGGCCACGGTTTTCAAATTCGATATTGCCTCCGGTACCTCCACCGTGTATGAAAGACCCAAGGTAGATTTTGACCCTGAAGCTTACGAAACCAAGCAAGTCTTTTACACCAGCAAAGACGGGACGAAAGTGCCCATGTTTATTGTGTACAAAAAAGGATTGGTATTGAACGGCAAGAATCCCACGCTGCTGTACGGGTACGGCGGGTTCGACGTGAGCCTTACGCCAAATTTCAATACGTCGCGCATCGTGTGGCTGGAGAACGGCGGCGTGTACGCCCAACCCAATCTAAGAGGCGGTGGCGAATATGGAGAGCGATGGCACCTGGCCGGCACCAAGCAAAAAAAGCAAAATGTATTTGACGACTTCATCGCAGCCGCCGAATACCTCTTCAAAGAAAATTATACCTCCAGCAACTATCTCGCCCTCTCCGGCGGATCGAACGGCGGCCTGCTGGTGGGCGCCACCATGACGCAACGACCCGACCTGGCCAAGGTCGCTCTCCCCGACGTGGGCGTGATGGATATGCTGCGTTACCACGTGTTTACGGCCGGTGCCGGGTGGGCCTATGACTATGGCACGGCGCAGGACTCGAAAGAGATGTTCGAATACCTGAAACGCTATTCCCCGGTTCATGCCCTGAAGACGGGCACAACTTACCCGGCAACACTCGTCACGACCGCGGACCACGATGACCGGGTAGTGCCTGCACATTCATTTAAATTTGCGGCTACACTACAGGCCTCGCAGGCCGGATCCAACCCCGTGTTGATCCGCGTGAATACAAAATCAGGACACGGCGCCTCCAACCTTTCGAAAGCCATTGAGACGGTTGCCGACCAATACACCTTCGCCTGGTACAATATGGGCGTTGTGCCTGCCGTGGAGAAAAAGCGGATGTAAAACCTATTCGGTGATGTGCTTGATCTTTTCCTCCAGCTTCTTTTCATCGAACCACGTCTGCCGGTATTCCACTACGCCGTCGGCATCGATGATGTAGCACATGTTGGGCGCTTGACCAAACTCCATCCAGTATTCATTGTCGGGTTTGTCGATCACCACCGGCACGTGGATCTGATTTTCTTTTATCCAGGTTTTGGACAGTTCCACGCGCTCGCCGTATGTCTTTGGCTGTTGTGCCGAAATGCTGTCGCGAATGTTGCTTTGAGGGATCCAGATGTCGCTGTCCGGCGAGTAGGGGCTCATCATATCGCTGGGATGGGCGTCGATCGTGTAGACCATAACCACTTCCATATTTTTGCCAATGCGGTCACAGAGCGCGTTGATGGAGGGAAGATTCCCCCGGCTGATGTCGCAGGTATAGCTACCGTTGATGATCATGACGGGTTTTCCTTTGTGAAGTTCGGCATAGAGGTGAAAGGGTTGCCCTTCTCCGGAATACAACGTGATGTCCGGCACGGTGTCGCCCGGGTGGTATCCCAGCATTTCCCATGCGCCTTCCGCCCCTTGTGAAATGGGGAGGTTGGTCTTTGCACCATCCGAGGGCATGCGGTCGTCGCCGCCCATGCATGAAGAGATTGCCAGGCACGCTGCATAGGCCCACGTTCTGATCTTTCTGCTCATGCGTTTGCTTCGGGTCTGGGTTGGGTCGGCCGGGAAAGGGTCGGTTTGGGATGGTTGGATCACGGGCGGAATGGGATTGTCCTCTAATGTGGAAAATACGACCGCTTCATGCCGCAGACTTTATACAAAAGGACGGAAGGTTTCTCCAGGGGACTCTTTTGTTTTTCCTGCGTTACCGTTCATCACCAGGGCTACACGCCATTTTGACACCAGCTGGTTTTGTCTGAGGATCGGAAGCCAAGAAACGGTATCACCCCTTGCCGGTCAGACGGATAGGGTTATCGTTGTGTTTTGTTAAAAAGTTCGAAATCGGTTGAGATTATCTTAGCGTTATGGAGATGTTACGGGCTGTGCTTTTTTTAAGCGACATCCTCCCATCGCGAAGAGGGCTGACCTGGGTTGGACGGGGCCGTCTATATCTTTTGCACCCCCCTTTCAGACTCAGAAGTTGCCAACCTGTCATAGCGTAGCCCTAAAAAATTTAAAGTACACCGGCTAAAAAATGATGTAAGTCGTGAACAACGGCCAATCGGATTTCGTTATCAGAATACTAACGCGGCGATGAAATTCTTAATAATACCATGACCTTAAATTTGAATGCATTTCTTCGTCGCGAAATAACTTTGTGTTATAAAACGAAACGACCATGGGAATGCCACTACCCCATCAGAAACATATTCAATTTCTGTCGTACATGTACGGTCTGGTCATCGGCACGATGGTCTTGTTCTCCCTACTGATTCCAAAGACGCAGGACATCCTGCTGGTCAATAGTACGCACACCGAATTCCAGGACAACCTCTTCCGGGTCATCACCTATTTGGGCGATGGCGTGGTTTTTGTGCCGATCATCATCGTCCTGCTTTTTGTACGATTTTATGATGCCTTGGCGGCGACTGCTTTGGCCGCACTGTTGGCCATTATCACTTCGGTTTTGAAGCGATTGATCTATGCCGACGCCGGCAGGCCGATCACGCACATCGACAATTCTTTGCTTTACTTCGTGCCCGGCGTCGAGGTCCATTCGCATTACTCTTTCCCTTCCGGGCACACGGCCACCATCTTTGGCATTATTGTCTTCTTTTCGTTATTGAGCGGGCGCAAAAATGTGTCGGTGTTGCTGCTGATCGTCGGGTTGCTCGTCGGGTATTCACGGATGTATCTGCTCCAGCATTTCCTGATCGATGTCACGGTCGGCGCTATTCTGGGAACGGTAACGGCGCTTCTGATCTATTCCGTCTTTGCCCATCGCAAGTATGCTCCCTGGATGGACAAAAATTTACACATCCGGGTCCGCACGGGACATCAGCATACGTTCAACGAAAAAATGTTCAAGCACTAAGCGGGAAACTTCCGCCGGTCTTTCATCAAAGCGTCTTTCACATTCCAGGAAGAATCAGTTCACGACACCACCTCAGAATTGGGTTGAGGCTTTTGCAGGTGCACGGTTACAAAGGCGCCGGCCAGCGCGCTCACGGCATTCAAGGCAAAGAAAATAATGGAAAAGGCCACGGCTTTGTTGGGGTCTATGGCGGTATATCGTGCGGCCGTCAAAAAGACCAGTTCGCGGATGCCGACACCTCCCACCGTGATGGGCACGATAGTGGCCAGGGAAGAAATAAAAAACACGACCATGTATTCGCCCGTTTGGGCCGGGGCAATAGCCAACCCGCGAAAAATGATGAGCGCCACCGCGGCTTGCAGCAGTTGAATAAGGATGGCCAATAGATTGCCGGAAATCGTGATCGCCCCATACGCCGGGGAGATCCACCGCGTGATGAGATAGAATACCGGGAACACCAGTATTGCCGTAGCCACCGTGAGCCACAGCACAAGGCTGTAGGCGTACGTCACCGGAACGAGCAACAACAACACGGCCGACAGAAAAAGGATGGCCACGGCCCCGCTCACCCGGTCCCACATCACCGCCTTGAACACATAGCGCCAGGAATTGCCCAGCGTGTTGCTGATGAGGTAGATCTTGTAACCATCGCCGCCAATGCCGCCCGGCAGAAAAAGATTGTAGAACATGCCCTTGTAGTAGAGCAACAGGTTCTGCAGCGTTGTGAGCCGTATATTTTCCGCGCGAAAAAAAAGGTTTAGCCGAAGGGCGCCGATGATCTTGGAAAGATTGAACAACAAAAGGGCAACGAGAATGAGCGGCACCGGCACCGCCGCGATCCACACACCCAGGGCCGGGAAATCAATGCGAGTGGAAACCAGATAGACTGCCAGGCCTGTGAGCAGGACCTTAATGAGCAGTTTCCAGTTCAAACGCTTCGGATTTGGTGAAAATTTCGCGGATGGTATAGGTTGTTTTGTGCTGCGATTCATAATACACACGCATGATCAACTCGGCGATCAATCCAAACGTCAGGAACTGGATGCCCGCCAAGATGAGGGTGATGCCCAGAATTAGGATGGGCCTTCCCCAAATGTCGTTCCCCAGAATTTTAAGAACAAGCAGGTACAGGCTAATGGCCGAACCCAGCATGAAACACACGATCCCCAGCGGGCCAAAAAAATGGATCGGCCGTCTGAAATACTTTTTAAAGAACACCATGAGCAGCAAATCGCTCATGACCTTAAACGTCCGTCCCAATCCATATTTTGAGGTACCGAATTGGCGGGCGTGATGCTTCACATCCACATCGACAATCCGGCCTCCTTCCATAACGGCCAGGATGGGGATAAAGCGATGCAACTCGCCATACAAGCCCAGGTGCTTGGCGGTCTCCTTCCGGAAAACTTTCAGCGTGCAGCCGTAGTCACGGATGGTCACGCCGGTCAGATTCCGGATGAGCCGGTTGGCAATCTTGCTGGGAATTTTGCGCAGCAGTGCACCATCCTTCCTGTTCTTGCGGTTGCCGGCAACGATGTCCCAGTTTTCGGCCTTCAACTTTTCCAGCATGAAAGGAATATCCGTGGGATCGTTTTGCAAATCACCGTCCATGGTCGCGATGTAGTCGCCGGTCGCCGTAGCAATACCGGATGCCATGGCCGCGGTTTGGCCATAGTTGTTGTTCAGCACCACCAGTTTTACGCGATGGTCGGCATGCTGTTTCACTTCGGCCACGGTGCGGTCCGTCGAACCGTCGTCGACCAGGATGACCTCATATTTATATTTGACGAGGGCGCTGTTAATAGCTTTCAGCAAGGGCTGAATGTTCTCCTCCTCGTTGTACAGTGTGACTACTACCGATAATTCCATAATCCATGCAAAGGAACTTGATCCCGGCCGTTTTTCAATTAACTCACCGTTACTTTAAATTGAATAAATTCATACTACCATAACCAAACTATAGGGGAATGGTTTTAGTTTTCGGCATGCAAATTGTTTCGAAACGATCTCTTGTTTTTCTCCTGCTGCTGGGCGCGTTCCTCTATTTCGCCAACCTGGGCGGGCCTTCCATCTATATTCTCGACGAAGCCAAAAATGCCGGCTGCGCCCGCGAGATGATGGACCGTGGCGACCTCGTGGTGCCCACCTTCAACGGCGAACTGCGCACGGACAAGCCGCCGCTTCATTATTACTTCATGATGATGTCCTACAATGTGTTCGGGGTGTCGGCCTGGGGTGCGCGGTTTTTCTCGGCGATTGCCGGGCTACTGCTCATCGCATTGATCTATGTCCAGGTCAGCCGCATCGTGAACGAACGCGTGGGGTTCTTCTCGGCGTTGGTCATGCTAAGTTCCATCCAGCTTACCATTCAATTTCACCTGGCGGTGCCGGACCCTTACCTCATTCTTTGCATCACCTGGTGCCTGCTTTCTTTCTTCCGTGGATTTCACGATCAGCCCGGGCAACTGTGGTGGATGTATGTGGCCGCTGCGCTTGGCTTTCTCACCAAGGGGCCCATTGCCATCGTTATGACAGGATTGATCGTTGTCACCTACCTTATCATTACAAAACAATTCACACTAGCTACTCTGAAACGATTGAAGCTGCTGCCCGGCGCACTGTTGTTTTGTGCCATAGCCTTACCGTGGTATGTAGCCGTCGGCAATGCTACTCACGGTGAATGGCTGCGCGGTTTTTTTATAGGCCACAACCTGGAGCGATACACCTCCACGATGGAGGGCCATGGCGCCTTTCCCCTGGCGCCGTTTGTGATCCTGCTGGCGGCCTTGCTGCCCTTCTCGGTATTTATCGTGCAGGCCGTGAGGCTGGCCTGGCGTGAGCGAACCGAGAAACCCTTCCTGCTGTTTTGCCTTATCGTGGGTCTGGCCTTTGGTATTTTCTTCTCTTTCTCCAGAACTGTTCTCCCCAGTTACCCGGCGCCGGCCATTCCTTTTCTTGCGATTGTCCTGGGATATTTTTTATATACGCTGACCCAGTCTCATACCTTCTCAAAGACCGGACTGACCGCAAGCCTCTCCGTACATCTTTTCATCGCGGTAGCGCTCCTGATCGGTGGCGTCATCGCCCTTCAACAAGAAAAAGAATTACAAGACCTACTCCCGGTGGTGTGGATATTTTTACCCTTGCTTGTGGGCGCCCTTTTGGGGTGGTATTTCTACCGCCAGGGCAAGATCGGGTCGTTCATTTATAGCTGGGCGGGCGGCTGGATGCTGGTGGTGCTGTTGTTCTTTTACGTGGCGTACCCCGCCATCGACAGCAAGAACCCGGTGTCGCGCTCCATGCCCGAACTGGCGCGTACGTACGCTGACCGCCAGATCGTTTCCTTTCATTTATTCAACCCCGCTTACGCTTTCAACCTAAAAAAGACCATTGAAGTGTATCATACGCCGGCCGCACTGGACTCGCTGGCAAAAAGCCATGATAAGATCGTCGTCATCACACGAGCACAATATTTGGACGAGTTGCCGAAGGACACCCCCCTAAGAATCATTTACCGCAGTAAAGACCTGTTTGAGAGCAGTGAGACGGTACTGATGGCCAATTGAGCCTTTCGCGTTTGCTTGTCCCTGGAAAAAGGGTTAACTTAATCATCCTAAGCCTGCTACATCTCCCCAAGGAAGGAGTGTGTTGGGCTTTTTTTTATTCAGTTACCACAACAAGATCTCGCCATGAAAAATGTACTGTTGGTAGACGACGATAAGATTTTCAATTTCATCAACACCCAGATGCTGAAGCAGACCGGTATGGCCAGCGAGATCCATACGGCCCTGAACGGCAAGCAGGCGATCGAATACTTAAACGAGAGCTACCGGGAAACGTCATCGGTTCCCGATGTGATCTTGTTAGATCTCAATATGCCCATCATGAACGGTTTTGATTTTTTGGAAGCCTTCAAAATCATGAGCCTGCCGGACAAAGAAAAAGAACACGTGAACATCATTGTTGTCACTTCCTCCGACAATCAGCAAGACATCGACAAGGCCAGGGACATGGGCGCCAACCATTACCTGACAAAACCCCTGTCGACGGAAAGCCTTAAGCACGCGCTGGAGTATTCCGAGTAGGAAAAGATCATCACACTTGCTAATTTCATTTCAGGCCGGGATGCTCCCTGTTGCCTGCCGCTTCCATTTTAACCCTATTTCAAATGCATCGTATGAAAACCTGCCGGTCTTTGATCATCTTATTTTTTGTTTGCTACTTTCAAAATGCACTATCCCAGGCGTTGTATGAAATACCCGAAAATACCAAAACCCGGTGGAGCAGTTTTGAAAATTCTGCCGCTGAAAAAGGAATGGGCGGCCGCGAAAACAAAACTGCCAAGGGTCATGCGTTCGACATGATCGATCCCAAAGGATCAAAAACCATGCTCGACTATAAAGGCGCGGGGATCGTTCGCCGCATCTGGCTCACGGTGAATGAGCGCTCGCCCGTGATGCTGCGCTCGTTGCGTTTGGAGATGTATTGGGACAATTCCAAAACACCGGCGGTGTCGGCGCCCCTGGGCGATTTCTTTGGCATTGGTTTAGGCCGGAGGACTCCTTTTGAAAGTGAGCTCTTCTCCGATCCGGAGGGCAGGTCTTTCAATTGCAACATTCCCATGCCGTTTCGTACGGCGGCAAAAATTGTCATCATCAACGACTCGACGATTCCCGTCATGCTTTTTTATGACGTCGATTTTACGACGGTGGAAAAACACGACAAGCCCGTGTTCTATTTTCATGCCTATTGGAACCGCGAGAACAAAACGAAGCTGGAACGCGACTTTGTCGTGCTCCCGTCTGTGGCGGGCAAAGGAAGATTTCTGGGGATGAATGTTGGCGTTATCGCCGACAGCATCTACGAAACCAGTTGGTGGGGTGAAGGCGAAATAAAGGTCTTCCTCGACGGCGATTCGCAGTTCCCTACACTGGCGGGAACCGGCACGGAAGATTACATCGGCACCGCGTGGGGTCAAGGCCAATATGCCAACCGTTACCAGGGCTGCCCGCTGGCGGATGCAAAGAACAGGCAGTGGAGTTTTTACCGCTACCATGTTCCCGATCCCATTTATTTTCAAACGCAATGCAAGGTGACGCTCCAACAAATCGGCGGTGAGTCCACTGATTTTGTACGGCGCTTGAAGAAGAAGGGAGCCGTGTTGGAACCCGTGAGCGTTGCCGCTGACAAATTTCACAAGCTACTGGAGATGAATCCCGTTCCCGACCTCATGAGCGATGGCTTCCCGCAAGGCTGGACCAACTACTACCGCGAGGACGACGTATCGGCCACGGCCTATTTCTATCTCGACAAACCAGCAAACGCGCTCCCTGCCATTGCCGGCCTGGAAGCGCGCACCAAAAATTTGTTGGTCGTCAAGAAGGATTGAGCTTAGCGAGGCGTTGTCGTTTCCCAGGCGGCGCCACGAATTTCTTTTCGCAGCGACATGTCGTTATCCGGAACGATCACGGCCACCCACGGTGTATCGGCTGAGGTGATTCGTCCACGCCATTCCAACGATCCCGTAGCGCCCGGCTTCAGGGTGATCTCCCTGGCAGCGCCCGACAAGGTGAGGTTGTCTACCCGCACATTGAACTTGTGTGGGCCATTACCGCGGGCTTTTAGCGTCAGGATCACTTCGCCCTTGGAGGTCTTGGCGGAGAGCTCCAGGCTCAACGCATGGGCCGTACGCAAATCCAATTGATAGGAACCGCCGGGCAAAAAGGTTTGCGATTGCTCCGGGCCGCTGCCCGTGATGGTGTATTTGCCCTCCGGCAGAAAGATCCGGAAGTGACCCGTAGTCCTGTCGGGCGATACGGGAATGACCTGGCCGGTGGTGGCTTCTTTGAAGTTGACGGGGCCGTCGGCCTGGCCTTCCACCAGCGAGGGGCCGGCGAGGTCTTTGAGCAGCCAAACCCAGCGGGCGACGGGGTGCACCCATATTTCTTTGTACGTCCATGTATTTTGAACGGGCCAATAGGGTGCGTCCGCCTCTCCCCGGCTTTGAATGCCCACGGGAAGCCCGCCTACCATGTCGCCCGATGAAGGCGTGTAGATGGGTGCGAAATCGTATCCTTCTCCCCACATGGTGCTTTGCGAAAAAGGATTCCGCCCGATGATCCATTCCAGTTGATGTTGTGATAATTGTGCAGCGGGAAGGTCGCCACGTAAATGCGCCGCGCTGGCGAGCGCCTGGGCTTGGGGCAGGATGGTGCCGAAATGTCCACGATAGTCCATCCACACCGGGAACAGCCGGAGGTAGTGTCCTTTGCCGAGCGACACGCCGTTGAGCACTTGTTTGCGGAAAGATTCCTTGCGGCTTTCGGGCACATTGATGTATTCATCGTCGGTGTATACCGAGGCGGGTAAGACGCCGTAGGGTGCTGTATAGTTGCTGATCGTTTTCAAATACTCGGAGTAGAGCGTTACGCTGGAGTACCATTTCATCCAATCGGCGTGCTCTGGAAAAGCATCGCACAATGCGGTAAGCGCAAGGGTCGGGCCTTGTTCGCGGCCGCGATGGCAGTAGTGCAGGATGCGTTCCTTAGCCGTGGTGGTGTAGAAGAACCCGGTCATGGGCGTGTCCCAATCCGTGCGCTTCCGCTGCTGGGAGTCGGTGATCACTGCAGACAGCTCGATGGCTTTGTCTGCATATTTTTTATTACCAGTTACTTTCCACAAATCGATGGACGCCATGATGGCCTGGGATGCCAGTTCATGCTGGACATTGTCGGAGTCGAACGATCCTCTCCATATTTCCTTCGAGGGCTTCACGTTGGCCATGCCGGCTACAGCAAACGCCCAGTCGGCCTCGGCCATCTTCAAGGCAAACTTCGACAGGCGTTCGTCGCTGTCTTTGACGACGCGGGCAGCGATGGCCTCCACGGCAGCGGCCTGGAAATTTGTCATGGGACTGTTGCGGGCGGTGGCGGCAATGTCGTCGAAGTCGCCCATGATGTTGTTGGTGCGGCGGCTGCTGATAGAGCCACCGTTGCGATAGCCGTCGCCGAAACTTGTTTTCGTCACCCAGTCCAGCCCCCATTGCGCCTCTTCCAGCACGCGCTCGTATAGATCGGGATGGTCGCCTCGTGATTTCAACTGTTCGGCGAGGCTGAACAGGCCATAGGTGATCTCGCCGGTATTCTCAATGCCTTGGGTGAGGTCGCCGGCGTCGTGCCAGCCGCCGTTGATGACCATGCGTTTGTCGCCATGCACACACGTCCAATCGCGGTGGCAAGCGCCGTGTACACCGGGGATCTCTGCGCCGCAGCGTTCGGCATAGAAAAAGTTGAGGGCTTTCCAGAGGGTTCGCTCGTAGACGTCGGCGTCGATACGAAACGGTTGTGAGGTGACCTCACCGGCTTGGAGAATATAGCTCCCCGGCCGTCTCACCTCCGAGAAATCCATCACCTGGAAGCTGCCTATGTGCGAGCTCACATTCGCGATCGGTTTTGACAGTACGATCTCGCCATTGGTTTCGTCGATCAATTTAAAATCGGTTGCCTTGATGTTGTTGGCCACGGCGGTTTTCTGCGCGCCGGTCTGATAACCGGTGTGGCTATACGAAATTCTTCCGGGCCAAACGTCCCAGCCTTCGATCTTGTCGGGGTCTACGCGTTCGAGTTCCAGTTGATCGAAGTAGAATTGAATGGTATCGGCCTCATCGGGGGTGTTGCCCGAAAGGCCATAGGACATTTCAAAACTGGTAACCTTGTCGCGCGCCACGTTGCCAATCTCCCACACGATGTGGTTCCATTCGTGGTTGCGCAGGATGAGGGAGGTTTCGCCCTCCTGACCAAAGAGTGCTGGCAATTTTTCGACCCCGTCATTATACAGGCGAAAGTCCAGCGCAGTGGTGTAAAAGCCGGGCAGATTGGGATAGATCCAGATGGAGATGCGGTTGAACGACGACCAGTCTTCGTCGGGGAAGTGGCGTCTCACCCCAGACCTGCCCCATCCGCGGCCGCTGGTGGGTGCGGGTCCTTCCAGGCGTGTGGGTGTGGTCATGAGCAGGGCTTGGTTCCCGTGGTGGGTGCGTTCCTTGGTGAGTTGGATGGTTGCCGCGGATGCGTTGGCGTCCACGATCTTGATCACTTTGCGGGCATCTACTACTTCGCCGCCGGCGGTGGTGAAGGAGTGCCACTGTTGCAGGTCTTCCATATCGTCCAGCACGCGGCTGTTGAGAACGGTTTTGTTCAGCCAGCGGTAGGAGGCCGAGTCTTTGAAGTTGGCCACCATCGGTTCGCGGATAAATTTGAAGGCCAGCAAGGCGACGGCAGCGAGGAGCAGGGAGATTTTTAATTTCATGATAAGCAGTAGCGATGAAAATATTAAGGAAGGTAGAAATAGCGGGCTTCATGAATTCATTGGGGGCGTGAAAAAAATTTAAGCGGTATGGGTGACGGGTGAATTGCTGATTTCTTTGTGTGTGCTTTTGGTGTGCGCACAGAGGCCGACCCATAGCGACACGGCAGAAGGTCCGGCGAAAAGGAAATGCATGGATATTCTTTGCGTCTCTGCAAAGCTGCGGTTAACTTTCCTGCCATGAATGAACTTGAGTACTATATCTCCACCTACTTTGGATTGACGGGGGCGGACATGAAGGACATCGCTTCGTGCTTTTCACAAACGAAGCTGAACAAGGGGGATTTTTTTCTAAAGCCGGGAGAAGTGTGTCGCACGTTAAGTTTTCAGCGCTCGGGACTCGTACGGTTCTATATCGATGATGGAGATCAGGAAGTGACGCAATGGATCTCGGCGAAGGATGGCTTTGTTACGGATCTTTCCGGGTTGATCTTCAGCATGCCTTCGCGGTTCCACATCCAGGCGTTGGCCGACAGCCATTTCTATACGATCCAACAACAGGACTATGTGCGGCTTGGCGAGCGTCTTCCCCAATGGCATCATCTCGAAAAACTATTCATTGCCCGCTGCTTTTTGTTTATGGAGCAGCGTATTTTCTCACTGCTCTCCATGAAGGCGGAGGAGCGCTACCACTGGTTGTTCAACCTAAACCCGGAACTCTTCAACCAGGTGCCGCTGCAATACCTGGCCTCCATGATGGGCATGACACCCGAAACGCTAAGCCGCATCCGCAAGAAGCAAACGACATCGCTTTCTTGATTTTTGTCAAGTGATCGATCCCCGGTGACCGGCGTGGGAAATCATTTTTATACATTTATAAAATCCATTCCAATCCCATTGCCCATGTACGCTGTTCGTATCTTTCTGGTAGCACTCCTGTTGATCTCCGCCCTCCCGGGATCGTCTCAGCCACCTTCACAAACCAAAGTTTATACAGGCGACATCGCCATATTCTGGAAGGCCTACGACCAGGTGGTAGCCACCCGCGACACGACCACCCAAACCCACTTGATGCAGAAGCTTTATGTGGACCTGGCCCATGAAGGGTTGGATGACCTGATCCACATGCGCAATATGAAAGCCAAAAATTGGGTGACGGCCATCAACGCCGTTCCTGCTTTCTGGGAGAGTGTCCGGAATAAAACGTTGGCCGTCCCATCCCAAACCGGGTCAATCGACGCCATCATGCAGCGCTACAAGACCTTGTACCCCGCGTTCCGACAACCGACCGTCTACTTCACGATCGGCTGCCTGAAGACGGGTGGGGTTACGCGCCGCGATCGCATCCTGATCGGTACGGAGATCATTGCAGCCGACAGCACGGTGAACACCACGGGGCTCAGCCTATTCCTGCGTGAAACATTCAGACTAAACCAGGGCATCCCATACCTGGTGGCGCACGAAGCCTGCCATACCCAACAAAAAGGCCTCGACGAAGAAGTGGACACCGTCTCCGACCTGTTGGGGTATTGCTTGCGCGAAGGCGCCTGCGACCTGGTGACCGAGCTTGTTCTTCAAAAGCCGATCCGGACCGCCTATACGGTCTATGGTCAACAGCATGAAGCCGAGCTTTGGAAAAAATTCAAAGTCGACATGAACGCCGCAAAAACGGAAGACTGGCTCTACAACAGCGGCACCGTTCAAAAAGGCATGGCCGACCTTGGCTACTACATGGGGTATGTGATCTGCAAAGCATACTACACCCAAGCCAAAAACAAAACACGCGCGATTGCGGAAATTATCGAACTGGATTTCGCCAACACCAAATCCATGCATGATTTCCTGGACCGGTCTGGTTATGCCCGGCGGATGGATCAAAACGTCAAGCCCTGACAACTTCTTGATTTTTGTCAAGCTGGACTTCCGTTAACGGTCAGCATCTTTGCTGCGCGATCCTAAAAGGATCGCCTCATTTTAAAACCTTGTACACATGTTCATCGGACACTTCGGATTAGGACTTGCTATCAAAAAAATCGCTCCCAACGTTTCACTGGGAACTTCCCTCTTGGCCGTACAATTTCTCGACCTGGTATGGCCCACCCTCCTGCTGCTGAACGTCGAACACGTGGTCATTCACCCCGAACTGGGCGGCAACCGCATGTTGGAGTTTAGTGACTACCCGATCACGCACAGCCTGCTGCTTGCCATCGGGTGGTCTATACTGTTTGGCGGCGTGTATTGGCTCATCAAAAAAGATCGACGCAATGCCATCATTCTGGGGATAGCGGTTCTGAGTCACTGGTTGCTGGATTTGGTTGTTCATTTCCATGACCTGCCGTTGTTTCCCTGGGGATCGACCAAGGTTGGTTTTGGATTGTGGGGCTCGGCGGGGATCACCAACGTCATCGAAGGCCTGCTTTTTGGGGCTGGCGTTTATCTTTACCTACGCTCGACTATCGCTAAAAATAAAACCGCGCGGATCGTTTTTTGGGTACTCATTGTTTTGCTGGTGTTGGTGCCGGTGTCCAGCCTTTTCGGTCCTCCACCGGCCAACGTGACGGCACTGGCCTGGTCCGCACAATTTCAGTGGCTCTTTGTGGGGCTGGGATATTGGGCGGACCGCAATACCGTGCCCAATCAAAACAGCTAAGCGATTATGGAAAAAGACCTCGTCATTCAAACCATCACCACCATCTTCCACGGCGCCGACCAACACGATTGGGTCGCCGTGCAAAACGCCCTGGCCGACAATGTATGGCTGGATTACACTTCGCTCGCCGGCGGCCAACCTTCCCAGCTGACCGGCCAACAGATAGCCAACGCCTGGGCTGCATTCCTGCCAGGGTTTGACAAAACCCATCACCAGCTTTCCCATTTTGAAGTTGACCTGGGAGGGTCGCCTGCAACCGTCCGGTTTTCCGGAAAGGCCGATCATTTTATTGGAGCAGCATCCTGGACGGTAGAAGGTTCTTATGACGCCGAGCTGATCCAACAAAACGGTCGGTGGCGCGTCACCAAGCTGGCGTTACACCTTATCAATCAAAGCGGAGACCTAAGCCTCCCCGCAAAGGCAGGGGAAATCATGAAAAACAAAGCACCGGCTCGCTAAACCGCTGCCCCGAATATTGACTCTTTCATAGGAGATTAAATCGCCCTTTGTTAACTTCATGGCTAGCGTTAGTCCAAAAATAAAAATCCATGAAAAAACTACCGGCCCTCCTCCTCTCCGTTTGTGTATCCACATTCGTTTACGCCCAGGACCCTTCCTCCAAAGAAAGCGGCGCGGCTTCTAAAAGGCCCCTTACGTTTGAGCTTCCAAAAAAAATGGAGCCTCTCTATATTGTCAACGACTCCACCGTCATTACCGCCGAGGAGTTTAAGGCCATCAACCCCGTGCACATCCAATCCATTGAGGTCCGGCGCTATGCCAACAATACCATTGCAGCACACCCTGACGCAGAACGGCGCGGAGTCATTCTGATTTATCTGAAGGGCCACCGGTCATTTTCCTCTCAACATCGTGGCCTGGCTTCTGAAAAGCCGGTTACGTTTGAGCTCCCAAAAAAGACGGAGCCGCTCTATATCGTCAATGACTCGAATGTCATTACCGCCGATCAGTTCAAGGCCATCAACCCCATGCATATCCAATCCATCGAGGTTCGACACTATGACAACAGTATCGTTGCGGCGCAAAATGACGTAGCGCAGCGCGGCGTTGTTCTTATTTACTTGAAGGATCGCATGTCATTTTCTGAAGAATTCTCGCAGCATAAAAAAAATACCATAAAAAATTAAAAGGCGTTCACCCCGCTTGGGTTAAAGGTGATTCTGGCATCTCTAAGTTTTTCATACTTTAAATGCAGAATCACATTCCTATGCCCAGACTCATTCCTGCCGGCCGTATCATGTTTGCCCTTGGCATGCTCGGCCTCGCGTTCATTTGCATTCTTGCCCAGGATTTTATCATCGGTCGTCCGCCGGCCTTGCCGGCTCAACTCATCGGTGTAGCACCACTGTTGGGTTATGTTTTGGCCGGTGTTGTTGCGCTCTCGGCACTCGCTATTATTATTGACCATAAATACGCGGCGTATGGCGCGCTCGTAATCGGATTTTTGATCCTGGTCTCCCTCCTGTTTCGTCAACTGCCCAATTTTATGACGGATTGGCTCAACGCGTTAAAATCATTTTTCATGGTGGGAGGCTCGATCATCATCGCCGCCACATATACCGGTGAACAGCGTGCGCTCAAGACGTTGAGTGACAAAACATGGGATGTGCTGATTTATGTCGGCTGTGTTTTTCTGGCCGCTTTTTTTATTGCCGGTGGCTATTCACATTTTTTGTATGCCGAATTCGTGAAGGGCTTCATTCCCGCCTATATTCCCTTTCATACATTCTTCACCTACTTCTGCGCCATCTGTCTCTTTGCCGGTGGGATTGGGATACTCATTCCGGCTACGCGGAGATTGGCTGCGCTGCTATCGGGCATCATGGTCTTTGGGTGGTTCCTGTTGTTGCACATTCCCCGGTTCTTCGCCAACATGAACGATCCCAGCGATCGCATGGGGCTGTGTGAGTCGTTTGCTTTTGCCGGGTTCTTCTTTGCGCTGACCGGACTATCGGAAAGAAAGAAATAAGCCAACCCTTGCCTTAGCACTGTCTTTCGTGAACCCAAGCTAAAACGACAGTGCAAGGCTGGGTTGCTCTCACCGGTAATAGACCACATTACACTCCGGGTGGGCCTGTTTGAAATTCTCTACCCCGCGACTGGAGACTTTCGTGTTGTAGCACTTCAGCGTTTTTAACGGAAGATGATCCACCGGATCGAGTTTGCCCACGTTGGTATTGCTGCAATCGAGCTCGGTCAGGTTCACCAAATTCTTTAGCGGGTCAAGGCGTTTGATCTGTGTACCGGCGGCATTGAACGTTTTCAGGTTGGTCAACATCTCCAGGGGTTTGATCTCGGCGATGGGCGTGTTTGAAATGTCGAGGTCCTCCAGGTTTGTCAACTGACTCAAGGTCTCGATCTGCTGCAGGGGACCGTTGGTGATGCGCAGGGAAGTCAGCATTTTAAAGTTTGCCAAGGGCGCTACATCGCTGATGCCGGTGCCGGAGAAATGCAATTCCTTCGGCCGCACAAATTCACTCAGGGCTGTCAGATCTTTAACCGGCGCATCCTTGATGTGCATTTTTTCGCGCTCCACCAACACGTGAAGGTTCTCGCGTGTCGTGGTCGTGTCGGTTCCCATCAAGCCTCTGAACACCGTTTTCCATTCGGGCGTTAAGCCTCTCCACCAACGGTTCAGGTGGATGGTCTTATACACCATGAGACAGCGTGGATTCTTTTCAAAAAACTCCTGCGCAATGATGTCTTGCACCATCGTATTGTCGGTGTATAATTTCTCCAGGTTGGTCAAACCAAAAAGCGGGTCGATCTTTTCGATCTTGCTTTTATCGGCCATCAATACTTTCAGCTTCGAGAAATTGCCGATGGGAGAAAGATCCGTCACTTCCGTTTCGCTGATGTCGAGGTAGCGGACCTCTTTGTGGTCCTGTAATGGAGAAAGATCCCGTATGCCGGTGTGGGCTGCGATGACCACTTTCAGCCTTCTCATTTTGCGAAGCGGCTCCAGGTCGCGGATCTCCAGGTTGCCACGAAAATTAATAGAGTCGACGACGTCCAGCTTGGCAAGTTCTTCCTTGGCCGGTGTTGTTCCGAACTTCATCGTCTTGCTCACCACTTCCTTCCAGGCGTCGGGCAGCGCATCCCACCAGGCCTTCAGATCGTGTGAGTCGAATACGATCAGCACACGCGGGTGGGACGCAATAAACGCGTCGGCCGTCTCGCGGCGAATGGCTGCATGGTCGGCATAGATCTTTTGGAGGTGTGTCAATTTCTGCAGCGGCTGAAGATCGGTCACCTGCGTGGCATTCAACGAAAGCACCACCAGGCCTTCGAGTCCGCTCAATGGAGCAATGTTTTGCAGCCCCGTGCTATCGACATCCAAATTCGCCAACGTCTTCATGTCTTTTAGAGGAGACAGGTCTTTTACGGCTGTGCGCGAAAGGTCAAGCGTAGTGAGTTTGGTCAGCGGCTGCAAGGGTGTGAGGTCGGCGATCTTTGTGGTTTCAACATTCAGCGTGATCAATTCCGTGTTGCTTTGCAGGAATGTAAAATCGGTCACGGGCGTATAGCTCAAATCCAACTGCTGCAACAGGGGCATTCTTTCCAATACACTGATGTCGTCAACGAACGTATGACTGGCATTCAGTTTCACCAGCCGATTGGAATATTTCAACGGTGTCAGGTCGTGGACGGCTGTAAAGGAGGCGTCCAGTTCCAGCAAGTCGGTGAGGGAGCGAATGGGATTCAGATCGTTGATGGCGGTGTGCGACAGGTTCAATTTTTTGAGATTCGTAAACTCCGTGAGTGGCTCCAGGTTTTGGATGTACGTGTTGTTGCTCAAATCCAGGCGCTCGATGGCCATGATCTTTTTTATGACGGGATAGGTGGCACTGTCGGATACATTGCCTGCGCGCAAAAGAATTTCCTGCCACTCATACGACAAGTCGGTCCACCATTGTTCGATGGCTCCCTTCTCATCGATCTGGTTGGTATAAATACTTACGATGCGGAGGTCGCGGTCCTGCGGATCATAGTTGATCTCCATGTACCGGGGCACGGTGTTGTTCACCGCCAGGCCTTCCGAGTTGGTTCCTTTCAGGTTGCGCCGGAGCGACACCTTATAAAAAGTTTTCCCGTCGGCCATCGTTCCGCTTTTTATGCCTTCGATGACAAACTCAAAGTGGACGTCGGTGAAGAAAAAGTCCACATCTTTCAGGTAGGCCACCACGTCTTTGTTGGTGATGGTTTTGCGGTCGGTGTCCAGGTCGTCTTCCACCTGCACTTTGCCGTCGCGGAAAACTTTCGAGTAGCTTTCGCGCACGAGCACTTCTTTGTCGCGGGCGGAGGTGCCGCTACTGCCCAGGGTGTTTAGCATGTATTCGACGAAAGCCACCATGTCGCGCACTTTCTTCTCGTCATCGGCCGCATTAGACGGTGCCGCGGCGGTCTGCTCGGGTTGGACTGGGGTGGTCGTTTTTTGCGCTGGCTTCTGGGTTTGGGGGGCCTGTTTTTTAGGGGCTTGCTTTTGGGTGGACTGTTTCTTTGCCGGCTTTTTCGTTTTCGATTGCTGCGCAAAGGCTGCTCCCGCCAGCAGGCAAAGTAAAAAAAGAAGGGTCCAGCGCGATCTACTTCGTTTCATAGTACAGGTACTTTCGTAAGGCATCCATATCGGCGAGAGTGTTCAACTTGGTCAGGCTGGCGATGAGCCAACCCGTGTTGTAGCCGGGGCGGTTAAATTGAGCCAGCTCAAAATACCAGCCGTCGATCTGGAAGAAATGAAATTTCACTTCGTTCACCGTCTTGAATTTCAAGGTGCCTTTTTTGATCTCGTACAAAAAAAGCGAGAGGTGATCGGGTGAAAAACTTTTAGCAGCAAATTGGCTGACGCTGTCACTGTTGATGAACGCTTTGCGCAAGTTCATAAAATCCAACTCATGACTCAGCGGGTGCAGGAACTTTCCCACTTTCAGGGTGTCGCGTGCAAAGTAAGGTGCAAACATATCGGCGTAAACCCGTTGGATCACCCATTTATAGCCGAGGTGGTCTTTTTCCAGGGCCATGAATAATGTAATCGGTTGGTCCTTGCCATTCTGGGTGAAGGTGGTGTGCACTTCCGAAAACCAGTTTCCCCCATGGAAATCCAGCAGCAGCGATTTATCCAATACATTTTTTGCAAAGTCCGTCTTGACGGCATCCGTCATGCCTTTGTTGCTGGCATCGAACAGGATGCCGAGGTACTTTTTCCGGAGCTTGGCACTTCTGTATTGTTTGTCGCCCTCGTAATAGCGATTTCCCTTCTCGTCCTCCTCACCATTGAAGCGACGGAAGAATTGGTTCACCTGTTTGGATGAGGCGTAGAGCTTGCTCTCATCCTCCAAATCGCCCACCAGCTGGGCATGGAGCGACATGGAGGACGCGAGGAGCAGTATAAAAAATAAAAGACGGCTTAGCTTCATGCACTCGTTTCAGTCACGCGGATATCGCCCAGCATCACATCCCAGAACTCGACGGTCCGGCCTGCGATCTGTGTCTTTTTCCGTTCAACATAGATGGTGATATCCTTCTTGGTAGTGTCTTTGTATTTCAGGCCGTCGTCGGACGTGCCTTCGAAGCGTTGATACACGGTCACTACGCCCACATACCGGCCGTCGGGCTGGCGTTCCAGGTCGCTGATGTAGTGAATGTCATACCATTGGATGGTCACGCGATCGTAGTTGAGGGCCATGAGGCGCTCGAAATATTTACGCACTTTGTAATAGTTCACCTCTTTGCGGTTGAGGGCCGACACGCCCATTTCGCTGCCGGGTGCAAAAAGCTCTTCGGCGCGGTCCATCACCCGGTTCGCTTCCGAGAAGGCCGTTTTTTTGTTGCCGATGATGCTGATGTATTTGCTGAGGTCACGCACTTTCTCCAGGGCCAGCGAGTCGATGGCTTGTTTTCTTTCTTTGCTGATCTCGGCGGTCTGCGCCCATAGCGGGGCCGTGAGGGAAAGACAAAGGAGCAATAGTGTGCAATATGTATAGCGGTAAGTAGCCATGGTTGTTATATTTAAGGGTTGATCAATTTTTTCTTAACTCCACTTCGGTGATCTTACCGGAGCCGTCGAACTGCAGGTTGCTGACTTTGTCTGCTTTCTTTTTCTGGTCTTTCAGATAGTTAAGATATTTCTGAATGGTGGTGGGACGATCGTAGTCTTTTTGCCCGTTCTCTTCGCTGATGACGATGAGGAGCGGCGTGTCGGGCGACGAAAACAAACTCAGGGCTTCGCTGATGCTGGCGTTGGCCGAGGTGGGGCTGCCGGCGTTGGAGATGGCATCAAAGTATTTTGACAACCGGGCGGCAGGTGCACTGGCGGCGGCGTTGGCCTGGCGTTCACGCTCGCGGGCTTCGGCATCGAGTTTGGCCTGGGCTTCAGCCTCTTTCTTTCGTTGTTCTTCTTCCTGCTGTTTGCGCAGGGCGGCTTCCTGTTGCTCCATCTTAGCCTTTTCAGCGGCAGCCTGCGCTTCCATGGCCTTCTTTTTACTTTTACAACTCATGGCGCAGCTCATGACCACCATAAGGATCATGATCAGTCGTGACGAATTTCGAATAGCGTTCATTTGTTTGGTTTTAGTTTTTTTAAACGATTCCAGCTTCCATTATTATATCCACAGGCTCTGTTTTGGGGATAGGATTACACAAAGTGTTGAAAAATTACCACATTTTTCTCTTAATTGAGTAAAACCGGACCCCTGGAGAGCATAGGCACTCCAATTCCATGGCCCGCCTGAAAGCGTTCGGCAAGAGCACAGAAATTATCATGCCACTTCGGGTACCGTGGCTGGTTTAGGATGGGGCAGCTCGATCCCGCTGGCTTCACCAGTCCCATTCCGGTTTGGGTCTGACGGTGCCATTCAATCTGTCGATCTCTTCGCTGGTGTGGGTGTAGTGTTTCCGCGTAGCGATGCAAGCATCTTTTCTTCCGATCAGCGGGGTCATGTCGCCATCCTCGATATCCGGACGTCCCATGATATACACTATGTCGAGCTTCGTCAGATTCTTCAGTGGCTTCAGGGATTTTATTTTCCGGCAGCCATAAGTGCCGAGATGCTCTAAATTTATCAATTCCTGAACCGGCGATAAGTCGTCTACGTGAGGGCAGTAATCCATATCAAGCCGGCGCAAGTTTGATACATCCTCCAGGCCGTGCAAAGAATTTAGTTTACGCAAATACCCTAGATTTAATCGCTCCAGGACATCGAGCGATCCTATCCCCTGAAGCGATGTGATACTGGAGTGAATCACCGAAAGCTCCCGAAGGGATCGCAATTCTCCAATGCCCTGCAGATCGCTCATCTTGTATCTCCATAAATGCAAGATCTCAAGCGACTTCAGGCGATCGATATTTTTGACCTTCTTGTTCCATTCGATCTTGCACTCCTGTAGCAAGGGGAAATTGTCGAAATCAACGATCTGTGCCGGTAGCTTTTGAAGAGAAAGCCGCCTGAGGTTTGCAAATTTACCCAGCGCCGTGATGTCCAAATTTCCGGATATCGAAATTCCCTCTATGAAATCGTAATGGGGCTTTAAAAAGGTTATGTCCCGGCGGGTGGTGCGTATGGTATTAAAATTCAACTCGACGTTTCTGATGTCCAGGTCCCGCATTTCCTTCAAGCTGTATTCATTAGGGTTTACCAAATACGCATGACCACCCCACGTTCTAAAAGTGAATCCATGTTTATCATATGTATCCCCGTTCATACGTTCCGAAAATAGACGATGCACGCCATCGTGATTTGTAATTTTCTAAATACCAAGGGTCGATTTCCCTGCTGCAACATTACCAATTAACATCACAATAACAAACTTCCGCAAACCGTAACGGACTGGTAATACGGATTTGACACCCACTGAAAACCCACGGGATAATTTTGGTACAAGTCTAATCTAACCCCTTATTTTTTTTCACATGAACAAACTCATTACCAAAATCCTCTGCATGCTCATCGTAGCATCCTTTACCCTGACGGCCTGCAAGGGTCCCGAAGGAGACGTGGGCCCCACCGGCACGAATGGAGCCAAAGGCGACAAGGGTGACAAAGGCGACACCGGTGACGACGGTGAAAACGCCCACGAGGTTGTCCTGGCAAACCACTCGACCACCACAACCTTTCTAAAAAAATTCCCCGGCTACGAAAGCGTTGAAGCGTTTTCTCTGATTGGCAGTGCCGACTACCTGCCTGAATCGCCCGCTTATGTCTTTGGTGGCGCCGCCGATGGAACCGGCGTGCTGAAAACCGCTGATGGTTTTGTGATGGTCGTCAACAATGAAGACAACATCTCCGTATCGCGGATCACGCTCGACAAAACCTTCCGCCCGGTAAAAGGCGAATACATCCTGAACTCCGACGGTGGTGTGCAACGCCTTTGCTCGGCCACACTGGCCACGCCGGAGGAACACGGCTTTGGCCCGTTGTTCCTCACCTGCAGCGAAAATGCCAGCGCACAAATTCACGGGCTGGATCCTCTCGTAGTGGTGACCGACCAAGTAAAGACCACGCCGAAGTTCTTACCCGGTCTTGGTCGTTGGTATGCCGAAAATGCCGTGCCCCTGCCCAAGACTGCCTACACCGGCAAAACGGTGATCGTCATCGGTGACGACGACTCCGGCACCTATGGCGGGCAAGTAGCCCTCTACGTATCGTCAACCGTAGGCGACCTGGAGAATGGTGCCGTCTACGTGATGCGTACCACGGATCAAAATCCCCGCGAGATGGACCTAACGGCAGACACTGAAGTAAGTGTCGAGTTCGCCAAGATCGACGACCACAAGACCCTCACGGGCGACGCCACCAACCAGGCAGCATCTGCCCTGAAGGCCCTTGCCTTCGGCCGTGTGGAAGACATCGACTACCGCAAAGATGGCGTGGGCCGTGAAATCTATTTTAACGTGACCGGCCAGGATGGCAACGCCGACCGTACCAAATACGGCCGCACCTACAAACTCGTGCTCGACGCGACTGACCCGCTGAAAGGCAAGCTCACCCTGGTGCTGAACGGCGACGACCGCGCTGGCAAAGCCGGCATGTTCCAGGATCCCGACAACATCATGGTGACCGAGAACTATGCCTACATCACGGAAGATCCCAATGGCTACGCCGGCATCGACCACGACGCTTACCTGTATCAGTATAACCTGAAGACCGGTTCGCTCAGAAAAGTTTTCGAACTCGACCATTTCCGCGGCAACACGGAGGCAGAAGCCATCTATGGCACTTCCACTTTCGGCCAGTGGGAATACGGCGCCATGGTAGACGTGTCCGATATCCTGGGTGTTCCCAACACGTTCACACTGAACATCCAAGTTCACACCTGGAAGTCGGCCCAGTTCAAGAACCCCGACGGTGGTACGCTGGCGGCAAACTTTAATGAGGGTAGCCAGATCGTTGTGCTGCACGGCCTGCCGCGCTAGTTTCCTTCCTTCGTCATTCTATATCTCATCAACTGCCCGGTACCTTCCGGGCAGTTTTTTATTTTTTTACGACTATGCAAACCAGATCTATTTTCTTCGGATTGTTGATCACCGTCTCGCTTGCCGCGTGCACTCCAAAATCGCAAGAGGCGGGTTCAGATCCCCTGGCCCAGGTCAACGCTTACTGGCTCGGGCAAACAGACTCCATCCAACTTTCCCTCGACAGTTTGTTTCAAAAGGCCGGGCGTCAGGAAGAAGCCGCCGCCTTGCAACCGTATTTTTCCAAAGCAAGACGTCACTTCAAACACATCGAGTCGCTGACGTTATTTTATTTCCCGGACGATTATCCGCGCATCAATGGACCGGCGCTGCTGCGCGCGGAAGAATACGACGACAAGATCATTACCCCAACGGGTTTCCAGGTGTTGGAAGAAAAAGTTTTTGGCGATTCATTGGATCATGCCACAGTGCAACATGAAACGAAAGTACTCCAGGTCATCATCCGGAATCTGCAAAATACCATCCACGCCAACACGCTCACGGATGCCAACGTTTTTGAGGCCGCACGCCTCGAGTTGCTCACGGTCATGGCCATGGGCATATCGGGTTTTGATTCGCCTGTCGCCTTCCAGTCAATCGCCGAAGCGAAGGCTTCGCTGGAAGGTGTGGCATCGCTGGCTGGTTTCTACACCAACCGGTTGGCGGACGATAGCCTAAAGACAGCCTGGCACGACGTGCTCCAATCCGCTTATGCCTACCTGGACAAGCCCGTTGACTTCAACGCTTTCGATCGCGCAACATTCATCGCGGGTCATCTCAATCCCCTATCGAAATTATTGTATCAGTATCAACAAGCCGCGCACGTCCCCAACAACACATTCCTGACGGCCGTGAACCTGGAGAAGTATACCTTCTTCGAACCCGGTGTATTTAATGTCGACCATTTTGCGCCCACGTTCAACCGTGGACTGAAACCGGCGGTAACCGAACTCGGAAAGGTGCTTTTCTTCGACCCCGTTTTGTCGGGTAACAATCACCGGGCCTGCGCTTCCTGCCATGTGCCCTCCAAGGCATTTACCGATGGTAAGGTGAAGAGCGTGGCGTTTGACTTCCAGGGCGCAGTCGCGCGAAATGCACCAACGCTGATCAATGCGGGGTTCCAGCAATCTCAGTTTTGGGATCAACGCGTGAGTTTCATCGAAGACCAGGTAAACAACGTGATCGCGAACCCGATAGAAATGCATGGTCACATGGAAGCCTCGGCTTTGAAATTAATGAAGAGCACTGCGTATCGCGCGATATTCAAAAATGCCTTTGGGCAAGACACCATCACCAAACGGAATATGCAGACGGCCCTGGCCAGCTATATCCGTTCGCTCTCCGGTTTGAATTCCCGTTTTGATCGCTACATGCAGGGCAACAAATCGAGCCTCACGCAACATGAAGTAGCGGGCTTAAATTTGTTTATGGGGAAGGCTAAGTGTGGTACCTGCCATTTTATGCCGCTGTTCAACGGCACGGTTCCTCCCCTGTATCGTGAAACAGAATCGGAAGTGCTGGGAGTGCCTGCCCGCCCCGATACCCTTCATGCACAAGTCGACAGCGACAAAGGAAAGCTCGTTGCCTACAATAGGGCGCTGCACACATATGCTTTCAAAACCTCAACGGTACGCAACGCAGCCCTCACAGCGCCGTACATGCACAACGGCGTGTTCAACACACTGGAGGAGGTGATCGACTTCTATAATCGTGGTGGTGGCGCGGGCATCGGCATTGATCTTCCCAACCAAACGTTGCCTCCCGATAAACTTCTGTTGAGTAAACAGGAACAAGCACAGATCATCGCCTTTCTCGAAAGCCTGAACGACAACCCGGCGCTCGCCAACGTGCCAACGACCTTGCCGCCTTTCAACGATGCCCGGCTCGACAAGCGGAAAATAGGAGGTGAATATTAAGTGACCATCGTGCGGTGAAGGTTCGCCTTCACCGCATATTTATAAAGTTTCCAGAACGGTGTCTTTGAGCTTTTCTTTCAACGCCTTGATCTCTTGCTGCAAGTGCAGACGCTGCCGTTCCATTTCCTCCTGCGTAGCCTGCAACTCCTCCGAGTTCTGGCGCATCTCTTCCTCCTGCTGGGCAAGGGAATGTGCGCGTTGCTGTGATTCTTCCAGGAGTCGCTTGGTTTCGGTTGACGATTGTTTGTTGTAAAGAATAGAGGCAATGCTTTCGGCTACACGTTCGATGAACTCGATGTGATGCACGTCCAGCATGCCAAAGGATGCCAGCTCCACCACTCCCATCACTTTCTCGCGTGTTTTCAACGGAACGACGACCACATTGCGCGGTGTCGCCTCGCCCAGACCGGAGGTGATCTTTACAAAATCCTTGGGAAGATCTTTCAGGTAGATGGTCTGGCCCTCCAACACGCATTGGCCCAACAGACCGGCATCGCCGTCAATACGTTCTTCGACAAATTTCTTTTTGCCATAGGCATAGGTAGCGATGCGTTCGAGGTATGATGCGCCGTCTGCACCGCTCACCACGTATAGGGCGCCTTGATTTGCTTTCAGGTAGGTAACCAGAATGTGAATGATCCGCTCGCCCATGACCTTGATGTCCTCCGCATCGTTCTTGAAGATCTCGTTGAACTGGGCTGCTCCTTCATTGATCCAGTTGGCCCGCTTCTGAACGCTTTCCGCGGTCTGCAGTTTATCGTGGGCGCTGATCAGCGATTTGGCGAGGACGTCGTCGTTGTATTGGTCGTCGTACTTCAGGTTGCTGTTGCCCGCGCCAAGGTGCTCGGCAAATTGCGTGGCGGCCCTGAGGCGGTCGATAAATTGGTTGAACGCTATCTTGGTTTCGCCGATCTCTTCCGTGGTCTTCACCAATAGTTTGTCGGGAAAAATGCCGGCGGCCAATTTTTGCATACCGTTCCGGATTTCCTTGATGGCCTTCGTGAGCAAGCCTGCGTAGACGATGGCCATCACAAACCCGGCAATGGTTTGAATGATGAAAACCGTCCACAACAACCATTGCGTGCGGCTGATCTGGATTTCATTCCGCTCTTTCATAGACGCATGAATCGTTTCGATCTGCGGGCGCATTTTAACAAAGAGATTCTTTATCTGGCCGCGAATGCCTTCGCTTTCCGTTAATCCAATCTGTTTTTCAATTTCCACCACGCGGTTGAATTCGTTCCGGTAATTATCCAGAAAGGTGATCAACTCCTTATTTGTCGTAGCTTCCAGCTGGGCCTTGAACGTTTCGAAGCGGGCATTGAACTCTTGTTGATATTTCAGATCCTTTCGCAAAAAGAAATCCTTCTCATGCCTCCGCAGCATGAGCATGGACACCTTGTCGAATTCGAAACCTGAATTCTCTACCGCGTGAATGGCCGTGCGCAACGAACCTTCCAGCCCATAGTCTTTGAACCCGCGTTGTTTCAGGAGGTCCACCAGCTTTTCGAAATTGGTCTGGAGACTGTCGAGGGTCAAGTCGAGGGACATGGTTCGCTGAGCACCCTCGTCTTTGTCGGACTGAACGTCCCGAAGCGTTCCGAGAAGTTCTTTTGCGGCGGCTTGGTTCTCGTTAAAGGTGGTGATGGCGGCGGCTTCCTGTTTTTCAAGAAACGATGGCGATTTGAAGCCTTCGTACACAAACTCTTTTGTTGCCAGATCCATGGTCTGCAAGCGCAGCTTCAGCATGTCTACTTCCTCGTTGACGCTTTTAAAATAGATGATCTTTTCAATGGCGCCCCCGGAGAGGGCGATCAAGACCACAGAAAGCAACAAGATTGATCCAAAAGCGGCCAGCAGCTTGATGCGGATGCGAAGCCCGTAGAGAAAAGCTCTCATATTAAAAAATAGAGATAGGAATGGTTGGGAACAAAGTTATGGATTAAAGTTGGGGGGTGGAGGGTGGGGGGTGTTAACGTTATATTAAGAGTCAGGAGTCAGGAGCCAGGAGTCAGGAGCCAGGAGCCAGGAGTCAGTAGCCAGTAGTCAGTAGTCAGTAGCCAGTGACCCGTCCTGAAAAAAGTTGACACAATGAAGTCAACTATGCAAAAGAACAAAAAGATTGTAATTCGGTACAGCGAGGCTTTTAAGCATCAAGTAATCAAGGAAATAGAGGAAGTGGGCCTCAGCTTGGAGGAGGTACG
>DATDAV010000059.1:0-1424 GCA_036525235.1 Chryseolinea sp. | reverse complement strand
TTGGCTGCTTCGAACTTCGGCACGCAGCTGGCGGGTAGAGCTGCTGGCGTTACCACATCTACATCCGGCGCTCCTGGTGATGGCGTAAACATCCGTATCAGAGGTTTTAGCTCATTAGGCCGTGGCGGAAGCGATCCGCTGATTATTATTGATGGGGTACAGATTCAGGGCGATAAGGCATTGACAGGATTGAATCCCAATGATATCGCAAGCGTTCAGGTATTGAAAGATGCGTCATCTGCTTCTATTTATGGAGCCCGCGCTAATGCAGGCGTTATCATCATTACCACTAAACAGGGAACACCAGGCAAAGTTAAGGTATCCTATGACGGCTACGTTGGTCGTCAGACCCCTGTTTCGGGATATGACAAATTCCTCACGCAAAGTCCGCGCGATTATGCAGAGGTAGAATATAGAGAAGCTGCCGCTTCTCCGACCTTCAATGGAAATTACAGACCGCTTTATGGTGGCACCAGCACATTTCAGATGCCTAACTTTATTTACCCGGTAAAGGCGGATAATTCACCGTACGCTACACTGGCTGAAATTGAAGCAGCTAAAGGGCCGTATAGCTACCCTAATAACCTGATTATTCCTTCAAACCCTTCCGGTACTAACTGGTGGGATGAAGTATTCGGTCCAGCCTACATCACGAGTCACGACATTGGTATTTCAGGTGGAACCGAAGCCTCTACATTCAATATATCTGCTGGTTATTTCAAACAAGACGGTACGATGAACCACACGGGTTTTGAACGTTTTTCTATGCGGGCTAATAGCCAATTTACCGCTGGCAAATTTAAATTTGGTGAATCCATTTCGTTTGCCCGCACAAGCCGCGTAGATCAACCAGGCGGCAATCAGCAGGAAGGGAACGTCATGACCAACATCATCAAGGAACAACCTATTGTACCGGTGCGCGACATTGCGGGTGGTGCTGGAAACGGAAAATCAACTGGCCTGGGCAACGCAACAAATCCCGTGGTTTGGCTGGAACGCAACAAGAATAACGCAACTGTACAGAACCTAGTACTAGCCAACTTTTTTGGACAATTCAATTTCACGGAATACCTGTACGCGAAAACAAGCTTCAGCGTTGACTACCGTACCCAATTCTTCCAGAATTTCGTGTTCCCAACTTTTGAAAACGCTGAGCCCAGCACAACCAACAGCTTTTTTGAGCAAAATCAAAATACAACAAACTGGGTTTTCACCAACACCCTTAATTTTGACAAGTCCATTGGAAAAGGAAACCTGAAGATCCTTGCAGGATACGAAGCATATAAATCGGATTTCAGAAACCTTCAAGGCCAGTTATCCGGGTATGTAACAACGGACCTCGATGCCCGTTTCCTTAACGTAGGGCTAGGTGACCTTGCAAGCCGCCAGGTTCAAAGCAACGGTGCAGTCAATACAATCTCATC
>DATDAV010000058.1:0-1165 GCA_036525235.1 Chryseolinea sp. | reverse complement strand
CCGGTCTTGTTCCTGCGGTCCAAGGCCCGCGAGATCGACGAAATGCTTTGGCCTTGCTTCCATCGCCCCCAAAACTCGGCCTTCTGCGCTGATGTAAACCAGATCCGTGAGTCACCATCCGACACCTCCTCATCCTCTCAGATTAGAGGTGTTGCGACGATCGGTTGAACCCACCGGCGCAAAGCCGTCATTCAACAGACTTTGCGAGTTGTACAATTCAATTTTTGCCACCAACCCGAAAAGCGATTTCAGACCGCGTTGTGTTGTGCTCTACCCCCATCCCCTGGGTTGCACTATGGTCGGCAACCGACACTTCGGAAGGCTCGGGCCACCACGCGGTCACTATTTCAAGGTGCACGAAAAAAATCCATTGGAGTCCACTCGGCTACCTACGCCGTTAAAGATCACAGAGCATTTGGGGTCCGTTCATTCGCAATGTGGTGTACCCCCTTTTTGAATATCACCATCGAAACTGCCAGGCGAAACCAAAGACACTGAACTCGCTTCCGGTGCGGGTAGAGATTCCCGTACTTGCGTTAAATTTGGCCGAGTTGTGACTATCTAAAGGTATCGCAAGTGTTAGGCCGGCGCGCGTGTTCGATTGCTCGTTGTCCCCCCTCACGCCATTTGTTGTGGTGCGCCCCCCGGTAAAGAACGTACCATCCAGCGAAGCCCAAATGCCGGATTCGAAATGATAAACAATGTCGCCTCGGACCGTGTAGATTGGTGCCTGCGAAAACGTTCCATCACCAAAGAAATCAGTATTGTCAGTGAAAAATGTAACGCTGTGAGCAACTTCAAGCGTCCACGGTCCCCACGCCTTGGAAAGACCCAACTCGGGCCTGAACGACCAGCGATTGTTGCCGAGGTTGAGCAACTTGGTGTCGTCATATTGTCCCAGCGGTGCCGACACCTGAAGGCTCGCCCCGAAAATGAGATCCTGCTGGTAGTTCGCAAACTCTTGAGCTGACAGGGCGGGGGCGCCCAAAAGGTTTATTGATAGACGGAAACGTGGATCACCCAATCCTGCCATTTCACGCTCTCGGGGACGACCGGCCACAAGACCATTTGCTGAAAAGGATGTGTAGGGCAGGATCACATCGAACTTGGCCGACTTGCCTCCTATGTCCAAGGTTTGAATAGCCCCTAGATTCGTAGACGCCTT
>DATDAV010000057.1:0-1336 GCA_036525235.1 Chryseolinea sp. | reverse complement strand
CCACATCCCAATCAAGACCGACAACTGGGATGTCAAAACGCCAGGGTTTACCGAGATCGATCTGGTCTCTCACTCCGGCAACTCGGCGTCAGGGGAGTTTTTGCACTCGCTCAACGTCACCGACATCCACACCACCTGGGTGGAAAGCCGTGCGGTGATGGGGAAAAGCCAGATCGGGGTGCTCCGCGCCATGCAGGACATTGAGCAGGCTCTGCCTTTTAAGCTGTTGGGCATCGATTCGGATAATGGTTCGGAATTTATCAACTACCATCTCAAGACCTTCTGCGATCACAACCATATCCAGCTCACCCGCGGCCGGCCCTACAAGAAAGATGACAACGCCCATATCGAACAGAAAAACTACACCCACGTGCGCAAGATCTTGGGCTACCTGCGCTATGACTGCCAAGGGGCACAAAAAGCCATCAACGAGCTGTACCAAAACGAATTGAGAATCTTACAAAATCTGTTTCTCCCGTCGATGAAGCTAATGAAGAAAACCCGGGTGGGCTCCAAGCTCAAGCGCAGCTACGATAAGCCCCAGACTCCATTGGAACGGGTGCTCAAATGCCCCCAGGCCGATCCGGTCAAAGTCCAACAGCTTAAACGGCTACGCGAGCAAACCGATCCCTTTGAGCTGGCCAAACGCTTGGAGCAAAAACTCGAGCGCCTCTTTGCGATGGCTAATCAGCGCGTCAGCCCGCAACCTAAAGATCTCCTTAGCCCATCCCCGACTCGCAGGGAAAAACAGACTCTCAGCGAGATCGCCAAGATCTTTGGAGATCAACTCCAGAAATGATCCCGCTGGACTCGATTGATCTCAATACCGTGCTAATCAACCCGCCGTGCTTCGAGAAACTCGACACCGTAAATGGAAAATTCAAAAGACAACAAAACTCTACTGAAGCGAAACCAAAGGCCCATTGCCCGTTGACCGGGGAATGTCCAGGTAAGGGTCGACGCCGCTGCGTTGATCCTGGGGCAATTGTGGAAGAAAAATTTCAGCTTCAATTACCCGATTTTCAAAAAACCACTGATGCAAAACCAAAACAACAGCTACTCCTTGGTTCACATCAACTTACGGAGACAACCAAAATCAACAGTGAAAAACTACCAACCGCTGGGTTACATTCTTTATGAGGCAACAACTTGTCGCAGGGTTACATTCTCTTATGAGTTGACGGGGGGAAGACATAGTGCATTCGCCACGACTTCGGATTATTTCAAACCGCTTCTGATCCCGTTTGGCCGCCAATGACCAGAAGATCGTAATCCATGAGTCATCCACAAGCCGGCGTTTCTGTTTTGTTGCCGCCTTCCTGGTTTGTTGTCCGCT
>DATDAV010000056.1:0-1931 GCA_036525235.1 Chryseolinea sp. | reverse complement strand
CTCGAACGAAAATTCCTGCTTCGCAAGATGCAGGATCAGGAACAACGCCAGGGCTACGACCACAAAGTCAAAACCTGGCTGGAGCAACCCGAACAGGCCACACTCGTAAAGGGCTTGAAATCAACCATCAGCCCGAACATGAAGCCCGAGCAACAGGAACGGGCACTCATGACTCAGGCCAAGAACTACATCCGCAACACCGGTATCAAAGTGAGCTGACACTGCCGCCGCCGCGCGCCGGTTGCCAGTCAATCGGCGCGCATTGAAGTTATCTGAATCCTGCAAATAGAAGGGAAATCGAATGAGATTCAGTAAATTAATGGCGCACACCGTGCGCATGGTCGACGCAGAAGAGGCGCAAGCCTATGTCGGTGGCGCTCAACTCCTCGATCTCATGGAAAAGGCCAGCTGGATTAAGCCGTCCGTCCGGCGACATCGACTCACCCGTTACGACACGAAAGTTCTAGACCAAGCCTGCGATCGGCTTTCCGCGGGAGAATTTCCAGAGCCGTTGGAGGAAGACAATTGAACGCGATTGCTAAAAGCCTTTTCGATTCCGCCGTTGTCCGGAGCCAGATGCCCGTAATGATCCTGCACCGTTTGCACGTCGTCCCCCATCCACACGGCAACCTTGTAAATCGACTCACCAGCGGACACCAAAAGCGAAGCATACGTGTGCCGCATAATATGCGGTGTTACCCACGAGAAATCGCGGCCTTCCTTTTCGCACTGCGGGCACGTCTTTATCAGTGGCAGTTTTTTCCGCTTATCGTGACCGTCAGGGAAATCCGGCACACGAAACCGGTAAACTTTGTTACAGCACCAGCCTCGCGTTCCAGTGAAAGCCTCAAATTTCGCGCGGAAATCATAACGGTAAATCCATTTCCCTTTCTTGACGTCAGGAGCAATCATGTAAGGCGCACGCAATCCGTATCCATCGAGGAAGGAACGAAATTCCTTCGTTATCGGGAGCGTTCGCTCTTCGCCATCCTTGAATTGCATGGTTGGGGTTTTACTGAGCCGCAACTGCATGTTCGGCAGGTCGAACCACCACGGGACGGCTTCGACAATTTCGTTGAACCTGAGACCACCATGGAATCCTGCGTAAAGGATAAACTTCAATTCGTCATCTTCCGTGCAGTCCGCGATCAACTGGTCGCGCTGATCGAAGGAACAGAATTCTTCCCGAGCACGCTTCTCCAGTTTGACCAGCTTCGCTTCGTCAATCGGATTCCTTCGCCGGATCTTCGCCACTTCAATGGACCATCGAAAGAAAGATCGTGCCGACATAAAATAACCGTGAATCGTGGAAGAAGCCGCGCCTTGCGCCACCAGGTCATCGTGCCAGGCCTGAAGCTGTTTCGTCGTAACAGTAGCCGCCGTCGCCGTCTCTGGAACCGACTTCGCCATCAGAAGCAATTTGTTCTTTTTGGTGCGGGCGCTGTGGGCGGTGTATTGCTTCATTCGGAGTTTGTATTCGATGAAGCGATCGATCTCGTTGACAAGCTTGTCAGACTCGGCAAGCCTCGGCTGTTTTCTGATTTTCTCGGCCCTTGTAACCGCTTCCGCGAAGTCCGAAGTTTCCAAATTTACAAACATGCGTTTCATGCCCTTTGGCTTAAAATTCAGTTCATAAACGCCGCCATGAAGTCGAATACCCCTCGCCGGATTGGAATGCTTCATACACAACAACTACCATGCCACATTTTTCCTGCCACATTTTTCCCGATTCATTACGCCTGCATGGGCCTATACACCTTGGGAATAACTGGCAAAACGTATTTTCTTTCGTATAAAACCGCCCTTTTAAGGCGTTGGTTCTGGGTTCGAGTCCCAGCCAACCCACTTTGTAAGTCTCTCGGAATCAGCGGATTGCTTGGGGAAATTTTATCAAAAAAGCGATTTTCGAGGCGTTTGCCACATATTTTTTG
>DATDAV010000055.1:0-37994 GCA_036525235.1 Chryseolinea sp. | reverse complement strand
CTCAGCTTGATCGGAGCGTTCATGAATTCTTTTTTGGAAGGCCCATTTTTTAACAGGGTCCAGGAAGTGTCTGCCGGATAGTGGTTGGCGACAAGAAGTTCTGGCGGGGTAAGGAAATAAACCTTATTGAACTCCCTGAAGAATTGCTTTTGTTTCATATCCACTGTGCCGCTGGCCCACGTGGGATCGCAAAGAAACCATCGATCCTTTAGTTTAACAGCATTCCAGGCATGGTTGACAGACCCGCTGCCAATGGATGAAGTCTGATCTCGGGCATATCCATCGACTATGGTACAAGGAATGCCGGCGGAATTGCACATGGTAGTCAGCAGCGATGCATAGCCATAGCAAATGGCTGTTTTCTTTTGGATAATTCTCCTGGTAATGGTGTTGTGAAATTTTCCCCGCCACCGCGCCAGTCGTTTCTTCTTGTAGCGCAGCTTCTTCTCCATCCGGACGTATTCTATGTAGCTTGGAATATCGTACGAAATATTTTCCGTGATCCACTTGAAGATGGCTCTGAATTTTTCAACATCGGTCGAGAGATCCTTTGTTAACAGGATCGCTAGTTCTTCATGATCCTTGAGACTATAATCGGCATAGTGTTTAGCAATACTATCAGCCTTGTCGAAATTGACATCCTGGAAATTGATCCATTGAGCCGTCGCGCTAAGACACGGCAGGATAATAAGTACAAGGACAAAAATAAATCTCACAGAAAACGGTCAATATAACGTTATAAAAAACTATTCTCGCTCCAGCTCCTTCACGGCCATCCATGCCATCAGTCCAGGCCCGATCTTCAATGCATCCTCATCAATATCAAAAGTAGGCGTATGCACATAAGAAGATATACCCTTGGCATCATTGCGCGTTCCCAGGCGATAGAAAGCGGCGGGAATTACCTGTGAATAATATGCAAAATCTTCTGCCCCAAGGGTAATGTCGATATTGAACACGTTTTCTTTGCCCACATATTCCTCGGCAGCAGCCCGGATCCTTCGCGTAAGCTCGGGGTTATTTTCCAAATAGGGATAGCCGCGTGAAATATCCACCTCACACCGGCCACCCATCCCCTCGGCAATGCTCTCGGCCATTTTTTTGATCTTCACCAAAGCCGATTCGCGCCACTCTTCGTTCATGGCCCGGAACGTGCCGGCGATGTTCACTTCGTTGGGAATGATGTTGGTGGCGCCATGGCCGATAATATTTCCAAACGTGAGCACGGTGGGCTGTCGTGGATTGGCGTTGCGGCTGATGATTTGCTGTAGCGCGATGATGATGTGTGATGCGATAACGATCGGGTCGATGGCCAGGTCCGGTGCGGCGCCGTGACCTCCCTTTCCGATCACTTTCAGATAAATCTCATCGGCGCTGGCCATATACATGCCTTCGCGAAACCCGATCTTGCCGGCCGGCAGCAAGGGGAATACGTGTTGGCCGAGAATAGAAATCGGTTGAGGATTCTTTAGCGCGCCATCGCGGATCATGTAGGAAGCTCCCCCGGGATTTTTTTCTTCCCCCGGCTGAAACAACAGGCGCACGGTTCCTTCAAACTGGTCCTTCACCTGCTGAAGGATCTTGGCCGTGCCCAACAACGACGACGTGTGCACATCGTGCCCGCAAGCATGCATCACCCCAGGGTTGGTAGACTTGTAGGGCACCTGGTTGGCCTCCTCGATCGGCAGCGCATCCATGTCGGCACGGAGCGCAATGGTTTTCTTTTCGGGGTTCCGTCCTTTTATCTCGGCGAGCACGCCCGTTGTCGCAATGGTTTGTGGTTCGATGCCTGCGACGCGCAATTGCTCGGCGACATATTTTGCGGTATTAAATTCCTGGTAAGATAACTCAGGATGGGCGTGTATATGACGACGGTAGGCGATCACGCTTTCACTATAGTTTTGTGAAAGGGTCTGTATTTGCTGAAGGAGGCTCATGAAACGTTGTTAAGAAAACAAAGGTATCCATTAGTGATCTTATTTGAAATCGGGAGGCATTATTCCGTGGCAAACATCAGCGTATATTTTGTAAACAATCTTTGCGATTAAAGATCGAAGGTCGATATTAGCGAACTTCATTTCTAATCCTTTTTCATCATGTACAATGTTAAAAAATGTTTTTTCCTGGTGATCGCCATGGCCGGATGCCTGGCGGTGCGTGCGCAGGAATCGACGTTCAGGAAAGTTTCCTTCGAAGATTTGTCCGATTTCAGACCCCAGGCCGGCAACTGGCAAGTCGTGGGCGATGTGACCATAAATCCCGCGGCAGACATTCACGAGGCGCACGATAAACCGGCGGCTCCCGAAACAAGAAAGAAGAGCAAGCGCTCCAAAGACGAGGCAGCCCCGGCAAAGCCACCGGTCGTATCGTTCCAGCCCGGCAAAGGCATATTGCTCAACCTGAACGACGAAACAAAAAAAGATAACCTGGTCTCCGCCTTCGAACACGGCGACATCGAACTCGAGTTTGAAGTGATGCTGCCCAGGGGTTCCAACTCCGGCGTATACTTCCAGGGCCGCTACGAAATGCAGTTGTTCGACAGCTGGGGCGTAAAGGATCCGAAGTTCTCCGACATCGGTGGGATCTACCGCAACTGGGAAACCGAACAGGGCAAGATCTATATGGGCAAGGCCCCACTTTCCAATCCCGCAAAGGCTCCCGGTCTATGGCAGAAATTCAAAGTGTCGTTCCGTGCCCCGCGCTTCAACGCCGCCGGACAAAAAATTGCCAACGCCCGCTTTGTGTCCGTCGAATTGAATGGCGTGCTCATCCACGACAACGTGGAGGTGCCCCTGCCCACGGGTGGGCCCATTGAAAACAATGAAAAGCCCATGGGTCCGCTGCTCATCCAGGGCGACCACGGCCCGGTAGCCATCCGCAACATGTCCTATCGCCTCATGAAAGAAGTGAACTTCTCGCTCTCCAACATCACCTACAATACCTACTACGGAAACTTCAAAACGATCTCGGATTTCACCGCACTGAAACCCGCTGCCACGGGATCAATTCCCCAGCTGACGTGCGAAGTGTTGACGAATGAGAATGCTTACGGCGTTTCCTACAAGGCCGATCTGAACGTGCCCCAGGACGGCGTCTACCAGTTTCAACTGGCCCACACAGGCGGTGGCCGCCTGGTCATCAACAATCAACAACTCACCGACCTTCAACGTCCCGATGCCTCTTCCGATCAGTGGGTAACGATCACCCTAAAGGCTGGCAAAGTGCCGGTGGAGATCTATAATTACAAGGATGCTTCCTGGATGCCGCCGCGCCTCGGCCTCACCGTGAAGAGCGCCACCACCTATCCGCAAGCGCTGCACGCTTTCAATTCGCTTCCTCCCGACGATGAACCGGTGTCGCCCATCTATCTCGACGCGACCAGCGAACCCAGACTGCTGCGCGCGTTCCTGGATTTCAAAGGCGACCGTGCACAGCGTCTTACGCATACCATCGGCGTTGCTGATCCGAGTGGCACGCACTATGTCTACGACATGAAATCGGGCAACCTGGTTTGCGTATGGCATGGCTCGTTTGTGGATGCTACCCCCATGTGGCACGACCGCGGCGATGGCTCCTTCCGTCCGCGGGGAGCAACGCAATATTTGTTCAACAACCAGCCGTTGGCTTTCCTGGCATCTCAAAGCGAACCGTTCCCTGTGATCCTGAGGGAAGACCTCGTGAAAGAAAACGAGCACCGCGGCAAAGGATTTGAGCTGGAGGCGATCACGCACCGCCCCGTGTTCAAGTATACCTATGAAGGCCTCGATGTAGAAGACAAGATCTATCCCGACGACCAGAACAGGGTCATCACGCACGAAGTGAATATTAAGAACCGGGGCACCAAGACCGGCTTGTATTACAAGCTGGGCGAAGGCCGTGCCATCGCACAAATGCCCGACGGTTCCTATGCGATCGACGACAAGCAGTATTACATCAAAGTGACCACCGGCCAGCCCGTTGTGCGCGATGTGAACGGCAAGAAGGAATTGATCGTGGCCGTAGACAGTGCTGTAAAATATTCCGTGATCTGGTAACCCATGAACGCTAAGAAAATGAACTCTATTGCAAAGAAATTTTTCGCTTGTGCGCTTCTGGCTTTCGGAGCCGTGAGCGCTATGGCACAAACTCCTCAGGAAGAGGAATACTACAGGATCATCACCGTGCCCACCCCCGAAGGCGTGTTGCTGGAAGTGGGTGGCGTGGCCACGCTGCCCGACGGACGCATCGCTTTGAGCACCCGCCGCGGCGATGTATGGTTAATTGAAAATGCCGATGGCTCGGCTCCACAGTATACGTTGTTTGCCTCCGGTCTTCACGAGCCCCTCGGCCTGCTCTATCACCAGGGCGCGCTCTATGCCGCCCAACGCGGCGAGCTCACAAAGCTGATCGACAAAGATGGCGACGATAAAGCCGATGTCTACGAAACCGTATACGCCTGGCCGCTCTCCGGCCACTACCATGAATATTCTTTCGGCCCTAAACTGGCTCCCGACGGAAACTTCTTTGTGACGGGCAACGTGGCCTTTGGCGACGAGGAATGGTGGCGTGGCGAAAGCCGTGTGCCCTATCGCGGCTGGACCATGAAGATTCACACCGATGGCACACTCGAACCCTGGGCCACGGGCATGCGCTCGCCCTGTGGCATAGGCATGATCAATGGCGAATTGTTTTACGACGACAACCAGGGCGACTGGCAAGGCACAGGCTCCATCTATCACCTCACGAAAGGAAGCTTCACCGGCCACCCCGCCGGTCTGCGCTGGACCAGCCTGCCAGATTCACCCGTGAAACTTACCACGGCACAGCTATACGCGAAATTTGACCCACGCCAGTTCAAGCGCGAGGGCCAATACGTGAAGCCCGAGAATGTGGTGAACGAAACACCGGCATTTCTTTACATGGTGAAAAAAGAATTCCCCGAAACAAAACTACCCGCCATCATGCTCCCGCACGGCGTGCTGGGCATCTCCAATTCGGAGATCATCACCGACGACACCAACGGAAAGTTCGGCCCCTTTGCGGGACAGATCTTTGTGGGCGATCAAGGTCAAAGCAAGATCATGCGCGTGGTCATGGAAAAAGTGAAGGGCGAATATCAAGGTGTGGCATTTGATTTTAAAAGTAGCTTTCAGTCGGGTGTGTTGCGGATGAACTGGGGACACGATGGTTCCCTGTTTGTGGGCGAGACCAACCGCGGCTGGGGATCGGCCGGCACCACCACATCCGGTTTGCAGCGCCTGGTCTGGACGGGAAAAGCACCCCTGGAAATGTACACGGTACACGCCATGCCCGATGGATTCGAAATCGAGTTCACACAGCCTGTCGACAAGAAACTGGCGGAAGACCTTTCGTCCTACAACGGCCGGAGCTTCATCTACAAATACCACGCCGTATACGGTAGCCCGACCGTTAACGATGAGAAGCTCAACATTAAAGGGGTCAAGGTTTCCGACGACGGCAAGAAAGTCCGGTTGGTGATCGACAACTTGCGGCAATACTATCTGCACGAGATTATGGTGGGCGGCATCCGCACACAAAACGGACTGGCTGTATTGCACCCAACTGCCTATTATACTCTGAACAACATACCCGAAGGCGCGCCACTGCCGGCAAGCGAATGGAGCACCAAGCGTTCCGTTCCGTTGGCAAAACCCGTGGTAAAAACGGCTGCAGCTGCCAAGCCCGCCGCGGCACCGCTAAAGGCCCCGACCTATGCAGAGATAGAGCCGCTGCTGGTTAAAAACACTTGCACCGCCTGCCATCAAGCCAGCAAGCGACAGGTGGGCCCCGCCTTTGCCGATGTGGCCAAACGCAAGTACAGCAACGAACGCATCGTGCAATTGATCTATAACCCCGAACCCAAAAACTGGCCCGAGCACGAAACACCGATGGCGCCCATGCCGCAGGTGCCAAAAGGCGAAGCTCTGAAAATTGCGGCCTGGATCAATTCTCTTCGTCCGGACAAAGATTAACGATCATTTTTTCCGGTCTAAAAAAAGCCCTGGACACAAAGTGCCAGGGCTTTTTTCGTATTAATGGCCTGAAAATGTGCAGAAAACAGGGCGTGCGGCCTAGAAGTTTTCTCCACAAATTACGAGATGTCATTTCCTACGTCAAAAAAGAAGCTCACGTTCCTTCTCGCCGAAGACGACCGTATGGTGCGCGAAGGCTTCAAGGCATTGCTTGAACAGGAACCCATGGTTGCCTCTGTTGTGGAGGCGGGCAACGGGGATGAAGTACTGGCCATATTAGCCATTCAATCCGTCGACATCATTTTGCTGGATGCTAAAATGCCGGGCACGCCAAGCATGAACGTGGTGAAGCAAGTGGTGAGTGAATACACCGACACCAAAATCATTGTCGTGTCGGGTCTGAGCGGCACTGCCCTTCAATTCAATTTGTTGCGCGCCGGCATCCATGGATTTGTGCAGAAGCTGAACGGCTTCGACGAAGTGCGCAAGGCCATCGACGCCGTCATTCACTCGAACCAGTATTTTCCACCGGCCATTCTCAAGCTGCTCCAGGAAAATTTCAGGGAGTTCAATTCGCCGCCACCCATTCAGCTCACCGACAAGGAATTTCGTTTGCTGCGCGCCATCGTAGACGGTCTCCCCACCAAGCGCATCGCCGAAAAGCTCAACATCGCCATGAGCACCTGTGAGACAAACCGCAGCCGGTTGCTAAAAAAAACAGGAACACAAAACACGGCCGAACTGATTGCCTTTGCCTATAACAACGGTTTGATCTGAAAAGGATAGATCAGCGTGACGATGGTGCCCTTCGCGCCTTGGCGAAAATTTATCGAGGCATCCAGCATGCTCAGACGCATGCGCAGGGGAAAGAAGAGCGACCGGGTTTGGTTCAGGGTATCCCGGAGTTCGTGAAAAGCCTGGCCGTCGTCTTCAATGATGATATACAATTCGTCGGTGGTGAATTTAAGATGCACCAGGATATGCCACGCGATGGTATGCTTCAGGATGTTGTTGACTAACTCCTCGGTAACGCGCAGCAGGTGTTGACGGTGTGCGGGGATCAGTTCGCATTCTTTTCCCTCGCTGCTGAATTCAATAAACGCCACGCCGGGCACTTCAATTCTCCGGCAAAGTTCCCGCATCAATCCACCAAATGAATTGATCTCATCGTCGGGCAAAAGATGACGCGAGATCTTGCGGATGGAAGCCACGATCTGCTGGAAATCTTTTTTCATTTTTGACGTGATCATGTGCACCGCCATCAGGCTATCGGCTAATTCCAGTTTGTCGACGTAGAGCCGGTATACCGTCAGCTTTTGGATGAGCTCGTCGTGAAGTTCGGCGCCCATTTTTTGAAGCTCATGTTCATACTGATCGATGAGCTCGTGCACAAATTCTTTCTGATAGTCATTCGACTTTACGGACTCCACACGGTCCTGAAGCTTTTGTATTTCGGCTTCGCAGTTGAACCGCTGGATGACCTGGTGCAGATGGACCAGCAACGAGGTGGCTATTAACACGAGCAATACGTAAATCATATGCATGGGGATGAGAGGCCCACTGCGATTTACGTCAGGCCACTGCAACCAGATTGCAGTGGCCAAGAATATTTTAAAATTAGAGATTACCCGGCAATGATGGAAGCCATCTTAATTGATGGCCACCCTGTCGGGGATGATGATGGCGGTGGGAAAACGTTTTTTTACTTCCGTGAAATCTTTCTGCGCATCCAGGCGGCTGATGTATTTGCCCACCTTCACCCGGAAGTTGGGTTGAGCATACTGCACGTCGGCCTCCAGGTCGGGCAACGCAGAGGTCAGGGATCTCTTGGCATTGAGCGCCTCCTCCCGTTTCAATCCGGAATAGATCTGGATGGTGAAGCCGTCTACAGCTTTGCCTTGCAGGTTATAGCGGTCGATGCTATCGAGCACGACGTCAACTTTTTTGTTGACGGCATATTTTGGCTCCACGTATGCCGTTTGCTTGCGCGTATCCGGCGTTTGGGTGATCGTCGTGCCGGTGGTGGTCGTTGTGGGGACCTGCTCCGGCTTGGGCCGGTAGACCGACAGATCCTCTGTATATTTTCCACCGCCTCCGGTGGAGGCCGTGGAGGTTTTCTTCTGAGTGGCACATCCCACGATGAAAAGCCCCAAACCCAAAATGTAGACCGAATGACGCATGGATGCCATAAGCTTTAGTCGATTATGATACAGCGATTGTGGAGAATGTCATCCTCAACCTTTTTGTATTTAACGTCGCGCAACACTTTTCCGTCAGGATACTGAACGCTCACTTTGTCGTTTCGACCGGCAAGTTTCTCCGATTTAACGGGCATCACCTTTTCCTGCGGGGGGCGGTCGGGTTGTTGCTGCTGCTGCGATCCTTCGCCGTTGCCAGCGCCACCGCTCAGCAACGAGCGTGATTCTTCTTTCTGTTCGTTCAGCTTCACCTTGGTGCGGGGCGCTCTGGCTTCCTGCACGTCGTTGGATTGCTGCACGGGAATGTCGGCCTTCAACAGGAAGGAGATCGTGTCTTCATTCACCTTGGCGATGAAGCGCTTGAACAATTCGAAACCTTCGAATTTATAGATCAGCAAAGGATCCTTTTGTTCGTATACGGCATTTTGAACGGATTGCTTCAAGTCATCCATCTCGCGCAAGTGCTCTTTCCAAAGCTGGTCGATGATGGCCAGCGCGATCATCTTTTCCATGGATTTGATCAGCTCGGCATTTTCCGTTTGCAAGGTTTTTGCCAGGTTGGCCACGACACCGATCTGTTTTTGACCATCGGAGAAGGGCACCATGATGTTGTCGACGGTTGCGCCGCGGGCCTTGAACAGGTCGCGGAAAATGGGCAATGCTTTTTCGGCTACCATCTTGTTCTTGCGATGGTAGTGCTCCAGGGCTTTGTGGTAGAGGTCGTCGGTCAGCTTTTGCTGATCCATTTTGTCGAACGTCTCCCGTGATATTTCATAGTCCAGGCCCAATGTGCTGAGCGCATTCAGGCGCAGGCTTTCGTAGTCGGTGGCGTTCTTGGCGTTGATCACCATGTCTTCGCAGGTGTCGTAGAGCATGGTGAGGATGTCCAACTCCAGGCGTTCTCCAAACAGGGCATTGCGACGGCGTTTGTAGATCACTTCGCGCTGCGAGTTCATCACGTTGTCGTACTCCAGCAAGCGCTTGCGGATACCAAAGTTGTTTTCCTCCACTTTTTTCTGCGCCCGCTCGATGGAGCTGGTCACCATGGAGTGTTGGATCACTTCACCTTCTTTCAGGCCCAGGCGGTCCATGTACTTGGCGATGCGCTCGGGCATGAACATGCGCATGAGGTTATCTTCCAGCGAAACATAGAACTGCGATGTTCCCGGGTCGCCCTGACGTCCGGAACGACCGCGTAACTGGCGGTCTACACGACGCGATTCATGGCGCTCCGTACCGATGATGGCCAAGCCACCGGCGGCACGCGATTCGGGTGTAAGCTTGATGTCGGTTCCGCGGCCGGCCATGTTGGTGGCGATGGTCACGGTGCCCGGCTTGCCGGCTTCGGCAACAATTTCAGCTTCGCGCTGGTGTTGCTTGGCGTTCAAAACCTGGTGTTTGATCTTTCTCAACTGCAACAGGCGGCTCACCAGTTCCGAGATTTCCACGGAAGTGGTACCCACCAGCACGGGTCTGCCTTCCTGGGTGAGCTTCACGATCTCGTCGATCACGGCGTTGAATTTTTCGCGCGTGGTCTTGTAGACCAGGTCGTCGAAATCCTTGCGTACGGCCTGCCGGTTGGTAGGGATGGTCACCACGTCCAGCTTGTAGATGTCCCAGAGTTCGCCTGCTTCTGTTTCGGCTGTTCCGGTCATGCCGGCCAGCTTGTGGTACATGCGGAAATAATTTTGCAGGGTGATGGTGGCGTAGGTTTGCGTGGCGTCTTCCACCTTCACGTTCTCTTTTGCTTCGATGGCCTGGTGCAAGCCGTCGGAGTAGCGACGGCCTTCCATCACGCGGCCCGTCTGCTCGTCGACGATCTTCACTTTGCCGTCTACGATGATGTATTCTGTGTCTTTTTCAAAAAGCGTATAGGCTTTCAGCAGCTGGTTCACGCTGTGGATGCGCTGCGATTTTATCTGGTAGTCGCGGATCACCTCTTCCTTCATCTGGAAGCGGGCGGCATCGTCGAGCGAGGCATCTTTTTCGATGCGGCTCAATTCGGTTCCGATCTCCGGAAGGATAAAGAATTTCGGATCTTCTCCTTCGCCCGTGATCAGGTCGATCCCTTTTTCAGTGAGGTCAACGCTGTTGTCTTTTTCGTCGATAATAAAGTACAGAGGCTTGTCGGCCTCGGGCATGTTGCGCTTATTATCTTGTAAGTAATAGTTCTCTGTTTTTTGCAGGAGCGTCTTGGTGCCCGTTTCACTCAGGTACTTGATGAGGGGCTTGTGTTTGGGCATGGCGCGGAAGGCGCGGAACAGCGGGAGGCCGCCTTCTTTTTCGTTGCCATCGGTGATGAGCTTGCGGGCCGAGTTCAAATATTCGTTCACCAGTTTCTTCTGTGCTTCCACCAGCTTGTAGATGCGGGGCTTCAGGTCGGCGAACTCATGCTCATCGCCGCGCGGAATGGGACCGGAGATGATCAACGGCGTACGCGCTTCGTCGATCAACACGGAGTCCACTTCATCCACCATTGCGAAATGGTGTGAGCGCTGCACGAGGTCTTGCGGCTCGCGAGCCATGTTGTCGCGCAGGTAGTCGAAACCGAACTCGTTGTTGGTTCCGTAGATAACGTCAGCCTGGTAGGCCTTGCGGCGGGCTTCCGAGTTGGGTTCGTGTTTATCGATACAGTCGATGGTGATGCCATGGAATTGGAAGATCGGCGCCATCCACTCGCTGTCGCGTACGGCCAGGTAATTGTTCACCGTCACGAGGTGAACGCCACGGCGGGAAAGGGCATTGAGAAATGCGGGGAATGTGGCGACGAGTGTTTTACCTTCACCGGTAGCCATCTCGGCGATCTTGCCTTCGTGTAACACGATGCCCCCGATGATCTGCACCTCGTAGTGCACCATGTCCCAGGTGATGAGGTTCCCGGCGGCCATCCACTGGTTGGCCCAAATAGCGTTGTTGCCTTCGATCTTGACGTTGGCTTGCGTGGTGGCAAATTCACGGTCGTAGTCAAGGGCGGTAACTTCTAATGAAGTGTTTTCTTTAAAGCGGCGCGCGGTCTCGCGCACAACGGCGAACGTGCGGGGCAGCACTTTCAGCAGGACCTTTTCCAGGTCTTTGTTGCGTTCGCCTTCCAGTTTATCGATCTCCGCAAAGACACCTTCCTTTTCGTTGATGTCCATGTCGGGTGTATCGGCGATCTTTTTATGCAGGTCCGCCAGCTTGTCGTCGATCGACTTCAGCTCGGCGTTGATCTCGGCTTGTATTTGTTGGGTTTCGTTCCGGAGCTCGTCGTTGCTGAGGGCTTTCAGCCTTTCTCCCGCCTGTTTGGTTTCCTCCACCAGAGGCATGATGCGCTTGATGTCCTTCTCTGATTTCGTCCCAAAGATCTTGGCAATGAATTTTAGCATACTTCAGTCATTAGTCGGTTTATGGTTAGCCTTGAACGGGTTCATCGGGGAGGTAAAACGATAAGGAATCCGCAAAAAGGTTAACTGCCCAAATGGGGCTTAAAGTTAATTTGTTTTTTGAGATTCAGGATGAACAATTACAGTTCCAAACTGCCTTCGAAGACCATTTTGGCAGGCCCGATGAGGAAAATTTCTTCAAATGTGCCGGAGTGGCTGGATTTGAATTCCACCAGGAGGTTGCCCCCCCGGGTTTGGATGCTCACCGGCGACGGGTAGCCCAGGAAAGAAGCTGCCAGGGCGGCAGCCGTGACACCCGTGCCACACGATAAGGTTTCGTTTTCCACACCCCGCTCATAGGTGCGTACCTTCAAGGCCTGGTTGGGCAGGCGCTCCACGAAATTGACATTTGCTCCACCCGGTTTGAAGGCATCGCTGTACCGTATTTTGCGGCCCTCTTCAAACACTGGATAAGCATCCACATCGTCTACAAACCGTATGAGGTGGGGCGAGCCTGTGTTCAAAAAATAGTCATCACCAATTTTCCGGGTTTCGCCGACGGGACTCATTTTCAGGCGGATGATGCCGGAAGGAAGTAGCTCGGCCACGTGCTCGCCGTCGTAGGCGTTGAAGGACGCTTTGCCGTTGACCATTCCCAGGCGGGCGGCAAATTGAACGGCGGCGCGGCTGCCATTGCCACAAAGGCTTTGGGATCCGTCGCTGTTATAATATTCGAGGTTGAAGTGCAGGGTGGGATGTTTTTCGATAAGCATCAAACCGTCGGCGCCCACGCCAAACTTGCGGTCGCAGAGGGCCTCGATCTGTTGGCGCGTGAGCGAAAGACCGGCTTCCCGGTTGTCGATCACCACAAAGTCGTTGCCCGTGGCTTGATATTTATAGAAATGAATTTTCACAGGAGTTTCGCTTGTTGCGTGGGAGAAGGTTGCGTGGGAGGATTATTTTATTTCCTCGTAGTCGATGTACTCGCCGGCCTTGTTATTGCCCTTCGTTTTCTTGTCTTTCTTCACGTCTTCATTCGCTTCGAAATTGCGGCGTTGCTGTTGTTGCTGGTTGCGAAATTGTTGAGACGCCGCTCCCGCCCGGAAGAACAATCCACCGATCTTATAGATCACATAAGATACAAGAAATACGGTGAGGAGGAATTTGAAAACCATAAGCGTTATGCTTTAAACCGGTAAACCGGAAAACAAAGGTATAGGTTCAGTTTTAAAAGGACAATTCTTAACTAAAATCTTAAAGGTCAGCGTGTTTGCGACGATTTTGTCACCGCAAACACACCGGCCTGAAAGTTAGCGGCTCAAATAGAGGTTACGCTCGGAATAAATCTTCATGAAATAATCGTCCATCAGATCGTCGATGAAGTAGATAGACTCGCCTGTCGATTTCATTTCAGGGCCCAGTTCCTTGTTCACTTCGGGGAACTTGTGGAAGGAGAACACGGGCTCTTTGATGGCATATCCTTTCTTGGTGGGGTTGAAGGTGAAGTCTTTCACTTTCTTTTCGCCCAGCATCACCTTGGTGGCATAGTTCACATACGGTTCATCATAAGCCTTGCAAATGAACGGCACCGTGCGCGATGCACGCGGGTTGGCTTCGATGATGTAGACCTTGTCGTTCTTGATGGCAAACTGGATGTTGATCAGCCCCACGGTCTCCAAGGCCAGCGCGATCTTATGCGTGTAGTGTTCGATCTGTTTGACAATAAAGTCGCCGAGATTATAAGGCGGCAACACGGCGTAGGAATCACCGGAGTGAATGCCGGCCGGTTCGATGTGTTGCATGATGCCGATGATGTACACGTCCGTGCCGTCGCAAATGGCGTCGGCTTCGGCTTCGATGGCGCCGTCGAGGAAGTGATCCAGCAACACTTTGTTTTCGGGAAGGTGTTTCCAGATGTCGAGGATGTGATTTTCCAACTCTTGTTCGTTGATCACGATCTTCATGCTTTGTCCACCCAACACATAGGAAGGGCGCACCAGCAACGGGAAGCCTATCGTTTTCGATACTTCGATGGCTTCGTCTGCATTTTGGGCCACGCCGAATTCAGGATAAGGGATCGCCAGTTCTTTCAAAAGTGTAGAGAAGCGTCCGCGATCCTCAGCAAGGTCAAGGGCATTGTAGGAGGTGCCAATGATCTTGATGCCATACTTATGCAGTTTCTCGGCCAGCTTCAATGCGGTTTGTCCACCCAACTGAACGATGACCCCTACGGGTTTTTCGTGTTGAATGATGTCGTACAAATGTTCCCAGAACACGGGTTCGAAGTACAGTTTGTCGGCAATGTCGAAGTCTGTGGAAACCGTTTCGGGGTTACAGTTGATCATGATCGTTTCATAGCCGCATTCTTTTGCAGCCAACACGCCGTGCACGCAGGAGTAGTCAAACTCAATACCCTGTCCGATGCGGTTCGGTCCCGAACCCAATACGACGATCTTTTTCCTATCGGAAACGATCGATTCGTTTTCGGTGTCGAACGTCGAATAATAATACGGTGTCTTCGCTTCAAATTCGGCGGCGCAGGTGTCCACCAGTTTGAACACACGCTTGATGCCCATGTCTATGCGCTTGTTGTGCACGTCGCTTTCATAGCAATCCAACAAGTGGGCGATCTGGCGGTCGGCATAGCCTTTTTCCTTGGCTTTGCGCATTAACTCCGCGGGGATCGTATGAAGTTCGTATTTGGAAATCTCTTTCTCCATTTCGATGAGCTCCTCAATTTGTTTGAGGAACCAACGGTCGATGCGGGTGAGCTTCTGCACCGTCTTCAACGGTATGCCTAGCTTCAGGGCATCATAGATATGGAATATGCGGTTCCAGCTGGGGTGTTCCAGGCTGTAGAGCAGTTCGTCTTGCTTGGTAAGTTCTTTTCCGTCTGCGCCCAACCCATTCCTGCGGATTTCAAGCGATTGACACGCCTTCTGCAGCGCTTCCTGGAAGTTGCGGCCGATCCCCATGGCTTCGCCCACGGATTTCATTTGGAGACCCAGTTGGCGATTGGCGCCGTGGAATTTATCAAAGTTCCAACGTGGCACTTTCACGATCACGTAGTCGATGGCCGGCTCGAAGTAAGCCGTTGTGGTGCCTGTGATGGCGTTGGAGAGTTCGTCCAGATTATAGCCGATGGACAGTTTCGCGGCAATCTTGGCGATGGGATACCCGGTGGCCTTCGAGGCCAGGGCCGAAGAACGCGACACGCGCGGGTTGATCTCGATGCCAACGATCTGGTTGTCGTCGTCGGGATTGAGCGAGAACTGTACGTTGCAGCCTCCCGCAAACATGCCGATGCCGTTCATCATCTTGATGGCCAGGTCGCGCATGTGCTGATAGACCGTGTCGGGCAGGGTCATGGCGGGCGCCACGGTGATGGAGTCGCCTGTGTGGATGCCCATGGGATCGAAGTTTTCGATGGAGCAGATGATGATCACGTTGCCGATGTTGTCGCGCAACAGCTCCAATTCGTATTCTTTCCAGCCCATGATGCTTTGCTCCACCAACACTTCGTGAATGGGGGATGCATGGAGGCCGTTGTTGAGGGCGTCGTCAAAATCTTCGGGGTTGTTCACGAACGCGCCGCCGGTGCCGCCCAAGGTATAGGATGGGCGAATAACGAGGGGAAAGCCGATTTCCTGCGCAATTTCTTTGCCGTCCAGGAAGGAGGTGGCGGTGCCGCCCTTGCAGACCATTACGCCCAGCTCGATCATTTTGAGGCGGAATTTCTCCCGGTCCTCGGTGGTCTCGATGGCTTTTATATCTACGCCGATGATGCGCACGCCAAAGTGCTGCCAAATGCCGGCTTTGTCGCAATCAATACACAGGTTCAGCGCCGTTTGCCCGCCCATGGTGGGGAGCACCGCATCGATATGATGCTTTTCCAGAATTTCGCGGATGGATTTTTTGGTGAGCGGTTTCAGATACACGTGATCTGCCGTCACTTTGTCAGTCATAATAGTGGCAGGGTTCGAGTTGATTAGCACCACTTCTATACCTTCTTCACGCAGCGAACGCGACGCCTGCGAGCCGGCGTAATCAAATTCACATGCTTGACCGATGATAATGGGACCGCTACCGATGATGAGTACTGAGCGAATACTTCTGTCTCTTGGCATTGTTTTAAGATGGGAATGGGGTGAACAAAATTGCGCAAAAATAAAACACAGATCGGAATGATTTCAAAAATGCGGATATTAATTATTGGCGGTTTTTAAGCGGTCCCGCTACCGTTTGAAACTTTCCTTTCCAAAGTATTGGGGATTTTTCCAACTTTTAACGTCATAAGAAAAACGGGATGAATCTGAACGGAAAAACAAAAGCGGCCAATACGTACGACGCCATCGTGGTGGGATCGGGTATTAGTGGCGGATGGGCCGCCAAGGAGCTTTGTGAAAAGGGATTGAAAGTGCTGATGCTGGAACGCGGCAAGCCCCTGGAACATCCCAGCTATCCGACCAGTGCAAAGGACCCCTGGCAACTGGATTACCGGGGCAAGCTCACCGCCGAAGACCGGAAAAATAGCCACATCCAGGCCCGCCACTACAGCTTCCGTGGCGACAACAAAGCCTTCTATATTAATGACCTCGAAAATCCCTATACCGAAGTAAAGCGATTCGACTGGGTCCGCGGCGACATCGTCGGGGGAAGGTCCGTGCTCTGGGGCCGGTTGTGCTACCGCTGGAGCGACCTCGACTTTGAGGCCAACGTCCGCGACGGCCACGGTGTGGACTGGCCCGTCCGCTACAAAGACCTAGCCCCCTGGTATGACTATGCCGAGCGCTTCATCGGCGTGAGCGGCACCCGTGAAAATATTCCCCACCTGCCTGACGGCGTCTTTCAGCCGGGCATGGAAATGAATTGCGTGGAGAAGGATTTTAAACAGCGCATGGCCAAAAAATATCCCGACGTGCCCATTACCATTTCGCGCGCGGCCAACCTGACGGCGCCCGTGAAGGGAAGGGGCCAATGCCAATACCGCAACCTCTGCCACCGCGGCTGCCCTTATGGCGCCTATTTCAGCACCAACGCCAGCACATTGCCAGCAGCTTTCGCCACCGGCAACCTGACGCTGCGCCCGCATTCATTGGTCAACCGTGTTTTGTATGACGGGGAAAAAGGAAGGGCTTCCGGTGTGGAGATCATCGACACGGAATCCAACGAGGTGGTTGAATATTACGCCCGCGTCGTGTTTTTGAATGCTGCCACACTGGCGACGGCCCATATTCTTTTGAATTCTACCTCCGATCGCTTTCCCAATGGATTGGGAAATGGCAGCGACCAGGTGGGGCGCAACATTATGGATCATCATAAAGGAGCAGGCGCCAGTGCTTCGGTGGAGGGATTTGAAGACTCCTATTATTTCGGACGAAGACCTACCGGGATTTATATTCCCCGGTTTAGAAATCTGAAAGACAAACACAAAGATTTTATCCGCGGCTATGGCTACCAGGGCGACGCGTCCCGCGCCGGATGGTCGGCGTTCACCAGCAGCACACATTTAGGGACGGCATTGAAAGAAGCCGTTCAGCAACCCATGGATTGGTCGATCAGTTTTGGCGCCTATGGCGAATGCCTGCCCTATGCCGAAAATCGCGCTACGCTTAACCCCTCCGTTAGAGACAAATGGGGCCGGCCCACGTTGAGCATCGATGCCGAATTCAAAGAAAATGAAAAAGCGATGCAGCGCGACATGGCCTCGACCATGGGCGAGATGCTGGAGGACATCGGCTATAAAAATGTGAAGACGCAGATGAACACATCGTTTCCCGGCAATGCCAATCACGAAATGGGAACGGCACGCATGGGACGCGATCCCAAAACGTCTGTGCTCAATGCGTTCAACCAAATGCACGAAGTAAAAAATGTTTTCATCACCGACGGCTCGGCCATGACCTCGTCGGCTTGTGTGAATCCTTCGCTAACCTACATGGCGTTGACGGCGCGGGCCTGCGACTATGCCGTGAAGGAACTCAATCGTTTAAATTTTTAATTATCTAAAATATTAATAACCGCCTAACCTCAAAAACCAAGACAGTATGCGTAGTACACGAAGAGAATTCATCAAACGGTCCACCGCCATCTCCATGGGGGCGTTGGCGTTCAGTGCAAAAAGTTATGCCAACATCATCGGCGCCAACGACCGCGTGCGGGTGGGGGTAGTGGGTTTTTCCGACCGGTTCAGGGGAGCGCTGTTGCCCTCGTTCATGAATCACTACAAAGAACTCAACTTTGACATCGTGGCAGTTTCCGATATCTGGAAATATCGCCGCGAGGAAGGACAAGCTTATCTAAAAGAAAAATTCGGGCACGACATCAAGGCCTGCGTGAACAACGATGAGCTATACAAGACCAAGGACATCGACGCGGTGATCATCAGTACGGCTGACTTTCAGCACGCACTGCACACTATCGAAGCCGTGAAAGCCGGGTGCGACACCTATACGGAGAAGCCTTTTGCCGAAACCATGGAAGACAATCGCGCGGCGCTGAAGGCGGTTCGCGAATCCAAAAAGATCGTACAGATCGGATCGCAACGCCGCAGTGGCAAAAACTATCATGCTGCCAACGATTTTATAAAAAGTGGCAAGTTCGGTAACATCACCATGGTAGAGCTTTCGTGGAATGTTAACCAGCCCGGTCGTTGGCGCAGGCCTGAAATGGTGGAAAAACTGCGCGAGGCCGATACCGATTGGAAACGGTTTTTGATGAACCGTCCCGTGGAAGCATTCGATCCCCGGAAATATCTGGAGTTCCGTTTGTTCTGGCCCTATTCGTCGGGCATGCCCGGCCAATGGATGAGTCACCAGATCGACACGGTGCATTGGTTCAGCGGCTTGAAACATCCGCGCAGCGCCGTATCCAATGGCGGCATCTACCAATGGAAAGACGGCCGCAAGAATTGGGACACCACTACCGTGGTCTTCGACTATGGGCCGGAAGCCGACCCAGCCTCGGGCTTCCAGGTGATCTTCACTTCGCGCATGCACAACGGCGACGAAAATCCCGCAGAGATCTACTACGCCAACGGTGGTGAACTAAATTTGAATACCAACAAAGTATCCAACAAGGGAGGGCTTTCCGAAAAAATGGCCAGCGCCATGGGTATGCACGCCAACCTCTTGCCTGATCTTGACCTCACCGCATCGGCCGAAAAAGTAGTGGCCTCCGCCAACACCGGCGGCGACGCACTCACCTCGGCTCACATGCGCAACTGGATGGAATGCGTGCGCAGCCGCCAGGAACCCAACGCGCCGGTCGAAGCCGGATATTCACACGCCATTGCCAGCATCATGTCCACCGCCGCCGCCCACACCGGCTCCCGCGCCACCTTCGACGAAAAGACGCAGGAGGTGATCGCCAACGGCAAACCGTTTAAATATTAATAGATCGATCTTTTTAATACCTGCATTCCTGTCGCAATAAAATCAGCGACGGGAATGCAGGAAATTTTTCTTAATCCCTTATGAAAAAAATATTCCTCTTCTTCTTCCTGTTGATGCAGCTTTCACTGATCGCACAAAAGAAAACCGACGATGGTTTCCATCTCGTCGATCAAATGGATAAAAAGCAAATCGACGTGCTGTACAACGGCAAGTTGCTCACCTCCTACTACTACGCCGACTCGGCGATGAAGCCCATTCTCTATCCGATCAACTCCCTGGGGGGCATCACGGTGACGCGCGGATGGCCCATGGCACCTCGTCCGGGCGAGCGCGTAGATCATCCCCATCACCTGGGCATGTGGCTGAACTATGAATATGTGAACGGCCTCGACTTCTGGAACAATTCCACGGCCATCCCTTTCAAGGATCGCCCGCACTATGGCAGCATTGTGCATCAGTCCGTGGTGCAAAGCTCGCCCGGCAAGGACAAGGCGAAGCTGGAGGTCACGGCGAATTGGGTTGATCATTATGGCAAGATCCTGTTGAAGGAAAAGACACTGTATGTGTTCCAGGTGGAAGACAATAACTTCATCATCGATCGCACCACCCAGCTCACGGCCGTGGCGCCTACCGTTCAATTCAAGGATGTGAAGGATGGATTCCTCGGCATACGCGTGGCCCGTCAACTGGAACACCCTTCCGATGAAGCACAGATCTTTGTAGACAATCAAGGCAACTACACATCGGTGCCGGCCATCAGCAACGAAGGCGTCACCGGCGAATACCTGAGTAGCGAGGGAAAGAAAGGGAACGACGTGTGGGGCACCCGTGGCACTTGGGTGAGTTTGCGTGGGAAGATCAACCGCCAGCCGGTTTCCATCACCATCATCGATCACCCGAAAAATGCCGGCTATCCTACCTACTGGCACGCCCGCGGCTATGGTTTGTTTGCCGCCAACCCGTTGGGACAAGAAGTTTTTAGCAAGGGCACGGAGAAGCTAAACCTGGCGTTGAAAAAAGATGAATCCACCACATTCCGCTATCGCGTGGTGGTGCGTTCAGGAAGCGAGTTGTCACCAGAAGAGATCGGCAAACTGGCCAAGTCATTTGCAAAAGTAAAGTAGCCTAGCGCAGGATCACGATCTTCAACGTCCGCGATGCGCCGGTGGCTGTGGTCACCGTCAGGGTATATACACCGTTGGCCAGCCGGCTTAGGTTGAGGGGATAGTCATTCAATTTGCCTGCGGCATATTCGTCCAGTACGAGTTGTCCCTGCGAGTTGAAGAGGCTGAGCACGGCGTTTTCTCTTCCCGGATAATTGATTTGCACCAGGGCCGCGTTCACCGGGTTGGGATGGGCCGTGAGCTGATTCCCAATGCCATGTTCAGCGTTTGTAACGATGTCAATGCGTTGCATGGAGGTGCTCTGACAATAGTTTGGCGCCGTCACGGTAAGGGAAACTTCGTAAGTGCCCAAGGCGTCATACACGTGCATCGGACTTTCGTCGCGGCTTTCGTTGCCATCGCCAAATTCCCAAAACCATTCGGCATCGGGTGTATGGTCGGGAGTAAATTGCACGGGTGTACCGGGCTCGAGATCGTCCGACATGGTGAACGATGCGGAGGGCACGGGTTTCACGGTCACAGTGAGTGCGTCGGGGGAAGTACAATTCAGCGCATTGTCACGTACTACCACGTTGTAGGTGCCGGCGGTGCTCACCTCAATACTTTGTGTTTTCTCGCCCGTGTTCCAGGTATATTCATCGGCCGCATTTACGGAAAGCGTAACCGATTCGCCTTCGCACAAAAGGGGGCTGCGCGAAGCCGTGATGGTGGGGTTGGACTTCACAAACACATGCGCCGCCGTGCGCAGGCTTTCATAGGATTTGTCGGCGTTTGAAACATACAGCACCGTGTCGTTAAACAGGCCCGGGGTGGATAGGTCGGTGCCGGTGTGAACGGGGTTGCCGCCCGTGAAATCTTTATACCAGTTGAACTTGGTTGCTCCGGTGGCGTGCAACAGGGCACTGGAACCATAGCAGACTTCCACATCGGCAACGGTTGGCATAGGCGCTTTCAATGTATAGTTGTAAACGGAGTCGGCATACTTGGCGCTGGTGATCGCACCGGCCGTGTTGCCGGCGGCATGCAGGGCGAAAGCGATCGTGATCTCCTGGCCGGCGCCGATGGTGTAGGGCCCCGAGGCCACAGCGTGGCTCACATCATTGCCCGTGGTGGGACTGCCGGCCTGGGTCTTGGTGAGGCCGCTGGAAATGGAGACAAATTTTTCGCTGTCGGTATATCCGTCATACACACCAAAGGGATTTCCGGCAATGGTCTGGTCATTGTCGATGGCATAGTATTGGGCCTTTGTGCTCAGCATCTGGATGCCTACCGTGGGCGAGGTGGAAGGCAAGGCGGGATAGATGTAGCCCAGGCGCGTGCCGGCATCCCAGGAGGCGCGATCTCCGGCGCCGCTGTTCTCTACATCCCAATCCGCATAAAGGCCCATGTAAAAACCGTTGAACGTTGTGGCCGCGGTGTTTTTGATCTTGTACTCCAGGATCACAAAATTTTGATACGGCACATTTTTCCAAACCAGGCTGCGATACGAAATGAGCAGCGATGCCGATGTCGCAACCGGAGCATTTTGAAACGCGCCGCTCACTTCGGAATAGGACCGCGTACCGGGTGTCGATTTCATGATCTTGGTTGCTGATGTAAAGTCCTGGTCGTATTGACCACTCAACGCCCGCACATTGTTGAACAACACCGACGACGAAGTTCCCATGATCACCCCCATTTCATACAACAGCGACCGGTCGTTGTAAATAAATCCGGAGCCATTGGTTTGTGATTCGGGATTTGAAAACCCGATGCGGCCCGCAGCGCTCAGCGTAGTGGTAATGTTGTTTTCATTGATGTCGATAAACGAAGGCACAACAAAGTTTAACAATTGAAAGTCCTCATAGGCACCGTCTTTGAACGTGAGCAGGATTTCGATCGGCTGATCGATGGGCACGGTTGGCGATAGCGAGAGCTTGAACGGCGTGTTGGTGTTGCGCACCTTGCCATTCTCGGGGATGCTTCCCAGGTTAACAACATCCTGCGTAATGGTAATGAACGTCGATGATGATGAGAGCGTCACGGTTAGCCCACTGGACGACGCTTTTAGATAGTTGGTAAAATCAAAATACAAATTGGCGTCGTCGCGCCGCTCGGGGGGCGTGCCATCGTCTTTCACCAGCAGTTGTTTGCTGGCGCGGATGGAAGGACTTTGGAAGGTCAGCGCGTTGGCGATGTCCAGGCGGCCTTTGCCCAGTTTGTTGATGTAACCAGGATTTTTGTCGTAGAGGGTTGCGTCGGATGAGATTCTCAACTGCTCCGCTACTTGCAAGGGTGTCAGAGAGGGATCTGCGGCCCACAACAGGGCCGCCGCGCCGGAGACGATGGGCGCCGAAAAAGAGGTGCCGCCGTCCTGGCCATAGCTGTTGTCGAACGTGGTGGTGTAGATGTTGGTGCCCGGCGCCGTGATGTCTACCGTGCCACCGTAGTTTGAAAAGGTAGAGCGGACATCGTTTTCATCGGAGGCCGCAACGGACAACACGTTGTCGTAGGCCGCCGGATACAACGGGGACTCTACGTTGCTGTTGCCGGCGGCAGCCACCACCAGGCATCCCAGGTCAAGTGTCACGTGGTTGATGAGGTCTTGCGCGATGCTGCTGGCATTGCTTCCGCCCCATGAACAGTTGATGATCTTTGCGCCGTGCGTGGCTGCATACAACACGCCGAAATAAGTATTGGAAGAATAGGAGGAGGCGTTGTCCGGCTGATCGTCCGAGTAGTGCTTGGTGAACAACAGCTTGCTTTTGAAGCCTACGCCCGCAATGCCGATGCTGTTGTTTGTCGCCGCTCCGGCACAGCCGGCCACCATGGTGCCGTGACCAAAAAGATTTCCCTTAGGCACGGAAGGATCATTGTCGCCGATAAACCCGGGTGTGCCCACCAGCGAAGCTTTGGCGCCGGAGAAATCCCAGCCGCGGTTGTTGTCGATATAGCCATCGCCGTTGTTGTCCAGGCCATCGAGGGGCTCGGCCGGGTCAATGTAAAGTTGGCTTTGCAGGTCGGGGTGGTCCAGGTCGCCGCCGCTGTCGACAATGCCGATCACGATCGATGCGTCGCCCTGTGTAACATCCCAGGCTTCGTAGGCGCGTATCACCTGGAGATAATATTGCGAACCGATGGAGGCATCATTCGGGGTCATTAGCGACGACACCGTGTATTCGGGCTCCACGGTTTCAAAATAGCCCGTAGCATACAGCTCCTCGATGTAATCATCCATCGACCGGCCTTTGTCGAAGGCGAGTTGGTAATACAGTGAAATGTCGACGTTCAGTTTGCGGGGGCCGAGACGCCCCTGCGATTTTTGCTGCGCGGCCTGCGACACGAAAGGTTGTGCTTGAGCCGACCGGATGGTGGAGGGTATTCGTGCGGTGGCGGATTTGGATTCAAAAATGCCCTTGTACTGAGGCTTGAGTTTCACCCAAACCGAACCAGGAACATAGCGGGCGGGGTCAAGGCGCTGTGGCGGCACTTTGCCAGTCTGGCCCTGCGCGCAAAGGCACAGGAGAACCCCCAGAAAAGTTGTCGCCAGCCGAGCCTGCATGCCTGCCAAATTTTTTAAACCAATATTAAATACACCGGACGATATTAAAGGTAAGAAGGGATCGACAAAGAAATGCTCGAAACCGTCAGATTTAATGTTTCCTTAAATCATGCCCCGGGCCTTCAGCTCCAGGTATTTGTTGATCGTGTTCACCGTCAGGTGTTCCGGCGCGGTGAGCAAGGCCTGGATGCCGTGTTGGGACAGTTCTTTGGCGATGAGTTTTTTGTCGTAGCTGAACTTCTCGGCGATAGCTTTGTAGTAGACGTCCTTTAAGCTGTCGGCGGGCGTTTCGAGGAAACTTTTCATTTCCGTATTCTCAAAAAAGATCACCACCAATAAATGCTGCTGCGACAGTCGTTTCAGATAAGGCAACTGACGGTGGAGGCCGTGGATGGATTCGAAGTTGGTGAAAAGCAACAGCAGGCTGCGCTGTGTCACTTTGCGCCGAATGTGCGCAAAGAGAGTGGAGTAATCCGTTTCGCGATAGGCGGTTTTCTGGTTGTAGAGCACCTCAAGGATCTGGAACATCTGGTTGTTCTGGCGGCTGGCCGGCAACATGGTGCCGATCCGGTCTTGAAAGGTGATGAGCCCGGCCTTGTCCGATTTTTTTAGGGCCACATTGGAGATGACGAGGCTGGCGTTGATGGCATAGTCCAGCAAACTCAGCCCGTTGAAAGGCATTTGCATGACGCGTCCCTTGTCGATGAGGCTATAGACCTGCTGCGAGCGCTCGTCCTGGTAGTGGTTCACCATGAAATGATTCTTCCGCGCCGTAGCTTTCCAGTTGATGGTGCGGAAGTCGTCGCCGTTCACATATTCCTTGATGGATTCGAATTCCATGTTCTGGCCGATGCGGCGGATCTTTTTGATACCGTATTCGGTGAGACGGTTGGAGATGGCCAGCAACTCGTACTTGCGCATCTGGATGTAGGACGGATAAACTGGCACCAGCGCATCGCCGGAGAAGCGAAACCGTCGCGAGAAAAATCCGAGGGGCGAACGCGCAAACACATTCACCGCGCCGAACGAATACTCGCCCCGTTTCGTCGGACGCAGAAAATATTTGATGACCTTCTTTTCACCCGCAGGAATTTCCAGCGGGAAGGTGAGGTCGCGCCGTTGGAACTGGTGGGGTATCTCATCGACCACTTGCAGCACCACCTTGAACACATAGAAATTTTCGAGGTGGATGCGGATCTCGTTGTCGTCGCCATTGGAGAGTTTTTCCGGTGTGAAGCGATAGCCGTGCAAGCCGCGCCGCGTGCGGAAAAGCAGGATGATGTCGGTGACCATCACGGCCAGCACGAGATAGAATAAACCTTTCGGCACAAGGGTCCACGCATCGGCAATGAAGCTGACGATGAATGCGACCACCACCGCGCCGAGGGCGATGAAGAGGCGGTTGTTGAGGTATAGCGCGCGCAGCAGTTTCACTAGCGGGGCACTTCAATTTTGTCCACGATCTGTTTCACCACGTCATCGGTGGTGACGCCTTCCATTTCTTTGTCGGGAGTGAGGATCACCCGGTGGCGCAACACGGGGAGAGCAATCACTTTCACGTCTTCAGGAGTCACAAAGTCGCGGCCGTGCAGGGCGGCGTAGGCTTTGGTGGCGTTCAGGATGGCCACGGAGGCGCGTGGGGAAGCTCCAAGGAACAGCGCTGGGCTGTTGCGGGTTTCGTGAATGATCTGAGCGATGTAGCGCAGCACGTTGTCTTCTACGTGAAGTTGGCGGACCACTTCGCGATAATTGCGGATCTCGTCGGCCGAGAGCACGGCGGTTACGCCGGTCAGGGGTTGTGTGTTTTTGCGTTGGTGATGTCCGGCGAGGATGGAAACCTCTTGCTCGAACGAGGGGTAGGTTACTTGGATCTTGAACAGGAAACGATCCAACTGCGCTTCGGGCAGGCGATAGGTGCCTTCGTGTTCGATGGGGTTTTGAGTGGCCACCACAATGTAGGGCGGCTCCATCGCATAGGTGGTGCCGTCCACGGTCACTTGCCGTTCTTCCATCACCTCAAAAAGGGCCGCCTGTGTTTTGGCGGGAGCGCGGTTGATCTCGTCGATGAGCACGATGTTGGAGAAGATCGGCCCCGCCTTGAACTCAAACGCGGAGTTCTTCACATTGTAGATGGACGTACCCAACACATCCGAAGGCATCAGGTCGGGCGTGAATTGGATGCGGCTGAACTTTACGGAGATCACTTTCGACACCAGCTTTGCCGTTAGGGTCTTCGCCACGCCGGGAACACCTTCAATGAGCACGTGGCCGTCGGCGAGAATGGCGGTGATGATGAGGTCCACCATTTGCTCCTGGCCCACGAGGACCTTGCCCACTTCATCTCTTATCTTTTTGATGCTTTCGTTGAGGGCGCGCAGGTCGAGCCGGCTTTCAAATACATTTTCTTCCATGATGTGTTTTTTTCTTGAGGTTGTGGCCGCCGTTCACAGCGTTTAGCGATTGAATTTTTCCAGTCGTTCGTCAAACTCGATCAATATGTCGGCCAAAATGGTTTTGTTCTTTTGAATGTGGGTGATGATGTTCACCAGCGCGCGAACCTCTGCTTCCGGCTTTCCCGATTTTTGCGTCAGCGTGTGGACGAAATTTTCGTCGAACACGATGTGGGTTAGCCAATAGCGGGAGCGAAGCTGGTCTGCAAAATAATGAATTCTTTTTTCGGCAATGTTCTTATGTTCGGCCCGCTGGTAGTACAGGTTGCCGATCGTGTGCACAAAATCCAGCGTGGTGTTGGCCAGGGGTTTGATGATGGGGATGATGCGTTGCTTGCGCTTCATCTCAAAGACCATGAACACCAGCAGCGCCACTAGGGTGATGTAATAGGCCCATCGCAGCGGTTCGGTGGTGAGGATAAAACGCAATGGCGTGGAGATCTCGCGGCGGCCCAGGTGATAATATTCCGTCCACCAAAGCGGATCGGGTGGCAGATAAGAGAGTGTGTTCGAAAGGAAACGATGGTTTTGCCGGTCCAACAGATGGATGTTGGTGAACGCCATGGGTGTGCTGTTCAAAATAAAACTGCCCTTGCCCCACTTCACGCGGAGGGTGATCGGTTGGTTCAATTCATTGCGGGCGATCACCGTGGTGCGCGTGGTGTCGAACCGGGTGAAATAGTTGTGGATGTCGTTCGTCCGGAACGTGTAATGCTGCGTGGTGTCCATTGCCGGTGTGGTGAACTTCAGGTAACTGCTGTCCTGGTTGAAGAGGTTGTTGTTGCCTGAAAACAGAAAGTCGGACGTGTTTAGGTTTAAGGTGTCGCCAAAGTGGCCATAGAAATAATGCGTGGAGATGAACACGAAGCCGCCTCCGTTCACATGATTCAATAAAACATCGGTGTCTTCTTTTGAACCGGAGAAATTGGACGCAACGATCAATATGTTGGCCGACTTCGGCAGGGAATCCTTTAGTTCGTAGACGGTTTTATAGGTGTGATGAATGCCCTGCGGAAACAGCGCCGGCAACACGGCATTGAATGCGTAGGCGCCATAGGGATTCTGGTCTTCCTGCGCAAAGGTAATGGTCCAGTCATGCTGCTTGGTGCTGAGTAATCTCACTGCCAGGAAAAATCCGAAGGCCACGCAGATGTAGAGTATGTATTTCCAATCTTTCATAAACCGCCTACGCTAGCTTGCTCCTCCAGGTGGTAAACGTTTTCTGTACGGTCGAAAACATGGTGGCATTGATGTTGAAATTGCCGTACCAGGCATATTCGAAATAATAGTTCAGCTCGTTAAATCCGTCGTGGAGTTCTGCATTTTTTAATTCGGTGAGATAATCGTGATTGGTCTTGCCCTGCTCCCAATGGACGAAGCCTTTATCGGCCAGTATTTTCAGGGCATACAGAAAAATGAGACGCACCCCGGCGCGATGATCGTTTCGGGCAGCGGCCTCGCGGATTAGTTTCTCAAAATCCATTTCATGAATGTTCTCATCCAGCGCGCCATAGCGGATGGTGCTGGCGCCTTCGCCGGCGTAGAAGATGCGGAAGGCGTTGATTCGCAAGATGGTAAGAATGATAACGATGACGAGACCAAAGCCCACGAGGAAAGTGATCACACGGCCCCAGTTGGTGCCCACCGCGTTGCGAAGTAGCGACGAGAAGAATTCTGCCAAAAAGCTCATGAGACGGTCCCAGAGACTTTCCCCCACCGTGGCGGGTTTCTGGTATTGGAACGCGGGATCGTTTTTTAATTCCTCTATCTGTTCGCCATCAAAACTCCGCGCGGTTACGGCGGCGGAATCCGGGGGAGCGTTAAAAACTTTATCATCGTCTTCATCGTCCTCTTCCTCCGAGAAAAGATTTTCACCCTGTTGAAAAAGGCTGTCGCCCCCTGAGCGAATGGAGTCTGTATTCACCTCCACGGAATCGTCCTGGGCACAAGCAAGGGATGTAAACGACAAAAAGAGAATGACAAGGCCCGCGATCCGTTTCACGTTCTTCCGCTATTATTAAGATTTTTTAATATTGTTCTTCGTGTGAGGAAACAGGTCCTTCGGTGCCCAGATTGTCGATGTGCTTCATCAGGCCCGGCGCCTCTTTGCGTTCGACCAAGTTAAAATACTGGAACGCAATGCCGAGGTTCGGCAATGAACTCAACAGGACTTGTACCATGTAATACAGTGAAAAGAAGACGACGGACAGGATACCCATACTGGATGAAGGTTCCTCAAAGGTTTCGGTCGACGTGCTATGCAGTGCATTCACCATGGCAAGCGCATAGTAGGGGATGGCGAATATATAGGAAATGACGGCTCCAATAAGGGCCAGCACGAAAAGAAGGCCGAACGTGCTCCACCACTTGCCCCGCACCAGCATAAAGGAGCGGCCGATCGCTTCAAAAAATCCCATTTTCTCATAGGTGCGTATAATGAACGTGAGCGAAGCAGCGATTATCGCGTAGAATAAAAAAAAGAATACGGCAAAACCGGCCAGTACGGCAAGACCCGACGATATCTTGACCAACACAATCATAACGATGACAACGACCAGATATACGGCAATGAGCAACAGGAAAAGGAAAAACACGGTGCCGAAATACATCCAGAACGTGCTGCGTACGCGCTCCCAAACCTCACTGAACTCAATTTTATTGGTCTTCTTCTCATCGTAGAGGACGATGTAATTGTTGATGGTGGACAGAGCCATGACCGAACTCACGACCGAGAAGACGACCATCAACAATATTTGAAGCCAAAAGGTGGGTGTGTTAAAGGAATTTGTGACCATGTCGGGCGAGCCGAAGCGCGTCATGCTGCTGGTGAGGGTTTGCAGATCTGTCATGAACGAGCCCATCATCAGACCGGTAACGATAACGGGCGGCCCCGCGATGAACAAGAGACTCTTGCCGAGACCTTTGAAATTCTGACGAAGGAACTCGAACGTAATATTCACCTTGTTGCTGAAGTCGCGTGTGCGATGAAATTCAATTGCTTTAAAATTTTCCATGGCGTTTGAGGCGTAGGGGATAGATGACAAAATAGTAAACCATGAGCAGGGCCGAAAGCGATATAATAAAAGTTTTCAGGCTCCAATGCATAAAGGCGTAGCGGGTGACAAAGGACTCGATAAATCCGGCCAGGACAAAGAAGGGAACCAATCCCATCACGATCTTCAGGCCTCTTTTGCCACCCCTTTTGAAAGAATCCAACCGCGAATAGGTGCCGGGAAACAACAAGCTGTTGCCCATCACAAACCCGGCTGCCCCCGCAATGACGATCGACGTCAATTCGATGGTGCCGTGCAGCATGATGACCGGAAGGGCCTGCCCCAATTGTTGCTGCAGAAAAAAGAACATGATGAACGCACCCACCATCAAGCCATTGTAGAACAAATTGAATCCCGTTCCCAACGAGGCTAAAATCCCGAACACGAATACGCGAAAGGAAACGTAGATGTTGTTGATGGTGATCATGAAAAACATCATGAGCGCTCCGCTATCGCCATACACGGCGGTGGGGTTGCCGTTTTTGATATTCTCCAGCGTCATGTTCACATAGCCGTCGCCCAGGATGAGCCGCACAAACGTGTCGTCATAGCGGGCGGAGACCAGGCCGATGAGGCCGGCCACGATAAAGATGATGAAGGAATACAGCAAAGGTTTTTGCGTGTCATACATCACCTCGGGCAATTCGTATTTCCAGAACGTGACAAAACGGTTGCGCTCTTCTTTTTTGTTTTTATAGATCTCCAGGTGAACCTTGCTGGCGAGCGCATTCAGATAGTGCGTGGTGCGGCTGTCGGGGTATTGCGTGCGTGCAAACGAAAGATCGTCGGTCACCTGGATGAACAATTCGGCCAGCCGGTCGGGCGGTGCCTGCTGCTGATTTTTGACAACGTGTTCGAACTCCTCCCAGCGAGATTTGTTCTGTTTTATAAAAGCCGCCTCCTTCATTGTTCCACCGCTTGGATAACTTGTTTCATGTCCGCCTCGCAGGCAGAGTTATTATTTTTTTTACCTACTTCACAGACGCCGACGCCTGTGAAGCGGCGATCACTTCATTCCACACCCGGAAAACATTTTTGGAGCAGATCTTTTCAATGTCTTCAGGTGTATATCCGCGTTTCAATAACACATAGAATAAATTCGGATACTCCGACACGTCCTTCAGGCCCAGCGGCAGGCTGTCGCCCACGCCGTCGAAGTCAGAACCGATGCCCACGTGGTCGATGCCGATGAGCTTCACCACATGGTCGATGTGATCCGCCACACGCTCCACATCCGAATACAGCGCCACATGATTTTTCGAATACTGGTCGATGACCGGTTGCGCAGCCGAGTCGCGCGAGTTAAGACCCTGCGCCTTCAATTTTTTCTCCACGGTATCCAGCAGGACGATGTTGGTGCGCGCCAATGAATCCAGGAAGGAAGCGCCAAAATTGATCTGGATCACGCCGCCATTTTTGCCCAGCGCCTTGATCATGTCATCCGACATGTTGCGCTGAAAACCGGGCGTAAAAAATCTGCACGACGAGTGCGATGCAATCAGCGGCGCCTTGGCGATGCGGATCACATCAAAGAATGTGCTGTCGGTAACGTGTGAAATGTCCACCATGATGCCCGTGCGTTGCATTTCGGCGACCACCTTTTCGCCAAAGGGGCTGAGTCCGTTCCAAACGGTCGTGCTGTCGTAGGAAGAATCGCAAATCTGGTTGTTCTTGGCGTGGGTCAGTGTGATGTAGCGGATCCCGCGGTCATAGAAATACTTTACATTTTCAAGTTTATCGCCCAGGGGTGCGCCGTTTTCCATGCCCAAGGGCAATGAAATTTTGCCGGCCTTGGTGTTGGCCTCAATGTCTTGCGGCGTTTTGGCCAGGGCATATTTGTCGGGAAGGGAAGTAGCGATGCCTTCGATCATCGTGATCAGCGAATCGGCCAAACCCTTGCCGTTGTCGGCTTGCTTTTGATAGCGCGAGGGGATGTAGATGGACATAAAAGGTGCGTCGAGGCCGCCTTTGCGGGCCCGTTCAAAATCGAAGTCGCCTTTCTCATCGTTTACAGGGATGCCCAGGTTTTCCGGGGCCAATTGGAAATGGATCTCCTGGAGCCGCTCGGGGAAGTCTACGTGGGTATCGACAAGAATAAATTTTTGGGCCAGCTCCCGGGCCTGGTTGCGGAGCGCCTCATCGGAAGCGGTTTCCGTCTTCTTTTCCTGGCAGGCCATAAGGGCAATAGCGGTTATTCCCAGCAGGACAGAAGTAAATTTCATGGTTAATGCTTTAATTTGAAATTTGCACAAAAATAGAAGGCGATGCAAACCATTCGAGTACGCACCACACAAAATGTTTTTATCGATTATCCGCTGGCCAGTATCGGCGACCGAATCGTAGCCTACCTGATCGACCGGCTCATACTTTTTCTCTATGTCTTGCTGGTCATAGCCCTTTTGGTGGGCATGAAAGCATTTGAAAATGAGCCCCTCCTGATCACCCTGGGCCTGATATTCCTCGCGTTCCCGTTCATGTTCTACGGCCTGCTTTTCGAGATCTTTATGAACGGCCAAACCCCGGGCAAGCACGCCATGAAAATACAGGTGATCCGTCTCGACGGCACACCCGCCTCCATCGGTGGCTACCTTTTCCGGTGGCTGTTCTGCATCGTGGATTTTGGCATCTTCGGTGGTGTGGTGGCCGTGGTGATCATCGCCGTCGGAGGGAAGGGCCAACGCCTCGGCGATATTGTTGCGGGGACAACGGTGGTGAAACTGGCAGAACAAAAGGAGATCAACTCCAACGACATATTCATCGTGCCCGAGGCAACCTATGTTCCAACATTTGAACAGGTGGTCCAACTGAGCACGCGCGACATCGAGGTGATCCAGCGCGCCCTCGACGCCAACCGCGACCATGGCACCTACCAACCCATAGAGATCATCACCGAAAAGATCAAGAGCATGCTGGGCATACAATCCGATTTGCCGCCCTCCGAATTTCTCTATACCATCGTGAAGGACTACAACAGCCTAACGGCTGGAAGGTGAAATGGACAATCTCCCTGAGTACACACGCGCCTACCTGGCCCTGCGCAACGGGCAGGACAAGCCCGAAGTGTGGGTAGCCTACAACGGACTTATCTATGATGTCACACGCTCGCGTCTGTGGCTGCGAGGAAAACATTATGAACACTGGGCCGGCCAGGACCTCACCGACGAACTGAAGGACGCCCCACACACCGAAAATGTGTTCGACCGCTTCACGGTCATCGGGAAGTTGAAACACTGATCGAAAAAATCTGTTCGCACACGAACACATTGTCCAGTTCTGTTTTTTCTGTTAAATACAAATTTTAGCTTTGTGTTGATATTACGATAACGATGTAGTCTAACTCAGTCCCACGAAATACACTTACCTTTAGCAAATGATTCTTATAGCAGATAGCGGAGGCTCCAAAACCGACTGGAGACTCCTGGAAGCCGATGGCACCATCGATCAGGCCGGCACCCCGGGCTTCAACCCCTATTATCAGCCCATCGAAGACTTGAAGAAGAATGTACACGAGGTGTTGCTCCCCCGTATCAAGCATCCCGTGACAAAAATATTTTTCTATGGCGCCGGCGTGTCGTCAATGAAAAATCAACTCACCATCAAGAGCGCATTCCTGGAATTTTTTCCCGAAGCCCACATCGAGATCGGTTGGGACCTGTTGGCAGCGGCGCGCGCGTTGTGCGGCCACGAGCCCGGCATCGCCTGCATCATGGGCACCGGCTCCAACTCCTGTCTGTATGACGGCCAGAACATTGTTGGTAACGTCGCTAACTTGGGATGGATACTTGCGGATGAAGGCTCGGGTGCCAACATCGGCCGGAAGTTTTTGGTAGACTACCTGCGCGAAAGAATGCCCGAAGGACTGCGCAAGCAATTCCACGAGCGCTTCCCGCTCACCCGCGAAGAGTTTTTGGAGAAAGTCTACCAGCAAGAGCGCCCCAGCGCTTTCCTGGCCAGCTTCACCAAATTTATTTTCCAACACCTCAAAGAGCCGTATTGCTACGAACTCGTCTATAACAGCTTCTCGGAGTTCTACGAGAACAATGTGATGAAGTACGAGAACTATAAAAATCTCAGGGTGCACTTCACGGGCTCCATCTCGTTCTACTTCAGCGACATTCTTCGCCAGGTGGCCAACGACAAAGGCATCACCGTGAAGAATATCCTGGAAGGTCCCATTGCCGGCCTCACCTTGTTTCACAAGAAAGATCTGAACTAAAAGCCATGGCTACTACCGAGGGCGCATCGCACTACGACCACCTGGAGCACATGAGCGTGCACGACTTGCTGGCCAACATCAACCGCGAAGACAAGAGCGTGCCCCTGGCCATCGAAAAGGCGATCCCTCAGATCGAAGCCCTGGTCAACGCCATCGTCGACCGCATGCAGCACGGCGGCCGCCTGTTTTATATCGGCGCCGGCACCAGCGGCAGGCTTGGCGTGGTCGACGCTTCGGAAATACCCCCGACCTATGGCGTGCCCCACGGCCGGGTGATCGGCATCATCGCCGGCGGCGACGGCGCTATCCGCAAAGCCGTGGAAAAAGCAGAAGACAATCCCACGCAGGCGTGGAAAGACCTGGAAGAATATTCCATCAATCAACAAGACGTGCTCATCGGCATCGCCGCCTCCGGCCGCACGCCCTACGTGATCGGCGGCCTGAAGGACGCTCGTGCCAACGGGGTGGCCACTGGCTGCATCGTCTGCAATGGCAACTCCGCCGTTGCCGCACAGGCCGACTTCCCCGTGGAGGTGATCACCGGCCCTGAATTTGTTACCGGCAGCACGCGCATGAAAGCCGGCACGGCCCAAAAGCTCACGCTCAACATGGTGTCCACCACGGTCATGATCAAGCTGGGCCACGTGCGGGGCAACAAAATGGTGGACATGCAGCTGACCAACGAAAAGCTGGTAGACCGCGGCGTGAAAATGGTGATGGACGAACTGAAAATTCCCTATGCCGAGGCCGAACAATTGTTGCACCAACACGGTTCTGTGAGGAAGGCTGTAGACAGCCGTCGCCATGCATGACATCGAACCCTACTACAACTGGCTAAAATACTACGACCCCGCCGACGACGAGCGCTCGCCCTTTCACGGCAAGCAATATAACCACGACGTCTATTCCGAAACCATCTACGGCTACTACATCGACCCCGCCTGGGATTCCATCGGGTCGGAAACGCTCTACGTAAAAATTCTCTACGCCGACTACCTCCAGGGATTCGCCGTCATCGAATTCATCGGCGAATGGAACGACACCCTCCACAACGACATCATGACGCTAAAGCGAAACCTGCTCGAAATCATGATCAACGAAGGCATCAACAAATTCATTCTCATCGGCGAAAACATTTTCAACTTCCACGGTTCCGACGACAGCTATTATGAGGAATGGTTCGAAGAAGTAGAAGACGGCTGGATCGCCGCCGTTTCGTTTCCCGACTTCATCCTGGAAGAATTCAAGAAATACCACATCGACAGCTACATCAACATGGGAGGCACCCTGCAGATCCCGCAGTGGCGCACATTGCAACCGTTGAATTTTTTTGATTTGGTGAACAGCCTCGTTCAAAGAAGACTCAACTGAACGTTGCTGACCAACGCATCTACAGGCACCAGGTAATCGCGTTTAGACTTCAATTCCTTGCAAAGCACACGGGTGCGCCGCAGCTTGCCCTTGATAAAAAACTTCCCCTGCAATTGAAAAATGCTGCCTTCCGGGATGTCGGAGAGCACGGCCATGGACTGGGCATTCTTGTCGAATTTACGGAAGGCGGCTGTCAGGTCGGTGTCGGCAAAAGAACTGGCCTTGGGGTTGATCATGTGACGGCGGAGTTCATGTAAGATTTCCTCAGGAAAAACACTTTCCCAGAGTAAAGGAACCGTCAAATCGGTGAAAGTCGTCTTCCATTTCTCGCCGTGGGGGTCAACCCTAGCCCCATGGGCGAGGTACACACGGAGGTGGGCTACTTCGTGCACATAGGTCAAAAGGAAGAGATAGGGATTGAGATCGTTGTTCAGCGTGATCCTGGGGTGGGCCTTGGTGTGCTTGCTGGTGAAGTCGCCCACTTTGGTCTGACGGCTCCTGGTGATCTTGAGTTCGAAGGGGCTTTGCTTCCAGAGGTTGAAACAGTATTCTAGCGCCGGGGGTGGAACATGCGTTTGCAGGATGGTAAAAACCTTGTCGGCCGTCATAACGGAGGCAAAATAAAAAAGGCTTTAGAAACCTAAAGCCTTTTCGTCTCAATCTTTAAGATTGATTACTGAACTTTCGTAGTGTCAGTTTTGGTAGTGTCAGCAGCAGCAGAATCCACAGCTGCAGGAGCAGCAGCTTCAACAGCAGCAGAGTCTACGTCGGAAGTAGCAGTTTCAGCTTTCTTGCCACAAGCAGCAAAAGCCAAAGCGAAGCCACATACGGCTACAAATGCGATCAATTTTTTCATAGTTTACAGGTTTTAAAAAATTCACCGCAAATATAACAGTTATCGCCCACACAGGGGCTGGGGGGTAATAAAATTTATTTTTTTCTAAAGATTAACCGTATGGGTACACCTTCAAAATCAAACACGGCACGCATCTTATTTTCCAGGAAACGCTCATACGAAGGCTGAATGTACTGGGGCAGGTTACAGAAGAAAACAAACGATGGAAACCGGGCATTTACCTGCGTTATGTATTTTATGTTGATGTGCTTCCCCTTGATGGAAGGGGGCGGCTGACGCTCGATTTCGGGCAAAATGGCATCATTTAGCTTCGAAGTGGGTATTTTTTTGGTCTTATTCTCAAAAACTTGTACCGTTTTCTCGATCACCTGGAAAATGCGCTGTTTGGTCAAAACCGACGCAAAAACGATCGGAAGGTAGTCGATGGGGGCAATTTTCTCCTCGATCTCCTTCTTGAACTTGTCTGATGTCTTTGAATCTTTCTCGATCAGGTCCCACTTGTTCACCATGAGCACCATACCCTTGCCCTGCCGTTCGGCGAGGCTGATCAGGTTCACGTCTTGTGCTTCCAACCCGCGCTCTGCATCGATCACAATAATCACTACATCGCTATCCTCCAACGCACGGAGTGAACGCAGCACGGAATAGAATTCAATGTCTTCCTTCACCTTTCCCTTCTTTCGAACACCCGCTGTATCGATCAAGATGAAGTTCTTGCCATACATCTTATAGTACGAGTGAATGGCATCACGCGTAGTACCGGCCTCATCGGTTACAATACTGCGCTCTGTTCCCAACAAGGCATTGAGGAACGAAGACTTGCCCACGTTGGGCCTACCCACGATGGTGATCTTGGGGATGCCCTCGTCGGGATCTTCCACGCCTTCGGAAGCGAAGGTCTTCACCACCTCGTCTAACAGTTCGCCCGTACCGCTACCGTTCTCCGAGGAGATCGGATAGATCTCGCCAAGGCTCAGCGCGTAGAACTCTGCGGCGAGCATGGCTTTGTCGGGTGTGTCGGTCTTGTTGGCCGCCACAAACACGGGCTTCTTGGAGGCGCGCAGGATGTTGGCAAACTCCTTGTCGAACCCGGTGATACCGTCGCGGGTGTCGACCATGAAAATGATGGCCGTGGCCTCGTCGATGGCCAGCTTTACTTGCTTGCGGATCTGGGCCTCGAACTTGTCTTCCGAGCCGGTCACATACCCACCGGTATCGATCACCGTAAAGTACTTACCGATCCACTCGGCATACCCATAGTGACGATCGCGGGTAACGCCTGCCTCGTTGTCCATGATGGCCTGGCGCTTTTCCACCAACCGGTTAAAGAACGTGGACTTGCCCACGTTAGGCCTACCTACTATTGCTACAATATTTGACATCTTAAATAATAAATTATGATCACTCCAGGTATCCGAACTGCTTCAGCTTAAAAGCCTGCTTGCGCCAGTTGTCGGCCACCTTTACGTGAGTTTCCAGGAATATTTTTTTGCGAAAGAACTGCTCCATGGCTAACCGCGCCTCGATCCCCACCTTTTTGATCAGGCTCGCGCCCTTGCCGATAAGGATACCCTTCTGCGACATGCGCTCCACATAGATGACGGCACTGATGCGAATGATGTCGGGCTCTTCTTTAAAAGACATGATCGACACCTCGCTGCTATAGGGAATCTCCTGCTCGTAGTTCAGAAAGATCTTCTCTCGAATAATTTCCGAAGCAAAGAACCGCTCGCTGCGATCGGTATACTCATCCTGTGGAAAGAATGCCGGGTGCTCCGGCATAAACGACAGCAACTTGGGCAGCAACTGGTCCACATTCTCACCCGTCACCGCCGACACCGGCAACACCTCGCGGACGTTGGGCAAGGTCTGTTTCCAATACGCGCACTTATCCAACACCTGCGAACCCTTGGCCCTGTCAATCTTATTCATGACCAGCAGGATGGGTGTAGTGATCCTGAGAAACCGTTCGAACAACTCCGGCTCAAACTTGTCTTCGAGGGCCACCACCAATAATATCACATCGGCGTCTTCCAGCGAAACTTTCACATAGCTCATCATCGCTTCGTGCAAAGAATATTTGGGTTCCAGGATGCCGGGCGTATCCGAATACACCACCTGGTAGCCATCGCCGTTGAGAATACCCATGATGCGATGGCGAGTCGTTTGTGCCTTCGCCGTGATAATCGACAGGTTTTCGCCCATCAGCTTATTCATAAGCGACGATTTGCCCACATTGGGTTTCCCCACGATGCTCACAAAACCCGACTTAAAACCTGTTTCCGCCATAATGATTTGCAAAGGTAACTTGTTTTTTAAATGTGCGCGACCTACTTTTGCGAACCATTTAAATAACCGCGTGCGGAAACTTTAAATCCGGTAAAAAAGTTGACATTCTGAGGCCTGGACGTGGCTTCGACAAAAATATATCGCGGGGTGGAGCAGTTGGTAGCTCGT
>DATDAV010000054.1:0-1180 GCA_036525235.1 Chryseolinea sp. | reverse complement strand
TTACCAGCGTGCATTTTGTCGAGGTTCGGGTTGCGCCAGGAAGATCCCAAATCAGTACGGCAACATCCGCACAGAGACGCGAGATCGAAATGTTCTCTGTGTCGCCTGCAATATCCGTCGAATGGTCGAGGCTCAATACGTTACCCTTTCATTCACATCGGAAAGAAGGCGTGCCCGGCCTGGAAGCAGGGCACGCCATATTCGCTATTAATGAACGACGAAGTAGTCGCTCGGATGACTGGTAACCTCGTCTGCGCTGACGCCCACGAGAGTGACGGAATCGCCATGTCCGAGATCGACAACAACATTGTCGCCAACCTGCGTGATACGCGACGCCAGGTCGTCAGCAGAATGAATGTCCTGACCGTTGATACCGCTGGAGATCTGGAGGATGTCTTCACCAGGGGTAAAATCAAGCACGACGTCGTTACCGCCGCCGCCGTTGAACAGGAATACGTCATTTCCGGCACCGCCAACGAGAACGTCGTCGCCTGCGCCGCCTGAAAGGAAGTCATTGCCGGCACCGCCAAGAAGCACGTCGCTCCCGGCATCGCCGAACAGGACGTCAGATCCAGCACCGCCCTGGAGAACATCGTCTCCTGCGCCACCGAACAGAACGTCACTTCCATCACCACCGCTCAACACATCTGAGCCGTGTTCCCCGAAAAGAATGTCGGAACCGTTGCCGCCAAACAGGACGTCATCGCCCTTTCCGCCGAACAACAGATCGTTGCCGTCATCCCCGAATATCGAGTCATTCCCTTGCCCGCCAAAGACAACATCATCACCGCCATGGGCGCGGATGAAATCGTCAAAACGCGAGCCAAACAAAACGTCGTCGTAGGCGCCGCCTTCTAAAGTGGCCATCTGCTTCTCCTTTTGTCCTGCATATGAGTTTACAAATTGCCGGAAATGCTCCGACGATCGATGCTTTGACGATTGTGCGTTGCAACAAATCGAAATGCAACCCAAACTAAGAATATAAATGTGGCATTCCATAGTAACAAATTATTACAACAATGTATTACAGCAATTAAACGTTCGTGATATAATTGAGTATTAAAATAACAATAATTCATTTATCAATCTTGATTGCTAGTAATTTAGTTCAAAATTTGAAATACCACTATAAAAGTCTCAGTTAACTTACTTTTATCGCCTAATCTTCTCTAAATGCACG
>DATDAV010000053.1:0-51331 GCA_036525235.1 Chryseolinea sp. | reverse complement strand
TCCTGTCCGGGACCAACATTGCGAATTTCACGGCGGCCGATTACGACGGCGATGGCGATGTGGACCTGACCACCCAGGAGACAGACGAGCTAAACGTCTATCTGCAAAACAACGGCTTGCAATTTCAGAAGCAAACCGTTCCGAATCTGGATCCTGACTATCAGCACCTGACTACACCGGCCGACTACGACGGCGACAAGGATATAGACTTGCTGATGTTGGGCTACACCGAGCTGAAGATGATGGAGAACGACGGCCACGGCACATTCACACAACGGGAGAGCGTGCGCCTCCAATATCCCATTTCCAACTACAACTTTACGTTGACAGGCAACGCGGACCTGGACAACGACGGCGACCTCGACTTCTTTGGTATCGGCGGCTATGGCCTTTCGTGGTTTAAGAACACCACCCTGGGAGAGGCCTTTCCGTTTGCCGAATATCCCTTCCCCGGATTTGTTCCCCTCACTTCCGGCGACTCGGATTGGGCCGACTACGACAACGACGGCGATCTCGACCTGCTGGCCACGGGCGCCAACAGTGGCGTGCCACAAACCATTCTATACGAGAATCAAAACGGATCGCTCGTAGCGAAGAGCACCGCGTTGATAAACGTGAACCTCGGTTCGTGCGACTGGGGTGACTATGACCGCGATGGCGACCTGGACATCCTGCTCATGGGCTGGATCAGCGCCGACATCTTCGATCGCAAAAGCGCTACGGCCATCTACACGAACACCAACGGGACCTTTACCTTGCTGCCTTCTTCGCAAACACAGTTGCCTCAAACCTATTATGGCGAAGCGCGATGGGTGGATCTTGACAACGACGGCTGGCTGGACATCGCCATGAACGCGATGGCAGAAACCATTTCGGGAGAAGGATCGGCACTCTATCGTTCTGACGGCCATGGAAATTTTGAGAAGAAGTTCGCTCTCCCCATGGTATTTACCGATGCCAACCTGGCGACAGGCGATTACGACAACGACGGCGATCTGGACGTAGCCGTCTCCGGATGGAGAGGCAACGACGACCTTGGTGCACTTTTAAAAGTATATCGCAATGACGGCGCTTGGACATTTGCCGAAGCCGTTGGCGACTTCAAAGGCATCATTGGCGGTGATCTGAATTGGGCCGATATGGATACCGACGGCGACCTCGACCTGGTTGTATCGGGCGACCAGCGTGGCGCCTGGAGCAGCATTCCGACAACACGCGTTTATGAAATTAAAAAAGGGATCTTTACGGGTGTTGAAAACAATTCATTCTTATACCGTCCCGATGGATCGGGCAGCGCCGTGGTCGCCGACCTTGACAATGACGGCGTGGCCGATGTGGCCACCTCCAACGGATACTACGCCGGCCTGGACGTGTTTCTCAACAAGGGAATAAACAATCTGACCGACATGCAAACCGAACTGATGTACTCCGGTTCGCACTATCTCGACGCCGTGGATTTTGACAACGACAACGACCTCGATCTCGCCCTGGAGGGAAAATTGGTCGTCAACAATGTCGACAAAAAGAACACCGGCCCGGCGCCGCCAACGCAATTGCGCGACTCGGTATACAACAACACCCTGTACTTGTATTGGCAAGACGGTAGCGATGCCGAAACACCTGCAGCAGCCCTGTCGTACCAGGTCTACGCCGGCACAAAAACCAAAACGCAGGACATCATAAACGCCAATGCCGACCTGTCCGATGGCCAGCGAAGAACCGTAGACCCCGGTATTGCAAAAGGAAAAGTATGGAAGATCACCGGGTTATCCAGTGGCCCGGTGCACTGGAGCGTACAAACCATCGATGCCGGCTTTCGCGGTTCGGCATTTGCCGCAGAAACACAAGCGCAGTTCATCCGGCTGAACGGCCCCGACAAAGTGTGTCTTGAATCAACCTATACCTACACCGCCGAACCCGCGGGCAGCTATACCTGGAAAATAAAGGGCGGCACCATCGTGACCGGCCAGGGCACGGACGAGATCTCGGTGCGCTGGGATCTCACCGGCGACGCATGGCTGGTCGCATCCAATAGTAGCAGCAAGAAAAACACGCTGCTGATTGTCGTCGACAAAATGCCGCACCCCTTCGTTGACGGCAACGATCAAGTATGCACCGGCGCAGAATCTTATACGGTCTCGGATCTTCTCGCTGTGCATCATCATTGGACCGTTGCCGGTGGAGAGATTACCGGGGGGCAAAATACAGCCACCGTGTCCGTGAAATGGAACGCACCAGGCTCAAACCCACTCACCGACGAGATCGCTTCGGAACACTTTGGCTGTACAACGACTGTCGCGCTCGTAGTCGAAGTCGATCAGCGGCCACAGCCCGTCATCGATGGACCGGCTACCGTGTGTGCCACGCGCGGGATCGCCTATACCACGGAAGCGATTCATCCGGATTGGGATGTAACGGGCGGAACATTTCCACCCAACCCAGGTCAGTCTATGACCGTTACCTGGCAATCTGAAAAAGGAGACGGCGAGATCGACCTCACCGAAGTTTCACAAAACGGATTTTGCAGCACCTCCGTTTCCCTTGCCATCAAGATCAACCCGCTTCCTCCCAAGCCCACGATCGAATTCGCGGCAAACAAATTGAAAAGCACCAGCGCCGCGCAATATCAATGGTATCTTAACGACGTAGCCATTCCTGCAACGGCCAATGGCACCGCAAGAGAAATTACCGTAAATCAAAGCGGCAGCTACCGCGTAGAGGGGTGGAACCTGGTGGGATGCAGCATTTCGTCGGATCCCTTTCTCGTCACGGCAGCCGACGCAGAGATCAGCAATCGACTCACCCTGTATCCCAATCCGGCCAAGAGCGCATTCACGCTCCAAATAAGCGGAGCAACCCACTACCCCGCCACGGTTTCGATTTTGGATGTGAGCGGTCGAATGATGAAGCAGCTTTCTGTACACCAGGAAATCACCGAAGTCGACGTCCACGACCTCAGCCCCGGCTACTACACCCTGACCGTGCACGACGACACTTCGATTCGCTACCTGAGGTTGGCGAAGTATTGAATGGACGATTTATACGAGGAGGATAAATATTATTCCGTCCGGATGGATTCATTACCATGATGCAACATTCTCCAGCAATTCCCTACTAAAGTCTGCACAACAGCCAGCGATAACTTACACTGGCGGATGATGTCAACCCGGCTCCTGGAGCACAACACTGAACGTTTTCTGATGCCCGCCTTATAGGGTTCACCAGGGAGATTTCAGACCTACCGCATGCGCTAGCCGCTATCGAAAAGCCACGTCCTTATAAATAATTCACATACCTCCGGCAATGCAAACGTATGAACCTGCCGTAAGTCAAAATCTATGTCATCTTAAGATTGGAGTCGGGTAGGTTTTTGGGATATTTTTTTATCTTCGCGCCTGTTTATTTGTAATTGATCTAAATAAGAATAATGAAATTCTTGTCTGAAAACCGCGAAATCACCCGTTTTAAGCTCTTTTGTCTACTTGCATCTCTTTTACTGTTCGCCAAGGTTGATGCCCTGGCAGGATACCCAGAGGAGAAAAAAGCCAACCTCACGGGTATCGTAATGACCAGCGATGGCCAGCCGGCACCAGGGGTATCCGTTTATATTCAGGAACTTAATAAAGGTACCCTAACCAGTACCAATGGTGAGTTCAGCTTTAACAACATTCCCGCCGGTGAATATCACCTGGAAGTGTCCATGCTGGGTTTCGAAAAAGTAACGCATGCGGTATCGGTTGGCCCGGATGGGGCAGCGCACATTAAAATAGAACTCCAGGAAAATTCCATGACACTGGATGAAGTGACCGTTGTCGGCGGAGGAAACCGGTTTGCCAGAAAAGAAAGCGACGATATTTCCAAGATGCCGCTTGGAAACATGGAGAACCCGCAGGTCTACACGGTGGTGAGCAAAGAGCTGATGAAAGAGCAGGTGGTGACCGACTACAACAGCGCATTCAAAAATGTTCCGGGAGCAGGTATCTCCGAAGTAAGAAACCAAGGCAGGTCAAGCAATATTTCCAGGGGTTTCGCCACGCCGCAGCTGGTGCGCAACGGAGTGGGAAGCTTTACCTATGCCACCGTTGACCCTGCCAACCTGGAGCGCATCGAAGTCATCAAAGGTCCTTCGGCTACTTTATTTGGAAGTACGTTGTCTTCCTTCGGTGGACTCTTCAATCGCGTGACCAAAAAACCATTCGATACATTTAAGGGAGAAGTATCGTATTCGGCTGCCAGCTGGGATCTCAATCGCCTGACCTTTGATGTGAATACACCGCTGAGTGAAGATAAGACGGCCTTACTGCGGATCAACACCTCCCTGCACAGCGAACGAAGTTTTCAGGATGCGGGCTTCAGCCGAAACTTTATGATTGCGCCCAGTTTTTCGTACAAAGCCAGCGAACGACTGACGCTGACGCTCGATGCCGAGATCAGTTACTACAAGGCCACCTCTCCCACGCGCGTAACACCTTTTACCAAGGGAACGGCTCGCAACGTGGTCGACCTGGGTATTCCTTACAACTTATCCTTTGCCAATAATACCATTAACTATACCACCCAGCAGTATAATATTTACGGCCAGGCCAAATACAAAATTTCCGACAGCTGGACGTCACAAACCCTGCTCTCGCGCACGCGCTCTTCGTCTGATGGCTATGTGGTCGCCCTGACCATATTAAGCGACAGCACACTAAGACAAGTTGTAACGAACCAGGAATATCCTTACTACGGAACCGACATCCAACAGAACTTTATCGGTGATTTCAAAATTGCTGGCATGCGAAACCGCATAGTAGCCGGCGTTGATTTTTACAGCCTGCGCTCCACCCGCAACGATGCGTCCGTCAATATGCCTGCGTTAAATTTCAAGAAGCCGGGTGCGGCGTACAATAATTTTACGCTTCAAAATGTAGCGCCCTTATTTGCCAAAGCCAAATATGTCAACTTTGTGAGCGTGAACGAAAACACCTACAGCGCCTATGTTTCCAATGTGCTGAACATTTCCGACCGGCTGCTCGCCATGGCCAGTTTGCGAATAGACCGCTACATGAATAAAGGAGCCTACTATCCCAGCCAGGACTCCACCGCCGGCAACTATAATCAAACCGCATTGTCGCCAAAGTTTGGAGCCGTGTATCAGCTGGTGAAAGACAAGGTGTCGGTATTTGGTAACTATATGAATGGCTTTAGCAATGTTAGCGGGTCTGACTTTTCCGGAAGCACGTTCAAACCGAACTGGGCCAATCAACTCGAAGGCGGTGTGAAGCTCGACTGGACGGTTGTCGCTGCCACGCTCAGTTATTACAATATCTCCGTCACCAATGTAACACGAGACGATCCGGATCATCCTAATTTTTCGATACAAGATGGAACACAGGTAAGTCGTGGATTCGAAGCCGAAGTAATTGCCAGTCCGGTTCATGGATTGAATATCGTGGCCGGCTACGTTTACAACGACAGCCGCTACACGCGCAGCAATCCGTCGGTTGAAGGGCTTCGTCCTACCACTGCAGGTCCTCCCCGCATGGCCAACCTTTGGGTGAGCTACCGCTTTGTTAATGGCAGCGCTCAGGGCCTGGGCATTGGCTTCGGTGGTATTTATGGAAGTGAATCTTACCAAAGCAACACGGAGACTTTCGCATTCATAGTGCCTTCCTATACCGTGCTCGATGCTTCCGTATTTTATGATCAGCCCCGGTACAGGCTGGGCATTAAAGTAGACAACCTGACGAATGAAAAATACTGGTCCTACCGGCTCGCGGCACAAAATCCCACCCGGATCACGGGGAATATAACGTTCAAATTTTAATCCACCGATACTCCACCAGGCTATGGCTTTTCGCAAGGCAATACAACGTGTCCATCTTTGGTTAGGCTTCACTTCCGGTACCCTTTTAGTTGCCGTGGCCCTAACCGGATGTGTCTTGGCTTTCGAAGACGAACTTCGTTATGCAACGCAACACGATGTATTGTATGTAGAAGCAGAAAATAAGCCACAGCTAAGTGTTTCTCAACTGCAAGCATCCTTACGGGAATATGACGCAAAGCTAAAGTTGAATCAGATCCGGTTTTATGGCGATCCCACTAAGGCAACCCAATGCTATACACGAGATAAAAAGATCGTAGGCGTCAATCCCTACAACGGGAAAATTCTCGGTGTGCGCGACACTTCGAAAGACTGGCTTTCGCTCATTCTGTCTTTTCACCGCACACTGCTGTTGGGAAAAACCGGAGAGACTATTATCCTATGCAATGTGTGTATCTTTTTAGCCATGCTGCTTTCAGGAATTGTGTTGTGGATGCCTCCTCTCCTGAAACAATGGAAGCACAATCTTTCCCTGAAGCGAAATCTTCCGCCCAAACGCAGAAATTATGAGTGGCATCGTATGCTTGGACTTTATGCCTGGCTTCCCTTGCTTTTGATTGCCATCACGGGGATCAGCATGGCCTCCGGTGGCGAAAAAAAACAGAAGCTGAAATCATCTTTTGTGTCCAACCCATCCGCCCGGAATATTTACGATGAGGTAGCCGGCCAGGTGCACCATCGGGAACCCATCGATGTGCTGCGCGTAACGTTTCCCCAGGATAGCAGTGATGTCATTGCCATCAGTGTACGATACGAAACACGCAGTTTCAGAAAGCAAAGCACTTTCAGTTTCGATCAGTATTCCGGCAAGCTGCTGAAAACTGAATTGTATGAGCAGAAGTCTTTTGGACAGCGATTTTTTGGATCAAACTATGAAATCCATACCGGCCGTATTTTCGGTATCCCGGGAAAAATTATCATGTTCCTTGCCGGCCTGATCGCGCTAAGCCTGCCCATAACCGGATTTCTAATCTGGAAGGGGAAAAGGACGAAAGCTTCTTCCTGAAAATTGCCTCCACCTTGCGAATGAGATTTCGCGTTAGGGGCTTTGATCACCAAGTCAACTGCACCAACGAAACACCCTGTCTTGGCAGATCAAAGGTCAAGACTGCCTTTCCATCGGGGGCGTCCTTCCATTCGGGTGATGTATAAAGTTGCAGCTGCCCGGCGCTTTCCAATACCTGGTATTGTTCGGGCGTTACCTGCTGGGGGCTGCCCATCGCCTTCCATTTTTCAAATGCGTTGCTGAAGCGCTGGTCCACGCGGTAATGCTGCACCGTAACTTTGCGCCCTGCGATACCCTCAACGGTCAGTTCGACGGGAGAAGCTGCACCGGCTACATTGTCGTCGTGATAGTTCCATACCATTACCCAAACTGAATTCTGTTTTGTGCTTGCCATGGCGTGGATGTCGTTTTGTCCGGTCACACCCTTGGCGATGATGTCGGCGGCAGTCCGTCCATTGTCCGATCGCACCGAAATTCTTTTCCCCTCCATCATGCCAAACATGCGGAATACATTCAACACGGGTTTGTCGACCCCGTGCGTGGCCAGATCGCGGAAGCCGGCAAACCACTCCTGATCTTCAAACTCAAACGACCAGCTTACGGCGCCTTTCAAATTCACCTTGTGCTGATCCATCAGCTCGTAGATCCTGGCAAAAGATGACGCCGTATAACTGGAATACATCGTTCCATTGCGGTAGCCGTATTTGGGATCTCTCTTTTCCGAACAGGCCGCGCAGCCCTCGGGATCGCATTCGCCGACAATGACCGGGATGTCTTTCAATTCAGGAAACGAATTGACGGCTTCAAAAGCTCTCTGTATGTCTTTCAACTGCGCTCCCATATTCATGCGGATATGGCCATCGGTGAATTCTGGTGATCCCTTGGCATGAAAGCCGATGTATTGCAGCGGCGTTCCCGTTTTTCCCGTAGCATAGTTCTTGCCGCGAAGACAATGTTCTATGAAATTGGTGAGGTAGCGATACGCCTTATCACTTCTCGGGCTGGTGGTGTGTGGTCCTCCTATCGTACACTCCGCGCAAGCACGCTTCAGTCCATCCGCTGCATAGTCGTACAATTTGCAGTACTCTTCGAATGTGCCCGACCAATAGCCAATGTCCGGTTCATTCCAGACTTCCCACAGCCATGTGGTGACTTCTTGTTTTCCATAACGGTCAATCGAATGCTTGACCCATTGATATACCAGCTCTCTCCATTTATTATAGTCTTTCGGCGGATAGGTCCAGCCGGTCCATAGATTGCCACCTTTGCTCCAGGTGTGTTCATACGGCTCCGGCTTGGAGGAAAGATCTTTTGGCATGAAGCCGATTTCCATCAGCGGTTTCATTCCCTTTTGTATGTAGGTATCCACGATGCTGTCGACAACTGTCCAGTTGTAAACCGGATTGCCCTTCTTGTCTTCCTTATAAGCATCCGTGTAGCCCCATTTGAGATCCGGGCCCGGGCTCTTGCCTTTCGAGGTCAAAAGATTGTGCGCTCTTACATAGACCGTAGCAGGACTTAGTTGTTTTAATTCTGTCAACAACTTCTGGCCATCCTTTCGGGTGGTGTAGTTGGGTTCATCATATCCAAAGAAGGACCAGAACGGTGTCATCTCCCCTATCGGCTTTGAGACGTCTACCTGGATGACTACCGGTGGTTGCTGTGCAAAAGAAAATCGCAAACCAAAGAGCAGGATAATTATTAATGCAGCACGACGCATACAGACGGTCCCGGGATTTGTTTAGCTAGTTCTCAAAATCAAAAAATCGGCAAACTGGTTTAGGAACAGGCGCTCCCTTCCCAGTCTGTTTTTTAAGTGTTGAATATACGATTATAACGGTTTGTGAGAACGTTTGAAAATAATCGCAGTCTTTTCTTTATGGATGTCCTCCTCGCGTACATCAGCGGTAGAAACGACTATCTCCTGCGACATCCCTTTTCGGCGTTGCCGGGTGGAAATCCGATCTTCAACGCGATGATTTCAAAACCGAAGTTTGGAATATTTCTGGATACGTTTATATTTGTTAGACAAATCGAATAGAAATGCCGAAAGAATATCTCGGGGAATTTGAGGAACTGGTTTTAACATTAGTCGCTATCCTGGATAAAGAGGCGTATGGAAATGCTATCGTCAAGGAAATTGAAGAACAGATCAGCAGGCAGGTAAATCTCGGAGGCGTTCACGTGACACTCTATCGGCTGGAAGACAAAGGGTACATCAAGTCGCGCGTGGGCGGTGCCACCAGCGAGCGCGGCGGAAGACGAAAGCGATTTTTCACCATCACGGCCGCAGGCCTTTCCCTTCTGAAATCGATGAAGGAAGATCGCCAGCATTTATGGAAGTTAATCCCTCAATTGAAATAGCTCATGAAAACGCCACAGTTGCCCCAATGGATATTTGTCATGCTTCGCTGGATTTGTCCGGCGGAGTTGTTTGAGATGATCGAGGGTGATCTGATCGAACAGTTTAACGTGGATGTACAACGGTTCGGGCCGGCACGCGCGCGACGCAAAGTCATCCTTCACGCCATTGACTTTATCAGGCTTGGCATCCTTGCGAGAAACGGCATGCCCTCGTTCAATGCGCCCATGACCTTCCACTTTTTCCGGTTTTTCTTTCGGGGAATGAAAAAGCACGCGGGATATTCCTTCATCAACATCAGCGGGCTGGCGCTTGGACTGGCTACCGTATTGATGATGATGATCTATGTATTAGATGAGTATCGCTATGACAGATTTTATAAAGACTCCGAAAAGGTTTTCAGGATCGTCAGCAAGATAGACATGGGTGGTGAAGTCCTGTATACGGCATTTAGCCCCAACGCACTCTCTGATGCCATCAAACATGATTATCCCCAGATCGAGTATGTTACCCGAGCTTCGTTTTTTGGTCCGTCGCAGTCGCTGACTTCAGAGAAAAGTGAGGTGTATGCTCAGGGGCTTGCAGCAGACCAGGCGTTTTTCAATATCTTTTCGTTTGCCTGTATCGAAGGAAATCTGGCAACGGCGCTGGAACCGTCAGACTTAACTTCCATCGTGATCACAAAAGATCTGGCAATAAAACTTTTTGGAAAATACCACGATGTTGTCGGTCAGACGCTACGAGACGGACGTCGTGTAACAGCGGTCATCGAGAATGTTCCCCACAACTCCCATATCCGTTTTGATTTCGTAACAGGATTTATGCCGTACACCCCTGAAATGGCCATCTGGGGAAATTTTGGATCATATCATTATGTAAAGTTTAAGGATACCCGCTACGTTCCGGATGTCCAACAAAGTTTGCAAACGCTTATGATCAGTCGCCTGAATGCCGATCCCCGTACCGCCGGGTTCAAGGGCACGCTTCGTTTTCAACCGCTGACGTCCATACACCTGGATGAAGTTACCTATTCCATGGAGACTGCGGGGAAGGGAAACAAACAGTATGCGATCATTTTTACCGTACTGGCCATCTTCATTCTGGCCATTGCCTGCATCAACTTTACGAACCTGGCCACAGTACGCGGAATCAGACGGGCAAAAGAGATCGGGGTGAGAAAAACCATTGGCGCCGTTCGGCTTGAGTTGGTCATGCAACTGCTTGGCGAATCCGTGATCGCGGCAACCATCGCCATGAGCATCGGGTTGATGATGGCGGCATTGGCGCTGGAGCCCTTCAACGCACTTACTCAAAAGCACATTACTTTCGACTACCAAAGCTTTGGGGTGCCCTTGCTGATTTCTTTTGGAGCGATGATCCTATCCGGAATATTGTCGGGAATCTATCCTGCTTTTGTTCTCTCGTCGGTCAAAGCCTCTTCATTGATCAAAGGCGTCCCGGCGACAAACATGGGCGGCGGATACTTGTCGAAGTCCCTTGTCGTACTGCAGTTTACTTTTTCCATCATGATCGTCTCCGGGACGCTCGTGGTTTACGCTCAACTCCAATTCATCCGGAACAAAAATCTCGGCTATCAGCGGGAAAATATTATCCGCATTCACAATGGGTCCAAAAAATATGCATCATTTAAAGCGGAATTACTCGCTCAACCCGGTATCAGATCAATTTGTGCGGCAGATCAAAATCTGACACAAGTTATCGGGGCAGGCGGTATCGATTGGCCGGGACGAACCTCGACCGGTCCGGTACTCGTTCATTCGATTGGCGTTGACCCTGATTTTGTGGAGACCATGAAGATATCCCTTGTAAAGGGCCGGAATTTCAACCCTGACGGAAAGCTTGACACGGCCTCTTTGCTTGTCAATGAAGAAGCGGCCAGGTTGTTTGCAACTGATCCGATTGGTTTACGCATTAAGGGCATCAACAAAAGTGGTGCTACCGTAGTGGGTGTCGTACAGGACTTTCATTTTAAATCGATTCATGAAAAAGTGGCCCCCATTGTGATACAGAGAAGAAATGCCGAATTCTTCTACAACAATATAATGATCCGTGTCGAGGGTGATGTGCAAGAAAATATCGCCACCATCGAAAAAGTCTGGAAACAGTTCAATACGGAGGATGCATTCGCCTACAGCTTCATGGACGATGATTTTGCATCGCTGTATCGCACGGAAGAAGTCACAGAAACACTGTTCAAACTTTTTGCAGGGCTCGGCATCGTCATTGCGTGCCTCGGATTGTTTGGTCTGTCATCCTTTACGGTAGAGATGAAGAACAAAGAATATTCCATCCGGAAAGTTTTCGGAGCATCTTCTTCGTCCTTATTTTATGCTTCAACGATGAATCATTTGACCCTGGTCTTCATCGCGACGGTAGTGGCCGGTCCTTTGGCATATTATTTTGCAGCGCAATGGCTAAGTACATTTGCTTATCACACCGCGCTATCGATTTATCCATTTGTCATCGCGGGAGTCATTTCCATCGTGCTCGCCTTTGCGACGGTCGCCTATCAATCTGTTCGCGTCGCCGTTACAAAGCCGAACGCGATACTTCGCGCGGAATGAAGGACGTCATTTTTACCTTTGATTTGGGCGACAAACATCCACTGAGATTCCATTCGTGAGCCCTGGAACAAAAATCACTGTTTCCAGGAGAACCCAATCGGCTATCGTAGCGACACCTTGTCAAACCCCTTTTCGGGGTTTGTTTATTTTATAATTCATTGATAATAAGCACGTAATCACCATTTTTTTGATCAAAAGGAGAGAATCTAGCTCCATTTCCTAAAAAAAATCCTAAAAAATGCATCTGTAGTTAAATGGCTACGTATATATTTGTAGTCAAATGGCTTCATAATAGAAACAAAACGATTTTTGGGATGAAACTTAGAAGAGATCCTTTTCAGGCAATAGCCGACCCCACCCGGAGGGCCATCCTTGTTTTGCTTGCCGCGCAGACCATGACCGCCGGCGCTATTGCCGACAACTTTGCGACAGCACGACCCACCATCTCAAAACACATTCAAATATTAAATGAATGTGAGCTGATCGAAGCAAGTCAGCAGGGGCGGGAAATTTTTTATCAACTGAAAGCTGATAAGATGAAAGACATCGATCAGTGGCTGGGTCAATTCAGGGCGATCTGGCAGTCCCGCTTTAATCAATTGGATAATGTATTATCAAACCTTCAAATAAAAAAAGATGACGAATAGCTTACAATTCGACTTCCTGGTCGACAAAGTAAAAAACACGATTACCCTTCGGCGTGAATTTGCGGCACCCCGCCAATTGGTTTGGGATGCGCACACCAAAAGCGAGCTGCTGGACCAGTGGTTTGCCCCGAAACCCCTTACCGTAAAAACAAAATCGATGGATTTCAGAGACGGAGGCCACTGGCACTACGCTATGGTTGAGCCCTCGGGAACAGAATATTGGGGTCGTTTGGATTATCTGAAAATACGGCCCCTTGACAACTATACGGCGCTCGATGGATTTTCTGACCCCCATGGCAACGTCAATCCAGAACTTCCCCGTGCCCAATGGGATGTGACCTTTCAAGACCTTGCAAAACATGCTCTGGTTCAAACGATCGTCACCTATAAGTCCCTGACCGATTTGGAAACGGTCATAAACATGGGAATGGAGCAAGGAATGACCTCCACGCTGGAAAGATTGGATGACTTGTTATTAACACTAACTAAATAGAAGGCCATGAAACAGAAGATCATTTTTGTGGTGAGCCTGCTTTTCGGATTAATGTTCGTCAACGCGGGGCTGAATGAATTTTTTAAGTACATGCCCATGCCCGACGACATACCGGAGAAGACGGTAGAAGCCTGGAATGCGTTTATGACAATCGGTTGGCTGATGCCCTTGGTTGGTTTTGCGGAGATTCTGGGTGGTGTCCTTTTCATTATTCCAAAGACCCGCGCGCTGGGAGCCGTGGTCATCTTCCCGGTTCTGATCGGCATTCTCTTAACCAACACGATTACGGAACCCTCGGGTTTTCCCATTGCCTTAGCACTGCTGGCTGTCAATCTCTATGTGATCCTCGACAACCGGCACCGGTATCTTCCCATGATCAAATAATCTACACACCCTAAAATCTTAAAAAAAATGAATGCAGTAAAACTCACCGTTCAAGCGAACATCGCGGCAGACCGAAAAAAAGTTTGGGATTACTATACCAACCCGAAGCACATCACCAAGTGGAATTTTGCCTCCGACGATTGGCATTGCCCCAAAGCAGAAAATGATCTCAGAGTGGGTGGCAAGTACAGCGCAACCATGGAAGCCAAAGACGGCAGTTTTGGATTTGATTTTGAAGCGGTCTATGATGAAGTGATCGACCAAAAGACCTTTACGTATACCATGCCCGACAACCGAAAGGCCACCGCTGACTTTGACACCGTAGGCAATCAAACCCAATTAACCGTCACGTTTGACGCGGAAACCGAAAATTCGGAAGAGATGCAAAAAGGAGGCTGGCAAGCGATTCTGAACAACTTCAAAAAATATGTTGAAAGCAAATAAAAGGCCCAAGAGAAACATCTGATCGCCTGATCGAAAATCAACCGACATCAAGGACCGCTCAAAATAATGTTTTTGAGCGGTCCTTATTTTTTACGTCGCGCCGAAACTTAGCGCAATTTTACTTTTATAAATTCAACCAATGCCCAGACAAAGCCCGACAAAACAGCTAGTATGATTGCCATCACGACAATCGTGCCCAATGACTGCGAAAAATCCGGGCGATATTTTGTGTGGTCCTCCCGGTTGGATGACGGTCGCGACCACGGGTCTTTCAATGAGAACATAAGCCTGTTTCTTTTCTGTCCAGTTCAATTTTGCTTCATACAAAAAACATTGGTCACTTATCAAATGTTCCGCTGACCCGGTAGCGGCTCCTGGTTATCTGATTTCTTCGAAATTGAAAAATTCTTTGATCCGGACCGATGACGAAATTCTCTGTAGATGTCACCGCACCGAGCCACTCCAAAAATGACCTCAAGATCACCCCCGAAGTTGGGGGCAGCGTGCGACAATTTGTCTACTGTAAAATGTAAACTTGGCCGATCAAAACAGCTGACAAGAATCAGACCGAACACCGACGATCTTTCAGGAGATTATCACCGAAATCAGGGTTATATTCGTAGAAAAAAAGCCATGCCCTACTACTCCCGAAAATTGACTCTTCCATTTCAGGACGTCATGGAAAAGGTCACAAAAAATCTGCAGCAGCAAGGATTCGGTACGATCACCATCATCGATGTGAAGGATACGTTCAAACAAAAATTAAGCATCGATTTTAGAAACTATAAAATTCTGAGTGCTTGCAATCCCCAGTTCGCCTACAAGGCCATCAGCCTGGAGTCGCATCTTGGCATCATGATGCCGTGCAACGTTGTGGTCCAGGAGCATGAAAATGGCGAGGTGGAAGTCACGGCGGTGAATCCCCTGGAAGCATTGGACAAGGGAATCCGCACAGCCTTGTTGAATGACCTGGCATTGGAAGTGGACAAGCGTCTGCGCGCGGCCATCGACAACCTCCACCGGTTGAAGTCCGAGCCGCACAGCGAAGCGCTGCCGGTGTAGGCCGCGTTACTCAGAACGTTTCAAAAATAATTTCTTTGTTCACCATCGCTCCGGCGGCTGTGCCCATGGCCACTGCGTTTGCCACGGAACGCATGCGCGTGGTGTTGTCGCCGCAAGCAAAAACTCCGGGGATCGCAGTCTTCTGAAAAGCATCGATCTTCACATACCCGTCCTCGGTCAGTTCGCATCCCAACGTTTCTGGAATAGTGCAATGTTGCTTAAAGGCGGGGCGCGCGTATAAGGCTTTCAAATTGGTGACTGTGCCGTCTTTGAAAATGATCTTTTGAAGATGCCCCTGTATATGTTCCAGCTTTTCAACTTCTGATGCTACGATTTTAATATGGTGACGTTTAATCTTCGCAGTTTGTTCTGCGGTTAACGATGATGGGCCGTTAGTGAAGAGGGTGAGATCTTTTGTCCAGTTTGAAATAAGACTGGAGAATTCAAAGCCATATTCGCCGTTGCCCAAAATTCCCGTTCGTTCATTTCTTACTTCGTAGCCGTGACAGTACGGACAATGAATAACCGAGATGCCCCAACATTCGGCATATCCGGCGATGTCGGGCATAATATCCGTGATGCCTGTCGCAAAGATCACTTTCTTTGCTGCAAACGTTTCGCCGGATGCCGTTTGAATCTCAAAGCCTTTTTCGGTTTTCTTCCCGGCGGTTGCCAAGCCGTTGAAGAATGCTACGGTGTCATACTTCTCCACCTGCTGTTTTGCCAGGGTCGCAATTTCGTTGGGTGTTTTTCCGTCCTGGGTGATGAAGTTGTGCGAGTGGGGTGTTTGCCGGTTACAGGGTTTACCGCTATCGATGATCAAAACTCTTCTCAGTGCCCTACCCAACGCCATGCCTGCCGCCAGTCCTGAGTAACTTCCTCCAACAATGATCACGTCAAAATGTTTATTCTCTTTCATTCGATTCTATTTTGAAAAAATTTATGTTTGAAAGGGTAAAGCAAGGGCTGCCCTGCAACCCTGCCTCGACCGTTGTACAACACGTTTTTATCTTTTTTCGTTTTTCGGTGAAACCAGACCAACGATTAAATCTACCAAGGGCACGCCAACAAATACGATCCAGGGAACTAACGACAGGGTCAGCAATAGGGTCCTCTGATACAAGGGCAGGCCGGACAATGCTTCACCAAACAGATAAAGAAACAACGTGATCGATGGGTAGATGACGACCCAAATTTTTAAGGATGCCATCAACTTTGCTTTTGTTTTCATAGGCAAGAAATTACTTTTTGAAATTTGTTTCTCAAAAGTAGTTTCCATAGCCCTCTGCAGGATAGGACAAAAATGTAGTTTGACAGGACTTATCTGAAATTGTGTCGAAATGCCTCGGGGGAATGTCCCGTATGCTTTTTGAAGAACCGGATAAAGTAAGAAACGTCTTCATACCCCAGGTGGTAGGCAATCTGGTTTACCTGGTTTGATGTTGCCAGCAGATATCTTTTGGATTCCAGGATGATGTGTTCGTTAATCAGTTCAGAACACGTCTTGCCCAGTGTTGCTTTCGTGATAGCGTTCAGTTGGAAGGGAGAAAGATTCATCATCTCGCCGTACTGAGCCACTTGCTTGTGGGTAGCAATGTGCGTTTCTAAAAGTTCTAGAAAATTCTCGATGCGTTCCTGTGTATAGGTATTGGCGCCATTCGAGGGGGCTTTACTATGCTGGCGAATCAGTTCGATAAAGAAAATGCCGAGATTTGCTTTGATCACCTCCCCGTACCCCTCCTCTTTCTCATTATACTCCTGAAAAATATATGTCAACAACGGAAATAACTTGTTGAACCCTTTGGCATCCAGCTGATGCAAGTTCGTCGCACTTGCCTTGCGCAGGGGCTGGTTTGAGGCCTTGTCGTTGGGGTGATAGAAATCGTTCCTGAATTCCATCAGGTATCCCGTGCTTCCCGCTTTTAGGGTGTGCTGGTGCACTTGGCCCGGGCGCATAACGAAAACAGCGTGGTCGCGAACGTCATATGATGTAAAGTCTATCGCATGATGGCCGGCTCCTTTTTTCAACGCCAGGATGTAAAAGAAATCATGCCGGTGAAGCTCCTGAACCATGTCCTTCCCGTTCAGCAAACCGCGAACGTCGCGGATGCTAAAGCCATCAGAGGCATTCGCTTCTTTTGGGGTGGCTTTAATATGTCTGACGGGAATGTTTTTCATGGCACTTATTCTGAAGCTTATAAGTGAACCCCTTTCGAAATAAGAACGTTCACGTCAAAAATACAGGCCTCGCGTGCTTATCGCTGATAGCTTCCGTTTCTCAATAGCATCATTGCAGGGCGAATCAAATATCCTTGAAATCCTCTTCCCACTTTTCTTTCATCTCGTCGTGCTTCTTCCAATACTTCCTTTCGATCTCTTTCATGACCGCATCGAATTCGGGATGCTTTTTCAGGTTATCGGCTATGGGGTCGGTGGGGAGGAGGAGGAGCCAGTACAGGAAGTTGTCCTGTTCGTTGGTGAAGCGTTTGAACAGTTCCATCGCTTTGTTTGCATCGCCTTTATAGGAGTAGTACATGGACATCTGAAGGTCCTTGTACATGGTTTGGTTATGATCGGCATAGTCTTTGAACCGGCGAATATAGTCTTCACCCTTTTCTTTTTGTCCGGTCAACACATAAGCCACCCCAAACCTCAGGTATTCGTGCTGAAAAATATCGAGGCCGAACATTTTCATCGTAGCCACGGCGCTGTCGTAACATGACGCGGCGCCGGCGTAATTGCGCTGAATGAAGTCCATTTTACCAACCTCTTGTAAAATATCAAATCGCGTCCTTCCCCTCTTCCATCGCTTGCGCAGACGTTCCTCGGCTTTTTTCGGATCGCGGTCCCGGGCGTAGAGAATATAGTCGTTTACATACCCGGCAAAAAAATTCTTCGGGTTCAACTGCAATGACTTTTCGTTGTATTTCAAGGCCTCATCGAGAAACCCGTTTTGCAGGAGGGCGTTGCTGAGATGGAAATAGCCAAAGCTTACCGTCGCGGAGTCTGCGCCTTTGTCGGCCTTCACTTTCCGGATTGCATACTCCAGGTACTTGGGGGGATGGGGCACATGGATGTTGTAGAACTCCGTAAGGAAGTGAAGGACCAGCCCGGAACGGGGATCGTATTCCAGTGCCTTTTCGAAGTAAGGAATAGAGAGCTCGTACTGATGCTTTTGTGCAAACGACAGCGCCTTGGCGATCATGCTTTCGCTCGAGCGGGCATCGTACAAAATCGCTTTCTCGGCATAGTCATCGACTTCAGCCGTATAATGTTTCTCTATATTAAAGATGTCGAGGTAATAATAGACCATGGTCGCCGTGGCATAGGCGAGGGAGAATTTGGGATCTTTTTCGATGGCCTTCTTGAACCACGGGATGGATGCTTCCAGGTCTTTGGGGCCGCTGCGGTAGAACAGTTCCTTGCCTTTCAGAAAGTCGTCGTAGGCCTCTGGGTTGTCGGTCGGTTTCTTTTCGATGCGGCGCTCTTCTTCGGGGGTGATGATCACTTCGATTTCCTGCGTGATGTTTTTGGCGACCTCCTGCTGTAACTCAAAAATATCTTTTGCCTCGCGGCGGTATTGTTTGCTCCACAAATGCTTGTCCGTTTCGCCGTCGATCAACTGGATGTTCAACACAATGCGATCGCCCAACTTCTGGCCACTGCCTTCGACAAAGTATTTCACATTCAGTTCTCTCGCCATCTCAGGGATGGAACGGGAAGCATTTCTATATTTCTCAACGGACGTCCGGCTGATCACGCGAAGGTCTTCGATCTTTTGCAGGTTGTTCAGGGTGGCTTCCATCAGACCGTTGACCAGGTAGACGTTTGAGGAATCGTTGCTGTCATTTTTGAAGGGGAGCACGGCAATGGATTTTTCCGGTCCTTTGCCGTTGTTATTTGTTCCGGGCCAGAAAAAGTATCCGGCCATGGCAATCGCCAAAATTCCAACAACGCCTGCGATCAACACAACCCCTAGCTTCCGCTGCTGGCGAGGGAAGGGAATCTCGCGGTTCGATTCGGGAACAATCGCCGTTTCGGCCGGCGTCGTGGTGTCGCGCTTGCCGACTTCACCGGGCGGGTAGCCATAGTATTCGCGGAAGCACTTAATAAAATAAGATGTGCTGTTGAACCCCACCTGGTGGGAAACCTCGGAGACATTCAGCGATGTTTTCCGGAGCAATTCCATGCCCCGCTTCAGCCGAACCTGGTTGATCAGTTGGCTGACCGAAAGCTTCGTCTCCTTTTTTACTTTCCGCAGGAGGTTTGACCGGCTCATGTTCATTTCGTCGGCCAGCTCGGACACGCCAAAATGCTCGTTCGCGATGTTTTTCTCCACGACGGCGGTCAATTCGATTAGGAAATCACTTTCTGGGAGGAGGGACTCAGCCATGGAGCGCGGGAGGTTTCTGGTGTCGCAAACAGCCTCAATTTACCCTTTTCAGGGTCGACTTGCATCAAAATTTATATCCCTGCGTCATAATTTATATCGAATCCCGCAAACTTGATGGTTTTGTCCGCAAAGGTGTTTAGCCCCGCCCTTCCGTTGGGCCGTTCTTTGGGTCATTGAATTATTCAAAAAAACTAAACACAAAAGCATATGAAAACTGAAAATCGCACGCACCCCGCATCCTGGGTCATAGCCGTGACCGGGTTGGCCTTGATCGCCCTGGTTGCTTCCTGCAATTCACAAGGCAGTTCCCAAAAGAAAGAAAGTGGCGTAAAAGCCCCGGATGTCGATATCCATACGGCCGTGTTAACCGGCAACCAGGAAGCGTTGAAGCAACACATTGCCGCCGGCACCAATATCAATGAGAAAGACCCGTTCGGCGGATCGAGTCCCCTCATCAGCGCAGCCGTGTTTGGCAAGACGGAAGAAGCCAAAATCCTCATCGATGCGGGTGCCGACATCAACTTCCAGAACAACGATGGGTCTACGCCCCTTCACACGGCCGCATTTTTCTGCAGACCCGAGATCGTTCGTATGCTGCTGGACAAAGGCGCGGACAAGACGATCAAAAATAAATACGGCGCCACCCCTGCCCTGACGGTGGCCGGGTCATTTGCCGAATCGAAAAATGTGTATGACATGATGGGGAAAGCCCTTGAACCCATGGGATTGAAGCTCGACTATGCCTACATCGAAAAGACACGCCCCGAGATCGCGGAGATGTTGAAATAAAAAAACACACAAAAGACCAGCATTATGTCTACCCAGAACAGAAGATACGATATCGATTGGCTCCGTGTGATCGCCATCGGGTTGTTGTTGATCTACCACATCGCCATTGGTTTTCAACCGTGGGGGATCATGATCGGCTTTATCACCAACAGCGATTCGTGGCTATCCTTGTGGACGCCGATGACGCTGGTGAACATCTGGCGCATTCCCTTCCTGTTTTTTGTTTCGGGCATGGGCGTTTACTTCTCCATGCAACAGCGGAACTGGAAAGCGCTTATGCAGGAGCGTGCCCTTCGCATCCTCCTCCCCTATGTTTTCGGGATGATCTGTATCTTTCCGGTGAGCGTGTTGATCCTTCAACGCTATTACGATTGGGATCTTGGCTATTCAGTAAATGCCGGGCACCTGTGGTTTCTGGGGAACATCTTCGCTTACGTGGTTCTGCTGTCGCCGTTGTTCTATTATCTGCGAAAAAATCAAAACGGAAAATTTGTTTTGGGATTGAAAAAAATGCTGAGCAACCCGCTCGGCCTGATCCCGGTCGTTGGACTTTTCATCGCCGAAGTGTTGGTGGTGAAGCCCATCCCTTACGAACTGTATGCCATGACCTGGCACGGCTTTGTGCTGGGGTTCCTGGCATTCTTTGTCGGATTTTGTTTTGTGCTCTGCGGCGATTCGTTCTGGAACATGCTCTTGAAATGGCGTTGGCTGTTCGTGGTGCTGGCGTCCGGACTCTTTGTGGTGCGCCTTTTGGTGCTGGGTTTAAAAACGCCGGGATATCTGTTGGTTGTTGAATCGGATTGTTGGATCTTTTCGGTGTTGGCGTTTGGGTATAAATATTTGAATCACCCCAGCAAGGCACTATCGTATTTAAGCCAGGCCGCCTACCCGGTGTATATTCTTCACATGATTTTCCTGTCCCTGGCATCGTGGCTGATCTTTCCGTTGGCGCTTTCTGTCCAACTGAAATTTGTTATGGTGATTGTCATCACCTTTGCCGGATGTTTTGGCGCGTTCGAGATCATCCGACGCGTGAGTATTTTAAGGCCGTTGTTCGGATTGAAAATGAAGGAACGTTCCCTGGCCGTCAAGGGAGATAACCCGGGATTGGCCCGGGTCTAAACAAAAGCATCATGGTAAACCTCAAAAATGTAACAAAGCGTTTTGGCGCAAAGACCGTTGTGGATGACCTGTCGCTCACCATTGCACGCGGTGAACTGTTCGGGTTGCTGGGCCCCAACGGCGCCGGCAAAACCACGACCATCAACATCATCATCGGCGGTCTGCTTCCCGACGCGGGTTCGATCACGCTCCAGGGATCGGGATCACCGCAGGATCCTCATATCAAAAGACTGATCGGCATCGTGCCACAAAGCCTGGCGGTCTATGAGAGCCTGACGGCGTATGAGAATTTAAACTTCTTCGGCAGGCTGTATGGATTGCAGGGAACCGATCTGACCTCGAGTATTCAACGCGTGTTCGAGCTCGTCAATCTTACCGACCGCACAAAGGACCGGGTCAATACGTATTCCGGTGGAATGAAGCGGCGACTGAATATTGCTATCGCGTTGCTTCACCGGCCTTCGTTGCTGATCCTGGATGAGCCAACGGTGGGCGTGGATCCGCAATCGCGAAACGCCATTTTCGACACCCTGAAAAATTTGAAAGCGGAAGGCTGTACCACGCTGCTCACCTCCCACTACCTGGAGGAAGCGCAGCAATTGTGCGACTCCGTTGCCATCCTGGACGAAGGCAAGTTGGTGGCCCGGGGAACGGTGGAAGAACTGATTGCGCTTCACGGCGGACAAAGCATTCTGACGGTGGAGACCACCAAGGGCAAGTCAAGAATAGAAACGCATGAGCCGGTTCAGGCGATCGTCCGGATTCATGCGGAGGAGCAGATCATTTCCCTGAAGATGGAAAGCCCGAGCCTTGAGAAAGCCTTTTTGAATATCACCGGAAAACATTTAAGAGATTAATCATGAAAGAAATCATCACCCTCACCCGAAAAGATCTGCAACTCCTTTTGCTGGACAAGACCAGTCTCATCGTCACCTTTGCGCTGCCGGTGGTTCTGGTCGCGTTGATTGGAAGTGTCTTCGCCCGTTCGTTTCCACCTTCTTCCGGCATTACGAGTTATGACTACGCATTTTCGAAGGTCATGTTCTGGGGCGTGCTCGGTGGCCTGGCTTCCTCGGTGGCGTCGCTTGCCATTGAAAAGAATTCGGGCACGATCATCCGGATCCAACTGGCACCGGTTCACAAATTTCAGGTGTTGGCCGGCAAAGCGCTGGCTTGCATCAGCGTGATATTGATCAGCTCCTTTTTGACGTGGACCTTTGCCTCTCTGCTCTTCGGTATCAAAACAGCTTCCCCCTTGAACATGATCCTCATTTGTTTTTCAAATGCCGTGTTATTTGCCGGCCTGATGACCTTCCTGGCCAACTTTGTGAGCACGGAGCGCGCCGCCGGGGCGTTGAGTTGGTCGGTGGCGCAGCTCCTGGCTTGTTTCAGTGGCATTATGTTCCCGATCGCTATCATGCCTTCGTGGATGGGCCATGCTGCGAATTTTAATCCCGTAACCTGGGCTGTGAAGGCGATGGAGATCGTGCTGTGGACGGGTGGTACTTTTGGTGAATTGGTATTGCCCGTGTCCATCACACTTGGGAGTGGGCTTTTCTTTTTTGCACTGAGTGTATACTTGTTTCGCTGGACAACACAGAACGCATGACCGTGGGCTTCGAAAGATAATGGTGACTTTTTCAAAGCAAGTGATCAGAACGGGTAATGGCGCATCCCACCATCGACAACAGCCACTGAGCCGGTGATGTAGCGCGCACGAGGCGATACCAGGAAAGTGGCCATGTTGGCGATGTCCTGCGGCTCGCCGAAATCGCCCAGCGGGATCTCGCGCTCGGCAAATTTCGTGCGCTCTTCACCCGTGAAGACGCGGCGGATGTTCGCGGTATCGATAAGGCCCGGTTGCAGGCAGTTGACCGTGATGCCATAGCGCCCCAGTTGTCCGGCGAGTTGCTTGGACCACATCACGATGCTCGCCTTGGCAACCGCCGAAGCATTGATCGAGCGTAGTTCATAGGTGCTGGTAATGTTCAGGATGGCGCCCTGTTTGCGTTCCATGAAATGGGGCAGGAGTTGTTGGGTCAGTTGGCGGTGACGGTCGAAGTCCAGCGTCATGGCCGCACTCCACTCCTCTTCCGGTCCGTTGACATCCAGTGGCCGGCTGCGGCCGGCGTTGTTAATAAGAATATCGACATGACCCAAGCTGGACAGGGCCGCAACGGCAATCCTTTGCGGTCCGTCTGGCGCGACGAAGTCCTGGATGAACACAACCGGTTCCACACCGCCCGCGGCAACGACTTCCTCTTTGAGATTGTTTAGCAAATCTTCGTTTCTCGCTACAGCAAAGACTTTCACGCCTTCGATCGCCAATTCCTTTGCAATAGCCCGGCCAAGTCCCTGGCTGGCGCCGGTCACTACGGCAGTTTTTCCTTTTAAATACAGATCCATAATTTTCTCTTGCGGGTTTAAAAAATTTCTTCGCAAGAGTAGCCACCGGCATCTGATTTTACACGTTGTAGAATTAATTGTAGGATACTATCAAATATGTAAGTAATGGCTGTGAGAAAGAAAAACTCGACGTATTCCCGTAACGAAAAATGTATCATTGAATGTGATCTCACCTATGTTGTTTCCAAGATCGGGGGCCGGTGGAAACTACAGATACTAAGTATGCTGGAAGAAAAAAAGCTTAGGTTTAGTGAACTAAAGAAGGAATTTTCTTTCACGACGGAGCGCATGCTCACCTTGCAATTGCGCGCATTGGAGCAGGATGGGCTGGTGAAACGAACCGTCTATGCGGAAGTACCGCCCCGGGTAGAGTATGAACTCACGGAGATGGCGTTAGAGCTGGGGCCTATCTTCAAACAATTAAGTGATTGGGGTGGCAAACACCGGAGTTTGACAAAGAAGGACTTCGCATAAGCAACGGGGACTCAATCCCCTTCTCCACAGAGCATGCAGATCTAGCGAGTCTTACCAGAACAATCGTTTGAAGCGGAGCAACAAACTTTTTTACTATTTTTAGGGACCCCCCGGAATAGCCAGCGGATTTGTCGCGACCATCCCAGTCTAGCGATATCAGCCCGTCAGTGCCAGGGAGAATGGAGCAATAGCCTGTGAAAGAAAACCTGGAAGAGGACCTGATTCGTCGGATAAATGATGGAGACGAGCGAGCGTTTAAGCTCGTGTTCGATCTCTATTATCGTCCTCTTACCCTGTTCGCCATGAAGTATGTACGCGACGTGGAGGACGCCAAGGAAATTGTGCAAGATTTTTTTGTACGCATGTGGTCGAAGCGCGACACGCTCGAAATCAGGTTTTCGCTTCGCATTTATCTATACCGCAGCGTTCGAAATGCCTGTCTCAACTTTATTGCTTCCGACAAAGTGGAGAAGAAACGGATGATGGGGTACCAATATCCCCTGGTCTCGAACGACAACGCCCTGGAGCACATGATGGCCGCCGAGCAGGAAGAACTCCTCATGCGGGCTATTGATAACCTTCCGGAAAAGTGCCGCCAAATATTTGTCATGAGCCGGATGAACCGGCTTTCGCACAATGCCATCGCCACCCAACTAAACCTCTCCGTGAAAACGGTTGAGGCCCAGATCTCGATTGCCTTGAAACGGCTGTCGGAATGGGTCATCACCCTGATCATGTTTTTTTGCGATTAGAACCTGCCGCTTCCCTGCCGTCAGTGCGTTAAAATATTTTATAAAAAAATCTGCGCTCTTTTAGGGGGACCCCTGCCATTTGCTGTCTGTACGGTAATTCAAACGGAATTTTACCTAATGGCTTTCTATGGATAGAATTTTTACGGTCTCTCTTTTTCGCGTTGGCAGGTTTAGGATTGGCGGTGAATTCCGGAAGGGGTTCATGGTGATGACCTTGTTGTGTAGCCTTCTTCAGGCCCAGGCACAAGATCCAACCTTTTATGAAACGTTCGACGGCACACCCCGGGGTGAGGTGCCCGAGGGATGGCGGACGTATTCGCTCAACGGCGCCCAAGGCACTACCTGGGAGCGCTCGGTATATGGCTTTTTTGGTCCCAAGGTGATGACCAGTGGGCTGGAATATGCGTTGCCTGGAAAAATAGACGAAGACTGGCTTGTCACGCCGCAGATCACACCTCAGGAAAATGACTTTTTGATCTTTGATTCGGGACAGGAATTTGTGTTTGACGACTGGGGATCGACCTTCGAGATCTGGATCTCGACCAAGACCGACAACCGCGCCGACTTTACCGAGTTGCTGAAGAGTTATACGGAACCCGAATTCCCAGGCTACTTATATTCCGAGCGCCTGCTGCTCGACCTCTCGGCCTACAAAGATACTCCCATCTACATTGCCTTTGTTCATAAAAATCCCGTGACCGGTGAGGACTCGGATCCCGACAATCCCGCCATGGTAGAGAACTGGTACCTCGACAATGTTTGGGTACGGCCGGTGCAGCCGCTGGACTATAGTGCGGGAGAAATTTTCGGCTCGTTCGATGACGTTATCCGTGTCGTGCAATCGCGCACCACGGTCATCATCAGCGTGGTGGTGCGCACGGCGGGCGACAACGGCAGCGCCGACATCTCTGCGCTCACCTTCACCACGGCAGGATCGTCGCCGAAGGTTAAAATTAAGGAGGCTACCCTCTACACGACATACGGTGATTCCTTTCTGGCGACCAATGAAGACACCGGTGAAGTGTCGGCCGACTTGTTCGGGTCTGTCATTGACCCTGGAGATGAATTTACCATAGAGGGTTTTCAAGATCTCGGTCGCGGCGACAACTATTTCTGGCTCTTGTATACGCTGGAGGCTGATGATGCCGCGCTCACCTATCCCTATCCCGAAGTCGACGCCACGTTTGAGAGTGTTGTGGTGAACAATGTAGAACACGCCACGACGCTAAGCACAACCTCGGCAGCCCATCCGGTTGTGCCGACTACGCCTGTGAACGATAACTATGCCGATGCTATAGACATCACACCTGCGACGGGTACGTTTCGACTGGGTTCTTACAACTATAAGGCCACCTATGAAACGGCGATCGGCGTAGAGAGGCTTGCCTATTGTGCCACGCCGATCTATCAATCGGCTATGGATGGATCGAACTCGGTGTGGTGGCATTTCAAAGCGCCAAGTGCAGGCCTCATCACCGCAGATCTTGCCACAAGCAGTTTCAATACCATGCTGCTCATCCAGGATGCAAACGGCGACCAACTGGCGTGTAGCAAGGATATAGACGAATCCGCGCTCGTCTTGCAATCGCGCATTTCAAACTTTCCCGTTGCCGAAGGACAGGACCTTTATATCCGGGTTACGGGCGAAGGGAGGTTTCCAGGCGATCCTAACGCAGCCAGCGGCGTGGTGAATCTTGATTTCACGTTTGAAGTTCCGCTCGGTGTCGAAGGTCCGTTCACCTATGAGCTCTCCGAACTTTATCCTAACCCCGGCAATGGAAAAGTAAACGTGGACATAGTGCTTCATCGTCCGGCCAACGTGGTATTGGAGGTAACGAACCTGATGGGACAGACGGTGCACGTTCAGGACGAAGGCTTTTTGAACGCGGGGAAATATGAACACGTAACGCTTGACGTGACGGCACTTCCAGCGGGACCCTATTTCGTGCGCATGCGCGGAAGCAGCAACACGGCCCACAAATTAATCGTGGTGAACGATGCGGGCGGGCGTTGATCGAATATTCAAAAAATCATTTTTTATAGAACACGATGGAAGATAACAAAGACGATGACAGAAGCTGGTACCTGGCTTCGAAACGGTTGACCGAAGGTCTTTCCGATGCCGAGCAATTGGAATGGGAGGTTGTGCTGCGCGACGAAAAATTCAAAAATGATTTTGCGCTGCTCGAAAAGCATTGGCATGCCCTGGAGTCTTCTGTCTATGCGCAAATCAATGTGGGTGAAGATTGGGAAGCAGTGCGCGCGAAGATCCGGGCCATGCCCCAAGGCCGGAAACGGTTTGCTTCTTCGCCCTGGCTGCGGTACGCAGCGGCGGTGGCGCTCTTTGTAACGAGCGCGTACGTGGCTTGGAATTTCAGGAAGCAACAAGCACCAACCTTCGTCACCCGGATTGAGGCGCCCGCCGGAGCGCGTACCTATGTGACCTTGCCCGACAGCTCGCACGTGTGGCTCAACGCCGGCACGCTGATTTCTTTTGACCAGCATTTCGGAACCGACAACCGCAGCCTTACGCTGGAGGGTGAAGCCTTCTTTGATGTGGAGAAGAGCAGTGTTCCATTCAAGGTCCACACCGTGGCCTACGACATCGCCGTACTCGGCACGGCGTTCAATGTGAAGGCTTATCGCAACGACGATGTGGTGAGCACGACGTTGATCCGCGGCGCTTTGAAAGTGAATCGCATAACGGCTGCCGGTGTGGCCGAAGAAATATTGCTTCATCCCAACGAAAAAATAACCCTGCAGGGATTGCCCGCGGAACGGTCGGGCCACCCGTTGATGCTCCAAAAAAATATTGACGCTGTCGCCGATGCCGATTGGAAAGATGGTTGGTTGACCGTGCGCGGTGAGTCTCTAAATGAGCTCTCCAAAAAAATAGAAAGGCTCTACAATGTTACCATCCATTTTGAAGACGACAGTTTGAAGGCTTATAAGTACACAGGGCGCATCCAGCAATTCAGCCTGGAGCAAGTATTGAAAGCACTGGCGCTGACATCGCCGATCGACTTTGTGATCAACGAAAAAAGTGTGACGCTGCGCGAGAACAAAAACACAAAATCAAAATACAAGACCTTACCCACACCCTGACGATTGTGAATGCAGAAACCCTAACCCTTACGCTATGAAAAGACAATACCACTGCACATAACCCTACGCATCGTCTAAAAAAGCAGGATCAAAAGATGCTGACACATCTCCTGATCCCTTAGGACAGACAAAACAGTTACCAACCCTGTGACGGAGTGGAACGATATTATTTTACCTAATCCCAGCGAATTCTATGAAAAAAATCGGATACGGCCAAGGAAACCTATGGCCAGTATTAATTAAAACGGCGTTGGTTATGAAAATCTGGCTTTTACTACTGATCCCCGTGGGCGTTACGCTGGCGGGTACGGCGCACTCTCAAAACCTGAGCCTGGAGCTAAAGGATGTCACCATCCGCCAGGCTTTGCATGCCATTGAGCGGGAGAGCGGGTATTCCTTTTTTTACAATGACTCCTTCAAGGACCTGGAGAAAAAAATCTCCCTTACCGCGCAGAATGAACCGATCTCCGACGTGCTGGGACGCGTGCTCAGCAACACGCTGCTCACACACAAATTTCTGGAAGGAAAACTGATCGTGATTGTGCTGAAAGACGCCCCCGAAAAAATAAGAGTTCGCGGGCAAGTGACCGGCATCGACATAAAAACATCCCTACCCGGCGTGAACGTCACCGTGAAAGGAACGTCAACCGGAACGGTGACAGACACCAATGGCGAATATGTGATCGACGTGGATCCTGGCGCCACGCTGGTGTTTTCCTTTGTGGGATACATCAGCACAGAAGTGAAGGTAACAGCCGAAACCCGGATCGACATCGAGCTGGAGGTAGAAGCCAAAACCTTGAACGAAGTCACCGTGGTTTCCACCGGCTACCAGGAGGTGGACAAGCGTTTGTTTACCGGCGCCGTGGTGACGCTGGGTTCAAAAGATTTCAAGACCGATGGCACCATCGATGTGAGCCGTATGTTGCAGGGGCGCGCTGCCGGGGTGTCGGTGCAAAACGTGTCGGGCACTTTTGGGGCGGCGCCCAAGATCAGGGTACGCGGCGCTACGTCCATTACCGGAGACAACAAACCGCTGTGGGTAGTCGACAATGTGGTGCTCGAGGATGTGGTGAACATTTCTGCGGAGCAGCTGACCACGGGTGATCCTAATACCCTCATCGGTTCGTCGGTGGCGGGGTTGAATTCCGATGACATCGAGAGCATCACGATCCTGAAAGATGCGTCGGCCACCGCTTTGTATGGCGCGCGTGCCAAAGATGGTGTGATCGTTATCAAAACAAAAAGAGGTCGGGTGGGCAAGCCGGTCATCTCCTACACCGGGAACTTCTCTACCTACCTGAAGCCTTCCTACGACAATTACAATATTTTGAACTCAGTCGACCAGATGTCGGTCTATGCCGAAATGGAACGCAAGGGATTGCTGAATCATTCCGACATGGTGACGCAGGCTAACGGGGGTGTGTACAAAAAAATGTATGACCTCATCAACAGTTCCTACAATGAACAAACCGACCAATTCGATTTGCTGAACACCCCGCAGGAGCGACGCGCATTCTTGCAGCGCTATGCAACAGCCAACACCGACTGGTTTGACAAGCTTTTTAAGAATTCTTTTGTACAGGAACATTCGCTGGGAGTTTCGTCGGGAACGAAAGTCTCGCAGCTTTATTTCTCCACCAGCTACTATGACGACAACGGCTGGACCATTGCCGACCACGTGGATCGCTACACCCTCAATGCCAACGCCACGTTTAAGCTTTCAGACAAAGTAGGCTTCGGGCTCACGGCCAATGGCTCATCGCGTACACAGCGCGTGCCGGGCACCGTGGCACGGCAGGTTGATGTGGTGGAAGGCCGCTATAACCGCGACTTCGATATCAATCCCTTCAGCTTTGCGCTGAACACAAGCCGCGTGCTCACCGCCGAAGACGAGGCGGGCAACCTGGAATACTTCACGCGCAACTATGCGCCCTTCAACATCATCAAGGAGTCGCAAACAAATTACATTGACCTGAACTTGCTGGATCTTCGTCTGCAAGGCGATTTTAATTATCAGGTCACCAAAGATCTCAAGTATGAGTTCGTCGGCGCCGTGCGCGATGTGCGCACCACAACAGAACACAAGGTGGGTGATGATTCCAATATGGCTGAAGCGTATCGCGCCGCAGGTTCGCAAGTGATACGGCAGGGAAACAAGTTCCTCTACTATAACCCTGATTTTCCGAATCTTGATCCCGTGGTCGTCTTGCCTGAAGGCGGTTTTTACAATCGTTCAGACGATCAGATGCGAAGCTACTATGTAAAAAATCAACTCACGTGGAAACATGCATTCGGCACCAAACACCACGTCAACCTGGTCGGCGGTCACGAAATCCGCATGATCGACCGGCAAAATTCCTACAACAATGGCTATGGCTACCAGTTCAACAAAGGTGGGGTAGCGTTCACGGACTATCTCATCATCAAGCAGCTGCTCGAAGGCAACTTCAACTACTTCGGCATGGGCTACACCAAGGAGCGTTATGCGAGCTTCTATGCATCGGCAAACTATTCGTTCAACGACAAGTATGTGTTGAATGCCACCACGCGCATGGATGGCTCCAACAAACTCGGTGAAGCCCGCACGGCGCGGTGGCTGCCCACCTGGAACGTGAGTGGCGCCTGGAACCTGGACGCCGAAAATTTTATGAATGGTGTTCGCGCCGTAGATTACCTCACGCTCAAGGCGGGCTATGGGCTCACGGCAAACGTTGGGAACGCCACAAACTCATCGGTGGTGTATCGCAGTGGCACAACGCCCCACCCGCACTTTGATGAAACCGAATCGCAGATCATCATCGACGGGCTCGAGAACCAGGACCTGACGTGGGAAAAACAATATGAGCTGAACGTGGGGTTGAGCACCGGCTTCTTCAATCGATTCACGGTTGCGTTCGATTATTATAACCGGAATCACTTCGATCTGATCAGTGTCATCAAGACGTCGGGCATTGGCGGTGAGCCTTACAAAGCCATAAACTATGCGGACATGAAATCGTATGGTATCGATCTTACTATCGGTGCCACCGTCTTTGACAGAAGAGGCTTGACGTGGACCACCAACTTTGTTTATAGTCACAACCAAAGCCGCATCACCAACCTGAAGAACCTGCCGCGCATCTACAACCTGGTGTTCCAGGATGGTGGCGCCCAGCAAGGCTACCCGGTGCGGGGTCTTTTTTCGATCGACTACAAGGGCCTCAACCCGGAGAACGGCGTGCCTACCTTTATCGATCACGACGGAAAACCGGGGACCAATGTTTTTCTGCAAAGCCTGAACACACAGTATCTCAAGTATGAGGGCCCCGTCGACCCCACCTATACCGGGGGATTTTCGAATACGTTCCGCTACAAACAGCTTTCATTGAATGTGTTCTTCACCTATCAAGGTGGCAACAAAATCAGGCTTAATCCTGCTTTCAAAAACGGCTACTCCGATCTCGATGCCATGCCACGCGAGTTCCTCGATCGCTGGATCACGCCGGGTGACGAAAAGTACACCGACATTCCCGCCATTGCAGACCTGAACGTACTGGCCGGCCTGAGTTCGACGTATCCCTACAACACTTACAACTATTCTACGGCGCGTGTAGCCGACGGTGGGTTTGTCCGGATGCGTACCATCTCCCTCAGCTACGCACTGCCTAGTAAAATTATTGCCGGCACAACGTTCACCAGCGCCTCGATCAGCCTAACGGGTACAAACCTGTGGCTGGTATATGCCGATAAAAAATTATATGGACAGGACCCCGAGTTCTTTAGTTCGGGTGGGGTGGCCTTGCCGGTGCCGCGACAGATAACGCTCTCGGTCAAGCTCGTGCTCTGATGAAGGCGAATGAATTTTATGATATCGAATTATTAAAAAGTAATCGGATGAAAAAGAAAGTATCGATCCTCATTGTAGCCAGTGTCATGATGATGACGGGCTGCGACGACTTTTTATCGGAAACGCCCGATAACCGGGCCAGTCTCGATTCGAAGGAGAAGATCGCGGAGTTGCTCGTGACCGCCTATCCGGAAGCGAATTACATTCCTTTTTGTGAAGCGCTGTCGGATAACGTGGAAGATAATTTCGGCGGCACGGAAAATGTGACCAACGCCGACCCTTGGTTTTGGAGGGACGCTTCGGCCACCTGGCAGGACTCGCCGGAGTTTTATTGGAATGGATGCTACACAGCCATTGCTGCCGCCAACCATGCGTTGCGCGCCATCGAGCAAAGCAGCGACCCCTCCTTCTACGCTGCGCAAAAAGGTGAAGCCCTTTTGGCCAGAGCCTATTCTCACTTTATGCTGGTGAGCCTGTTTGCCAACATGTACGATCCACAAACCGCTCCCGCCGACCCGGGCATTCCTTATGTGACCGACCCGGAGACCGTGTCGCTGAAAACATACGAACGCAAGACGGTGGAATATGTATACGAAATGATTGAAAAAGACCTGACAAAAGGTCTACCGCTCGTCGACGACCGGTCTTATGGAGGATCAGGAACCAACGCCGCCAACCTGGCGCGCTTTCATTTTACGCGCGCGGCCGCACATGCTTTTGCGTCGCGGTTTTATCTATTCAAGAAAGACTATGCAAAAGTGATCGAGCATGCCAATGCTGTGCTGGATGGAAACGACATCCCTTCCCTGCTGCGGCCCTGGACCACCACCTATCGCACGCTCACCTCCAATGAGTTGACGTTGACCTATACGCGATCGACCGAAAAAGCGAACCTGCTGTTGTGTGACACCCAATCCAACTGGGGTACGAGCTTTAATCAGGTTCGCTATTCCACCGGCGCTGCCCGGCGAGAGGAGATATTCTTCATCAACAATCCCGCGCTGGGCAACTATGCCTATTCCACCTACTACACCAACACGGGGGTGAATTTTGTTTTCAAATTCCGCGAGCACTTTGTGCGCGTTGGCATGAATGCCACTACGGGCTATTCGTACACCATCATTCCTTTGTTCAGCACCGAAGAAGTTTTGCTGAACCGGGCCGAAGCCTACGCCATGCAGGTACAATTTCACGAAGCGCTGGACGAGATGAATTTGTTTATCAGTACGCGCGTGCTCAACTATGACCCGGACGTTCACAACGTGACCTTCAACCGTCTCTACAACCTCTATCATGAAACCGACAATAAAAAAGCGATCGTGCGCGGGATACTGGAGTTGCGGCGGGTAGAGTTCCTGCACGAAGGGCTACGGTGGTTTGATATTCTTCGGCACAAACTTCCCGTGACCCATACTTCGTTCGACGGCCAAAGCACAACGCTCTCGCCAAACGATCCACGACGCATACTGCAAATTCCGGCCGAAGCGATTTCCGTCGGCGGTCTTCGTCCCAATCCCCGGTAACGCATAAACGATCCTGACCATGACGACACAGAAACGAACTATACTGACCATCCTAATCCCAGTTGTGCTCACGCTGGGATGTCAAGATGTTTATAATGACAAGGTCGACACTTCGAAAACGGACTATGTCACCAACGACAACAACCATCCCAATTCGGAGCTCGACAAATGGCTGCTCTCGAATTTTACCTATCCCTATAACATCGAAGTGAAATATCACTGGGATGCTTCGGAGGGCGATCTGTACAGAACCCTTGTGCCCCCAAAAGTTTCACAGGTTCAGCCCGTGATGGAGGTGGTGAAGAAAGTGTGGATCGATCCGTACACAGACCTCGCGGGCGCGACATTTATCAAAAAATATTGCCCCAAGCAATTCCTGATGATCGGCAGTGCCCGGTACAATCCCGATGGAACATTCACCTTAGGCACGGCAGAGGGTGGCCGCAAGGTGATGTTGTATGTGGTGAATTCCTTTGAGCCCACGCAACGGTCTGCCGTGAAACAACTCATGCATATCGTGCAACATGAGTTCGGTCATATTCTCAACCAGCAGGTCTCTTATCCTTCGTCATTCCGCGAGGTAACACCGGGCGCTTACACCAGCGACTGGCGGTTCAACTCCGTGGCCCAGGCACGCGCCGCCGGCTTCATCACCAATTATGCCATGGCCTCGCCCGACGAAGACTTTGTAGAGATGATTGCCACGATGCTCATCGAAGGGAAGGAAGGCTATGAAGCCATACTCGCTTGTGAGACAACCAATACGAGCCTGTCATTGCTGCGTAAGAAAGAAGCGTTGGTCGTTCAGTACTATCGCGAATCATTTAACATTGATTTCTACGCGCTGCAAACCAAAGTGCAGGAAGCCATCAACGGCATTGCGCCACCCGGCCCAGGCCCCGAGGAGTTGCCGCCGCTTGCCGACGCGTGGGGATTCGAAAAAGAGAACACCACCGTGCGGTTTGACCTCACATTAATGAATGAGCCCTCGGAATTTTCAAGGCGCTTTGCCCAAGACAATCGCATACTCCACGAAGCCGGCTTTGCCCTTGACTACAACTTCAAGCTCTACTACACATCCGAAAATGAGCTCGCCCTGAAACTATACTACTATGACCTGAGCGACGAAAACAAGGTGTACCAGCAGGCCGTGTTTTACTATTTCCTCACCCCACATGAGGATGGAACCACCGACTTGCAGTTCAGCTACGCCGACGACAACGCAGCGTATCTCAACAATGACCTGGGCGTAGGTGCACTAAATGCATTTTTCGCAAACCGCACATTCAGGTTCAACTGGGTGCAAACGTGCGGGGGCGATGTGTTTGTTGGGCTTTATCCACAAGACTCGCCCGAAAATTTCAGTTTTGGTGTATTGGAAAAATAAGGATCGATACGATGAACAAGAAGAACACATTTAATCACCGCGCAGCATCATTGCTACTATGCCTCTTCGCATTGTTGTTGGCAACGTCATGCGACCGGAACTACGAAGCCATTTTCGCCGAAACACCCGACGAGCGCGCGCAGGCTGTGCTGGATCAATACAACACCTTGCTCATGGGCGCGCCCAACGGATGGAAGGCGTCGCTCTATACGGGCACCGGGGCGGGCTATTTTTATTATTTCGATTTCAATGCTGAAGGGCACGTGACGATGTTATCGGACTTTAACGAGGAGACAGCAGGCGAACCCATGGAAACCACCTGGACATTGAAGTCGCTCCAGCGCGCAACACTCAGCTTCACGACATACTCTTACATTCACTTGCCAGCCGATCCCGACGGCAACGTGAACAACGGTGTGCCGGGCAGTGGACTGTTATCTGATTTTGAATTTGGCGTTCTCCGCACCTCGGGCGACAGTGTGGTCATGAAAGGCGTTCAGCATTCCGCCGAGCTTGTCCTGGTGAAGGCCAGCGCCGAGGAACAGTCGGCCATCCTGAGCGACCGTATCCAGCATTTATTGCAGCAGACATCGACCTACCTCGCCGCATCCAAAGGCTACCGGCTCACCTTACCTGACAATACCGAGGTGCCCATGGCGCTGAGCATTTCGCAAAAGCTTCTTTCGTTTCAATATATTGATAGCGATGGCACCACGATCAAATCTCCACGAACGTCCTACACGTTTTCAATCGATGGGATAATATTGAAAGACCCGATCACGATCCAAGGGTATACCGTTCATTCTTTGATCTGGAACGACGACGCGAATTCGTATAGCGTGAACAAATCAGATGGCGTGCCGCTCACGGCGTCGGATGATACCTTTATTTTCGAACCCTCTACCCCACTCTATAGTTTGCTGGACAAAAGGCTCATTACCGCCACCTTGCCAGAAGGTGCAGGGATCTATCCTTTGCCGGGTCAGTCGGATGATTTCACAGCGCTATACAATGAAATCGCTGCCACCATCTATAATGGTCCCTATCGCTTGACGCTTCGCGATATTCGCATCGTATTTCCGCCGAACACAGGCCTCATGCAATTTGTGGTGACGTTCACACAGCCGGGACAAAACGGGTCGGTCAGTCTTTTTTCTGCGCAGTATACCTATTCCTACCAATTGCGCGATGGCGGGATATTGAAATTTAAAATGGAAGGTACGGACCAAAATGCAGGGTTGTTGTACGGTGATTTTATAGGAATGCTAAATCATTTCGACAATGATACTTTTGCCCTGAAATACGTTGGCGGTGGATTCAGCGTGGTGGCAGGATTTTTTAGTCAGGAGGAAACGGGATATTATTTCGGTGGCTATTTGCCGGGTCAATAACAAAAATGGCCGGCTTTAAAAAGGTTATATATCCGGCTATTTCATCTTATAAAAAATGTAGTCCGTCAAAAGCGGCTCAAGACCGCTTTGCCTGAATTCCGTTGCAATTTGGCCCCGGTGATAGGTAGAGTGATTGATCACCTGGAACAAAATTTCATGAAGACTATGAATAAAAACCTGTCCCTTTTCCGTGGCATATTGAATCGGTAGGCTTAGGTCGAGCGTATCCAGTATGCGCATGGAATGCTCAAAGTTCTGTTTATCGATCTCCAGGGCGTCTTGAATTTGATGGACTTCCCAACGTGCATAAGAAGGTGGGCCAGGTTCGATCCTGTTATTCCAAATTTTATGAGAGTTAAGCATATGGCTAAGCAGTTTTATGCTCTTCTCGGATGCGTTCTTTGGATTTTCTATCAAGACCGTTACTAGCGCTTGATTATAGTGATGGTTGTATTGAAAAAGTTCCTTGAAAAATGCTTTCATATACTCTCTATTAGTCGCCAAAATTGATGCTCTTATCAAGACATGACTGTCATGATGGTATTTCAACGAAGTTTCACGGTTTTTAGAAGATATTGTTTCGCAAATTTACTCCGATGGCAAACGATTTTAGCCAACCAGAAAAAAATTTTCGGTCTAAAACTAAGCCATCTTAAAATGAAGGATGGAAAGAACTCGGTAAAAAAAATCCGGGGCTACCTCAAGGATTGTCGGCGGTCAGCGATTCTAACTGAACCGTTTGTGATTTTAGGCCCGCCGAGTTCACCGTAACAGTAATGGTCCCAGGTCCAGTCGCCTGGATATACGCCAGCACTTTGCCTTTGTAAGCTTTGCGTTTGCTGGCCTTGTAATCTTCGTGGCTGCGCAAGTCGCCGCTCTCCAAACCCAACAGCCGGCCAGGTCCTTCGATGGAGAATGTTATTTCGTTATCCGCCAGAGGAGCAAGCCGGTTGTCTTTGTCGAGGACCGAAACGGTGAGGTGGATCACATCATCTTTATCTGCCTTGAGGGTGGTCCGATCGGGCGTGGCGCCGAGTGCTGTCGCTTCGCCGGTAGACGCCAGCAGAAATTCTCCAAACGGTTTCCCTCCCTTGAACGATTTTACTTTCAATTCGCCCGGTTGATACACGATTCGCCACCGCATGTATCCGTTTGACTCAACTGCTTTTTTCCCAAGCGACCCGTTGTTCACAAAAAGCTCGGCTTCATCACCATTTGTAAAACAGTAGACGTTTACCGAGTCGCCCGGTGTCCAATTCCAATGCGCATCGCCAAAGCCTCGTGCGCGGCCTTGATCTCTTCGGGATACCGGGGCCACGGAAAGAAATGTTGTGGATGCTTTGGACCATAAACTCTTTCGGTAATAAAATTCACTTTTCGGAAATCCCGCCAGGTCGATCACGCCAGCTCCACTGCTTCGCACGGGCCACACGGAGGCTTCGCCGATAAAGTCAAACGCCGTCCACAAGTACTGCGCGGAAATGTAGTCCAGGTCTGCCACGGGTTTCCAGGCGTCGAAGGATTTTCCGTTTTCGCTGCCATAGATGACGCGCTTTGGAAATTGCCGGTGATCGTCTTCATAGCGATATTCCTGGTAGTTGTACCCCACCACATCGAGCGCATCGGGATAGCTGGTGAGGTTGGACATGACTACGCCGGCGAGTGCGGCGGTGACCGGCCGGGTTTTGTCCAATGACTTCACCACCTCCACGAGGCGTTTGGCAATAGATCCCATTTGCTCGGCGGGTGGATTGCCTGCCTGATAACCCTTGCCATAGATCTGCGGGTTCCGGCCCGTGTTCAATATCTCATGTGTGTAGGGATCGTTGGGATAATCGATTTCATTGCCGATACTCCACATGATGATGCATGTCCTGTTTCGGTTGCGGCGGATCATATCGCCTAAATCCCTGTCGGCCCATTCCGCAAAATATTTGCTGTAGCCGTCTTTGCCGGGTTGCCCTACGTTCCATCCTTTTATCCATTTGTTTTTGCCGATGGCCCACTCGTCAAACGCTTCATCCTGCACCAGGAATCCCATTTCGTCACAAAGGTCATAAAGGTAATCCTGGTGTGGATTATGACTCATTCGGATTGTGTTGCAGCCCAACTCCTTCAAGGTCTGCAACCTTCGTTTCCACACTGCTTTTGGAACAGCCGAACCCAACGCGCCCGCGTCGTCGTGGAAGCATACTCCTTTTAATTTGATGTTTTCGCCATTGAGGAAAAAGCCTTTGTCGGCATCGAAGTGAAATTCCCGGAAGCCAACTTTTTCTGTCACCTCGTCAACGGACTTGCCATTTATCAGTAAGGTTGTTTTCAGCGTGTATAAGACCGGTGTCTCTACCGACCAGCGTTTCGGATTTTTTACGGTGAACGATAGCGTAACATCGCTCTCTTTTCCTTCACGGGCAGACACCGCTTGTTTTTGTTGCGCCACTACTGTTCCGCGATCATCGATAATTTCTGACACAATCTCCGTCTTCATTTTCGACACGTTTATAACCGAAACCTTCAGCGATGCAGTGGCTTGCTGTTGGGAGATCTCCGGTGTTGTGAAAACAGTTCCCCATACGGCAATGTGCGTTGGGTTTACCGCCATGAGATAAACGTTGCGATTAATACCCGACCCGCTGTACCAACGCGAGTCTGCAAAATCGGTGTGATCTACTTTAACTGCGACAACATTCTTACCCTTCGCATTCAGATAGGGCGTGATGTCATAGTAGAACGATGCATAGCCATTGGGACGCTTGCCCACATATTTTTCGTTGATCCACACTTCGCTATTCTTATATACACCGTCAAAGTAGAGATAGATCGTCTTGCCTTGTTGTTGCGGAAGCAAGTCGAACGTTTTCCGATACCACCCAATGCCCCCGGGCAAATAGCCGGTGCCGCTCGCCCAGGCATCGCTAAAGGGTCCTTCGATGCTCCAGTCGTGCGGGAGATCCAGGGGCTTCCAGGACGAATCGTCGGTGACGATCTTTTCGCCTTGGGGAATATCGCCCTTGTGAAATTTCCATTGCTGGTTGAATAAGACCGTGCCCGAATGTTGCGCCAACAAATCAAAACAAACGGTCAGAAGAATAACAATCGTAGAAAGTTTATGGAATCGTGTCATTTGATTTTCAAGAAAAATGTGAGATTAAAGGAGCTTTGTCACCAGTGTGACGATGGATGTTTTAGGGACCAGGAAAGCTTCGGTGCCGTCGACTTTGTTCAACGGTTTTAAATCTTCCCCGTCTTTACCCGACGTGATAAAAAGCCGTGACTCTCCCGCCGTACCGGCCGGCATATCGAGTCTTATGGTTTCATCGATGTTGCTGTAGTTAATAATGACCGTGACCACCTCGTTGGCCGCGGCGTTGACATAGGATGAGGCCATCAACCCCACCGGATTGTTGATGTTTACATTTTGCGACGTCACCTCCACACGCTGCGCTCCCGGCCGGATAAACCTGCTGAAATTCCCAAACGCCCATAGTAGTTTCGTGTCCTCCACTTTGCCGGTCGTTTTGTTTTTGTCGGCATAGACCAGCCCATCCTTATAATCATACACCGACAGTGAGGTCCACCAATGCCAGGCGCTGGCGTTCGCCACGGTGAGGTCGTGATGAATGAGGCGCGCCACATACAACGCCGGCACCATGCCCGTATCTTTGCCGGGACCCGGAACCTCCTCCTGGTCGCCGAGGATACAATATTCGCTTTGCCAGAATTCAAGGGGCACAGAGACAGACTTTATTTTCTGATTCACCAGTTGGCGGACGGAGATCATATCTTTCACCGGCGCGGACGTGAAATAGCTGTGTCCCGATATCATCTTGTCTACCGAATTAAATCCGCCGAGAAACCGCGTCGATCCCTTTGAGAAGAAATCTTCGATCTGGTTTCCACGCGTGGGCTTATCGGAAGTGCCGTAGAGGTATACCATGGAGCCGGCTTCCGCCACCTGTATTTTGGTTGGAAGATTCTCTTTAGTAATAACAGAATCCAGCTTCCGGGTGATATCGAACATCTCCTGGTTGGTGTAGGGTGTGCCTTCCTGGCTGCCGGAGGTCCAATCCCACTGTGGCTCGTTGAACGGGCTGAGATAGTTCAACGCAATTCCTTTTTCCTGAAAATGCTTGGCGACGGTGCTTAAAAAAACGGCGAATGCGCCATACTTATCTTGCGCGATGTTAGCCTGTTCGCCTCCGCCTGAAAACGCTTTTTTGTTTTTGGTAAGCTGCACCGGCGGGCTATTGGTGAACCCTACAAACTGATCAACGCCTCTTGTTTTAGCGGCATCGAGAAACCATTGCTGACCGGCTTGCTTGTTCCAATCGTAGGTGAGGTCGTCTTTTAAAAATCCCTCGGTGCGGCGCCACTCATCCGCGATGTTGTCTTGTGCCGCGCTTCCCGCCCCGATGTTAAATCGCCATAGCGACAGCCCTATGCCCTTGGGTTTCCCCTCTTCATCCACTGCCGTACTAAAGAGCCAATCGGCCACCTGGTTTCGTTGTTCGTCCGGCCACGCCCCAATGAAGTTGCATGCCCAGGCGTCGGACGATCCGAAATTCCGGATGGTTTGCTTTTTATCGTCGAGATGGACCGTGATGACCGTTTCATTTTCAGCCGCCACCGGCTGCTCTGTGTCGCGCTTGAAACAACTGCCGGATACTATGACCAGCAACGCAAAGAGATGTCTTAATCGAATATTCACCGTTCGTTAGGGTTATGATTATTTTGTTTTATAGCGATACACCAGAGGCGATGCATCGTTCACTCCGATTATCAGTTGATTTTTATTTCCCTTGGTTTTCAACACTACCATCGTCCGCACGTCGCCGGCGGCATAGAAACCAGTAGCATCAAAAAACAACGGCTCATATTTGCCGTGGCCCACGCCTTTCAGGATCAACCCGCTGGACGCGTCACAACGGCCCGCCTGTACACGGTAAGGATAAAAGTTGCCCGCCAGCACGATATCCTTTATGCCGTCAGCATTAAAATCATCAAACGCCAGGGCGGAGTTCATGCTGAACTGCGCTTCCACCGGAAGTGGGACCAGGTCAAATTTTCCATTGCCCAAATTCATCAAAAAGCAACTGCGGGTAATAGCCGCCTCGAGATGGCGCGCGCTGTGCAAGCTCTCTTCTGAAAGTGCGTCTTCCAATGTTGCCGTGGCGTATGACGCGTACGTTACGAATTTCTTTTTTAAGGCGGGCATGACTTCCAGCAATTCATCGCGCGAGGGATACGGAAATCGTTTTCCTTGTACATAAGTGGTCATTAACGGATCCACCTGGCCATCACCATTAAAATCGCCATAGGTCAGGGCTATGGGTTCTTGTTCCGAAGTTTTGAAGGGAAGATTCAAACCGGCATTTCCGGCGATGAGGTCTACGTCACCATCATTATCCACATCGGCCGCCAGCAATTTGCACCATAAGCCCGATGTCTTACTCAGCCCCGCGGAAGATGTTAGATCGGTGAATGTACCGCCGTGATTTTCAAAGAGCATCACCGGCATGAACTCACCGGCCAGCAAAAGGTCTGGCCACGAATCGTGATTATGATCCATCCAGACTGCAGATGTGACCATCCCAGGCTTGCGCAAGAAGTCGGGTGTGATATTTGTGAACAACATCTTGCCCGGGCGTGAATCGTTGCGCAGCAGCAGCGACACCGATGGCAGCGGGTAGTTGCCGGGGATGGCCCGCGCTCCGACAAAGAGATCAAGGTCACCATCCTTATCAAAATCGCTGGCGGCTATACTGCCTCCATTCGACACCTCGCGTGGCAACGCCGTTGCTACCGGCTTGAAATTTCCCTTGCCATCATTTTCAAATAACTTGTCCTGGAGCAACGCCGCAGCGGCTGCCGGAAATTCCACACCCCCGCGCACCAGGTAAAGATCGCGATCACCATCGTTGTCGGCGTCAAAAAACAACGCACCGGTATCTTCGCTCAAACTATCGGCCATCCAGGGCTGGGTGGCTGCTTGTGCAAATCCTTGCGATTTGCTGATATACAGCCGACCCGGATGACCGCTGGCACCGCCGATAAAAAAATCATCATTGCCATCACCGTCCACATCGCCCGAAGTGAGAGATGGCCCATATTTGGAGAGCTGATAAGGCAGAAGATATTGTATTTTAAAATCGATAAAATCATTCTCCACATGCCGGTAAGCAATGGCCGATTCGTGCGTCGCGTCTTCAAACCACGGGAGGCCGTTATGATCTTTTGGAAGATGCTGGGGCACGCCGGCTGTCGCGCTAAAAACCAACATCGTATCGGTCTTCACCTTTCGCCTCACATCGATCTTGCGATCGGGCCACAGCACCCAAAGCGAATCGATTTCTGTATGGCTACCTGTTCCGAAAATTATCTCCGCCGGCATGCAGGATTGAAATCCTCGCGTGGGATATAACTCCTGCACCTGTAGTTGACCGCCCACCCGTATGCCTACTTTTGCGCCAATGCCATACTTGTTTTTTTCGCTGCCGCTGAGTCTTATTTTAATATAATGCGATTGCCCGTGATCAGTATTATTGCGATATAGAAAAGCGGGCTGATTAATATTATTGGTCACCAGGTCCAGGTCACCATCGTTGTCCAGGTCGGCGTAGGCCGCCCCATTTGAAATCGATGCCTCTGACAGTCCCCACGCTGCCGCGGTATTCTGAAAGGTAAGATCCCCGTTGTTCCGAAAAGCATAGTTGCTAATGCGCGTAGAAGGAAGTTGCTTGACAATCTCATACGGCCGCTGATTTTTTTGCTTGTCCTGATACACATACTTTACAAAATCAAGGTTGGTAAAGTCGCGTAAAAAACCGTTAGTAATAAAAATATCCTTAAAGCCATCGTTGTCGAAGTCGGCCATTAACGGGCACCAACTCCAGTCGGTATTGGAAACGCCGGCCAACTGTCCGACTTCACTAAACACCGGGACACCGTCGCGCAAGCCCATGTTCAATTGCAAGACATTGCGCATGTTCTGGTGGTGGTAGCCGCTGTCGCGCAGCAAATTGTAGCGATCAAAATCATCGGCACCTTTTAGTATTTTCTGACGGTAATTATCTTCCGGCAGCATGTCCACCACAATCACGTCGGACCGGCCGTCATTATTATAGTCCGCAATGTCACAGCCCATGCCGTTGCGGGCAATGTGACGAAAAGATTCTTTCAACGACTCGCGAAATGTTCCGTCGCCGTTGTTGATATAAAAGAAATCCTGCTCTTCGTAGTCGTTGGTTACGTAAAGATCGGGCCAGCCGTCTTCATTCATGTCGGCCACCGATACCCCCAAGCCGAAGTTGACACCACTCCCGTGGATGCCGGCTTCGGCACTAATATCTTTGTATTGGCCATCGTCATTTCTATACAGGCGGTTCCCATATTCCGGATGACGCATGGCACGGAGTTTTTTTGAATTAAAGAAAGGATTGTAGGTCAGTCGCGCGTGGTTGAGCAAAAACATGTCGAGGTCGCCGTCGAGGTCATAGTCGAAAAAGGAGGCTTGCGTAGAAAATGTGCCACACGCGTCGAGTCCATATTCGGCGGCGCTTTCTATGAAGGTCGGCACCTGGGTACCTTGATTGATATAAAGTTCATTGCAACGATCGCTTGCCTTGCCGGGACCAGAGTAGCAAACGTACACATCAAGCCAGCCATCGGCATTCACGTCGGCCAGGGTGACGCCCGTTTTCCACCGCGATCTTCCCGCGATGCCGGCCATTGGGGTGATGTCTTCAAATTTCCATTCGCCCTTGTTCAGATAAAGTTTGTTTGGCACGGCATTTCCGGTGAACAGCAGATCGATGTTGCCATCATTGTTCAAATCGCCCGCGGCAACACCTCCTCCATTGTACAAGTATTCATAAGTAAGAATATTGAATGCATCGTCCTCCTCCACCGTGTTGACAAACGTCACGCCGGTGCTTGAAGCATCCATCGCCGTGAATAAAGTATCGCTCCGCTCGCTGCAGGACAGCAGACAACAGGCTACACCGAGGTATAGTTGCAAAGTGCCCATGAAGCGGATCGGTAGATGCATGCTGTAAGCGCATAAAAAGAAAAGGCAGCGCGTTTTTGCGAGAACGCGCTGCCTTGTTCTCAGGACCTAAGAATTATTTCAATACGAAGGATTCTGCTCGAGCTTGTTCCCGGACGAAAGAATCTCGGCACGGGGGATCGGGAGCCAATAGTGCTTCTCTTCAAATTTCCGTCCATCCAAGGCCACCTTCTTTTCGAAGGTGAGCGTGCTGCCGCTCTTGGTAATGTTCACGCCATAGGCCGGTTCGTTCTCGGTGTCGATGGCGATCTTCCAGCGGCGTACATCATAGAAACGGTGCTCCTCAAACGCCAACTCAACCTGCCGCTCGCGGCGGATGGCATCGCGCATGGTGGCTTGGGTCAGTCCCACCGGGAGGTTGGGCATGCTGGCACGCGTGCGAATCTGGTTGATGGCATCATACACCGACGCATCAGGACCGGACACTTCGTTTTGAGCTTCCGCATAATTGAGCAACACTTCGGCGTAGCGTAAGTAGATCCAGGGTTGCACGCCGGCCACATCCCAGGGATTGTCGATGGGAAGTTTGTCGTCCAGGAACTTCAACAGGTAGTAACCTGTCTTCGAAGCATTCCAGTTGTCGCGTCCATCTTTGCTGTCTAGTCCGCCGGGGAGGAAGGTCTCGATCTGCCGGCCACGATACGATGCGCCGTTGTACAAAATGCTGGCATAAAAGCGCGGGTCGCGATTGACGTACGGATTCTGAACGTGCGTGGGATTATTCCAGTCGAAGGGCTCGGCGGTGTTGGCGTCTACTTTCACTTCATAGGCATCCACCAGGTTTTGGAGGGGCGAGTTACCGGCCCAGCCGCCAAAGCCGTTGGGGCCATTGGAAATTTCCAGACACACGTGACGTGCACCCACGGCATACAGCCGCTCGAAAATAATTTCGCTGCTCGACGAGGTGAGGAACAAGTTCCGGTAGTCGGGATGCAGGGAATAGCCCAGGCTCATCACTTCCTTAGCAGCGTCTGCTGCTGCCTGCCAGGTGCCGGCGTTGTAAAGCGGGCTTGCGGCATATAACAGGACCCGCGACTTCAAAGCCAATGCAGCGCCTTTTGTGGCGCGACCCAGCTTCCAGTTGTTGTCGTTGCTGGTGGGCAATCCTGCGGCAGCTTGCGTCAATTCGGAGTTGATGTATTGTATTCCCTCGGCCACGGAGGAGCGCACAAACAAAGACGCATCCGTTAAGTCGTTGTCCAGGTCGTATACATTGTCACCCATCAGCACCACGGCACCGTAGTTGCGCACGAGGTCTTGATAGCGATAGGCACGAATAAATTTCAGTTCCGCCGTGAGGCGTGCCTTGCGTGGTGCCGACATCGTCACGTCGTTGATGATGCTCAATGCATAGTTACATTCCCGGATGCTGCGGTAGCTCCGCGACCAGATCGTGCCGGCGATACCGGTGTTTTCCGGCGCGAGTTGTCCACGCTGAACCAGCCAGGTGTTGTCGTCGTTGTTGTAGATGGCTTCGTCGGTGAGCGATGCCCACATGGCGTACTCAAAGCCACGGCCAAAACCCGGAGGTGTGCCTTCGGCTTCCTTGTCCATGAGGCGCACGCCCATGTACCGGTTGATCACAAAGTCCTCGAACAGTGAGGAGTCCGATGCCAGGGCCTCGTCGGAGATGCGGTCTGTGGGTTGCACGTCGAGCAGGTCGCTATTGCAACTCACGGCCAGTCCGCCGAGCGTTATCACGCCTGCCAGTAGTATGTAATTGAATCTTAGTTTCATGATCTTTCGTTTTTAGAACTGAATGTTTACACCAACATTGATGATGCGCTGCTGCGGATAGAATTGCCCGCTTTCGCTGCTTCCCTCGGGATCATAGTCTTTCACTTTGGTGATGGTGAACAAGTTGAACGCGTTGGCATACAATCTCAACCCGCTGATGCGGTACTTGGAGAGCAACGCCGTAGGCACGTTGTAGCCGATGGAAACGTTCTTGAGTCTCACAAAAGCTGAATTGTTCAGCCAGAAATTATTCTTGTACAAGCCGCCGTTGATCGACGACGATGCACGCGAGTCTACCCGGGGATAGCTTCCCTCGGTATTTGTCGGGCTCCAGCGGTTGTCGGCCCAGGTGCTGTAAAAGTTTCCAACCGTTCCCGACTCTGCCAGCACGTACTGACTCACCCGCGCTTGTCCAGCGAAGAGCAGCGAGATGTCAAAATTCTTCCAGCCACCGTTCAGCGTCAGACCGTAGGTGACCTGGGGAATGTTGCCATACTTGGTGCGCACCTGGTCGTCGGCGGTGATCTTGCCGTCTTTGTTATAATCTTCGTAGATCAGGTCGCCGAGTTGTGCGCCCGACAGGTGGGGATTCGCATCGAGGTCGGCTTGGGTACGGAAGATGCCGATCGTATTATATAAAAGATAGGTGTTCATCGGCCGGCCGGTTTGGCGTTGGTAGTCCAGGACGCCGGGAGCTTCGTCGATAAAGATGATCTGGCTCTTGGCCAGGGTCATGTTCGCCGAAGCGCCGTACCAGAAATTGCCCTGGTGTTTTGTATAGCCCAAGGTAGTTTCGAAACCCGTGCTCTTCACTTTCCCGATATTCTCGAACGGCACCAGCGGAACATAGTTTACGCTGTTGTCGTTGTAAGGATTCACAATTCCCGACACACCGGGAATGGAAGCGTTGCGGGCTGCCAGGATGTCGGAGCGATCTTGTCTGAAGTAGATAAATTCAAGGGTGAAGTTTCTAAAGATCGTGGCATTCAAACCCACGTCGGTCTTCTTTGACACTTCCCAGGTGATGTTGGGGTTGGCCAGCTTGGTAAGATCAATACCGGGATGCTTGTCGCCGCCGATCGTGTAGGTGTTGTTGAACGAGTAGTTGTTGAAGTACTGGAACTGCCCCACGTTGTCGTTACCCAACTGACCATGCGATGCACGGATCTTCAAATCGTTTACAAACGATACGTTCTCGAACCAACCTTCTTCCGAAATTCTCCATCCTGCCGAGATAGCCGGGAAGTAACCATATTGTTTTCCTTTCGGGAAAGTGGACGAACCATCGATGCGCATTTGCACTTCCAATAAATACTTCTCTTTGAAGTTGTAGGCCACCTTGCCGATATAGCTTTTGCGCGTGTAGTTGTAGCTGCTTCCGGTGTTGTCGCGGTCCGTACCTGCCGAACCACCCTGCGTAAGCTCAGGCGTCTGAATGGTAGGATAGTTGATGCGGGTAGCGTTGAACGTTTCGCGGTGCGTCTTGCTCTGTTCATAGGCAATGAAGGCGCTCACATAATGACTGCCCATCTGCTTCTCGTAGTTAAGCTTCAAGTTGTCGGTGATCATGCTGGTGTTCTCTTGCGACTCCACGAGCTTGCCCAACCCGGAAGACCCACCGGTAACCACCGGCGAATAAGTGCCGTCGGCGCTGTTATAGCGATACAGTGTATAGGGTTTTGAAAACACCTTGCCGAAATTCCAGATCTTATCCACGGCATAGAAACCATCAATTGAAAGACCTTTTACAAACGGAAGCGCATAGCTTGCCCGCAAGATGCCGTTGAACGTACTGATCGGGTTCATATTGGTACCTCCCTTGTCGGTCGCCATCACCGTAGGGTTGTTATTTTCTATACCCGTTGAAGGAAGTCCGTTAGGATACGTTGCAATGACGGTGGGGTAAGCGCGATAGATAGAACGGAAAATATCGTTGGCGCTATACACCGGATATTTCCGGTCTTCCTGCCTTCCCGACAGCGAAAGACTTACTTTGAAATCCTTCGTGACATTGGCGTCTATGTTCGACCTGAAATTGTATTGGTTGTATTTGGTAGCACCATCTTTATACAACCCATCCTGGAAAGTTTTTCCCAGCGACACAAAGTAACGGATGTCTTCCGTACCACCCTTGATCGACAAGTTGTGTTGATTCTGAAGGGCTACCTTCTTCAATGTTTCCTTTGCCCAATTAGTGTTGGGATAAACCAGGGGATCGGAGCCATCGCTGAATTTTTGAATTTCCGCAGCAGAATAATGTTGATTCATTCCGCCGGTAGGGCTGTTGTAATAGTCGATTTCGTTCTGGATGGTAGCATACGTGGGCGCGTCTGCCATCTTGGGCAATCTTGTGGGCGATGAGAAACCCTGGTTGAAACTATAAGAAATAGTCGGCTTCCCGCTTTTTCCACGCTTGGTCGTCACCAGGATCACACCGTTGGCGGCGCGACTTCCATACACGGCAGCAGAGGCATCTTTCAAGATGGAAATGCTTTCGATGTCGTTGGGGTTCAATCGTTCCAAACCGCCGAGCTGTCCGGGGATACCGTCGACGACTACCAGCACGTCGTTGTTGCCGGTTGTTGCCTGGCCGCGGATGCTGTAGGTGCTGCCGTCATACCCCGGCTCGCCACCGCGGTTGTTGGCAATGATACCCGAGAAGCGTCCTGCCAGTGAGTTTGAGACGTTGGGTTGGGGACTCTCCACAAGATCCTCTCCTTTTACTTGCGAGATGGACCCGGTGAGCGTTTCTCGCTTTTGCTCACCATAACCCACCACGACCACTTCCGATAAGGTCTCCATGTCTGCGGTGAGGACGATATCGATGGACGTTTGATTTCCGACCGCGACCTCCTGTGTTTTGTAGCCAATGAAGGTGAAGACCAACACGGATTCCGAGCTGGGAACGGAAATGGAATAACTACCATCGGCGTCGCTGGTAGTGCCGATGGACGTGCCTTTCACGATGATGTTGACACCCGGGAGGGCGGTACCATCATCCGACGAAGTAACTTTTCCCTGGACGATAGTGTCCGCCAGGCCAGGTACTGCAAATGCTGCAGCCGGTGTGATCATGACGATCGCAGCCAGGAACAGCATACGGTTTAGTAGATGTTTAAATTTCATAGGTTTTAGTTTGTGACAAGGATTCGTTTGTAGCATGCGGGCGAAAAAGGACGATGCCTTTTCTACCCCGAATTGAAGTTGGGTGGGCCGGAGCGATACATAGGTTTTATAAGGTTAAAGAGCTGGCTTGCGACTGGCGCAAACCTTTGTGTAAAGGTTACCGGAAACGTTTCCTGACAGGAGGGGTAAAATGGGAATTCGTGGGGGGCAGATGTTCTTACTTCAAAAAAGCGCTGAATTTGGGCCTAATTCAGCATAAAATTTCGAAAAGAATGGCCATGGCAATATTTACCAAACAACGGGGGGCAGATGTTCATTTTAGAAAAAACGTCTTTACCGGGCTGGCAGGGCTATGCTGACGGGGAAGTGCTCTTCCCATACTCCGAAGGGGGATGTCCAAACTCCTTTATAAAGCATTGGCGGAAATACTTCAGGTCGGAGAACCCCACCATATAAACCACTTCAAACACCTTGTATTGGTTTGACTTCAACAGGCGGGCAGCTTCCTGCATGCGGAGCGACCGCAAGTACTCAACCGGTGTGAGACCCGTAAGCATCTTCACTTTCTTATATACTAAGGTGCGGCTCATGTTGAGGGAATCGCAAAGCTCGTTCACGTTAAAGCCGGGGTTGTCCATGTTGGCTTTCAACGTGTCGTGGATGGTGTGCAGAAACTTTTCTTCCAGGCCGGTTTGAACGTTGGGCGGCGGGTCGGCATGTTGGGTGAAGAGGTTGCGATAAAATCGCTTCAGGTTCTCCCGCAGCTGCAGCAGGTTCTGGATGGTCACCGACAGCATCTCCGGACTAAAAGGCTTGGTGATGTAGGCATCCGCACCCCCTTCGATACCCTCCTTGTGCTGACTGTGCGTGTTGCGGGCCGTGAGCAGAATGATGGGAATGTGACTGGTTCGCAAGTTTGTCTTCAGGTGACGCGTCAAGGTTATGCCATCCATCTCAGGCATCATCACATCGCTGATGATGAGGTCGGGGTGAAATTCGAGGGCCATCGCCAGCGCTTCTTTGCCGTCGGCCGCTTCCATGATGCGGTAGCGTTTTTCGAAATACTCTTTTAGAAACGTGCGGATGTCTTCATCGTCCTCTACGATCAGCACTCCGGGCACACCTTTGTGCACGGCGCCATCCTCGTCGGCCTGGGCTGGCGCGTGCCACGCCGGCAGTTGCAGGCTCTCGGCAACCAGCTTTTGGCGGTCTTTTTCCAATACAATCTCCTCCGGCTTGAAATGTGCTTTGCCTTTTAACAACACTATATTAAAGGTGGAGCCTTGACCTTCCTTGCTTTCGACGGTGATCTCGCCATGATGTAAGTGCAGGATCTTGCGCGCCAGCGCCAACCCGATGCCCGAACTCATCGGCCCGGCATCGTTGCCCTTATAGAACCAATGGAAAATATTGTACAAGTGCTTTTCCGGAATGCCCACACCATTGTCTTTGATCTGCACCACCATTCTATCTGCGTCCTCAAGCAGCGAGATGCTGATCCGATTCCCCTTGCCGATGTATTTGAATGCGTTGGACAGGATGTTGGTCACCGCCATCTCCATCCTTTCCGTATCGAACCAAACCCGGGCCGAAGGTTCGGGAGTGTTCAGGACGAACTCGATGTTCTTTTGCACGGCAAGGTCCTTGAACGTGATGTGGATTTCTTCCAAAAACGCAACCACGTTCTCTTCGCTTACCTTAAGCGTAACGTGACCGCTCTCGATCTTGCGGTACTCCAATAATTTATTGATCAGCGAGAGCAGCTTGTGCGCATTGCGGTTCACCAGCTTCAGCTTGCGCACCGTAGACGGATTGCTTTCCTGGTTTACCATTTCTTCCAATGGACCAATGATGAGCGTGAGTGGTGTACGAAACTCGTGCGACACCTCCGTGAAGAAACTCAACTTCTCCCTCACGCGCTGCCGTTCGCGCTTGCGCTGCGCCTTTTCGATCTTTAACCGCTTTTTCAAACGGTCTTGTTTTCGCCGGATCATAAACACCGTGCCTCCAATGGCCAGCGTCATAGCGGCATATACACTATAGGCCCACCAGGTGCGGTAAAAAGGTGGCAACACCGTGATGTCGATGCTGGCATACTTATCGCCCCAGGTATTGTCCTGATTAGAGGCTTTTACTTTAAAGGTGTAGTCTCCGGCGGGCAAGTACCGGTAGGTAGCCGAGCGCTGGTGGCCCACATAGTTCCAGTCGTCATCAAGACCGTCCAGCATGTAGGCGTATTGGTTCTTTTCGGGGTAACTATAGTTCAAACCGACAAACTCGAAGGTGAATACCGATTGATCATGACTCAGCGTAATGTGTTGGGTGCGGCTGATGACCTGGTCGAGCACAAATTCGCTGTCGTTTTTTTAGTTTACTTCTATCG
>DATDAV010000052.1:0-1061 GCA_036525235.1 Chryseolinea sp. | reverse complement strand
GGGCATATCGCCGAACAGCCAAAAATTGTCAATACCTCACTGAAAAACCGACAAAAGGATTGAAGTCCTCGGCGGCTTCGGTGACGCCGAAGTTGCATCCGCAGTCCAGTTGAATGTCCTCGGTCAAAGTGTAGGTGAGCCCAGCGTCGAGGGTGATCTCTAGTTCACCTTCCGAGAGTCGGCTGAAAAATTCCACGTAACCAGCAAGATTACCGATGATGTCGTGGCTAAACGTGATCGAATTGATGAAATCCGGGCCGTAGCTGCCATCTTCGCGATGCACGAAGTCGAATTCCGTCATCACCCCCATGCCCCAGCCGTAGGGCAATTCGACGGCCAGCGGAAAAATGAGGCCGCCTTCGACCTGCTTGTTGCCGAGTCCTCCAGTGTTGGTTGGAAATTTCACAAAAGGCATTATGCCGAAAGCGGTCGGGCCTCCATCGTTTCCCCACAGATTGACCTTGAGGCGTGTGGTCAGATCGCCAAAGCCGGATTTGCGCGTGGTGACGCCGTTGGCACGGACCTGCTCGTAAACGTAGTTTTCGACGACGAGTTGAAGATCGACATTATTGAGGAGTCCTGCCTTGAGATTCATATTTCCGGCATTGATGCCGAAAACCCGCTCATTGTTGGCATTCCGGTTGTCGATGCCGAAACCGACGAGATCTGTTTCGACCTGAAAATGTCCGGCATCCACGGTGTAGGGGCTTTCGGTTTTGTCCGGTCGGTCTGTGCTCATTTCGCGCATAAGGGCGCGGGGAGTCGGATTGAAGAGAGTGTATTGCCACTTATCCAGCTCCGAGTAGAGAACCTTTGATGGTTCGCCAGCGAATCCCGCTGGGATGGAAGCGCCGAACAGAAACAGAATTGCGGTAAAGGAAAATTTCATTACTTTTGTAGCCGTTGCTACATATTGAAGCTTCAGCTAGAAGGTGAAGCGGATATTTGTCAATGGTATTCCTTTGTGGCAGTGATGGGCATGGCCTTTAAGAAGAAGAAAAGCGTAACCGCTTCCCCCGAGAAGACCCGTAAGCGGGCAACCGTCCCGATAAACGGAAATG
>DATDAV010000051.1:0-1024 GCA_036525235.1 Chryseolinea sp. | reverse complement strand
TCCCGTGCCTTCCAGAAAGCATTGCTGGGGAATGGGAAGGCCAACACGTAGGAGAAAAGGCTTGGAGCCGGACATGCTTGAAATCCTTGTGAAAGATTTCCACGTTTCCGAAGGCGTGGCAGCTATCACCTCTTTGGACTTGAACACTTCGATTTGCTGCACCCTTCGATACGGCCTTTCTACGCGATCGGCGGCAGCGATAAAGAATGGGCCGATTAGGACTATTAGTAATGTCATTTTAAGACCGGCTTTCCTGTCCCTACTCCGGCGTATTACATAATACCCAACGACAGCTCCAACGGTCATGCCTGTGGCTAGCAGCGGCAATGTCATTGCGATGCAAACGATTCCTTCCAACCCCAACAGTAGTAACGCTGTCAGCGTAATTACGCTCCCGACGATGCAGCAGCATGCAATGCGGTGTGGCCGTCTTGTACACCGCGCTAACTACAAAACCGGTAACAAAGGGAACAAGCAAAAACATAACTGCTCCAAATTGCATTCTGTCCTCCCTGACAAGCAGGTATCCACCAAAAGAAAAGAGAACCACGACCAGACAGCCAGCGGCAAGACCGATGCTCAGATTCTTGCCGAGTTTCAGATGCATGGTGCTAAAGACCTGGTCTATAGGAATGTCGAGCATCAAGCGCCAGCAACGGATGCATCGGCTGATTCAGCAGATCTCGAACGGCACCGGACCAGTGGCGGTGATCGAAGATAAATCCCGTAGCTAACAAACGAGCGGGGATGACGCGGCGACTTTTCAGGACTAACTCGGCCTCAGTTCGAAGGAATACGGCGCCGATCTCAAGCAGCCACGCGGGCGCGGGAAGGCCAATCCTTGCGTGGTCGGTCTCACGCAAGACTCTCATGAACTCGCGGTTGGTTAGAGGATTTGGCGACGCGACATTCACTGGGCCGTTCACCGATTCGTTTTCGATGATCCATTCAATGGCCCTGACAAAATCCTGCCAGTGGACCCATGAGACAAACTGACGTCCGTTGCCTTGTGTCCCACCTAACT
>DATDAV010000050.1:0-5375 GCA_036525235.1 Chryseolinea sp. | reverse complement strand
ATTGATGGTCCAACCACATCTCGCCAGAATCTGTTCGATGGCCAGCCGGGAGCCGAACACCACGCGGTGTCTGACCCCAACGATGCGCCGGCGCCGGTACGATTTCACAACTTGCGCATAGAGCAACTCAGGCAGCGGTATCCAGCGTGGCTTGGGCTTCGGTCCTTTGTCCTGGCGCCGCTCGGGTTGAATCCAATGGCCAAAATGCGTCAGCAACGCGGTGCCGTAGTCCTTGAGGCCATCGGTCAGAAACAGCGACACGCAGCCGGGTGCCAACACGCGGGTCACCTGATGCACGACGCGCTGTGCCATCGCCAGGGTGCGGCCGCCCACATCGACCACCACGAGCAACTTGCTGCTGGGGTCCATCGCCGTCCAGACCCAATGGGACGAGCGCTCCAGACGCTTAGGCGATTTCCGGAAAAAATCATCCTATGATAGAGTAGACGTGCTCGACTGATTTCCAGGAATGTGAACCCAGACTCGACTCGCGAGGTCCGATCATGTGTCTGCAGCACGCCACGTTTCAAAGGCAACCGTCTCTTACCTCGTCTCAAATAGCTGATCTGCGCCTGGCGGTATCCCAGCTCAGCGGCCCCAAACGGCGCTCGTTTGAGGCCGAGATGACGTTGAAATATTGTGAGGGCAACCCCTTGAGGGCGGAAGCCGTCTTTGGTTGGTGACGCCAGAGGGTAGCGCTTGGCCTGGCCGAGAGACGAAGCGGCATCATCTGTGTGGGGGCGCAATCCGCTTTCAGTGGTCGCAAACGCTGGGAAGAGCAGCATCCTGAGGCGGCCCAGGCGCTGCGTCGACTCGCCGATGCCCATTCGCAACAGGATCCGACTTTCCGCAGCAGCTTGAGCTATACTCGCCTGACAGCTCAATCGGCTTTACAGGCGTTGCGAGAACAAGGTTATGATGAAGAGCAGTGGCCCTCGCCCAGTACCATGGCCGCGATCCTCAATCGGATGGGCTATCGTTTGCGTAAGGTTGTGAAGGGCAAGCCTCAAAAGAAGATTAAAGAGACAGACGCGATTTTTGACAATATAAAAAAAAGATGAAAACGCTCTATTATCTGAAGGCGTCAAACGCTGGAGTATCGACTGTAAAGCAACGGTAAAGATTGGTGATTTCTCACGTGGTGGTGTGACTCGTGGTGACAACCGAGCGAGTGACCCCGATTTCGGTTTTGAGGAGCAGTATATTCCGTTCGGGATTGTAGATGAAGATAGCGCTACTCTGAATATCACTTTTGGCAGTTCATATAAGACAAGCGATTTCATCGTCGATGCTCTTGAAGCGAAGTGGAATGCCTTAGATGAGCAAGAGAAGAAAGAAACGAGTTTGATTCAGATTAAAGTAGACAATGCTCCAGAAAGCAGTGGCCATCGGACACAGTTTTTGTCCCGCATGGTGCAGCTTGTTGATGCCATTGGCAAGCCAGTTCAGCTGTTATATTACCCGCCCTACCATAGCAAGTACAATCCGATTGAGCGCTGCTGGGGTATCTTAGAGCAACACTGGAATGGGACGAAACTACTCGATGCTGAGACGATGCTGGAGTGGGCGAAGAGCATGACGTGGAAAGGCCTGCATCCCGTGGTGGAACTGAGTCGAAAGGTGTATCAAAAGGGCATCTCCTTGGGAAAAGCGGCCATGCAAGCGGTTGAAGCCCGATTGAAGCGGGATACGAAATTGCCCAAGTATGATATTTTGATTAATCCGGTGTTAACCACTTAGCCCGAATTATTCATCAACCTGAAAAATCGACCGGATAAGGCGACTTTGTGGTCCAGATAACGCCAAAATAACCGTCTCTCAGGCTGATGATGCTCTTCAAACCAGCTTGTTAGGCCAGCCTGTCACCATCGACATCGGTCGGATGGGCGCGATCGAGCGCACGACATCTTGTCAGCCCTCTGGGGCCTACCTCAGCGGCTTGGCACTTGAGTGGCTTGGCTCCCGATCGACCTTACAGGGCCGCCTAGGTCAGGCGCACGCAGGCCAATAAGGTCAAACTGCGCCTCAGCACGGGGGCTACTGGGCACGCTGAGGGCAACGATATCTGGATTCGATCCGTCAACTCTTGAATCCGGGCGCCGCGTTTCAGCAACCGCAGCTGGATCGTCTCCATCGTCGCACGGGCCCATGGCGTGCCCTGCAAGACCTCTCGACGCAAGGTGTCAAGTAACACATAGGCAGCCGAATGCAAAAACACACGGAACTGATTGGCCTCAAAGCGATGACATGAGGTTCGATCCGACTTCAGATAGCGTTTGTGGTCCTTGATCTCATTTTCCATTTGGCCGCGTGCGCAGTAGATTTGCCGGTAAACCACCTGGGTACGGGCCTGCTCCAGGTCGGTGACGACAAAGCGGGTGTTGACGCCTTGGGCCGAGACTTCGACCTTGATCACCACGCGTCGAGGGCGTGACCAGGTGCTGGCTTGATAACGTGTCGAGTGGAAGCGAGTCACCTTGCCCCCATCACGCTCATAGGCGCGTTTGGCCTGCTCCACAATCCCGTGCGCCAATTGCTTCAAAACCGCATTGCTGGTCAAACCGGTGACATAACTGAGGTGGGCTGGCGTCTCGATCCATTGCATCACCGCGGGATAAGCAAAGTGGCTGTCACCGCGCACGACGATCAGGGTCTCGGGCCAGGCTTGGCGCAGATGCTTCACCAGCCGTTTCAACACCGCCAGCATCTGTGCCGCGCTGAAGCGCTTGGCCTTGAAGATGGTGGTGATCAGGCGTCCTGAGAGGCCCTCATAGAGGTGCAGCGGTAAAAAGCAATAGTCGCCATAATAGCCATCGTAACGGATTTGCTCCTGCTGACCATGTGCCGGGTCCTCTGTGTCATCAAAGTCAAGCACGATGAGCTGGGGGACTCGCTCGTAAGAGGCGATAAATTGATCCACCAGGACCCGCGCCATGCGGTAGAGTTCGGTGCGTGAGACCCGGTTTTCAAAGCGCGAGATCGTCGGTGGTGATGCCAACGGGGTGCCGCTTTCCGGCAGACGCCCTAGCAGTAATTTAAAGATGGGATCATGGCGTAGGGTGTTGGCATCATTGGCATCTTCATAGCCAGCGGCAATTTGCAACACCCGTTGTTTGAGCAGGTCGTGCAACGTAAAGTTGACCCGTCGGGGATCACCTGGGTCTCGAAGGACCGCCGCCAGATCACGCGTTAAGCCAATCTGGTTATCGGGGTCGCTCAGCAGGATCAGACCGCCATCGGAAGATAAGCGTCCGCCATCAAAGTCGACGAGGATCGCTTTGTCCTCAAGCGATGGCAAAGGAAGTGGGCTTTCGATATCGTCTGTCATCGAATCGACATCTGGGATCGTGTATGCTTGGTGGCTAGCGACGTTCATGCGGGTTCACTCCTATTATTAAGGTGATTGAATGTCCTATTATCAATACCTTCGCCAAAATGGATGTGAGGCAAGGCGGTTGAACTCGGTGTAGAATAGGATAATCAACCCCCTATTCATCCGAGGAGAAGCCGCCCATGACCGATATTATGATGGTTTTCGCTTGTTTAAACCAGAGTCTCCATCCCCCTGTGCTCCGTCAGCTCACGGTAGTGGCTCAAGCCATGCTGGCGATGACTGGCCGGGTGACCATGCTGGGCCTGTCTCGCTGGGCTGGCCAAGGGGGGAGTTATCGGACGATCCAACGCTTTTTCAACACCACCGTGAACTGGAGTCTGTTGCAATGGGTGCTCATTCGCACCCATCTGTGGCAGCGAGGCGAGACGATGGTGGCCGCGGGTGATGACGTAATCGTGACCAAATCAGGTAAGTGCACCCATGGCTTGGATCGGTTCTTCAGTTCGATTTACAGTAAAGTCGTCCCTGGACTGGGTTTTTTGAGTCTGTCTTTGATCAGTGTTGAGCGTCGCGTGTCTTACCCGGTGGTCCTCGAGCAACTTGAGCAGGCTCAAACGGCTAGTCCTCAGGAGGTCCCCCCGCATAAGCCCAAAGGTAAAGATAAAGGTAAAGGTAAACCGGGTCGACGTAAAGGGACTAAGAATCGTAACCGTCGAGAGATTGAACTGAGTCCTTATCTACAATTCGTGCAGCAGAACCTAAAGCATATGATCGACTTAATTGGGTCTCACATTAAGCTTGAGCACTTTGTTTTTGAGGGTGCCTTCGGTAATAACGATGCGGTGCAAATGGTGAGACAAATCGGGTTACATCTGGTTTCTAAGCTTCGTCATGATTCCGCTCTCTATCTTCCTTATACGGGTCCCTACTCAGGACGTGGACCTCACAAGAAATATGGAGACAAGATCAATTATCAAGATATCCCTGAGATGTATTTGCAGGCATCATCGACAGACAAGGATAAGGAGATAGAAACTAAGATTTATCAGATGAAAGTATGTCATAAGAAGTTTGCCGACTTACTCAATGTCGTGGTGATCGTCAAAACGAACTTGAAAACGCATAAAGTCGCTCATGTCGTATTATTCAGTAGTGACTTAGAACTCTTCTATGAGTTAGTGATCGACTATTATCGATTGAGGTTTCAAATCGAGTTCAATTTTAGAGATGCGAAACAGCATTGGGGCTTGGAAGATTTCATGGTGGTCAAAGAGACGCCGGTCTACAACAGCGCGAATCTGGCCATGTTCATGGTGAACGTGTCACAGGCCTTAATGCGCCCGATGCGAGCCCAGTGGCCAGAGTTGAGTGTAAATGATCTCAAAACCTGGTTCCGGAGCCGAAAGTACGTGGTGGAAACCTTAAAATTACTTCCGGAAATCCCAGAGGCGATTTTTATTGATCAGGCAATTGCCCAAGTCGCTCAACTGGGGCGGATTAACCAGGCAGGCAACTCTGCCTAAATGGCGAAGGTATTGTTACCATAACGCAAATTATTATGCAGCTTTATGAGCCTTTGCCATCTTGACCTTCACCTTGTGCTCGACTTGGTTCGTCATGACCCGTAACCGCAGCGCATGCTGCAACTGAAAAATACTCCAGGGTTTTCCAGGAACAATCTCGTGATGACACACCCGCATCACCAACAAGTAGGCCAGCACGGCGATGCCAACAGATTTCTCACTGCGGTTGGTGTCCCCGCTGACTTGGTGCTCGCCCAACCCCAGGCCCGATTTCAGCTCCCAGTTCATCAGTTCGATCGCCCAGCGTTTTTGGTAGATGCACACCACTTGGCTCGGCGTCAACTCGGCCAGATTGGTCACCAGGATTTTGGTATGCTGAGGGCCCAGGTTACGCCCTTTTTTACTCAGTACCACAGTGACGTCGCCCACATGACGCAGACACAAGCAGGTGCTATACGTCCAAAAAGTCTTGCGGCCTTTTCTGCCCTCTCTGGGCACCCGGGTGCATTGGTAATACT
>DATDAV010000049.1:0-22328 GCA_036525235.1 Chryseolinea sp. | reverse complement strand
CGTACCTCCTCCAAGCTGAGGCCCACTTCCTCTATTTCCTTGATTACTTGATGCTTAAAAGCCTCGCTGTACCGAATTACAATCTTTTTGTTCTTTTGCATAGTTGACTTCATTGTGTCAACTTTTTTCAGGACGGGTCACAGTAGCCAGTCAGTAGCCAGGAGTTCGTTTGCGGCGTCATGTCGCAGGTACGGGCTTTTTAAAAAGCTATGCTGGTAATTCAAGACATTCTGAATTCCGGGAGCGGGAAATGGATATGTGGGTGCACCGTCTAAAACGAAATCGGGAAAACCCCGAAAGCACCTCGCCATATTAAATGCATTACCACACAGATCCAGCGGGCTTTCCACGGGATTCCTTGAACGCGTGCGAAGCCAGAGGGAGTGCGTGCCTGCGGAATGACGTGCTTGGATGGACGTTCAGGAGGTCTTCTTCAATGGCCCTTTCTTATTTCATCAATCCATTTTTAAATGCGTAGCTCGCGGTTTGATACCAGGCGATGGCTTGTTCCTCCAGGGCCTTGTCTTCGGTTGTGCGCACCAGTTTGTCGCTTCCGAGGGTGACGTTGAAGGTTTCCATTTTGCGTTGGGGGGAGAGGACGATCATTTTGTTGTCGTGGATGAAGCCGAGGTTTTGATAGGTGCTGATGAATACGCGCTCGCGGCCGGGTTCCAGTTGGAAGATGTCGTAGCCATAGAATTTGCTGACGTAGGAAAAGTTGAGGAGTCCCAGCAGTGTGGGGCCGAGGTCGATCTGGCTCATCAATCGTTCCATGTGTGCCGGGGCGATGTTCGCCGGGGAATAGACGAGGAGCGGGATGTGATACTTGTTGATGGGCAGTTCTGATTTGCCGGCGCTGGATGCACAGTGGTCGGCCACGATCACAAAGACCGTGCTGTCGAACCATGGTTTTTTACGGGCCTTGCGAATAAAGTCGCCGATGGCGTAGTCGGTGTATTTCACAGCGCCCTCGCGGCCGGTGTGTGAGGGGATGTCGATCCGGCCATCGGGGTAGGTGTAGGGTCTGTGGTTCGAGGTGGTCATCACGTGTGCGAAGACGGGCTTGTGATTTTGTACGGTCTTGTCGATCTCGCGCATGGCCAGCGTGAATAGGTTCTCGTCGGCCACGCCCCAGATGTTTTCGTAGTCGATTTCACTGTCGGCGAGTTCTTCGCGGTCCACTACGGTGTAGCTGTTGTTGGCGAAGAAGTAGTTCATGTTGTCGAAGTAGCCGTAGCCGCCGTAGATGTATTTGGTCTCGTATCCCTTTTCTGCAAACACTTTCCCGAGCGAGAACAGGTGTTCGTTGTTGGGCCGTCGCACGATGGACTGGCCTGGCGTGGGCGGCACGCAAAGCGACAACGCTTCCAGGCCCCGCACGGTGCGTGTGCCGGTGGCGTAGACGTTGGTGAAAAACAAACTGTGTGGTGCCAGCGAATCGAGAAAGGGTGTGATGTTGAGGGTGCTTCCAAAGGCACTCATGAATTCGCCGCTGAGGCTTTCTACGGAGATGAGCACTACGTTCAGGCGCTTCTCGTCGCCGGTGTGTGCAATGCGGCGGCTGATGTCTTCGGGGTGATTGTTCACAAAGGTCGACTCGGGTGTGCGGATCATCTCGCGCACATCGCGGAACGACGTTTCCTGAGCGATGGTTTTGTAGAACTGATCATAGCTCAGTTCGTTGTTCAGGTAGGCGGCGAACAGCTCATACATGCCGTTGCCCGAGAGCTCGTTCACATAGGCGTTGTTGCTGAACTGGTGATACTTCGAGTTCACGGCAAAATAAAGCAACACCGGCAGCACGGCATATCCTAAAAATACGGCGCTCCGCTTTTTAAACGGCATGGGTTCAGCGGCCGGCAGACGTTTCACAAGGCGTGTCAACGGAACAACGATGAGCGCGCAAAGCACGACGAGTCCCGTGATGATCCAGGCGATGGGATACGACTGCTGGATGTTGCCCAGCACTTCGTTGGTATATACCAGGTAATCGACGGCGATAAAATTATAGCGGGTGTTGAACTCTTCCCAAAAGAACCATTCGGCCACGGCATTGAACAGCAACAGGAAGGTGAACAGCGTCACCAGCACCATCAGCGCCACCCCATGCCCCCGCTTTCGGTAGAGGCGCTGCGGCACCAGCCACAGATACAACATCATTGGAATAATGAAGTAGGCCGCATTGACCAGGTCATAGAAAAAGCCGAACAGCAATATGCCCAGCAAATTGCCCACGGAGCCATCGACGTTCGAGAACGAATAGATGAGAAAGACAATGCGGGTGAGTAGAGAGATGCCGACGAGCAATGATACGAGAAGAATGGCCGTGCCGAATCTTCCGTGGAGGTGCATGGTGAGTGCACCCCCCTTTTGGTTTGTAACCGCCATGGGGAAAGAGCCTGGTCTGATTTAGGTTTAGATGCTAGGGTCTTTCGAAAGTAACAATTATTTCATTCTAAAATAACGATAATTTCACATCAACCCTACGCCTGTCCTTTTTCACCGGACGTGTCTCTTAAGCCGTCTTAAGCCGCCGCGTCCTGCAACGCAAGGCTCTGTACCGACCCTACAGTGCGAAAATAAAGTCATAAAAAAAAAGGGATGCCTTTCACAGCACCCCTTCTATACAAAACAGTTCCCTTTTACTTTTTCTTTTTGGTCGATTCAAAATTGAGCGAGGTGGAATTCACGCAATAGCGCTTGCCCGTCAGCGTGGGGCCATCGTCGAAGAGGTGGCCGAGGTGGGCACCGCAACGGGCGCAGACAATCTCCGTGCGAATCATGCCGTGGGAGGTGTCTTCGATCTTCAGGATCTTATTACCCGCAAGTTCCTTGTCGAAGCTGGGCCATCCGCATTCGGAATCAAACTTCATGTCGGACGAGAACAACTCGGCGCCGCAGCCGGCACAGGTATAAACCCCTTTTTCATGGTGCAGGTAGTATTTGCCCATATAGGGGGTGTCGGTTCCCTTTTCACGCAACACGTGGTATTGCTCGGAGGTGAGCACCGAACGCCATTCGGCATCCGTGCGTTGGATCACCTGGGCCGTATCTTTTGCGATCTTTTCCTTTTCGACACGGTTTTGGCTATTGCCGGTGCAGGCGGCGAACACGGCAATGGCTACAATGAAAACAAATCGTTGCATGGTATTCTGGTTTTATAAATGAAAAACGCTATTCCGAAGTTTTTGGTTTGCCGGAAATGTCGTGCAACATACATTCCGTTGCAATAAAAGCGCCCGGCCTCCTGCCCTCCCCATCCAAGCCCCAGGACCTCGTCATCCTAAACCCAAGATACATCCTAAAAATCCTGAGAAAAAGAAAAATCCCGTCTCCCGGTCATATACGAAATACGAACGGAAGCGGGATCTCTCCTGAATAAAATTAACTAACCTATCATTTATGATGAACGATAGCCCATCTCGTAAACTGATTTTACGTGAGGACCAAGGAACACCCGTGCATAGATCCGGATGATGGAAAGGCCGTCGATGATAAAGCTCAACGACACAAAAAACGCCAGCAGGAACTGATCTTCGTGAATGTGGGTAAAGATCAAGTCCTCGCCAACAAACGTGGGCGTGATAGGAAACCCTGAAACCCCCAAACACGACAGCAGGAAGATGAACGCCAGCTTGGGGTGTTTGTAGGAATGGCCATGGAATTGGTCCAGGTCAATGTTTTGCTCCAGCGATTTCAACCACCGCAGACAGAAGTATCCCAGCAATCCGGAAACGATGATGCCACTTAAGTACAGGAACGTCTGGTCGTACTTGAAATGTTCGTTAAAGGATATGGCCAGGGCGATCCAGAAGTGATTCACGATCACCAGGACCCAACTCATTTCCACATTTTTTCTCTCGGTGAAGGATTTCAACACCGCGATCAGCGCCAGCAGCGAGAAAAAGATCGGCAACGCCTGGTGGATGGTGGGCGGTATCACCTCTTCGCCATACAAGCTGGCCACGCCGATGAGGTATGCCGGCACAAAGAATGCGATCACGCGACCCACGGTGAGGAAGTTCAGACCGCGACCAGCCCACTTCAACGGGTTCCAAAGGTAGCGGTACATGAACGAGTCGAGGTTCCATTCTTTCAGACACAGCATGTACAGCGTGTACTGCATTTTCTTGGGGAATGAATCTTCGATGGAACGGGCGCGGGGCGTGAAGTTGTAGAACTGCTCGCGGATGAGGTAACTCACCACCGAGGGCGATACCAGCAATTGATACGTTCTCAGGAAGGCGTTACCGGCAAAGTGGAACAAAGCCAGTCCGGTGAAGCCGGCGGCGACCTCGATAAAGATCAACCCGATCTGGGCGATGGACGCGTAGGCAATCTGGCTTTTCACCGACGACTGCACGCGGGCAATGCCGGTAGTGATCACGCTGGTGACAAAACCCAGTACGCCGATGAGGATGCGCACCGACAGCTGGTGCTCCCAGAAGGGAAAGGTTCTCAACAAAAGGAACACACCCAAGTGCACGGCCAGCGAGCCATAGAAGATGGCGCTCGAAGGCGTGGGTCCCTCCATGGCACGTGGCAACCAGGAGGAGAACGGGAGCTGCGCCGATTTGGCGGCGGCCGAGATGAGGATCAACAGGGAGATGAGCACCCCTACCCAGCTATGGCGCTGCAGGTGTTCGTGCACGAGCTCGACGTTGTTCAGCCCTGCAAAAGTGATGTTCTCGTGCCACAGGTGGTGCATGAGCCACATGGCCAGGATCAATCCCACGTCGCCAATGCGGTAGATGGAAAACACCTTCACGGCATTTTTCACGGGCAGGTAGCGATCGCGATAGAAAGCGATGAGCAGGAACGAAGAAATCCCCAGGATCTCCCACCCCACAAACAACGTCTCCAGGTTGCCGGAGAAGATGGTGAGGTTGTAGCCAAAGTAGAAGAACAGGATTGTGTTGAAGAACCGTTTGTAGCCCAACTCGCGGTGTAAATAATAGCGGCTGTAGATCGTTACCAAAAAGGTAAGGAACGCACCCACAAACAAGTAGGTGGCGGTGACGCGGTCGAAATAAAAGTCGATGAAGAATTCGTAGCCCGTGGTTTTGAAGAGTACAATGTCTTTCAGATCATACGAAGGCAGGCCATCCAAAAACCAGTATACGGCAAACACGAGGAAGCTCAACAAATGAAGGCCAACCGTGGAGAAGGCTACGCGCGACATGAGGGTTTCCTGCTTGCCGGGGATCAGTAAGCTCAAAACGAACCCCGCCAGCGGGATCACGATAAAAAGTTGTAGAAGCGATGTCATGATGCTGCGGTCTTAGGTAAGGGAGTAAACAGGAAGATTGTCGTGATGCGTCTCGATGATGGTCGTCACGTCGGGGACAACATCGACTTTGCTGAGCAACGGTTTGTATACCGCAAACTTGCCTTCGTTGAACACGGAGATCTCGCGTGTTTCGGGATTGACGGCCGCCAGGTACACCCATTCGTTGATGAACCATTCGTATACTTCGGGGCTGCGCTGTATAACATCCAGCAGCAGTTCGGGAAATTGCTCCACGATGACCATGAGCCGGATCGGGTCGTGCACTTCGATCATTTGGCTTGGCAGGCCGGGGCGAAGGTCGCCGTCGATGCCGTTGGCCACGCCAAAGAGTCCCATCACGTTGTGGGGTAGCTTGGTGCCGGCGCCCATCTTTTGGTTGTCGGTGCGCGAGAAGAAATACTCCAGGTTGATCCCGCCGCACACGGGGCCCACGGGCTTCATCACGTTGTGGAGAATGTTGCCTTGCGGGTCGATCCGGTAGTCGTAGGAGTTGAGGAACGAACGGCGGTCGAGGAAGATATCTTTGGTCAGGCTTCTCCGGCCGATGATACACAGCGCGTTGGTCGCGTGGTTAAGTTCGGGTCGCGGTTCGAACAGGGACACGGAGCGGGTTCTGATCTTTTCGTGGATCCTCATCGGGCTCAGCGTAGTCGGGATGGACTCGAATCGCCGGGAGCGTTCCTTAGAGTTGTAGTCGAGCGCGTTGGCGAACACCACTTCGTTCTTGCTGTGGCTTTCGGCATTCAGTCTGGACAGCGACGCTTCATCAAAGAACATGATCTCGTCGCGTGTGGTGTCGTGGAGACCGCCCACAAATTGGGTGGTCTCGGGGATCGTGATGCCACGGTCGGCCAGCATCTTTCTCACCTCGGGTTTATTGGCCATGTCGCAGATCACGCGGGCGTTCACCGAGCCGGCTCTACCCGAACAGGCGCCGCAGTCGTAGGCGGCATAGTGTGGGTTGTTGATGCTGCTGGAGCCGTGGCCAACCACATACACCAGCGGGGCAAAGTCTTTTACGAGCCCAATGCTTTTCAACATGCCCTCCAGGCGGTTGGTCATCTCTTCGATGGTGAAACCGATCTGCAGGTCGTTCTCGCGGTGATCCAATCCTTTATTCTCGATGGTCAGCTTCGACATCTTATCCATGTGTTTGAACGACGAGGCCGTTGCCGGGCTCATCGACGGGCGGAAGATGTTCACAAACAGTTTGAAGGCCGACCAAAATCCCAACGTCTGGGATATGAGCCAGCCGCTGTAGAAGTTATGCGAATGCTTGGAGAAGTGCGCATCTTTTTCGCGCTTGCTTTTTGAGCCCACTTCTTTGATCAGGTACTTGGGCGTTACAGGCGCGGGACACAATTTGGTGTAGAACTTGCCGTCTTCGGGCTGATAGTAGAATTCCACGCCAAAGAAGCCGGGTGTTCCAAAGGTCTCACACGCCGGGTCGAGTTTTTCCAGGTAGCGGCGGAGCGAACATTCGCGATCGTCGATGCAGAACATGGCCTGGAAGCTTTTGTGGTCCGGCGCCGGTTTAGGGTGCTTGGGGAACTGCACGCCCTCCAGCACTTCGTCGTAGTAGGACCATTCGTAGGCTTCCTGCAGGATGTTGAGCACTTCGTTGAACTCCGTGTCCGGCACGAGCACAAACAACTCGATGGGAAGTTTCTTTATTTTGGTCGCCAGCGGTGCCCAGTTGGCTACGCCGAAGTGCGTGTCCAATGCATCGATCTCCATCAGCAGTTCGAACACGATGAGGTCGTGCAGCGAGATCTGACGGCGGTCGAGCAACGTCTGTGGTTGGTCTTCGATCTGCGACACCATGCCCGACCATCCCTGGTGGGCAAATTGCTGGTCGTATAAATATTGTGCATAGAGCGACTCGTCGCCTACCAGCACTTTCAGCAGGTCGGCGATCTCGCACGATGTTTTCAGGAATACTTCTTTTGCGCGGTTGTTATGGAAAAAGCTGGCCAGGCTGTTGCGTTCCATTTCACGCAATGCCGAAAGAAAGCTCTTATTGCTGATGGGAAAATCCCAGATGGAAATGCCCTGGTCGAGGTAGCTGCACAAGGTGCGGAAGAGCACGGGCTGCACCAATGAATCGAGGTCCATGCGGTATTCTCTTTTCCAGTTGGCGCGCAATTGGCCGATGCGGGGCGAGGTGTTGTTCTCGTATACTTTGATGAGCACCTTCTCTTTCCATTCTGCGATGGCCGAGGCGCTATGCCGCTGGGTGATGATCATCTCCAGGATATCTTCCCGGATTCGTTTTGTAGAATATGCCGCCCGGTATTCATCCAACGTGAGGCCCACTTTGTAGCCGAAGATCTCGGTTGCGCTGCGGATCGCCTTTTCAAACTTCAGCTTCTGGAAAGCGTGAAGCGTGTTGTGGTGAATAAAATCCTTGAGGGGGGCCTGAGCAGGAAGGTAATGCTTCAGGTCGTGAAGTACCGCATGCTCATCGAAGGAAGTATTCTGATGTATTTTCATCTAATTGTTGTGTGAAAACAGGTGTCGGATGGCCGGGGGCCACGAGCGGAGTAAAAAGAAGGGAGCCTCCTGTGGAGGCCTCAACAAAAAACGGCGTTAGATCAAAAGGGACCTCGTGGCGAGGTACAGGGGCATATTGGTGGCGTTGCCACCAGCGCGGGGCGCGTCATAGATGCTGCGGGATGAAGATTCGGCGATGGTAAACAACTCGGCCTCGCTCGTAAAGCCTATGAAAAAGAGGTTGCTTTGAACTTCGGGGGAGAAACCTTTCTCCTCTTCCGTTTCTTTTTCTTCGAAGGTGAGGTCAGCCCACTTACAGGTAGGGCTTACTTTTTTTGTCAGGGCTATGCCTTCGAACTCGTAGACGTCGCGAAGGGCGGCCAGGCTATCGGAGACGATTGAGGAGATTAAAAAGAATCCCACCAAGATGCTAGCCAAAAGTCTGATGTGATTCGATCTTTTCATAGAACCGGACAAATGTAAAAAAATTTACAACATGTCAAATACCTATTCCAACATGCAGGGGATTCGATCCTTGTTAATGAAATATCATCTTTCCCGGTTGGAAGGACCGCTTTTTCAATCCTTCTCACTCTAGTAATATACTCACGGCGGGCCTTCCCTCCGGGAAATCAGATAGAGAGCGGTCTTGAAAGGCCCCCACCTTTCGCGGCCGCTTCGGGTTTTAGATGAGGCGGCCGCGGGAAAGTCACATGGGGATTTAAAAAAAATTTGAGCCCGCGTTATTGCAGGGTTTCCTTCACCGTACCACAGGTCAGCATTTTGTCGCCGAAATAGGGGTTTTTGATGGCCTTGTCGTTGGAAAGCCAGAAAGCCCCCGCATTGTTGTTGGCCATGGGACAATAGTCCACATACAGGGTGCCCGACGACAATTTGGCGCCTTTCACCAGCTTGGCCATTTCGTTGCTGAGCGAGGAGAAAGCCAGGCGCTGGGCGTCCAGGGTGGCTGCGGCGCTAACTTTCGAGGCTTCGGCTGCAGCACCTTTGGCTGTGGGCACGCCGGCCAGTTTCTTTTGAAGGCTCGCCGCGGCCGTCTTGGCGTCGCCGCTTTTGGAGGCGATGAGGGCGTCTTTCACCTTCACATATTCCTGGTAAGCGTCACCGATGTTTTTGTCAGCAAAAGCAGGCGCTTGGGCAAAGGCCGTGGCGCTCAACACCAGGGCAACGAAAAGGAGCAGGGATGTTTTCATACTTGTTACATTTTGGGGGTTATACATTATTTATTATTTCATTTAGAATTTTACTACTTCAACGTCTCACTAAGCTGGTCGATCATCTTCTTTCCGGTCTGTACGGCATCGGTAAGCTTTTGTTCATCAAAATCGCGTTCCGTCGTAAACGATTTTAGGTGTTGATCAAATTCCAACATCAGCTTTTTGACATTCTTGTCGGTTGATTTCGCCGCTTTTTCCCGCAGCACTCTTATTTTCTCGACGTCGGAAATACCTTCCCGCAATTTCTCAAAACGAATTCCGCTATTTGCACCGGGGTAGACCAGGAAACAATCTCCCGATGCCCACGATCCGTGGCGCGCATCGCGGGCGGGGTCTTCGGGCCATGCATCATAGGCCCATCGCAGAAATCCATCGTAACCGTATGCTGCGGCATACCAACTGATCCACCGGCCTTCAATGGGCGGGGAAAAGACAAAGTTATTCGGTTTAGCGGGATTGCAGCAGACGTAATAGGTGGACGAGGCTCCTCTCGCCGAACGTTCGGCTGCCTCCTTCAGACTGGGTTCCTTTCCATAGAGAAAAGAGTAATCACTCAACAGGAGATCGAGTTCTTTGTGCCAATCGCCGGCATAGGTTATCCTCCAGTCTTTCGAGTGGTCTTTGACAACTTGGATGGCCGCCAGCGTCTGCTTCAATTCGTTTTCGTTTATGCCGATATAGGTTTTCTCAAACCATCCCTTGCGCTGCAGGTGGTTTTTCAGATCGGTCAGGAAAATATTCCAGAATGTCTTGAATGCTTTTGAATCGGGAGCCATGATCTCGTAGGCATAATTTCCCGTTTTCCCATCGCGATAGCGAAAGCGATTTCCCCACGGCACCGGCGAATAGATCGTGATGGCTTCGTCCACTCCCACTCCCATGGCAAGCTCCACGTATTGATCAAAAATGTCGTAGTCAAATTTCCAGGTGCCATCTTCTTGTTTGGTCCAGTCGATCATGGTGCCTTCGATCCGAAAAGAATTGTCGGCCCACGGTGAGTGCACGGCATAGGTGGTGATGTATTTTCCACCGGCGTCGGCATAGAGTTTCAGATGTTTTTTCAACAACAGTTTATGTTCCTCCGACCAGGGTTCAACATGATTGTACCAGGCCAGCACCCAGGGATTCTGCCAAAGGTCAAGTCTGAATTTCCATTCGGCAGGTGCGGGCAGCGTGGGGGGCTGTACTTTTATCTTCAGGGTTAGCGTGGCGTTAAACCGATCGGTTTTGACATCGATCGTTCCCTGGTATTGTCCCGGTTCTGTGCCCGGGGGCACTTCCAAGGATAGCCACACCGGGCGGGATGTGCGTCCGGGCAGTTGAAATCTTTCAAACGGCTCGAATCGATCAGGCATCAGGTACACGTCCTTATAAGGCGAGGGTCCGCAGTCGATGTTTCGGGCACCATACGGATAATTTGACAGCACATAGCGCACGAGGTTGAGTTTGATGTTTTCCTTCTTCAACACGACACCTTTTGAGTTCACCAGGTCGTGCAGGACAAACCTCACCTGGTCTAGGGTGTCGGGCGACCAGACGACGAGCGTTGTATTGAGACGCTCGCCCCTCCATCCCGCTTGCTCCCACACCAGGGACTCCGGTTGCAGGTCGGGCACTTCACTTCTAAAATATAGTTTATCGGTCGATGCAAAGGAGATGTGCAACCCCGTTTTTTCTTTTGTCCAGCGCTGGGGATCAACAGACGTGTCAAAGGCATATTCATCCTGGTAGTGGGCGTCCGGCGCGACCACCTTCGACGCCTCCATCCAGCCTTTGTACACTTGACCGAAGCCAGCTGTCAAAGAAGAAAGAAAAAGAAAAATGAAGATCTGGATTTTTCGCATCCTGTTTTATCGTTTACGTTTGAAACACTTAACCAAGCCCAAATTTACACTATTTGAAAGCGCCCCCCTCCTCGATTTTATCCCGCTTTCTCCATGATTTTACCGCATTCCATTCCTGTTTCAATGTTGATGTACGGCCATCGGGTCGCCGCCCTTCTTGAGCACGATCTCGCTGTATAACAGGTACGCGCCCGTCACGGCCACGGTATCCCCTGCCGACAGTCCGTCCACGATCTCCACCTTTCCAAAATCCTCCAGTCCCGTCTCCACTTCGCGGGGCTCGAAAGTGCCCGGCTGGGTTTGCACATACACGTGGGCTCCGTGCGCATCGCGGATCACCGCGTCGGTAGGAAGCGCCAACGCCTGGCGCGACGAGTGCGTGAAGAGCACCTGCGCCTGCATGCCGGGTTTGAAAAGATCATCGGGGTTTGCCAGGGTGGCGCGCAGCACCGTCACCACCGTGTTGGCGCGATACTCCGGGCTGAGAAAGGTCACCTTCGCCTCCACGGGTGTGGCTTCATAGCCATTCACCCGCACGGTGATCATGTCGCCCACCTTCACCAGGGAAGTTTCCTGCGGATAGGTCTCCGCTTCCAGCCACAGTGTGCCGATATTTTCCAGTTGATAAAGCGCCGCACCTTCCTCTACATATTGTCCCTCGGCTACGCGGATGGACGTGATCAGTCCCGACGTCGGTGCGAGGAACGTGATCCGCTCTTTAAAAACTTTGGACTTACCCAACTGGTCCACTTGCGTTGGGGTGAGACCATAGCGCAGGAGTTTTTGTTCGGCGCTTTTCAAGAACGTGGCATAGCGCGGATTCTCTTTGCCCAACGCATCGTGTTGCGCTTTGGCCAACAGGTATTCGCGTTGGAGCGTCAGCAGCGTCTCGCTATACAATTCGTAGAGCGGCTCCCCTTTCTTCACGGGGCGACCCGTCTCTTTCAGAAAAAGTTTTTCTACGCGCCCCGCGGCACGACTGCTGATCACCGACGAGCCCTCTTCGTTCAACGCCAGCTTTCCATTGATTACAATAGTCTGGCCGACGGGCTGCAGCGCAACGGCCGCCGTAGTGATGTTGGCCAGCCGCATTTGGTTTTCGCTCAGCATGAGTTCGATGCCCGCCTTCTTGGGAACCAGGTCCATTCCACAGATCGGACATTTCCCCGGTCCATCCTGAACCACCCCGGGGTGCATAGGGCACGTGTACTTTTCAGGTGCGGGCTGTGCCTGGTCATGAGCATGATCTGCGTGCCCGGCAGCCGATCGCTTTTCGGAACATGCGCCCAACACAGACAGCAAGGCGATAAATATGAATACAGTTCTCATCTCAGGGAGTTGTTTTAACAAAGCTTTCACTGTCGATCAAATAATGGGCGTTGGCGGCAATCTCTTCGGAAGCCGCCAGGCCTTGGGTGATTTCGATCCAACCCTTGGCATGGACGCCCGTGGTGACTTTCTTCGGCTTCAGCATGTTGCCGTCTTTTACAAACACCAGCCGGTCGCGCCCCATGTCCAGCACGGCGTCGCGGGGCACCCAAAGAGATTCCTTGGCAGTGAGCTGGACTTTCGCGCGCACCAGGTGGCCGATGTGCAGGTCCTGCATGTGCTGAGTATACACGCGTAGTTTCAAAAACTCTTCGCCTTGTGCAAAGAAAGGTTGCACAAAATCGATGGTGGCTTCCTCTTGTGTGCCGTTGCCAAAGTCAAGCGTGAGCACATCGCCCTTGCGGATGGCGCTGGCCTGGGCTGCGGGAACATCCAGCTCGATGCGCAGCGCCGCCGTATTCACGATATTGAAAAGTGTTTGGCCTGCGCTGACGTAGTCGCCTTCGCGAAGCAAGGCAGCACCGGATGTTGAGCCGGATGTGGTTGGAGTGTTGGCGCTGGTATTTGCGGAGGATCCCATTCCACCATCACCCATGCCGCCCGGGGATGCACTGTTTGGATTTTGAGGTAAGGTCGGCGGAGTCTGTTGCGTAGCCGTCACAACGTATCCGCTGTACGGGCTGTAGAGCGGATAAGTATTGGCAACGGTTTTCCGGGTCACCAGCTTCTTGATAAAATCCGCATCCACACCCAGCAGTTCCAGCTTCTTTTTAGCCGACTCGACCAGGGTCGTATTCGTCGCATCACTCTCCAATACGAAAAGTAATTCTCGTTGCGCGGTGATCAACTCGGGGCTGTACAGCTCTGCTACTTTCTGACCTTTGTTCACCGGTTGAAAGGCATACTTGAGAAACACTTTTTCCAATCGGCCACCCGTTCTCACGGAGAGGGTGTAGCTGTTCCGGGTATCATAGGTGATGATGCCCTGTGTTTCCTGCGAAAGCGGCACCGTGCGGTATTCTCCTTTTATGGTCTTGACGTTGCTGGCGACTACCTCGTTGGTAGACTTCAGCAAAGGTGACAGGTCGCCGTCGACGGCGGATACTTCGCCGGGGCGGGCTTTGCGCACCAGGTCCATCCCGCATACGGGGCAGGTGCCGGGTTTGTCGGCGAGCACTGTGGGGTGCATGGGGCAGGTGTATTCATCGTGCACCGCTTCTTTCTTCGCGCAGGCGATCAACCACACGAGACAAAGGGCCGCCAGCCCCAGGCAATGCAGGCTGCCCGAAGTTTGATTATTCTTCCACTTGTTTCTCATAGTTCGCGATCATGATGTAGTACGACTCCCGTTTGCTTAAATATTCCAGTTGCGCCATGTTCAAGGCTTCCCAGCCATCGAGCACAGCGGGCAATTGTTCGCGGTTCTCTTCATAGGCCAGCAGCATCGACTCGTAATTCTTGCGCAGCGCGGGGATGATCTTCTCCGCATAGTTGGCGAGCTGCCGTTGCATGTTGTTTATCGGACCCACCATGCCTCCCAGCATGCCTTGCGTTTCGATCAACAACGCTTCCCGTTGGCGGCGCATGGCTTCGATGTCGTGGTACATGCCTTTCACTTCGGCTTTGTACATGCGCGACGACCAGGGCGCGATGGGTATGGAAATCATGGCCATAGCGGTGAATTGTGTCGGCATATCGCCGATGGGTTGCATGTGGTCGAAGCGGAGCTTGAACTCGGGTTTGGCTTGCATGCGTTGCAGTTGCTGGTTCAGTTGCATCACCTGGATGGTCTTGTCGATCTGCCGGACATCGCTGCGTTGCGCACCGATCGCTGCGGTGTCGGACAAGATGGGACTGAAACGGAAGGCCACTTCCGTGGTGGTGTCGATTTGCAGGGGCGTTGTCGCCGGCATGGCCATGAGCGATTTTATGCGGAACGTTTTTTCGTCGATGTCGCCCCGGGTCATCAACAGCATGTTTTGTACTTCCAGCAAGCGGCCTTCGGTTTTATAGATGTTGCCGAGACTACCCTGGTTGTAGGGGTAGCGGACGCGGGCCAGCTTCAGCATGAGTTCGAGCGTTTGTTCGTTTTCGCGAAGCACTTTCATTTTTTCGGTGGCGACCAGCCATTGGTAGTATAACGTCCTCGCTTCCGCACGCAGGGCATTGAATCTTACGGCGCGCGCCTCGCCCTCCACGGCAGCGCGGGAGGCGAGATAGTTTTGGTTGGCCCGTTGCTTGGCGGGGTTGGGAATTTGTTGCTCCATCGAGATCATGACCGAACCTTTGTCGCGTTCCTCCATGAGGCGCTGGCCGGGATAGGGCGTCATGAACGTTCCGGCACCCACCATGGGGGCCATCCAACTTTTTGCGCCACCCGTGTAAGCCTCGTAGGCTTGCGCCCGTTGATCGTACTCCTTCAGCATCGGGTTCTCGCGGTCGATGCGCGCGAGGACGCTGTCGAGGGTGACGACCTGCGCCGTGACCGGCGAGAGGCCAAGCATCAGGAGAGAAAGCAGGATCAGGATGTTATGCTTTTTCATATACTTCAAGTTTACCGAGCTTGCGCAGCTCATATTCCTTTGTCATTAAAAAGATGAGGGGCGTCACCAGCAGGATGTGCGTGGACGACGTGAGCACGCCGCCGATCATGGGCAACACGATGGGCAACATCACATCGCTTCCCACGCCCGTAGACCACAGCACCGGCACCAGACCAAAGAGCGCCACGGACACCGTCATGAGTTTGGGACGCAGGCGCTTGGCTGCACCGTGAATAACAAATTCTTTCAGCTCCTCCGGTGTGATCGTCTCGCTCGAGTTGCCGCGCAGTTTTACGAGTTGCTGCATGGCGTCGTTCAGATAGATCACCATGACCACGCCGGTTTCCACCGCGATGCCAAACAACGCGATGAAACCTACCGCCACCGCCACTGACAAATGCACACCGTAGAAGTAGACCATGTAGGCTCCGCCGATGAGCGCGAACGGCACGGTGATCAGACTGAAGAAGGCTTCTCGTATGGAGTGAAACGCCAGGTAAAGCGAGATGAAGATGATGAGCAACACCACAGGCAAAATGATCATGAGCGTTTGCTGACCCCGGATCAGGTTCTCGTATTGCCCGCTCCACTCCAGGTAATAGCCGCTGGGCAACGTACCCATTTGTTTGTTGATGGTTTCCATCGCCTCTTGTACGGTGCCGCCCAGGTCGCGATCGCGAACATTGAAGAGCACGGCGCCGCGCAGCAAAGCGTTTTCCGAAACGATCATCGGCGGACCATCCTCAAATTTTATATCGGCTACACTCGACAGCGGCACGATGCCCAACGCCGGCGTTTTTACCGGAATGCGTTTGATCTGGTCGATGCTGCTCCGAAAATCCTGCGCAAGGCGTACGCTAATGGTGAAGCGCTGACGTCCCTCGATGGTCTGCCCGATGGCCGCGCCACCGATGGCCGATTCCACAATGGTGTTGACGTCGTCGACGCTCACCCCAAACCTGCCCAGCGCTTCGCGGTTTGGCTCGATGGTAAGATATTTTCCACCGGTAATGGGATCGACGTACAAGTCTTTCACACCCGGAACCCCGGCCAGGGCCTTCTTCACTTTCTCAGACAGCGCATAGATGCTATCGAGTTGCTGGCCATATACTTTCACGCCGACGTCGGTTCGAATGCCCGTCGAGAGCATGTTGATCCGGTTGATGATCGGCTGCGTCCAGCCATTGACGACGCCGGGGATTTGCATTTTGGCATCCAGCTCGTTGATGATGGCCGCCTTGGTGATGCCCGGGCGCCATTCCGATTTTGGTTTTAGCATGATGATGGTCTCGATCATGCTGATGGGCGAATTGTCGGTGGCCGTATTGGCACGCCCCGCCTTGCCGAGCACCTTGTCCACTTCGGGTACTGACTTGATGATCTTATCCTGCACCTGTAAAATGCGTTTCACTTCTTCGTTGGAGATGTCGGGCAGGGTTACCGGCATAAACAGAATCGATTGCTCATCCAACGGCGGCATGAACTCCGTGCCCAGCGAAAGCAACAGCGGCACGCTCACCACCAACGCCAGGATGTTAACGGCGAGCGTAGTCTTGCGCCACTTCATACACGCCCGGATGATGGGCTCATATATTTTCTCCAACCCATGCGTGATCGGGTTGTGCTTCTCGCTCCGGAACCTCCCCTTCATAAAAAACGAAATGATCACCGGGGCCAGCGTCACCACCAACACCGCATCCACTACGAGTATGAACGTCTTCGTCCAAGCCAGGGGATGGAACAGCTTCCCCTCCTGCCCCGTCAACAAAAACACCGGCAAGAACGAAGCGATAATGATGACGGTAGAGTAGAAAACTCCACGCGAAACCTGCCGCGACGACTTCTCAATGATGGCCAACCGCTCTTCTTCCGGTATAGCATTATATTTTTTTCTCATAAGCATTGCGTTTACCCTCCTCCCTCCTCAGGATTAAGCTCCTCAAACCGGTGCGACAAATGCTTATAAGCATTCTCCGCCATAATGATCCCATTATCCACAATCACCCCAATCGCCAGCGCCACCCCCGTGAGCGACATAATATTGGAAGTAATATCAAAAGCATTCAAAAGAATAAAGCTCGCCGCCAACGTCACCGGTATCTGGATCAGAATGCTCGCCGCACTCCGCCAATGAAACAAGAAGATCAATACCACCAGCGACACCACGATCATTTCCTCCATCAACGTCTTCTTCACCGACGACACCGACTCCTCAATAAGCTGGCTCCGGTCATACACCACATTGAACTTCACGCCCTCCGGAAATCCTTTCGACACCTCCTCCATCTTTTGCTTCACCCGCCCGATCACCTCATCCGCGTTCTCACCATAGCGCATCACCACGATACCCCCTACAGCTTCCCCCTCACCATTCAAATCAAAAATCCCCAAACGCGTCTCCCCCGACGTCTGCACGGCCGCCACGTCGCGGATGCTCACCGGCACCGTGTTCACCGTCTTCACGGGAATGTTCTCGATCTCTTCGATGGATTTCAGATAGCCTGATGTTTTGATGATGTAGCCGATGTCGCTCATCTCGAACTTGCGCCCGCCGGTCTCGTTGTTGTTGGCACGCACGGCCTGGATCACATCTTGTACGGACAGGTTGTAGTAGGCGAGTTTGGTAGGATTAAGACTCACCTGGTATTGCTTTTGAAAGCCGCCGAACGAAGCGATCTCGCTCACGCCGGGCACGGTTTGCAGGGCAAACTTCACATACCAATCCTGCAACGCCCGCTGCTCACCCAAATCCATACCGGGGGCGGTGAACGTGTACCAGAGAATATGGCCCACCCCGGTTCCATCGGGCCCCAATGTGGGTGTGGCGCCTTCCGGCAATAAGCGGGCAGCATAGTTTAAACGCTCCAACACGCGCTCGCGGGCCCAGTAGATATCGGTGTCGTCCTGAAAGATGACGTAGACGAAGCTCATGCCGAACATGGACGTGCCCCGCACATATTTGATCTGCGGCAAGCCTTGCAGGTTGGTGACCAACGGGTAGGTCACCTGGTCTTCGATGATCTGTGGACTGCGGCCCATCCATTCGGTGAACACGATGACCTGGTTCTCCGAAACATCGGGAATGGCATCGATCTTGTTTACCCTGACGGCCTGAACACCCCAGACCAACAACCCGGCGGCCACCAGCAACACCAGGAACCTGTTCCGCAAGGACAGGGAGATTATTTTTTCAATCATGATTGAAAACGTAAGAGGAATTGAAATAAAAGGAGTTATGCGCCCTCCTTCGCTAAAGCTTCGGCGGGCAAGCCATCTTTCGCTACCTCCTACGCTAGGCTTCGGCGGTCAAAGAAAGTTTTGGCGGGCGAGGAAATATCAGATCAAATGAGAAAGACCCGCAGCGAAACGGTGCGGTCTGTCGATCGTAAAGGTGGATCGTAAGCGTAAAAGAACGTGCGCGCTACAGGCGCTGTAGGAATGATCTCGGCTATCAGTACAGAGGGCTGTTCAATGTCCATCGCAGGAGCGTGGCCGATATGGTATTCAGAAAGCGTATGTTTGAAGCCCTGCCCTTCATGCACCACCGTCTCGTCTTCGCAGCAAGGCTTTTGAAGATGGCGATGACAAGGAGGCATTTGCTTCTCCATCTCACACTTCTCTGCCTTCGTGAGCAGGGCCATATTCTGTACCTGCCCGCCACACCGGTGTATACCCACGATAAAGCTACTGGAGGAGATAAACACCAGCAGACTAAAGGTAATGGCCGATATGAAGCGTATGGCTTTCATGAGAATGGCTACAAAGATAGTGTTTTTTTTAATATGGTGGATAAGCCCCCTAATGGACCCACGCGACGCGCTTTGCATCAACTTTGCGCCTTAGCGCCTTTGCGGTGAAACTACTGCACCCTCTCCCCCACAAACCCAGCTTTCTTCAACGCCTCTTTCACCTTCTCCTCATTACCATCCACGCTAAGAATCTTAGCAGGGTTTTCAATATCCACCTTCCAATTACCGGCACCTACGGCCTCATCCAAATGCGGCGTTACTTTCGCCACACACCCCATGCATTTTATATTCGTCTTGAATTTTGAAGTTTCCATATGCTTTTGATTTGATTCTCTATACAAATAAACGCAACCCTTCCACCGCAGGTGTTTCAGAATTACGGAAAAGGTTTACATAATTCCATCAGATCTTCGCCGCCTTCAATCGAAGGCTATTGGCCACCACGCTCACCGAACTCAACGCCATCGCCGCTCCAGCGATCATAGGATCCAGCAAAAATCCGTTCACCGGAAACAACACTCCTGCCGCCAGCGGAATGCCAATAACATTATAGATAAACGCCCAAAACAGGTTCTGCCGAATGCCCCGCACTGTTTTCGTGGAGAGGTTTAACGCTTTCGGGATGTAAGCAAGATCAGACGTGGTGAGCGTCATCTTGGCTACGTCCATCGCGATGTCGGAGCCTTTGCCCATGGCGATGCTCACATCAGCCTGGGCCAGCGCTTGTGAATCGTTGATGCCGTCGCCTACCATGGCCACGATCTTTCCTTGTTGTTGCAAAGTCTTGATAAAATCGGCTTTCTCGGAGGGAAGCACGCCCGCACGGTACGATTTTATTCCGGCCTGGCGCGCGATGGCCTCAGCGGTTTGCTCGTTGTCACCGGTGAGCATGAAGACCTCGATGCCTTTTGCCTGGAGGGCTTGTATGGCGCTGGCCGCCGTCGGTTTGATGGTGTCGGCAATGGCTGCCACTCCCAGAACCTGATTTTGATTGGCAAAATATACAACGGTGTGTGCTTTGGCCTGCCACTGGGAGGCTGCGGCTTCCACCGATGAACTAATGGCAATGTTATTTTCTTCCAGCAACTTTTTGTTCCCTACATAATAAACGTCCTTTCCCGCCGCGGCTTTAACACCACGGCCCGTAAGGCTTTCAAAGGAGTCGATTGGATGCTGTGCCGCGCCGGCATCTTTCAGCCACTGAACCACCGCCCCGGCCAGGGGATGCTCCGATCGCGATTCGATGGTGTACAGCAGATCGCGATAGCCGGTGGTCTGTTTCACGCCTCCATCCCAAACCAAGTCTTTCACCGCCGGCTTGCCTTCCGTGATCGTTCCAGTCTTGTCGAGTACGATAGCGTTGACGCGGTGGGCCAGCTCGAGGCTCTCAGCATCTTTGATCAGGATGTTGTTTTCCGCACCCTTGCCCACGCCCACCATGATGGCCGTTGGCGTGGCCAACCCCAAGGCACAGGGACAAGCAATGACCAGCACCGTCACCGACGTGAGCAGGGCGTGTGTGAAAGCTTGCTCTCCACCCCAAACCATCCAGGCCCCAAACGTGAGCAACGCGATGGCCAACACCACAGGCACAAAGACGCCCGCGATTTTATCGACCTGTTTTTGTACCGGGGCCTTGCTGCCCTGGGCCTCTTGTACCCGCTTGATGATGTGGGCCAGGAAGGTATCGGCTCCAACTTTTTCGGCTTCGAACGTGAAGCTTCCTTTTTGGTTTAGGGTGCCCGCATACACTTTGTCGCCGGTGCGCTTCTCGGCGGCCACCGGCTCGCCGGTGATCATGCTCTCGTCTACAAAAGACGAACCGGAAAGCACGGTGCCGTCTACTGGGATTTTCTCCCCCGGGCGCACCACTATGACGTTCCCAATTTTGACAGCCGAGACCGGCACATCTTGTTCTTTGCCTTCGGCGATGACGCGCACTGTCGTCGGTTGCAGACCCATCAGTTTTTTTAGTGCGGACGAAGTGTTGGACTTGGCTTTTTCCTCCAGCAACTTGCCCAGCGAAACGAAGACCACAACCACGGCGGCCGCTTCAAAATATACGTGGGCATGTAGCCCACGAGCGTGCCAGAATTCCGGAAAGAACGTATTGAATGCGCTAAACAAAAATGCGATGCCCGTGCTTAGCGCCACCAACGTGTCCATGTTCGCCTTCTCATGCCGCGCCTGCTTCCAGGCGTTGACAAAGAAATGACGACCAAAATAGAATACCACAGGTGCTGAAAGCAGCATAGAGATATAGTTGCCATACGGCATATCCATAAAGAACATGGCGATGATCACCACCGGCAACGCCAGCAACGCTGAACCGATCGTACGGAATTTGATCGCCTCATATTGTTTGCGCTGCGCCTCCTCTTTTACGGCCTGCGGATCTTCTACGTTAACGACCAGGTCGTAGCCAATGGATTGCACCGCTTTCTGCAGCGCCGCCGGCGACGTGCGCTGGGCATCGAACTCAACCCAGGCCGACTGGTTGGCAAAGTTCACCCCGGCATCTTTCACGCCCGGTGCGGTTTTCAAGATGGATTCCACGCTGACGGCACACGCCGCACAGGTCATTTCCAGGACGGGAAAGGATTCGCGGGTGAGTTTGCCTGCTTTTGTTGCTATGTTTAGGGTCTGTTCTGACATATTTGAAGTATCCAAGGATATTGTCCTCAAAGGATACTACAACATTACAGGGAAATCCGGGTTTTAGTTTTACACAATTGCTGGTTTGATTTATAGAATTACCATGGGAGATCGGCAGTCTGATGACTGCTGCGGTGAGGGGCGCAAAATGGGAACACTCGACGGCCGCGCAAACAAAGCAGAACAATCTCCGCATCCTGGAAGCGAAAATCAAATACGGATAAACGCCACGCTTTGCTTATACGGTGGAGACTATCCTGCCTTTTCCTTCCAATACTCACCCAGAACTTTACCGGCCACCTGGTAGGCGTTTTGAATGCGGGAGAACATTTCGAAATCACCGCCTGTTGAGGGGCCCGCGGAGGCGAGAAAGCGGATCTTGGCAACGACTTTATGGTTATCTGCGGTTTCCACGACGATGAACTCTCCCTCCACTTGGCCAGCTTGATTTACGATGCCCAAGTTCCATCCGCCCTCCGTGCGTCGTGTTCGCACTACGATCGTATATTTTGCATCCGCATCATCGAGCTTGACGGTGGAGAAAAGTGAGAAGCTTTGCTTGAACCATGGAGCATATAGCTTGCGGTAGTCGAACCACATGTTGTAAAACTCCTCGCCTTTGCCTTGCTCCTTTTCTTCCCAGTCTTTTTTCTTGCGTGCCAGGTAGGTTTCTTCGGGAACATCTTTCCCTATTATCATGCTGTCGTAAACAAACCGTATGTTGAAGGACTTTATTTCTTTGAGAGGCTTTAGGCTGCCCTGTAGAAGTTTTACTTTATTTTGTGCTAAGACCGATACTGGCAGCAGCAGGAAGGCGATCAATACTATATTTCTCATGCAAAACGGTTAAGGTGGATTTCTCTTCAAACCTAAAGAAAACCAAAAACGGCAAAAAGAACAAGTTGCGAGCCTGCTCAAACGATAGCTCTACCTCTCCTCCACCCTATTAAAATTCAATTAGAGGTCACTATTGCTATCACCGAGCCGTACGGCCAGGGATAGTAGTGGAAAGCCCACAGCGAAGGGCGGGTGGTGGGCAGAGCGAGGACTTGGAACGGATAGCCCGTCCGAGGCCTCCGAGGGGCCGCCAAATCATATTCATATTCATATTTCACAACCCTGCATCAAGCCTGGCGCAGGTGAGGATTCAATCCTTCAACGCCGATGTGAGATCGGCGCGATTCAGGCTT
>DATDAV010000048.1:0-86804 GCA_036525235.1 Chryseolinea sp. | reverse complement strand
CACGCACCACTACGCCCTGGAATACATAACAAAACAAAAACCACGGGTCGTATTCATCTCGTTTGGCGAAACCGATGACTTTGCCCACGGCGGCAAATATGACGCTTACCTCACATCGGCTCATCAAACCGATAAATTTATAGAGATGCTTTGGAACGAACTTCAATCGCAACCCGCGTACAAGGACAAGACCACCCTGATCATCACGACTGATCATGGCCGCGGCACGGAGCCGCTGGACAATTGGCGCAGTCACGGAACAAAAGTTAGCGGATCGGATCAGATTTGGTTCGCTGTGTTGGGACCCGACACGCCCGCGAAGGGGGAAATGAATGAGGCTGGTCAATACTACCAAAACCAAGTCGCTAAAACGGCCGCCACGCTTTTGGGTGTGAATTATGAGAATGAAAAGAAAACCGGCGAGGCCATAAAGCCTGCGCTTCCCGGCAAATGAGAAGACTAATTTTTCTTTCGGCCATGGTTGTGATGGCATGCGGTAGACACGAGAAGGGTACAGCAACCTACAAGCCATACAGCGCGTTGTTCGCACCCGACGACGATGTGAAACGACAGCAACTGGTGACAGCGTTTGATAAATTGGATGCCCCATCACTACCGGCAACCGCCACGTTCGACAGTAGCTGGACGTACATGCAGGGTGATCCGAAGGAGGGTCTGCAAACCGTTTGCAAGAAAGTGGAAGGCACTCGCGTCGATCTGCCTCATCGTCTGACGCTGCCCAACACGCCGATGTGGTACTCGAAAGCGATCGACCTGAGCACACCCGGTGTCCTCACCATCCGCGCCGACGACGGGGCACAACTCTATATTAATGGGAAGCCGATACTGCGGCTGCACAACAACGAGTTTCCTGTCGATACCAGCGGCCACTTGGCCATTGTCATCCGTGTGCTGAACAATGCCATGGCCGGCGGGTTGCGCCACGTGTCGTTTGCCACGCGCGAACAATACAAAGTATTCAACGAGCAATCTGCTCTCCACATCCGCCGGAAGCGTCTGATGGAAAAAGTACGGCTGCTGGCCGTGCCGGTGGAGGGTGTGTTTGAAAAAATGGAAAGGGCGATCCAGCAAAAAGACGAGGCATCACTCATGGCGGCCGAAGAATCCTTGAAAGCCTATCCTTATTTCACTGGCCCCTGGCTGCAATGGAACGACCCGCAGCGCATGACCGTATCGTTGGAATTGGATGGTGATTTACCGGTGGAATTGCGCCTGCAACTGAAAGGCGACCGCTGGCAAGAGCCGATGATTCAAAATGGAAAGAAAGTATCTTTTGCCCTGACAAACCTATTGCCCGATACGGCCTATTCCTACACGTTGACATCCGGCAAGACGCAATCTTCCCTTTTCACTTTCCGCACGCCGGCCCCTGATCGTCCGTTCAGTTTTAATGTTTGGGCCGATAGTCAATCCGGTATCGAAAATTTTCAACAAAACGTGAGCAACCTCTCTGGTTACGGCGATGCTTTTGGGGTTGGGGTGGGCGATATTGTGAGCAACGGTGCGACGGCGGAAGAGTGGCGCACGTTTTTCAATGTGCTCGGCGCGACCTCCGCCGGGAGACCGTATTTCCTGGTGCCGGGAAATCACGACTATGATGGCTACTATGATGATCTTCAACCCGAACAATACAAACATTATCTTCCTCACACGCCGCAAAATTATTTCAGTTGGCGCTTTGGTTCCTGTGCTTTTATCGCGCTGGATCCAAACGAAAGATTTCCGATAGACATCCCGGCTTCATCCCGGCAATACCAATGGTTTCGTGAACAACTGGAATCGGATATGTGGAAGACGGCTACTTGGCATTTTGTGTTTCTGCATCAACCACCCTATTCTCAAGGATGGGCCGGATACCAAGGCGACGAAACGATCCGGCAGTTACTCGAACCAATGATCGAATCATCCTCCATAGATTTCGTCATTGCAGGTCACACGCACGACTATGAGCGCCTCACAAAAATGTATGGCCATCAGCAAACCACATTCTTGATCGTGGGAGGTGCGGGTGGTTCGCTGGAGCCAGCAGAGTCTTCCATCACGCCGCAGATGGATACGGTGCTGAAGGTGCACCACATGGGAAGGTTTTATGTAACTGGAAAGTCGCTGCGTTTTGAGGCGATCGATCTTTCAAAAAAAGTGGTGGATAGTTTTCAGCGGACCAAGTAGACGTAAGCGCAATCACCTTCCTGTATACACCGGGTAAACAACCGTTCCGGCAACGGCCGGTGCCACCCGGTGTGCTGGCGAGAAGTCAACACCAAGAATATGGGCGATAGTTTGAGCCAGTTGCTTTTGGTAGTAGCGTGCTTCCGTTCTGATTTCTCCAAGCGGCGGTGTGTCCGGTCCCATCAGTGCAAACCATGTGTGCCCGGAGCCCGGAGTAAAAGTGCCGTGTCGCACCCAGGACGAACGTGAATTTTTTCCGCGACCGTGGTCGGTGGTGATGAGTAGCGATGTCTTCTCCCGGTAGTCTTCTTGCGACCGGGTCCAGGTCCAAAGTGCTGCGACCATACGGTCTATCCGGTGAGCGGCCTGTAGGTATTGATCATAGTGTCCTCCATGTGCAAAGGCATCGGTCGCGTCGAAGCTGATGTAGAGCACTTTGGGATGGTCGCGTTTTAGATAGTCGAAGGCCTGCGCGAAGGTAATGCTGTCGCGTGTGGAAGACGTCCCGTGGGAATAGACATGAGGTGAATTTGTGGTGATGTGGTTCCGTTCGGTGCGCAAAATATAAGGCACCGCATCCCACGTTGAAAAAACACCCACCCGGTCGCGGAAGTCAGGCCGGGCCTGCACGGCTTCCAGGATGTTGCTGTTCGGATTTTCTTTTTTCTTGTTCGACATCAGCGACTTGTCCACAAAGCCGGTGAACAGTTCACTGTAGCCGGGATAGGAGGCCGAGTAGGGGTTGGCGCAAATCACACGATTGCGGAATGCGCGATTGCCATAGAGCTGGCCTTGGTTGGCCACTACCTCCCAGAGGAACGGCATTAATTTCTCCCTGCGCTTTTCAGGGGAGTCGTCCCAGAATGCCGTCGTATTGAAATCAGGGTCGCTATAGCGTGTATTAAAGAGTAAGGCGGAATCGGCGCCGGCAAATACTTCCTGCCACCGGAATCCGTCGAGGGTAATCACGATCAGATTTTCAGTCTGGCGCTGCTGGGCGGCGGCGGTAACGACGATTTGGCAAAGAAAGAGAATAACAAGTATTCGCATAGGCACGAAGGTCGGGTGATGAAATATCCTTATCGTTATTAAGGTGTTATGGTTTTGTTTTGCTGGTGGTAGTGAAGTATTTAACGGATAAATTTGTCGCTCCGTTCAATTTTGTAAAACTTCATCCACGGTTGACAATCCGTCGATCGTGGAGTATTACTTTTAAGGGACATATGCTTAACATGAAGAACGTATACTTAAAACCCATTACCCTGCTGGTCGCCGCGATGCTGGCGATCTTTTCCCTGCAGGCCCAAACCGGCAAGGCAACCACCAGCCAAGTCCAGGTCAACCCGCAAGCCCTCAATTTTATCCTGATGGGCGACTGGGGCCGCGTGGGCGCCGATCACCAAAAAGAGGTGGCCGCACAAATGGGCAAGACCGCCGAAACGGCCGACGTGGATTTTGTGATTACCACCGGCGATAATTTTTATCCCCAAGGCGTGGTCAGCGAATTTGACCCGCTGTGGAAATATTCATTCGAAGACATTTACACAGCCTTTTCGCTGCAGCGCGATTGGCATCCCGTGTTGGGCAACCACGACTATGGCTCCAACCCGGACGCGCAGGTGGCCTATTCGAAGATCAGCCGCCGGTGGCGCATGCCCGCACGTTATTACACCGAGGTGTTCAACCTTGGAGGCGACACGACACAGCAAGCGCTTTTTGTTTTTATCGACACCACGCCGCTGATCAAAAGCTACTACAAGGGCAAAGGCCATAACGTGCATGACCAGGACAGCGCGGCGCAGGTAAAATGGATCGAAAAAACGCTGGCCAAGGCATCGCCGAATGTGAAATGGAAATTTGTGGTGGGCCATCATCCTATGTACACCGGCGGCGGCCGCACCGAAGGCAACGACACCCGCGACATCCGCCGGATGTTGGAACCTGTTTTTGAAAAGTATAAAGTAGACGCCTTCCTGGCGGGACACGAGCATAGCCTGCAACACATGGTGGCGACCAACGGCCTGAACCATTTTATTTCCGGCGCCGCCTCGGAACACACACCGGCGCGTATGCTGCCCATCAGCAAGTTTTCTAAATCGGAATATGGCTTTATGCTGGTTTCGCTCACACGCGAGAAATTCCTGGTGCAGGTGATCGACTATAAAGGAACACTTCTATACACAACACAACTGGTAAAATGACAACGAGACAACTACTGAGCCTCTGCGCGATAAGTTTCGCCGCCGTGAACGCATCGGCACAAGAATTTAATTCATCGGCTATTTTTTCACACAACGACTACAAAAACCCTGTTCCCTTTTTTGCGGCCTACGACCGGCAAGTGGGCTTTATTGAAGCCGATATATTTCTGAACAACGGCAAACTACTCGTGGCGCACGAGGCTACGGAGCAAGACACCAGCAAGACACTGCAAACCCTCTACCTGCGACCCCTGCAAGATAAAATAGCCCGTAACAAAGGAAATGCCTATGCCGATCAAGGGAAATTATTAACGCTGATGATCGATCTGAAGACGGAAGGCGCGGCCACATTGGATGCCCTGGTCAATAGTTTAAAAAAGTATCCTTCATTGACGGCTTGTCCTACATTGCGCATCACCGTGAGTGGAGATATGCCCGCACCGCAGTTGTGGTCGCACTATCCCGAATTCATTCACTTTGACGGCCGGCCCGGTGTTGCTTATACCGAAGAACAACTGCGTCGGGTAGCGCTGGTGAGTGCTAGCTTCGGATCGTATAGCAAATGGAATGGAAAAGGGGTGATCGTGCAGGTGGAACGCGACCAACTGAATGCCGTGATCAAGGACGCGCATAGCAAAGGCAAGCCCATGCGTTTCTGGGGCACGCCCGATTTTGTGAACGCCTGGATCAAATTGATGGACTTGAAAATTGATGTTGTCAATACCGACCACGTGCAGGAAGTTTCGGACTTCCTGATCCGTTTTCCGAAGAATTCTTTTCGCAACGCGGAAGTGCACACGGTATATACGCCTCAATATAACGTGAAGCGTTGGAAGAAAACACCGAAGAACGTCATCCTCATCATCGGCGACGGCACCGGCCTGGCCCAATGGTACAGTGGCTATACAGGCAACCATGGACAGCTCAATATTTTTCAGCTTACCGACATTGGCTTCTCCGTTACCACTTCCGCGGATAATTATATCACCGATTCCGCTGCAGGAGCTACTGCCATGGCCACAGGCACCAAGACCAACAACCGCTACATTGGCATGGACCCCAAAGGTGCGAGCCTGACTACGCTTGCCGAAAAATGCAAGCGCAACAACTTCAACGTGGCCATCATCTCCGACGGTGACATCACCGACGCAACGCCCGCTTCTTTCTATGCGCATCAAAACGAACGCAGCAAAAGCGAAGCCATTGCCCAAGACTTCACCTCCAGCAATGTCGACATTCTCGTAGGGGGAGGAGAGAAATCATTTCAAAATCGCAAAGACAATCAAAACCTGCTGACGGCCCTGGCGTCGAAGAACTATGTGGTCAGCACATCCTTTTCGTCGATTGATACGGTGAAATCAAACCGCTTTGTTATCCTGGAAGATGCCGCGGTGGTCTCGAAGATCAAGGGGCGTAAGGATTTTGTTTCCCGGTCACTGACGAAAAGCCTGGCGCATCTTTCCGGACAGCGTCAACCGTTTTTTATGATGAGTGAGGGGGCCCAGATAGATTGGGGTGGTCATGATAATAATATGGAGTATGTGGTTCGCGAGGTGCTCGACCTGGACCAGGCTGTGGGCGAGGCGATGAAGTTTGTGGATCAGAATAACGAGACCTTGCTCATCATCACGGCCGATCATGAGACGGGTGGCCTGTCGTTGTTGGACGGCAATATCTCGGAGGGATCTGTGCTGGGCAATTTCAGTACGAATGATCACACGGGGATCGCTGTGCCGGTGTTTTCCTATGGGCCGGGTGCGGAGATGTTTAGGGGGGTGTATCAGAATACGGAGATCAGTAAGAAGATTGAGAAGTTGTTGTCGTTGCGGTAGAGCGGCTGCGCGTGATTCTTGTTGAACCGCCTCACCTTCACTAAAGCTTCGGCGAGCAAAGAAAGACGCAAAGAGCCCTCCTTCGCTGAAGCTTCGGCGGGCAGGCAAGGTAAGAAGACGCAAAGTTCTCGTTGGAGAGCTTTGCGTCTTTTTTTTGTTTTGGACTCCTTAATAATCAAAGGTGCTATTTGTCGCAGATGACACTTGCGTGTCGGGCTACCAGGCGCCATTGGCCGTCGCGTTTCATCCAGATGTTGGTGTAGCGGCGTTGGATTGTTTTGCCGGCGGCTGGCGAGTTGCCTTTGGGCACCACCGTTTCGTGTCCCATCACGATCACGGTGTTTTCGTGGACGGTGATGGCTTCGCTTTCGCGGATAAAGGAAGCGTAGGTGACGGTGCCGTTGCGAACGCGATCGGCACGGTCTATTTCATTGAAGGGGTTGTTCACAATAAAGTCGGGGGTCCAGTATTTGTCCATCGTTTTCAGGTCACCGGTCAGCACGGCCTGGGCGTGTTCCAGGTCGAGTTTTTTTACTTCGGCGGAGATCGCTTCTTTTTCTTTTTCACTTTGCGCGAAAGAATCGACACTGGCGATAAGACACAACATGAAGAGGAAGGCGAGGAGGGTTTTCATAGAGCATTTTGTTTTGGTGGAATACTTCGATGTGAAAACGAGTGGCACTGAAAAGTGTCCTTTGGAGAGAAATGACCTGCAACGGACACTGAAGATAGCAATTTGCCCGGATGTTTTCGCACATCTGACCAGGCGTGATGTTGCGATTTCGCGCCGTTTGAATCGTTTGCAAAGCAGGCGCTCAATTTTTTTTTGGGATATTTTGGTTTTCTATATTTTTTAATATTTCTTTGTCTATAGAATAAGTAGACAATTCAACGCCCACCAACATTGATTTGTCCGTAATCAATTCCCACCAGATTGATTTTATAGAAGAGAAGGGAGAGAACAGGAGCTCGACGATCTTCCGGCAATGTCCCCACCAAGACCATGCCATGACATCCTGATGTAGCTTTTTTTACGGGACTATAAAATCATTGCGATGAAAACACGTAGGGCGTTTCCATGCTTTCCATCACTTCATACCGGAATCAGCGGCAGCTGTTGTTGTTGCTGTTGATCTTCTCCTGGGTATAACGCCTATACCTCGCGCGCAAGCCGTTTTCGGTTGCGCGAACACTCAATCATCATACATACATGGCTTCGGATGCACCCGTCTTAACGAGAGACTTGGTGGTATTTCATTACGCGTGGGTGCATTCCGTCGCCGCCAATTCACAAATCATTAAAAACACTCCACCAATGAAATCCATTATTTCTGTATTCATTCTCTATTTTGTATTGCTGGGCATCACCAGTGTCTTTGCACAGGAGGCGTCATCCAAAAAGATCGTGATCACCGGTGTGCGCTTTGCCTATCCATTGGTTGAAAAATGGATTGAGGCCTACAAAGCAACCAACCCCGACGCGGACATAAAGATCGAACCCCGCACAGTGACCGACCCAAGTCAATACGATCTGCTGATCGAAGCCTACGAGCCCGACGATAAATTAAAGGACAGCCGCGACTTCGTATACCTGGCGCGTTATTCTCTGCTGCCCGTGGCCAACGCAAAATCAAGTTTTGCCAAAGCCTACGCGGACAAAGGCCTCACCAAAGACAAGATCATTCAAACGTATTTCAATGATGTGACGGCAAGCCGCAAGGACGACAAACTGGATCCGTCGTCATACACCTTGTACACCCGTCTTCAAAAAGCAGGAGCGCCCATCACCTTTGCACACTATTTTGGCTATCAGCAAGCCAACATCAAAGGCCGCGCCATTGCTGGCGCCGACGAGCATCTGATCAAGTCGTTACTAAAGGATTCCACCGGCGTGTCCTATGGCGTGCCCGGGTTGCTGTATGACGCGAAGTCGCGCAAACCGCTCGAAGGTCTTGTCATCTTGCCCGTTGACGCCGACAACAACGGCCGTGTTTCCGACAATGAAAAATTCTATGACAACCTGGACGTGGTGTTGCAAAAAATCGAAGACGAATCACCCAAGAATATCCCGGTAGAATACCTGCATTTGTCTATCGCGAAAAGCGGCGCCAATCCCGAGGCCCTGAAGTTTCTCAAGTGGGTACTCGACAACAGCCAGGATACACTGCACGATTTCGGTTTCCTGAAACCAGAGCCCAAGCGCTTTTTGCCCAGCAAGGAAAAATTCGACGGCGTCGCCATCAATTAATGTAATCAAACAACCCATTCCCCTATAAACCATTTTTATGAAGAGAATTTTACTGGCAACACTCTTACTGTTGCTATCGCTTGGGTCGGCCCTGGCCCAGGACGTCATTAAAGGAAGTGTGAAAGATGAAGACGGCGGTCCGCTGCCAGGTTCGTCAGTCTATATAAAAGGCACCACAAATTCTGTTTTGGCCGATGCCAACGGCGAGTTTTCGCTGAAGGCCGCTAAACAATTTCCCTTTACGCTTACGGTGAATCTTGTCGGCTACAAAGCACAAGATGTGGACATCTATGAATTGCCTGAAGAACCTCTGGACGTGACGCTGAAGATCGACAACGTGTTGGACGAAGTGGTGGTGGTCGGCTACGGCGAGTTGAGACGCAAAGACATTACCGGTTCTGTCGCTTCCGTTCCCGTAGAGCTGAAAGCGCAGCCGGTGAGTTCGCCTGAGCGTTTACTGCAGGGCGCCACCGCCGGTGTCACCGTAACCCAAACCACCGGTCAGCCCGGCGGGGGTGTTAGTGTGCAGGTGCGGGGTAACAACTCCATCACGGCAGCATCCGATCCTTTGTATGTTATCGACGGTTTCCCCGTCAACAATGACTATAGTGTCAACGACGCCGGTGTGGTGGACGGACCCAAGCTGAACCCGCTCTCTTTTTTAACCCCCAACGACATTGCCAACATCGAAGTGTTGAAGGATGCTTCGGCCACGGCCATCTACGGTTCGCGCGGCGCCAATGGCGTGATCATGGTCACGACCAAAAAAGGAAGCAAGACCGATCGCTCATCCATCGTGTATGATGGGTATTATGGCGTGCAGGATGTGATCCGCACCGTGCCGGTCTTGAATGGCCGTCAATGGTGGGAATTGCGCAAAGAAGCGTACGTCAATACACCCAATGGAAAAGCGCCTACACTTCCGGCCGCAGGCGCGTTTAAATACGACACCATCGGTGAAGGAACCGACTGGCAGAAGGCGGCGTTCACGCAAGCTGCCGTGCAAAGTCACAGCCTCGCCATCTATACCGGTTCCGAGCGCACGGCGCTGGCCATTTCCGGCAATTACTTTAACCAGGACGGTGTGTTGAAAAACACGGGATTCAAACGCTATGCCATGCGCTTTAGCATCGATCACGAGCTGAATGATAAATTCAGGATCACATCGTATGTCACCGCGGCGCAAACCATTGGCAAGATTGCGCCCAACGCTATAGTGCCCAACCTACTCCTGACATCACCGGCCATCCCGGTTTATGATACGCTGGGCAACTTCGTGAAAAATACGTCCACGGACTCGCCGTTGCAGAATCCCATCAACTCGCTGCTGAACCAGGTCAACGAATCGCGTACATCGCGTTTGCTGGCCAACGTGGCGGGGGAGTATGAAATCATCGATGGCCTGGCCTTGAAAGTGCTGCTGGGAACGGACATTGTTTACAACCGCCAGAACCGCTACTTGCCCAACAGCACCTATGAAGGTAACCCTTCTGGTGGCGTGGGCACCGGGGGTATCGCTACCGTTGGATCGCAATTTACCAGCAGTTGGCTGAATGAAAATACGTTGACCTATAGCAAAGTGTTCAACGACAAACACAACCTGAACGTAGTGGCAGGTTTTACCGCCCAAGCCTCAAAGACACAGGGCGAAATTGCATCGGCCGCCACCTTTGCCTTCGATGATCTCACGTACAACGCCCTTCAAAACGGAACGGGATCCCGGACACCGAGTTCCTCGTCGATCAATTGGCAGCTGGCATCTTTCCTGGGCCGCGTGAATTATGTGTACAACGAAAAATATTTACTCACGGCCACCTTGCGTGCCGATGGCTCTTCGCGATTTGGTTCCGGGAACAAATGGGGGTACTTCCCTTCGGCAGCCCTGGGATGGAATGTGAATGAAGAAGAGTTCCTCAAGGACATACGCCAGATCAGTTTCTTGAAACTCCGCGTCAGCGTGGGTACCACCGGTAACCAAGGCATTCCTCCGTATTCTTCGCTGGGACAGATCGCACCCAACCGCTACAACTTCTCCAACACCACGGTGCAAGGCTATGCGCCAATCAGCGTGAACAATCCTGCCCTGGGTTGGGAAAAAACATTCCAGACCAACGTTGGTTTCGATCTGGGCTTGTTCAATAACCGGGTGAACCTGATCGTCGACGCATACAACAAGAAAACAACCGATTTGTTGCTGAACGCTTCTGTTCCGGGCACATCGGGCTTGTCTTTCTACGATCCCAACACCAACACCAGCCAGGCGTCCACCATTTACCAGAACATCGGCGAGGTGTCAAACAAAGGGATTGAAGTTGCACTGAATACACAAAATGTAGTGACGAATAATTTTCATTGGAACAGCATCCTGGTCTTCTCGAAAAACGTCAATAAAATTGTAAGCCTCGGTTCCGGTGTGGATCGCATCATTCCCAACATCACACAGCCCTCGGTGTTGCAGGTTGGTGCTCCCGTGGGATCGTTCTATGTATATCAGACCGACGGCGTCATTCAAGCTGAAGAAGCCGGCCCTTCCGCGCTCACACCCCAGGCCGACAAGACGGCCGGAGGTCAGAAGTACAAAGACATCAGCGGTCCTAATGGTGTACCGGATGGTGTGATCACGCAAGCGTATGATCGTGTGCTTATCAAAAACCAACCCGGCACCAACATCGGTTTTACAAACACGGCGAGTTATAAAACTTCCTTTGGTGATTTTGACCTCACGGTATTTTTTCAATCGAACCTGGGCGGCAAGTTGTACAACAACAACCGCGCGACGTTGGAACTGGGCACGGGTTATTACAATGGATCGGCCGATATGCTGAACCGGTATACGCCTTCTAATACCAACACCGATGTGAAGGAAGCCTACCAGGATCCTGCCGTGACGATCTCCGATCGCTTTATCGAAGACGCTTCCTATTTGCGATTGAAGAACCTGACAGTGGGCTATACGTTGCCAACGACCTGGACGTCGCGCATCCATATCCAGCGGCTACGGATCTATGGGTCGGCGCAGAACATCGCCACCTGGACAAACTACACAGGTTACGATCCGGAGGCGAGCTTTTCGGGCCAGTCACTGGTGAACCGGGGCATCGACAATGGCGTGTATCCCAACTCTAAAACCATACTGGGCGGCATCAGCCTTACTTTCTAAAATCATTGCCAGACTTTATCCCTAGATAACAATATGAAATCACTCAAATATATTTTTGCACTCGGTGGACTGGTTGCGTTGCTCGCTTCCTGCGGCAAATTCCTGGAAGAGGATCCGAAAGGATTTGTCAGCACCGACGATTTTTACAAAACAGAAGCCGACGCGGTGAATGCCGTCAACGCAGTATACTTCCTCCTAAACCAGGGCGGTAACGCGGTACAAACGCCGTATAACACATTGTTCAACACCGGCCTCAATTTCGAGTGCGACGATGAATTCCCCGGCCCCGGCGCTACTAACCCCGACGTGCGTTCCATGGCCAACCTCCTGCACACGTCCACGAACCTCCGTGTATATGAGTTATGGCAGCAACATTATGCAGCCGTTAAAAAGGCCAACCTGGCGATCGACAATATCCCTCCAATGACAACCGTGAATGCTACATTGAAAAGCCGCCTCATCGGCGAAGCCAAATTTCTCAGGGCTTTGTGGTACTTCAACCTGGTTCGTTTATACGGAGATGTGCCCCTCATCACGCATGTACAGAATGGGGTAACGGCCACCGACTATGCCATCGAACGTACGGCATCGGCGCAAGTGTATGACCAGATCGAACAGGATCTGAAAGAAGCGGCCGATGCGCTACCCAATTCTTATTCAGCACCCGACGTGGGACGCGCTACAAAAGGTGCCGCCATTTCCCTGCTGGCCAAAGTTTACCTGACCAAAGCTTCCCTGCCCCTGAACATCACAGCACACTACCAGGATGCCGTCACCACGGCCGAGAAAGCTCTCTCGCCCGCGGAGGGTGGCACGGGCACATTCGGTTACGCTTTGCAGACCGATTACTCCAAAGTTTTTCTGCCTGCGTTCAAGAACAACTCCGAGCACATTTTCTCTGCGCAATTCAAGTCGGGCTCCAGTTCCAGCTTCCTCACGCAAGGAAATAACCAAAACCCCAGGTCTATACGCACTCAGGTTCCCGGTCTCGCCGGTACCTATGCCGATCAAACATGGTTCTATACCGTAGACGATGCCACTAAACCAGGCGGGAAGGACAAATTTTTCAGCGTGTTCAAATTGTACACCTCCAAAGACAAACGCCGGGACGTGACCTTCGTGACCAACTTCAAAAGTCCAACCAATGGCAAGAAGTATGGCGCATTGAACGACCCGAACATCTCCGGGCACAAGGTCGACTCCATTCCTTACTTCAACAAAACATGGGATCCTGGTACGACGGCCTTCACCAGCGAGTCGGCTGCCAACGTGGCCATTATACGCTATGCCGAATTGTTGTTGATCCACGCCGAAGCCGAGAACGAATTGAACGGCCCCACGGCCAAGGCTTATGCGTCGCTGAATAAAGTGCGCAACCGGGCTGGGTTGGACGACCTCACGGCGGGCCTGTCGCGTGATCAATTCCGCGACTCACTTTACCTGGATCGTCGGTTGGAATTGGTGTTCGAATATCAACGATGGTTTGATCTCGTGCGACAGAAAGATGCAGGTGGCAACGCCATCTTTGTGAAGATACTGCAGGCAGCCGGCAAGCCGAATGCCCAAGACAAACACCGGTTGCATCCTATACCGCAGCAAGAAATTGAATTGAATCCCAAGCTGGACGGTCAACAGAATCCCGGATACTGATGGCCAGGGTGATAAAAGAAATTTAAGATAAAGATTAAGACGTCGTGAAAGCGACATCCTGCTCCTCCGTTGGTGGCGGAGTGAGCAGGAGCTTAATCTCACCACATCAAAAACAAAAAAAATATGACCGCTTCCGACGTAGCCCTTTTAGCCCGGAAGATCCTCGTGGGGATCATCGTAACGCTTGTTCCTTTCCTGATCCTGTTTGGTGGACTTTGGTTGACAAAGAATGTGCTGAACAAGAATCGTCAGGAGGTAAATTCTGTTCAAACGACAAAATAAAACGCATCGTCCTATGAAAATGGAACCCCGCATTGCCAACCGGATTGTCAGAAATATCCTGTTGAGCCTTGTTATCTACGCTTTGCCCGTATTGCTCATGTTGCTCACGTTCTACTTCACCGGTCAGCGGCCGTGGGAGAAGAAGCCGGTTCCGGCTGCTCAAGTTTCAAAGTAGTGCTACCAACCTAAATCAACCCTAATGATCAAATTCATCGAAGCCATTTTTCAAAACCTCAGCACGTGGGGTCTGCCCGTGCTGATGCTTATCCTGGGTATAGTCGAATTCTCGTTCGGTCTGTACAAAAAGCATTGGAATACCAATGAAAAGATCCTGGACCTTGTGTGCTACACCATACCGCGCATTGTCGTGCGGCCGTTGGTGACGTATTTCGCTTTGAAGTTCCTGCCCTATGCGTTACCGGGCTTGAAGGACACCTTTAGCTGGGTGCCCTTCTGGTGGGGCTTTCTTATCCTTTGCGTGGCCGATGATCTGACACAATACTGGTATCACCGCCTGCATCATGAAGTCCCTTTCCTGTGGCGCTTTCACCGCACGCATCACTCGGCGCCCTACATGGGCATGGCCATGGCCAGCCGTCAGAACGTGATCTACACGATGTTCTTTTCGCAGACGTATCTGACGACAGCACTGGTTTACCTGGGACTAGGATATCCCGCGTTGTTTGTGAAAGGCATCAAGTCGATCATCACTACACTGGCGCACTCCAGCATACCTTGGGATAAACCTTTTTATGAGAAGAAATGGCTTCACCCCGTAGCATGGGTGTTGGAGCGCACCATCTCCACGCCGGCAACGCACCACGCGCATCATGCCGACAGCAACGACGATGGCATCGGGCATTACAAAGGAAACTTTGGCAATATGTTTTTCTTGTGGGATGTGATCTTCGGCACGGGACTCATCACGCGTCAGTATCCCAAAGCTTATGGCATCAAGCATTATCAGCAAGAGGAATGGTATGCCCAGTTTCTCTGGCCGATCCTGAAATCCAAAAAAGAAGGCAGCGAGCTGTCGGCCGACGGACCGATGGTGAAAGAAGACGATGCTCCCGTTCCGGCAACAACGGAAGAGACGCCTTCTAAAATAACGGTGTCTTCCGGATTAAAATTGACCTAGTACAACCTTATCAACCCCAAACATCTCCCATGAAAAGCCCATTTCGTTCCGGGTATGGAAACCTGAAGTTTTTATACCTGGCCTTGGCAGCGGCGCCATTCTTTTTGCCGTCTGCCTATGGACAACAAAATCCGGATGCTGCCTGGAAAGGAAAGATCAGCAAATCGGCAAAGGACTCGCAGCCGTATAAAGTCGAGTATGTGAAAAAGGCCGCCGCCGACTCGCCCAACATCGTGTGGATCATTTTGGATGATGTGGGCTATGGTGCGACTAGTGCGTTCGGAGGACTGATCCAGACCCCTCATCTGGATTCACTGGCCAACCAAGGTCTGCGCTACACGAACTTCCACACCGCCGGCATATGCTCGCCCACGCGCTCGGCCTTGCTCACCGGCCGCAACCATCATTCAGTAGGGATGGGGTTGTTTCCCCATTTCTATCTCTCTGCCGATTATCCCGGCTACAACGGCCACATTCTTCCACAGAAAGGAACCATCGCCGAAGTGCTTCACGAAAACGGTTACAGCACATACCAACTGGGCAAATGGCACCTCACACCCGACGATGAATCGACCGACCTCGGCCCGTTCCTTCGCTGGCCGTCGGGTAAGGGCTTCGATCATAACTATGGGTTCCTGGGTGGAGCAACGGACCAATACAATCCTGACCTGGTAGAAGACAACCAACACATCAAACCCGACGGCCGTCACCTGAACGAGTTGCTGGCCGACAAAGCCATCAGTTATGTGAAACGTCAAAAGGAACTGGCGCCCGGCAAACCTTTCTTTATTTATTACGCTACGGGTGCAGGTCATGCTCCGCACCAGGTGGACAAAGTTTGGTCCGACAAATACAAAGGCAAGTTCGATGAAGGATGGGATGTTTATCGCGAGAAAGTGATCGCCAACCAAAAGAAATTAGGCGTGATCCCCGCCAACGCACAATTGCCACCGCGTGACCCGTATCTGAAGGCGTGGAAAGATCTCCCGGCCGATGAGAAGCATTTGTATGCCCGTTTCATGGAGGTGTATGCCGGCTTCCTGGAAGAAACCGACCACGAGATCGGACGCTTCATCAACCATTTGAAAACCTCCGGCCAACTGGAAAACACGGCGGTGTTTGTGATGATCGGCGACAACGGTGGTAGCAAGGAAGGCCTTGAATACGGGGTGACCACCAAGTCGATTCGCTTTGGCGCTGATGCGATCACGCGCGATGAGTACAAGAAGTTTATCTTGGGCGAGTACGACAAGATCGGGACCAAAGAAGTCGCTAGCGTGGCCAACTATCCTTTGGGCTGGGCGCAGGCCACCAACACGCCGTTCCGGTTGTGGAAGAGTGATGCCAACGCCGAAGGGGCAACACACAATCCGCTCATCGTATATTATCCGAAAGTGGTAAAAGAAAAAGGTGGCATCCGTGAGCAATATTCGCATCTTATCGATCTGTTCCCGACAACACTGGAGCTTACGGGCGTCAAACAACCGGAAGCCATAGAAGGCATCAAGCAGGATCCGTTGCATGGCACGAGCCTCGCCTTCTCGCTCAACGACAAGACAGCAGCCACACGCCATACGCAACAGTACTATTGCATTTTTGGCAACCGCGCCATTTACAAAGACGGCTGGAAGGCTGCTGCAGCACACCATCCTAATTCATTGGAGTTGTTCACCTACAAAGGAGAGGCAAAGCCGGCCATCGAAAACAATCCTGAAAAAGAAGTATGGGAACTCTATAACCTGAACGAGGACTTTAACGAGTTAAAAGATCTTGCGAAGAAGTATCCTGAGAAGTTGAAGGAATTGAAAGACCTGTTTGATGCGGAAGCGGCGAAGTATAATATCTACCCGCTCATCGATATCGAGCACGCCGCGGAGCGTTACAAACTTCAGCCGCCGCCAAAAGCGCCGGTAAAGACCTCTGCGTCGAAGTAAAAAAAGTGCCTGATGGGCGGAGGCTACGTTTGTTTTCCTTCGCCCATTATGGATTTCATACCGATCGGTTTTCATGTCTAAAAAGGAGAACCTGCCCGGACCTATACAAGACACCTTAAAGAAATTCAGTAACAAGAACACAATCATGAAAAATATACTTGCCACCGCGCTGATGGTCACGACCACCGCCACGATGCTTAGCGCGCAATCAGACCCGCAGCAACCGTACCAGGGAAAGATTGGAAAGACCCTGGCGGAGACGCAACAATGGTGGCCCGAAAAAAAGAAAGCCCCCGAAGGAGCACCCAACATCGTATGGATCCTGCTGGACGATATAGGCTACGGCGCCATCAGTACGTTCGGCGGGCTCATCCAAACCCCGACGCTCGATTCATTGGCCAACCAAGGCCTGCGCTACACGAACTTTCACACCACCGCCATTTGCGCGCCTACACGCGCAGCCCTGCTCACGGGACGCAACTCGCATTCCGTGCACATGGGATTGTTTCCTGAAAACGCCGTAGGCACACCCGGCTACGATGCCCGCATGCCGTTTGAGAAAGCTACTGTGGCTGAACTCCTGAAGGAGAATGGGTACAATACCTATGCCCTGGGAAAATGGCACATCACACCATTGGCCGATCTGACTGCCGCGGGGCCGTTCAACCGTTGGCCTACTGGCCGTGGCTTCGAACATTTCTATGGCTTTCCCTATCGCGGAAGCCAGGACCAATTTCACCCGCAACTGTGGGAGGATACCCGCCGGCAATATGAAGACACCAAAGGCAAACACCTCAACACGCTCTTAGCCGATAAGGCCATTCAATATCTCACCGAACAGGAATCGTCGGCGCCGGATAAGCCGTTCTTCTTATACGTTGCACCGGGTGCAGGCCATGCGCCGCATCAAGTGGCCAAGGAATGGTCTGACCGTTACAAAGGGAAATTCGACGCGGGTTGGGACAAATACCGGGAGGTAGTCCTGGCGAATCAAATCAAGTTAGGTGTTGTGCCGAAGAACACGGTGCTTCCCCCGCGCAACCCAGGCATCAAAGATTGGAACACGCTGGGGGCGGATGAGAAGAAATTATATGCGCGCTTCATGGAGGTGTATGCGGGATTCCTCACCCAGACGGATTATGAGATCGGGAGAATCATCAAATACCTGAAGAAAACCGGTCAACTCGACAATACGCTCATCTTTGTATCCGTCGGCGACAATGGCGCCAGCAAAGAAGGAACATTTGTGGGCGTAGTGAACAACACGGACCCGTCGCTTACGCAAGAGCAAGTGCTGCAAAAGAATATTCAGAACATTGATCTGATCGGAACGGAGTTTTCGAAAGTGAACTATCCACTGGGTTGGGCGATGGCGGCCAACACGCCTTTCCGGTATTGGAAACAAGATGCCAACACCGAAGGAGGTACGCGCAACCCCCTTATCGTCTTCTATCCGAAGGGGATCAAAGAAAAAGGTGGTGTTCGTCATCAATACGGTCACGTCATCGACGTGCTGCCGACCACGCTGGAGTTGATTCATGCACAAGTACCCGCGTCAATCAATGGCTATAAACAAGAACCGATCGAAGGCACCAGCCTTGCCTATAGCATCAACAACGCAACCGCTCCTTCTCAGCACACTATCCAGCATTATGAAGTGAAAGGTTCGCGCTCTCTTTACAAAGACGGTTGGAAAGCCGGAGCGCTGCACAAAGATGGTGAGGACTTCAACCAGGATAAATGGGAGTTGTATAACCTCAACGAGGATTTCAACGAAAGAACCGACCTGGCCGCGAAGCATCCGGAGAAACTCAAAGAGTTGCAAGAACTCTTTGACAAGGAAGCATACAAGTACAATGTATACCCCTTGAAGGATTTGGTTACGCCCATTGTCGGCCCCACGATTTTCGATGGCAGGAATGTCATCGTGTTCTATCCCGGAACGTCCACCATCGTGGAACTGGCTGCCCCCGACCTGAGAAATAAATCGTTTAGCCTTACAGCGGATGTAGAGATCCCTGCGAAAGGCGCGGACGGTGTATTGTTCTCGACCGGCGGTCGCGACAACGGCACGAGCTTTTACGTGCAGGATCAAAAATTGAACTTTACTTATAACTTAGGATGGACGAAATTCAATGTCACATCGTCGGCCAAGGCGATCACGGCCGGCAAGGCCCTGTTGAAATTTGATTTCAAGTACGACGGCGGTCCGAGAAACTCCGGTGGCACGGGCACGCTGTATGTGAACGGCACGAAAGTGGGGGAAGCCCGCATCGATAAAACGTCCAATAGCATCTTCGGTCATGAAGGATTGAACGTGGGCTTTGATGATCTCACACCGGTGTCGGACACGTATAAAGTGCCGTTTGCTTTCAGTGGCGTGTTGAACAAGGTTACAGTCGAATTAAAACAACCCGAAACCGCTACAGTAACGGGAGGAAAATAAATGATGATGAAAAAAATGATGTATGCGGCCGTTCTGTTCGGCTGTCTTGCGGTATCGGCATTTGGACTGATAGAGGGCAATGAACGCGGATCGCACGAGATCGACGCCAAGGTGAGGGCCGAGGTGTACAAGGTGCTGGACGATTACATGAACACCTTCAACGCGAAGAATCTGAATGCGTGGGAAGCCACGTACCAGTTCCCGCACTACCGGCTGGCCAGTGGCAAAATGAACGTGCTGGAAAAAGCGGGCCTTCGCGATTCGGCCAGCGTGTTTGTCCCCCTGCAAAAAGGCGGGTGGGATCACAGCGCGTGGGATCACCGGAACATCGTTCAGGCATCTGACACCAAGGTACACGTGGACACGCGCTTCAGCCGCTATAAAGCTGACGGCACAAAGCTGGGTGTTTACGAATCCCTATACATTCTCACCAAAGAAAACGGACGCTGGGGCGTGAAGATGCGCTCCAGCTATGCCGAATGATGCTTGTTTAAAAGGTAAAACGACCCATGAGAATACGCCTTGTTATTGCCGTCGCCGTTTTGTGCACGGCCTTTCTTGCCCCGGTCATGGCACAATCACTGCCAAAGGCCAAGGGTAAAGGACCAGCCAAGCCTAACTTTGTTTTGATCCTCGTGGATGACATGGGCTTCTCCGACATCGGTGCGTACGGCTCGGAGATCCCAACGCCCAACCTGGACCGACTCGCCGCCGGGGGATTGCGCTTCACCCAATTCTACAACACCTCGCGATGCTGCCCGACACGTGCCGCATTGCAGACGGGTGTGTACCCGCACCAGGCAGGAGTGGGTTTTATGAACGGAAACCTGGGCAAGCCTACCTACCAGGGCTATCTGAATAAAAATGTGATTACCATTGCCGAAGGATTGAAGACGGCCGGTTACACGACCCTCATGTCGGGCAAGTGGCACGTGGGCAATACGCCGGAGCAATGGCCTGGGGCACGCGGCTACGATAAATATTTTGCCTTGATCGGCGGCACAAGTCATCAATTTTATCCGCATCCTTTTCAATTGGGGGATATGGATTTTTTTGTAAAGAATGGGCAGAAGCTTGAAAAGTATACGACCGAGAAAAAACCAGATGGTTTTTATTTGACCGACGAATTTACCGATCACGCGCTTGGCTTCCTGGAAGAAACGCGCAAGGAAGGCAAACCCTTCTTTTTGTTCACGGCCTATAATGCGCCGCATTTTCCGGTTCAGGCCCGCAAGGAAGATATTGCCAAATACCGCGGCAAATATTTGCAGGGTTGGGATGTGGTGCGCAGCGCCCGCTACCAAAAATTATTGGCCTCCGGCATCCTGCGGCCGGAATGGAAATTGTCGCCGCGCGACTCGCTCATTCCGGGATGGGATCAGTTGCGTCAATCCGAAAAAGAGGCCTGGGATCTGAAGATGGCTGTATATGCCGCCATGGTCGACCGGATCGACTACAACGTGGGCCGCATCCTGCAAAAACTGAAAGACCTGGGCGTGGAGGACAACACCTACGTGATCTTCCTCTCCGACAATGGCGCCAGTCATGAATATGCCTTTCCAGGAAAAAAACAAACAAAAGAGGTTGCCGAATATGTGAAGCCACTAACAGCCGACAATCCGGAGTCGTATGTTTCGTACGAATACAACTGGGCGAATGTGAGCAACACGCCTTTTCGAGCATTCAAGCATTGGGAGCATGAAGGTGGGATCAGCACGCCGTTCATCGTTTACGCGCCGGGCAAGATTCAGCCGAATACCCTGCAGCATACACCAGCCCATGTCATCGATATCCAACCGACACTGCTCGCACTGGCGGGCGTTAAATATCCGGCGGCATACAACGGTGCCAAGCTGATACCGCAGGAAGGCCTTTCACTGAAAGATGCGTTCGAAGGGAAACCGTACACAGGCCACGACGCCATTTACTGGGAACACCAGGGCAACCGCGCCGTGCGCAAAGGCGACTGGAAGATCGTGTCGTTCTATCCGGAGAATAAATGGGAACTCTACAACCTGAAAGACGACCGCACCGAACTGAAAAACCTGGCTGCATCGAATCCCGATAAGCTTCGCGAGCTGGTAGCGCTTTACGAGACGTGGGCAACACGGGCGGGCGTTGTGGAGTGGGCGTCCCTGCAAACACCGTGAGCCTCGATAACGTTTAAGAAAGAAACGATGGAACGTCGCTTGCGATCCGTAACCCATAACGTATTGTATAATTTCCTATGACCACTACCCAATCGCCACCGCGCTGGAAAAGAGTGCTGCGCATTTTTCTGGCCATCGCCATTCCACTGGCCATTGTGTTTTCCATCGTGCTCAGACCCTATGCATCGCACGACTTGGATATTGTTTTCGATGAAAAAGGCATAGAACAAAAAAAGCAATTTCTATCCACACCGGTAGTTCGCGACGCAGCAGAACGTCCACCCAACATCATCATTCTGGTGGCCGACGACCTGGGAAAAACGGACATCCCGCTCTACGGACCTAGCCCGGTGAAGACACCATACCTCGACAGCCTGGCGGCGACGGGAGTGAAGTTCACGGAAGGTTACGTGACCGCGTCCATTTGCAGTCCGTCGCGGGCCGGATTATTGACCGGTCGCTACCAGCAGCGCTTCGGTCATGAGACGCAGCCCGTGAACCGGTACTTGCGCAATTACCTGGAGCGCGCACTGGCCAACACGTTCATCGACAGACAGCAACTTGAGTTTTCTGACCTGACAAAAACACCGACACCCGAAAGCATCGCGAAGCAGGGGTTGCCGTTGCAAGAGATCACGCTGGCCGACCTGTTGAAACACAACGGCTATGCTACCGGCATCATTGGCAAATGGCACCTGGGCGCGGCCGAAAGTTTCCAGCCGCTGAACCGGGGATTCGATTATCATTATGGATTTTATGAAGCATTTTCCTGGTATGCCGATACGACGGATCGCGCATTTGTGAATGTGCGCAACCGCGGCATCATGGACTCGCACGTGTGGGATTTTGGACGCGTGGGAAATTCATTGATCCGGCGCAACCATGAGATCCTGGACGAGAAAGAATTTCTTACCTATAAGATCGCCGGTGAAGCCGTAAACTTCATCGATCAAAAAAAGGACACCCCCTTTTTTCTATATGTTCCGTTCAACGCGCCGCACACGCCTTTCCAGGCACCGAAAAACGACGTAGACAAACTGGAAGCGCAAGGGATCGATCGCCGGAAGGCCGTGTATTATGCCATGATCGAAAACTTGGACAACGCGATCGGTGCGATCCTGAAGAAAGTAAGAACTTCGGGGCTTGAGGAAAACACATTGATATTTTTTATCAGCGATAACGGCGGAGCAACCTATACCGGCGCCACAGACAATGCGCCATTGAAAGGCGGCAAAATGTCGTTATACGAAGGAGGTATCAACGTTCCGTTTATCGTGCGATGGAAGGGCCACTTGCCCGCGGGCTGGGTTTATGACAAGCCGGTTTCGTCGCTGGATATATTTGCTACGTCCGCCGCAGCCGCGCGTGCCGAACTCCCCGCAGGTCGGGAGTACGACGGCGTGAACCTCCTACCTTACCTCACACAAGCCGATTCGACCGCTCCGCACGAAACCTTGTTCTGGCGCGCCGGATTTAACAAGGCCGTGCGTAAAGGTGATTGGAAACTCGTGATCAACAACAAGGACAACATCAGGGTGTTGTACAACCTGGCCACAGACAAATCCGAACGCAACAATGTAGCCGATGCGAATCCCGCAAAAGTAAAGGAACTGGAGGAAGCCCTGGCCGCCTGGGAAAAGAACCTCGTGCGACCCCTTTGGCCCAGCAATGGATTTTTTGTAAACGAATTCGACGGTCAGGAAGACCGTTTTACTTTGTAGCTTTAATAAACCACCGAAAGAAATGAAATCCCGCTCCCGAAAAATTGTTATGGGCGTTTGTTTACTGCTGACGGCATTGCTGCAGGCGACCGGCACCAACGCTCAACCGAAATCAGCCTCCAAGAAAACAAACTTTGTCTTCATTCTCTGCGATGACATGGGCTACAACGACATTGGCCCGTATGGCGCCACCGATATCCGGACACCCAACATCGACAAGCTGGCTTCGGGTGGACTCAAGTTCACCTCCTTCTACACGCCGTCGCCGGTGTGCAGTCCTACGCGTGCTGGTTTGCTGACCGGCCGTTACCCAAGGCGATTGGGCATTGATCATGTTTTCTTCCCCGAGAGCTTCACAGGGCTTTCGCCGGATGAGGTCACCATCGCGGAAGCATTAAAGACACAAGGTTATGCCACGGGCGCCATAGGCAAATGGCACCTGGGTCACCACCGCGAATACCTGCCGCTGCAGCAGGGCTTCGATGAATACTTCGGCATACCCTACAGCAACGACATGCAGGGTGTGGTGTACCTGCGCGGCAACACGGTTGAAAATTTTTCGGTTGACCAGCACTATACCACCAAAACCTATACCGAGGAGTCGGTCAAGTTCATCAACAAACATAAGGACGGTCCATTCTTTCTCTACCTGGCCCACTCGATGCCACACGTGCCCCTGTATGCCTCGCCGGCGTTCGAAGGAAAATCGAAGCGTGGGTTGTATGGTGATGTAGTCGAGGAGATTGACTGGAGCGTAGGAGAGGTGGTGAAAGCCTTGAACGCAGCCGGCGTAGCGGAGAACACCCTCGTGGTTTTCGCGAGCGACAACGGACCTTGGTTGCTCTTTGATATAGAGGGCGGATCTGCCAAACCTTTGCGCAACGGGAAGGGTACTACCTTTGAAGGTGGTCAGCGCGTGCCGGCTATTTTCTATTGGCCGGGCACGATCAAGCCTGCGACGGAGAACAACGACCTGGCCCTCATGTTCGATATCTTCCCTACGTTCGTGAAACTGTCGGGAGCCACGGATTATAAATTTAAAAACCCGGTTGACGGTGAAGACCTCTCCGCAGTGCTCACCGGCAAGGCCAAACGCAAAGGCGACGAATTCATCTACTACAGCAACGGCAAGATCGAAGCGTTTCGCAAGGGCGACTGGAAAATCATTTTCCCCGCCACGGCCCCCCTAAACCAACCCGTCACTGCAGACAATGCTCATGATACACTGCTCTTCAATCTAAGGACGGACGTGGGTGAGCAACAAAACGTCTTAAAGGAAAAACATGATATCGTACCCGGTTTGCTAAAAGCGCTGGAGGCCGCCACAAACAAAATGGGAAAAACACCACCACCGTTGGTGCAGCGTATGCCGGCAGACGACAGTCACATTGCGAAACGCAAGCAACGTCAGGGGAGCAAATGAGGGGTGAGTAAAATAAACCGTCTTTCATTCTCTTGTTCGGAGAATAGAAAGACGGTTTGAATTTATGGACTTGGCCTGTCGTTAATTGCTGGCTGCAAAAGCGGCGGCAAACTCCTTGGCAAATTGCTCAAGTTTGGTCGGTGCAAACGTGGGGAGATGTTTCAATACATCCTCCTGCATCTTTCCGGTCCGGAGTGCGCCACCCATCTCCACAAGCGGAGCCGCGTGGCTAAGGGGAATACCGGCCTGCAGAAGACCGTTCAATTGGTCTTCGTCCGAAAAGACAACCCAGGGAAATTTCTTGCCCACGGCTTCTCCCAACACCTGCGCGATCTCGTCGCCCGTGCGCAGATCACCCACAATGTAGCGTACGGAATGCGCGGTGAACTGAAGTTGTGTCAATTCTTCAACCGCGGCATTGGCAATATCATTCGTATGGACCATAGCGATCTTTTGAGCACCATAGTTACTTCCCATAATGCCGGCCGCCTTGATCATGCCAATTTGGTTTAAAAAGTTATAGTAGAAAGAGACAGGCCTTAAATGTTTTACCCGCAAGCCTTCGATGCCGTTCAGTGATTTTTCGAACGCGTGTATAGCGTTTACCGGACCACACCCTTCAATTAAATGTGCTCCAACGCTGCTGAGATTCACAACGAAGGGAACCCGGTTCGTTTTGATGGCTTCCGTATACACATCGGCCACTTCGTCTTGCGCGCGCCGCCAGTTGTCGACTTGCCAGATGGGTGGAATCATCGTGTAGACGACTTCGGCGCCTCGAAAGGCAGTGGTGACAAAAGCCTGGTCGGCCACGGAGCCCACGAGCGCTTTGGCCCCCAGCGCTTCAATTTCTTTGACCTTACCAGCATCGCGGGTGAGGACGGTAACGTCTTTTTTTGCTTGGATCAATCCGGCGACAAGCGGTTTATTGATGTGGCCCAGGGATCCGGTGATGACATATTTCTTCATAGCAGAATTTTTTTTTGTTGAATATTGTAAAGCAAGAGTACTGCTTCAGTCTTTAAGATGTAAGTAGGCATCAAAAACGGATGTAGTCAGTTTTTTCTTACTCAAGCTGAAAATGAAGGCATTATGAAAATAAGTTTAGCCAATGTTGAACACTGCCCGGTCGTATCGACCATGGCGGTGATTGGGGGAAAATGGAAAATCCTCATCATCCACCTCATCAACAATGACGTTAACCGCTTCGGAAAGCTGAGCATGCTCCTGAAACACATCAGCCGCCAAATGCTGACGACACAGCTTCGCGAGCTGGAGCGGGATGGCATCCTCGAGCGCGTGGTCTATGCCGAAATCCCACCGCATGTAGAATACTTCCTCACCCCCAAAGGAAAAGCGCTGATCCCGGTGCTGACCGCTTTGAAGGACTGGGGCTTCGAACATGCATTGGGCGAAACGGGTGCAGCATCCCAAAAGGCGAAACCCGCCATCCCAGCCTAGCACCAAAAAAATAAATCCTTTTCCAGGCCATTGCTTATAGGCAATACATTGCTATTTTTGTCTATAGGATTAGTAGAGATCAATGCCACCAGATTGACCTCTGCCTGTTCCGGAAGCGATTTCCGGGCAGTTTGCCTGTAACTCAACATTCCTTCACATGGTGGAAATCATCACGCGTATATCGATTGTCGCTGCGAAAAATCTTTCGGCAGCATCACGGCAGGCCCCCGCTAGGGGATGTTGTTGTTGACGCTTTCCCTGCGTCAAACGCTCATCCTTATTTATATCCACCACATTTGAAATCGCCTTTTGATGAAATTGTATCTGTATTTTCTGTTGATCGTTGTCCTGGAAACAACAGGCATTACCATCCAAGCCCAACCCGTAGGGGCTACACGCCGTCCGAACGTCGTGCTCATCCTGGCCGATGACCTGGGATACGGCGATTTGTCATCCTTTGGCTCCCCGGGATGGCAAACGCCCAACATCGACAAGCTGGCTGCCGAGGGTGCCAAGCTCACACACTTTTATACGCCCACGCCCTATTGCGCACCCACGCGGGCTTCGCTGCTCACGGGCCGGTATCCATTGCGCCACGGTCTCATTCTCAACCCCAATCCTGAAAAAGTAAACAGCAGCTTTCAGACTTTCCGCGGTGGCGACGACATCGGTATCGGCGATGATCAATTGTTGTTGAGCGAGGTCTTCAAGACCTCGGGGTATGCCACCAAGATCATAGGCAAGTGGCACCTTGGCCACAAACCCCAGTTCTTTCCCACCCGGCACGGCTTCGATGAATATTTTGGCATTCCCTATTCCAACGATATGCGACCGGTATTGCTGATGGAAAACGACAAGGTGGTGGAATATCCCGTCGTTCAGACCACGCTCACCAAACGCTACACGCAGGCCGCTTTGTCTTTCATCGATCAACACAAAGACAAACCCTTCTTCCTGTATCTCCCCCAGGCGATGCCACATAAACCGTTGAGTCCTTCGGAAGAATTCTATACGCCTCAAACCAAAGACGACTTGTATGCCGACGCCATGCGTGAGTTGGACTGGTCGGTAGGAGAGGTCCTGAAAAAGCTCGCCGAAGCGCACCTGGAAGAAAACACGATCGTCATCTTCCTCTCTGACAATGGCCCCTGGTTTGGCGGCTCCACGGGTGGACTGCGCGGCATGAAATCGCAGAACTGGGAGGGAGGCATCCGGGTTCCGTTGTTGGTGAAATGGAAAGGCCACATCGCACCTGGACACGTGAGCACTGAAGCCGCCGGAGTGATCGACCTGTTTCCCACACTCGTAAAAGTTGCAGGACTAAGTCTCCCGAAGGATCACTTGGTAGATGGTCGCGACATTTTCGCCTTGTTCACCTCTTCCGCAAAATCGCCACACGACGTGCTGTTCTCTTTTTACAACGACAAACTGCAAACCGTGCGCAGCGGTAAATGGAAACTCCACGTGTTGTCGCCGGAGTCAGCGCAGTTGCCATCCGATGAAAATTGGATCGACCCACGGCTTCCCGATGGTGTGACTATTCTGGCGCCGTTTGACCAACCCAAAGCAAACCGCTTTCCGGGAGTGAAGACGGGTACACCTGCCCTTGCCGGATTGCTGTTCGACCTGGAAACCGATCCCTCTGAACAACACGACGTAGCCGCGGAACATCCCGACATCGTGCAGCAACTGAAAGCGAAGGCGGCGGCCTATCGTTTTAAATAGGGGATGTGAATTCCGCGGTGTTAAAGAAGTAGAAATGAAATTGCAAAAAAGTATAAAACCCTAATCAAGCAAATATGAAAAAATACGGAATCCTGTTCTTGCTCCTCGTGAGCATTTCGTTTGCCTTTGGGCAACAAAAAGAAAGCGGTGTCGTAAAAATTCGCGGTACGCGCCTGGCCTATCCGTTGATCAACAAATGGATAGTCGAATTTAAAAAAGTGTATCCAAACATCCAGGTCTCCATTGCACCGTCTGCACCGGCCGACAGCATCGACCTTTCGATTGCCGCCTATGCGTTGACCGACAAGGAACTGACCGAGACCCGTGGCGGTGTAGCTTTTACGCGTTATGTACAGCTACCGGTAGCCAACAGCAAACGCCCCGATCTTGCACAGCTGCAGGCGCGCGGGTTTAGTGAAGCCGATTTTAGAAAACTGTACTTCACCCCGGAAACGCCAACGTTCTTTGCATCTTCACAAAATCCTTCGCCCATCACACTGTACACACGCGAAAAACCGGCCTGTGCTGCAAAAACCTTTGCCGCCCATTTCGATCACGACCCTAAAGCCATTCAAGGCGTTGGCGTGAAAGGCGACGACCAGGACCTGGCCAAGGCGGTGAAGGCGGATGTGAACGGCATATCGTTCAACAACCTCGGCTTCATCTATGATGTCAACACCCGCAAGGTAGTGGAAGGCTTGGCGGTCATTCCCCTGGATTTGAATGAGAACGGTAAAGTGGACAAAGAAGAGCAGCTGTATGGATCGCTGGACGATGTGATCACCTATGTTGAAAAAAGCAACAACAACAAGTTCGTGACCGAAAATGTAAACTTCCTGTTCAACAAGAACTCTTCTAACGTTGCCGCTGGAATTTTCCTGCATTGGGCACTCACCCAAGGTCAGCAATTCAGCCACGGCTTAGGCTTCCTCTCGTTCGATGAGCCGACGCTGCAGGCGCAACGCACGCTTGCCTCAGCTACTTTCAAGACTCTTTCGGCCTCTTCGTGCGAAGGCGCCGACGACCTGATGAAAACGCGTCGCTCGACCAAGACGGCCCGAAACAATCCTTAAAATTGCTTACCTTAGTCAGACACCCATGAAACTTTCATTCAAAAAAAGTACGCTTGCTGCGATCCTTCTGCCGTTGGCGATCCTGGCCGGCTCGTTTCTTTTCTTTGCCTTTACACGCCTTGAAACAAAAGATATGGCGGTTGTAAAAGGGGGAACACTCTACACCACCGACCCGGTAACCAAAGCCAACAAGGAAGTGAAGATCAAATCTTTCTTGCTGGATAAAAACCTGGTGACCGTAGCGCAATTCGACGAATTCGTGAACGCCACCCACTACGTGACGGAAGCGCAACGTTTTGGCAATGGTGGCGTGTTCGATGCCGATGCCCACGGCTGGACGCTGATCGATGGTGCCGACTATCACTACCCGTTTGGAAGAGATAAATCCAAAGCACAACCCAATCACCCGGTGACACAGGTCTCCTGGAACGACGCCGTAGCCTACGCCAAGTGGAGAGGCAAACGGCTACCCACCCAATGGGAGTGGGAGCACGCCGCCAAGAATGGCGAGAACTCACGACAGCAATACACCTGGGGACAAGACCTGGTGGTGGCCGGCAAATACAAAGCGAACACCTGGCAAGGCAGCTTCCCTTCTTATAACACCGTCGAAGATGGCTACGCTGCAACGTCACCGGTAGGCGCATTTGGAGCAAACAAGCTCGGCCTCACCGACATGGGGGGCAACGTATGGCAATGGTGCACCGACGACATTCAGCCGCAGGGCCGCGACGCCGAAATGGATCCGGCGATGCGCAAGGTCACGCGCGGCGGTTCTTTCCTGTGCGATCCCATGGTATGTCATGGCTTCCAGGTAACCGGTCGGTCATCGTCAACGCCCGAGTCGTCTATGGTGCACATCGGCTTTCGATGCGCGAAGGATATCTGATTATTTAACGCTCTTTCTGGAACCCTGCTATGAACAAACGCTTTGCCACCTCCATTTTTGTCCTGCTGTCCTGCGCCTTTGCGCACGCACAGAAAACCGCACCGCCCAACCTAATCCTGATCATGGTGGACGACATGGGCTATTCCGACCTGGGCACATACGGATCGGAAATTCAGACGCCTACATTGGACAAGCTGGCGGCGGCGGGCATTCGCTTTCGTGAATTTTATAACAATTCCATTTGTGCACCGACGCGTGCTTCCCTGCTGACGGGCCAATATCCCCACCGTGCCGGGATGGGCTATTTCGATGTCAACCTCGGCTTGCCGGCCTACCAGGGCTTCCTCAACAAAGAATCGCTCACGCTTGCCGAAGTGCTGAAGAACAGCGGCTACAGCACATTGATGTCGGGCAAGTCGCACCTGGGCAAGGACAGCCTGGCGTGGCCGAACCAACGCGGCTTCGATCAGTTCTACGGCTTCATTCCCGGTGCGAGCGACTATTATGATATTGGCAACTATGGAAAAGCAGACCCGGTGGTGTTGGTCAAGAACAATAAGAAAGAGAAATTGAAGCCCGGCGAATACCTCACCAATACGATCACCGACAATGCGCTGGAATTTTTAACCGAACAAAACAAACTGAACAAGCCGTTCTTTTTATACCTGGCGTTTAACGCGCCGCACTGGCCGCTACAGGCTTTGCCCGAGGACATTGCGAAGTACAAGGGGCGGTATGACATCGGGTGGGATTCTTTGCGTCAGCAGCGCATCGCCCGCCAGAAGGAGTTGGGCATTCTGCCAGCAGGTCAACGCGTGGCCGACCGCGATCCGGATGTGCCGGTGTGGGACAATCTTACCTACGACCAGAAACAACTTTGGAAAGCCAAGATGGAAGTATACGCGGCCATGCTCGACCGCGTAGACCAAAGCATCGCGCGGTTGTTGAGCAAGTTGAAGGAACTGAAAAAGGACGACAACACCCTCATCGTTTTCATTTCTGATAACGGCGCCCAGGGCGGTTACTCCGGCAATGCCCGCAAGCCAACGCGCAACTCGGGCCCGATTGGCACGGCCGGTTCATACGACTACCAGGAGCAACCCTGGGCCAACGTCAGCAATACGCCGCTGCGTCATTATAAAAATAATATGCACGAAGGCGGCATCAGTTCGCCGTTCATCGCCTGGTATCCCAAAAAGATCAAAGCCGGCATGCTGGTGAAGGGCACGGGGCACATCATCGACATCGCGCCCACCTTTTATGAATTGGCAAAAGCAACTTATCCGGCCAACTATCACAATGTGAAATCCAATCCCCTGGTGGGCAAAAGTCTTACGCCGGTTTTGTATGGGCAAGCCACGGAAGTGAATCGCGGCGAGCCGCTCTTCTGGGAGCGCGCAGGCAACCGCGCGGTTCATAAAGGAAAGTGGAAATTGGTGTCTACTTTTCCCAGCTACACGTGGGAACTCTACGACCTGGAAACAGACCGTGGGGAAACCACCGATGTGGCCGCGAAATTTCCCGCGGTGGTCAACGAACTATCGGTGGAATATTTTCAATGGGCGGAACGAACCGGTGTGGTGGACTACGATAAGATAAAGCCCGCACAGCCAATGAACATCCCAGGCCAAAGCGCACCCGCAAGGGCAAGAGGAAATTAAGGAAACAAGTCTCCGTATGACATAACGTCGCAGCGTTTAAAGGTGACGCCGAATCGGTAATTTGATTATATTTCCCTACCGATAACGCTCAACCTTATGCGCCGTGTCCTCTTCGGAACATTCTGCTGCATTTTTTTTGCAGGCCTGGCGCATGCCCAGACCAGCGGCATCCGGGGCAAGGTGATCGACCAGGAAACAAAAGAAGCCCTTCCTTTTTCCAGCGTATACATCAACCAGACCACCCTCGGCACCTACACGGACGCCAACGGAGAATTTGTGCTGCCTCTGGCACCCGGTCCCTATGAGTTGGTGGTTTCGTTTGTGGGCTACACGCCCCATCAAACCTTCGTGAACGTAACCGAAGATAAATTCCAATACCTGCGGGTGTCGTTAACGGCCGCCGTGTTAAAAGAGGTTGAGGTGAACACAACAAAAGACACGGAATGGCCAAAGCAATTGGCCAGGTTCACAAAATTATTTCTCGGCACAGGGCGTCAAGCATCCCAAACCAAAATATTGAACCCCTGGCACCTGGAGTTTACGGAAGGTAAGAACGGTATACTCTCCGCCTCCTGTCCCGTACCCCTCCAGATCGAGAATCTGAACCTCGGCTATATGCTTACCTACGACCTCCGGAATTTTGCCGTCAGTCCCAGGCAATATGTCATTGCCGGTTATGTGCGTTACACCGAGATCGAAACGATGGACTCGTTGCTGATCAAGCGCTGGAAAAAAAATCGCGATGCCGTATACAAAGGATCGGTCCGCCATCTCCTGGCGTCTCTCGTTGCCGGGAAGGCGAAAGACGAAGACTTCAACCTGTTCCTGGACAACTCCAAAGCTACCGACACGCGAAATGCAAGCTTTATGGGGAACGTGGATTGGCTTGTCAATGTTTTCAAAACCGACAGCATTGTCAAACCCGCCAACACACCCGGATGGTATATCGTGAAGCTGCCGCCGCGTCTCGAGATCCACTATGCCCACAAAGCCACCGTGGCCAAAGTGTATCGCGACATTCCTTATCCCGTGAGTTGGATGGAGGTGAAGGGTGGATCGCTGGAAGTTAATGCAGACGGCATTGTATCGAACCCATCAAAACTTACGGTGTTGGGGGAGATGGGAAACGCCCGGGTGGCCCAAACGTTGCCCGCCGATTATAAACCCGAGAAAACCACAGAGCACTATAGAAAGATCTTACCCAAAACCGCGGGCAGGCTCGCCGTGCTCGCCGAGATGCCCTACCTGCATACCGACCGGTCTTATTATTATCCGGGTGAAACGATGTGGTTCAGTGCGCACATGCAATATTATTCGCCACCCATGCGCGATTCCCTGAGCCGCGTTTTGTATACCGACCTGGTCGGCCCTTCCGGCAAGATTGTCATGACCCGGATATTTCCGCTTTCGCGTGACGGGGGTTCCGGACAACTCGAGCTTCCGCGCACCTTGGCGAAAGGAAACTATCAGCTCCGGGCCTACACGCGGTGGATGTTGAACTTCGACAAGCAATTTGTTTTCGTGAAACCCATCCGCATACTTAACGAACAGGAATGGGTGCACTACCCGAAAACGGAACCGCCGGTAGATACCGCCAACGTGGTCGTAGAAACTGACCGGGACGATTATCGTACGCGGGACAAAATCACCGTCACGCTAAGGGTCACGCCTTCCGAACTGCGCGTAGCCACAGGGTTATCAGTGTCCGTCACCGACCTGGACCAGGCTGTACCCGCCACCAATGAGACAACCATTCTGTATGCTCACATGCCGGATGTGGTCATGCCCGATACCCTCGAACGGAAGACCATGTACCCCATTCAGTACGGCATCGATATCAAAGGACGCTTTACGACAAATCGCGGCAAAGCGGAAGAGGGCTTGCTCATCTTCACTCAAAAAGCATCCAAAGATGTGTTCACCGTGAAGACCGACGCACTCGGAAATTTTTACGTGCCGGATTTATTGCTCTACGACACCGCGAAAATTTCCGTCCATCCTAAAACTGCCGGGGGAGGCCGCGGAGGAAAAGTAGTGATAGACACCCTGGTGGTTTCCGCGCCGCCCACATCGTTCGATACGCTCGGCATCGATGCCTATCGGGAGACGGCCACACGCTTGCGCGACCGCGTCATGAACAAGCAAACGCGGGTGTTGAAAGAAGTGGTGGTGACCAGCACACGCATCGCCGACATTGCGCCGACCAGGCTTGGCTTCGCGGATGTTTCTGTGGATGGGGAATTTTTCAGAACTACCGGTCTTACCGATATACTCATGGCTTTACAGAGCAGGGTGCCCGGCTTGCACATCATTGTTTTTCTCGGGGCCGACTCCTATCCCAAGAAGTATATTGTTTTTAGCGGCACTTCGACTTTGCAGGGATCGCCTGAAGCGAAAGAGCCCGTGGTGCTCATCGACGGTCTTGTCATCAACGCCGGCGATGGTGGTACGGCCGACCGGATATCACAACTCAATCCCAACGAGATCGACCGCGTCGAGGTCACCAAATTTGGCAACGGCGCCGCCTACGGTGCCCGCGGTGGCAATGGAGTCATTGCTATTTACACGCGCAACACGTATAAGATAAAAGGCAAAACGCGAGCGCCGCTTTACAAGGAGGAGAAATTGGTGACGCTGAACATACAGGGCTATGCCTCTCCTCGAAACTTTGTTGCCCCCGATCATTCCGTTGGCGGCGACGTTCAAGGCGTTCCGGACTACCGGGCCACGCTCAGCTGGAAACCGTTGGTGGTTATGGACGAACACAACCAAGCCACGATAACCTTCTTTGCCGCCGACCTGCCCACGCGCTATCGCATCGTCGCGGAAGGATTTACGGCCGAGGGTGTGCCTGTGCGCGGAGAAAAGATCATCACCGTCCAGGACCGATAGTAGGGCAAGACATCCCCCGGTCTCAACCTAAACCAACCCCAAAGACATCGTTCCGGCACATCAACCTCCCGAGGATGGGGGGTATAACGACAGGGCTCCACCGCAACGCCCGAAAACACCCTCAACGCGCCTGGTAGGCGCTTTGAATCTTTCCCGTTTTCGAGTACTTTTATTAACTATTGCCCGGACCTGCGTGAAAAGACTCTTCTCGATATTATTCTCCATCCTCATCCTCATTCACGTGATCGGGTACTATGGCCTGTTTTGGGGGCTTACCTACCAGCACGAGCGGGCCATGATCGAAAGACTGGATGCCGAGGAATACACGCCATCCGAAACCATCCTCATTAAAATTCCCATTGCTATTCCCTACATGGCCGACGCCAGCCGCTTCGAACGCATAGACGGGACCTTTGAGCGCGAAGGCGAATTTTATCGCCTGGTAAAACAGCGCTATTCGCGCGATACACTTTTCATGGTGTGCGTAAAAGATCAGCAACGTAAATCCATACAGGAAACCCTGGCCAGCTTTGTAAAAACCTTCACGGGAAAACCGGCGAATGCGCATGGCGGTCCTAAGGTGTTGCCCACGCTCATCAAAGATTATGTCGCGCAAACGTTCTCCATCCACTCCGTATCCCCGGGCTGGGCACACAATGTTGTAAAAGCGACGCCGGTTATTTTGCCGACCTCCGATCACTATTCCTCCATCATCCATCCACCCGAACGCGGGTAATCTGCACAAATTCTCTTTATAGAATTTACGAACTGTCCGTTCTAAAAAAGAAGGGGCATGCACGGTGTGTTGCATTCTTGTTTAAGACAAAGACAACACAGCTCGTTTTGCATGCAGGCTTCTCTTGATCGGATAAAACCATCCGTCTTTTTAGTTTTTCTCATCACGCCCGGCACAACAACGCATGGCTTAGCCTGCAGCGTTGGTTTGGGGTGACGTGATCCTGATAAAGCCGGGTGCTTCTTTGATTCGTTAACCCTCGCGTACCCGGAACAAAACCAAACTATGAAACGAAATTTACCTGTCCTACTACTACTCTCCGTGATGGTGGCCATGAACCTGCTGTCGTGCGCAAAGAAAGATGCGTGCCACGATGAGATGGTTGCCATCCTGGATCGCGTACACAAAGCCTCCTATCGCCCGGCCAACCAGTTTTACCCTGCTGCGGGTTTGCCCTATATGGATTCCTTGCTGGCCCTGCCGCATAGCACCCCCGGCCAGATCCGCTACTGTCAATATTTAAAAGCCAACATTTATCTGGAGTTGGGCGAAGAAGATAAAGCCGTCGAGCTGTTCGAAGGCGTCGTGAAAGAAGACCCTGAACTTCAGGTGGAACTGGCCTGGAAGGATTTGGCCGTGGCCTATTTGCGTCAAGGCGAAAGAGCGAATTGCATTTCCAACCATGCCTCCGAATCGTGCATCATGCCCGTGAAGGGTATGGGTATACACGACGATCCCGCGGGTTCGCGGAAGGCCATTGAAATTTATCAGCGCCTGTTAGAGAAACATCCCAATGATTTGGAGTCGCGATGGTTGTTGAATCTGGCCTACATGACCCTGGGAAAATACCCAGCGGATGTGCCCGAAAAATTCCTGATCCCCGGTATGGAAGGCGACACGACCGTGAAGGTAAGACCCTTCGACGACATCGCCGCAGACCTGAAACTCGACGTGAAGAACATGGCCGGCGGAGCCGTGGTGGAAGACTTCGATAACGACGGCTACCTCGACTTGCTCACGTCCGGCATGGGCACCGAAGAAGCGATGCATTATTTCAAGAACAATGCCGATGGAACTTTCACCGACCTTTCCGACAAGGTGGGCCTCAAGGGCATCAGCGGCGGCTTGAACATGATCCAGGCTGACTACAACAACGATGGTTTCAAAGATGTGCTTGTGCTGCGCGGCGCCTGGAAAAAACAATTCGGTGAAGAACCCAACTCCTTGCTGCGCAACAACGGCAACGGCACCTTCACGGATGTGACCACGCAAGCCGGCCTGCTGTCGTTTCACCCCACACAGGCGGGTACCTGGAACGACTTCAACAACGACGGCTGGGTGGACTTGTTCATCGGCAACGAAACGGCGGTCGCACAATTTGAAAAAGGTCACCCGTGCGAGCTGTACATCAACAACCAGGACGGCACCTTCCGCGAGATTGCCGTGGCGGCCATGTGTGACATCGAGTTGTATGTGAAGGGTGTGACCTCGGGCGACTATGATCACGACGGATGGAAAGATCTTTTCCTCTCCACCATGAACGGCCAGCGCGTCCTGCTCAAGAACATGGGTGTGCAACAAGGCAAGGAGATCGCCTTTGCGGATGCCACGCACGTTGCAGGGTTGGATCACGAACACGGCAACACGTTCCCCACCTGGTTCTTCGACTACGACAACGATGGCTGGCTCGACATCTTTGCCTGCGATTACACGTTCCGGCATTCATTGGCCTACTACGCCGCTGCAGAAAAACTTCACATCCCCGAGGGCAATCCTGAGAAAATGTTGCTGTATCACAACAATCACAACGGCACGTTCACCAACATGGCCGACAGTCTCGGACTCGACCGGGTAACCTTTGCCATGGGTTCGAACTTCGGCGACATCGACAACGACGGCTGGCTCGACATGTACCTGGGCACGGGCAACCCGGATTACAAGTCGCTTGTTCCCAACAAAATGTTTAAGAATCTGGGAGGAAAAAAATTCGCCGACGTTACCGCCTCAGCGCGTGTGGGCCATCTTCAGAAGGGCCACGGCGTTTCTTTTGCCGATATGGACAACGATGGCGACCAGGACATCTACATTGAAATGGGTGGTGCCTTCGCCGGCGATGCTTATCAGAATGCCTTCTTCCTAAACCCGGGTCAAAGCAACAACCGCTGGATCTCGTTGCAACTGGAAGGCACCAAAGCCAACCGCGCGGCCATCGGCACCAGCGTCAAGGTCACGTTCACCGAGAACGGCAAACAACGAAGTGTCTATCGCGATGTAAACTCCGGCGGTAGCTTCGGCTGTTCACCGTTGCGCCGCGAGATTGGCGTGGGCCAAGCCACCAGCATCGATGAGATTGAAATTCGCTGGCACGGCAGCAACACCGTGCAGGTCTTCAAAAACGTAGGCGTCAACCAGTTCTTCAAGATCACCGAAGGCGACGTTCAACTGAAAAAGGTCGACCTCAAACTGTTGATCTGGTCCTTGCCCGACAAGTTGTGTTTGCCATTGGCATACAACAAGCCATAATCCGTTGGCTCAAAACCGATAAGGAGGTGACACGTTTATTGACTTGGGCGTGTCCCTCCTTCGTCGGGCCGGGCTGTACGCTATAGTCCTCGCCCCACCGCTCCAGCCCACGCTGCTCCGGGCTGCCGCTTCCATCCCTCACGCGGGGTAACATCTTAAATATGTTCTTCGTGTCATTTGAGTGACCGAATAGACTTCGATAAATGCAAAACCGATAGCACTTTATGATCTGTTGTGGAATAATTTTTCTGGTTCTTTTTTCATCTCAAGTCATGTCTCAAGGTAGTCGTCCACGGCTTCCCGGAATGAACTTTCCAATTCTTTAACCGAAGCACCTTCGAAGGTTACGATGTCATTGATGCCGAATAATTTCCCGTAAAAAACTTGGTCTTCATGGCTAAATTCAACGGTACCATAATATCCATGGTATTCTAGCATGTTCATAGTAATTCTAGTTGTTCAATAAACTTGTTCACGGCACATTCTTCGATCACAGGTTTCGGGTGAGGCCTGGATTGCAGTTTGGCGAATGCGTTGGCTACAATTCCTTAGCTGTTGTTGTTTTTGTATTTTGCACTATGAAAAAGAAAGAAATCCGTTTCCGCTGCTGGATCGAGATCGATGGCGTAAAATTCTTCGGTCCAGGCCCCGCCGAATTGCTGGAGCAGATCGAACAGGAAGGTTCCATCGCAAAGGCGGCAAAACAAATGGGCATGTCCTACAAAAAAGCCTGGGACATGGTCGACGATCTGAACACCCGGGGCAAAGGCCCGTACGTAGAATCCCGCAAAGGCGGAGAAAAAGGTGGAGGCGCTTCGCTGACCAAGGCCGGCAAAACCGTGGTTACCCACTACCGGCGCCTGACTGCCAAACTGAACAAGATCGTTGAAAAAGATGTAGCCATCCTGAAACACATCTGACTTTTTTCGTCAGGTGAAGTCCGCCGTTTGCAGGCGTAACCGGTAGTTTGGTCCGGTAATGTATTCTTCCCCAATACGATGATCGCCCCATCGGCATCGAATAAAGCAAAATGCTTATCTTTCGATATATATGATGGTATATAGCGAAATCAATGCCATGAAAGCACAAAACCGTAACTTTACCCTATGAGCAAGAAATTTTGCAATCCCTTTTTGCTGGCGGCCCTCCTGCTGGCGTCGATGGCAGGCCACGCCCAACCTAAACCATCGTTCCGCGTGGAAGGCGAGGTGCTGAAACCGCGCACGCTGACGCAGGACGATCTCCTGAAATGGAAGACCGCCGAAGTAAAGGGCAAGGACCGCGACGGCAAGGAACACGTGTTCAAAGGCGTGCGCCTGGTCGATGTGCTGGATTCGGCTGGTGTGACGCTCGGCACAAAATTGCGCGGCGAGAACCTGGCCAAATACGTCCTCGTGAAAGCCGCCGATGGCTATGAGGTGATCTTCTCCCTTCCGGAAATCGACCCAGAGTTTACCAGCCAAACGGTGTTGCTGGCTTACGAGGTGGACGGTCATCCCTTGGCAAAAGGCGAAGGGCCGTTTCGAATGGTGGTGCCATCGGATAAAAAACAAGCGCGGTGGATCCGTGAGCTCACCACGATCAAGGTGGTGTTTTCAAAAGACTGATGCCGCCTGAGCGAATAGAGCGCAATTATTATTTTTAAAGTATGAACAGGATAAAATTTAGTATCGTATGCGTTGTAATGTTGATCGCCGCGCAGGGGCATGCACAATCCCCGGCCAAGATCCTGATCGCGGCCGCATCCGACCTGAAATTTGCCCTGGACTCCGTGGCCGCTACCTTTAAAAAAAGCCACCCCGGAACGGTGGACATCACCTATGGTTCGTCAGGAAAATTGTTCGAGCAGATCTCCAACAGCGCGCCCTTCGATATTTTCTTTTCGGCCGACATCACCTATCCGCAACAGCTTAAAGAAAAACAACTCACGCTTTCCGAGATCTATATATATGGAAAGGGGCGCATTGTGTTGTGGAGTAAAAAGATCGATCCGAAAAAAGAAGGCATGAACACCTTGTTGTCGGCATCCGTTTTGAAAATTGCGATAGCAAATCCGCAGCATGCGCCCTATGGAAAACGCGCGGAGGAGGCTTTAGCATATTATAAATTGACAGAGCGTGTGAAATCGAAATTGGTGTTTGGTGAAAATATTTCGCAGACCGCCCAATTTGTGACCAGCGGCGCGGCCGATGCGGGCATCGTAGCGTTGTCGCTGGCCCTTTCGCCAAACATGAAAAAAGAGAACGGGACCTATTTTCTCATCCCCGAAGAAAGCCATAAACCACTCGAGCAAGGAGCGGTCATCATAAAACATGCGCAGGGCAACGACTACGCCAAAGCCTTCCTGGACTATATGAAGAGCGACGCGGCCGATGCGATTTTGCGCCACTTTGGGTTCACCAAGCCCTAACCCCATGCTTGATCTCGCGCCTTTCTACCTGACGTTAAAACTAGCTATCGTGACGACGGCGATCCTGTTTGTGATCAGTGTCCCCGTGGCCTATGGCCTGGCGTTCTCCCGCTGGCGAAGCAAAGTGATTGTCGAAGCGTTGGTTGGCCTGCCGTTGGTACTGCCGCCTTCAGTTTTGGGATTTTATTTGCTGCTGGCCTTCAGTCCGCAAAATGCGTTTGGCCGGTTCCTGGAAAATTATTTCGATCTGCGGCTCGTGTTCACCTTCCCGGGACTCGTGGTGGCTTCGGTCATTTACAGTCTGCCGTTCATGATCCAACCTATTCAAAATGGATTTCGGTCCGTGCCCGTGGCCCTCAAAGAAGCTGCGTATACGTTAGGCAAAACTAGGCTCACCACCCTCACCAAAGTTTTAATTCCCAACATGAAAGGCGCACTGCTCACGGGCAGTATGCTCACCTTCGCACATACGATTGGCGAATTTGGAGTGGTGTTGATGGTGGGGGGAAACATCCCGAACGAGACGCGTGTTATTTCCGTAACGATCTACGATGAAGTGGAGGCCATGAACTATCACCAGGCGAATGTGTATGCCTCCATCCTGCTTGTGTTTTCTTTCCTGGTGTTGATCAGTGTTTACCTCGTAAACAACCGGGCGTTTAAAGTGGACCCTTATCATGATTGAACTCGCCATCGCTCGAAAACTGCACGGCGCCGGGGGCGCGATCAACCTAAACCTTGATGTCAAGATCGAGACCGGTGATTTTGTGACGCTCTATGGTCCGTCCGGCGCTGGAAAAACCAGCATACTCCGCATGCTCGCGGGTCTGCTCACACCGAATGATGGACGCATTGTCTGCGATCGCCAGATCTGGTTCGACAAAAACAGAAACATCAACCTAAGGCCACAGCTCCGGAACGTCGGCATGGTCTTCCAGGAATATTCGCTCTTCCCCAACATGACGGTGCAAGGCAACCTGGAGTTTGCCCTGCAAAAGGACCAACCTAAAGCAATGGTAGACGAGTTACTTCAGCTGACGGAGTTGGAACAGCTTCGCGATAAGAAACCCGCGCTCCTTTCCGGTGGACAAAAACAACGCGTAGCATTGGCCCGCGCCCTGGTGCGCCAACCCAAACTATTGCTTCTGGACGAGCCCCTGTCGGCGCTGGACACGGCGATGCAGATCAAACTTCAAGATTATATTTTGCGCGTACACCGTCAATACAATCTCACCACCCTCATGGTGAGCCACGATCTCAACGAAGTAATCAAAATGTCGAAACGCGTTTTAATTCTGGAGGACGGCGCAATAAAAAAAGACGGTCCGCCGCTGGATGTTTTGCCGTTGGATAATTTGAAACCCTTTATAACGGGTAACCTTTCGCATTGAATGCAGCAGAAAGTAAAAACCTGCGCGTAGCCGTAGCTTCGAAATGATGTGCTATGCCTTTTGCAATTCAAACGAAAACACACTTCCCTTTCCGATGTGACTCTCCACTTTTATCTTCCCGCCCTGGGCTTCGATGAACTCTTTTGAAATCGCCAGCCCCAGGCCGGTGCCCGAAGGGGTGCCCGGTACCTGAAAGAATTTTTCGAATATCCTGTTCAGGTATTTCTCCTCTATTCCCGGGCCGTGGTCTTCCACAGAAAAAATGATGGCGCCGTTCTCCGACTTACACCGCACCGTCACCGTTTCATTTTCCGGGCTGTAACGGATGGCGTTGGTGAGGAAATTCACCAATACCCAAGTCGTCTTGTCCAGATCTGCTTGTAGGAATGGGATGTCATTAAACGGCTCCACGGTTATGGCCACATGCTTCCGCTCGGCTTGAAATTTTACCGCTTCGGAAGCCAGGTGGATAATGTCGCCGGCGTCGGCCTTGCGGATGTTGAGTTTGATATTGCCGGTCTCCACTTGCGAAAGGTCCAGCAGTTCGTTGGTGATCTTCGAAAGACGGGTAACTTCGTCGTCGAGTGTGTGGATGATGTTGTGTTGTTCTTCGTTCAGCTCGCCGACCCGTTTATCCTGTAGAAGACGCGTGCACATCTGCAGCGAGGCAATGGGTGTTTTTAGCTCGTGCGAGATGGTGGCGATAAAGTTCGTCTTGGCCAGATCGAGCTCTTTGTAGGAGGTGATGTTTTTCAGCAAGATCACCTGGCCGATCTTCATCGTATCGGTTTCGCCCGTGGGCGTATGGTGGATGGTGATGGATTCTTTTGAAAAATAATTTTCTTTTCCGCCGATCACGGCTTTGATCAATGCGCTTTCTGTCGGTTGGTTATGCCGGATCAGGCTCCTGAACAAGTCGTTGTTCACCGCCACGTCGGGCGCATAGCGATCCATCACGTCGGCGCTGGCGAGATTTAACAGATTCAGAGCCGGTTCGTTGGCAAAGATCACTTTGTCGTTTTCATCGAGCCCAATCACGGGGTCGGTCATGCGGTTGATGATGGTTTCGATGCGCTTTTTCTCAAACAGTATTTTTGCCAGGTTGCTGTGCTCGTATTCATCGAGCTTTTCGGCCATTTGATTAAACGCTTCCGCCAGCTCTTCGAACTCATCCTTGCGGTCGAAGTGCAGCCGCTCCTCGTAGTTCTTGCGTGCGATGGATTTGATACTGCTGGTGAGCTGTACAATGGGGTTGGCGATATAACCGGGGAAATTGATGATAAACGTAAAAGCCGCCAGCGTGCAAATGCTGCCGATGATGATCAGGTAGGTCGAGGCCCGGGTAGCTGTCTTTTGGGTAACCTCATTCTTCCGGATGATGGCCTTCATGTTCATATCCTGAATGGCAAGGCAAATGCTGCGGATGCTCACGATGTTGCTGTCGTCTAGCGTGGTGTTCTTCAATCGCTCGAACGCCACGCGAAGGGCATGCGTGAGTTCGCGTTCGCCCTTCTCCGTTACATTGGCCTCTTGCAGCATGAGGTTGGCTTCTATAGCTTTCAGAGCCTTGACGGAGTCGATCTTCAGGCTGTCGCAATTTTCGACAATGCTTTTGGTGTACTCCAGCGTTTCATAGTTGTCGGTCAATATATTCTCCGAATCGTTGGAGAGGGCTTCGAGATAATACAATCCCAACCCGCCGATCGTAACGATCACCAGGAAGAGAAAAATAACGCCCCACGCCACTTTGATTTTGATGCTCATGATAGTATCACTAAGTCAATATCTGAATCTGAAAGCCTGTTAAGCAATTGGTTGAAGACGTTTGTCTTCAGGATCACTTGCCACAGCCGCAAGTGAGGCTTGCCGATGCACACGGTGGTGATTGTTTTTTCTTCCGCCACCTTGGCGATCACCTCGGGTATGTTGTTGCTTTTCACCTGGATCACTTCGGCACCCAGCTCGGTGGCCAATTTGAAATTGTTGATCAGGTGACGTTGCACGGAAAGCTTGATCCGGTTCGAATCTTCCTGTGGCGTCTGAACATACAGGACATACCATTTCGAATTATAATATCCTGCCAGGCGCGCGGTCTTGCGAATGATCATCCGGGCGGTATCGTGGCTCGTGCTGATGCACGCCAGGAAGCGCTCGTGTCGTATCCTTTTGTCTACGGTAACCTCCGAATCTACTTTCCGCTCCACCTGCGATGCCACTTCCTTCAACGCCAGCTCGCGCAGTTGCAGGATCTTTTCGGCCTGGAAGAAATTTCGCAACGCGGTCTCGATCTTGGAGGGATGATAGATCTTCCCTTCGCGCAGGCGCACGATGAGCTCGTCGGCCGTCAGGTCGATGTTCACCACTTCGTCGGCGAATTGTAGTACGCGGTCCGGTACACGTTCGCGCACTTCAATGCCGGTGATCTGCTGCACTTCTTCGTTCAGGCTTTCGATGTGCTGGATGTTCATGGCGCTGATCACATTGATGCCCGCCTCCAATATTTCCAACACATCTTGCCAGCGCTTTTCATTTTTACTGCCTTCTATATTGGTGTGGGCCAGCTCGTCTACGATGACCACCTCCGGGTGGATATTGAGAATAGCCTGCAGGTCCATCTCCTCGAGCTCCTTGCCCTTGTAGAAGACCGTTTTTCTCGCGATCATCGGCAGGCCTGGGATGAGGTCATGGGTCTCTTTCCGGTTGTGCGTTTCGATGAAGCCGATCTTCACATCTACATCGTTCTTTAACAGGCTATGGGCCTCTTGCAGCATGCGATACGTCTTCCCCACGCCGGCGCTCATGCCGATATAGACCTTGAATTTCCCACGCCGGGATTTCTTGATCAGGTTCAGAAAGTGTTCGACCGATTTCTCTTTTTCTTCCATGTTAAAAATGATGAGAGACGTTCACGGGCGGCATCTTGCAGGAAATGGCGGATATACGCCCCGGTAAATATCCACACAGATCATGAAAGCCCACAATTTTCTATTTAATATTTAATGAAAGAAGCCGTGCCTTGGGCACAGCTCTTTTTTCGTGTTTCAAAAGGTTGGGCGCGAGCCCGTCAAATCAAACCCCCGGGTGGCGTGATGCACAATAAAGTGCAGGCGTGCCGCCGCGAGTAGAAATGCCCATCGTGTATGCGTTTTTTTCATGACGTTGCGCTTGGGATTAAAAACTTATCGCCAATGCCGTGGAAATAAACGTGTCATTTTTCGTGGCGCGTTGTTCCTTTGTAAAAACCTCATCCTTGCTCGTTAGCTGACGCACCTCGATCCGCCACAGTGCATTCGGAACGATCTGGTAGTCGAGGTTGGCTGAAACACCGGTCGTCTTGAAACCGTGTGGTGTACCCGTGGCAATGATCACACCGTTGCCATCGCTATAATATTCGCCGCGTGCGGCTACGGTAAGTTTCTTGCTTAACGCGAGTCTGGCAATCACAACCGGTGAATACCAGGCATTGGTAGAGCTGGTTTCGGGACTTTTCTCTTCCACGCCGTAGTCAAAGCCCACGATCAATCCAAAGGCCTTCGTCACCTGGAAGGTACCATAGAAATTATGGAAGTAACGCATCTGCCGCGCGCTGTCGGGTTTGTCTGTGCCGATAAACGAACTGCTGTTGAGGGTCACGCTGGAAGAGGGCTTAAAGGTGATCTGCGTTCCGAACGAGGGGAGCGAATTGCCGCTCACCCGTTGAATCCGTTGCCAGCCATTCAATACGAGTCCGGAGAAAAACCATTTGCCGTTGTCTGTGGTATAAGAGATTTTGGCGCCTGCTTCATAATAAGGTGTGTTGTCGGCCAGTATACTCCGGGTTAGGGTCCAGCAGTCTTTACCGATGGCGCTCTCAAAACCGATGTGCGAGGCGAAGATGCCCGCGTCAACCCACAGATTCTTGCGAGCCGAAAGTTTTACACCGGCGTTGGCCTCGTAGATGTTCTTCAACACACCGGGTTCGGCGGCGAGGTTGGCATTGGCGTAGGTGCCTGTCATCACCGCCAGGTTGGCGCGGACGTTGTCTATATTGTAGGATCCTTTGATGAAGCCAAGGTTGAGGTTCACTTCATTGTGACGGTTATAGGCATAGATAAAACTGGGTCGCGTGTTATCTGCAGGTTTGTTGAAATCATAAACATAATACGTTTCCAGGTAGCCGCTTACCGTAAAGGGAGAAGGTTTTTCTTCTTCCTGGGAAAAACAGAGAACAGAAAATGAAATCAGTACGAGCGTCAGGATTATAGTTTTCATAGCGGGGTTAAAAATGAATGAGTATGCACATCCGGCAGGGCGACAAACATCGCCCTGCTGAACGTTCAAAGAGAATTATTTCAATTCGTCCAAAGCAATGTTGAGCTTTAAGACGTGTACTTTCGAGGGACCGAATAGGCCCAGAAAAGGACCTTCTACATGTTCGTTTACTAAGGCCTCGAGTTTGTCGGTGCCGATGTTGCGGGCACGGGCAATCCGTGCGATCTGAACTCTGGCCGCCTCGGGTGAGATATCAGGATCCAATCCGCTGCCCGACGCAGTAACCAGGTCAGCCGGGATCTGTTCTTTGGCGATCCCCGGGTTGTGAACAAGAAACGTATCGATGCGGGCCTGCACTACGCCGAGGTAGTCAGGATTGCTTGGACCTTTGTTGCTACCCGCCGATCCGGCGGCATTGTACTCCACGGCAGAGGGTCTTCCCCAGAAGTACTTGTCTTCCGTAAATTTCTGGCCCACGCGTGCGTAGCCCACCACTTTGCCATTGACCGAAAGTGTTTCACCTTTTCCGCCACCCGGCGCGGCCTTGCCAACGCCCGCAATCAGCAGCGGATAGAGTCCCGCGGTGATGACCAGCAACACCAGGGTAAGCTTGAGAGAGATAATGATATTCGTTTTCATTGTATTAAAATTTTAAGTTCAGATGGCGAAACCCAGTAACGCATCGATGATCTTGATGCCGATGAAGGGCGCAATAATCCCTCCTAAACCATAGATAAAGAGGTTCCTTCTCAGCAGGGCCGAGGCACCGATCGGCTTATAGGCCACACCACGCAAGGCCAGGGGAATGAGCACCGGAATGATGATGGCATTGAAGATGATCGCCGAAAGAATGGCCGACTCCGGGCTTTTCAGGTTCATGATGTTCAGACTCTGCAGGGCTGGGATGGACGCCATGAACAGCGCCGGCACAATGGCAAAATACTTCGCCACGTCGTTGGCAATGGAAAACGTGGTGATGGTTCCGCGCGTGATCAGCAACTGCTTTCCGATTTCCACCACTTCAATCAGCTTCGTGGGGTCGCTGTCCAGGTCCACCATGTTGGCGGCTTCTTTGGCGGCTTGCGTACCACTGTTCATGGCTACACCTACGTCGGCTTGGGCCAGGGCGGGTGCGTCGTTAGTACCGTCGCCCATCATGGCCACCAGCTTGCCGTTGGCCTGCTCTTCCTTGATATAATTCATCTTGTCTTCGGGCTTGGCTTCGGCAATGAAATCGTCGACGCCGGCCTTTTCGGCAATGTATTTTGCGGTGAGCGGATTGTCGCCGGTCACCATCACGGTCTTCACACCCATCTTGCGCAAACGCTCAAATCGTTCGGCAATGCCGGGCTTGATGATGTCTTGCAATTCGATGGCACCGAGTGCCACGCCATTCTCGGCCACCACAAGGGGTGTTCCTCCATTGGAGGAGATCTTGTCGACTGTTGCTTTTATTTCTTCGGGGAAACGGCTTCCGTTTTTCTCCACCAGTTTCCGGATGGCATCGAAGGCGCCTTTGCGGATCATTCGACCGTCCAAATCAATTCCCGACGTGCGGGTATCGGCGGAGAATTTTATCACTTTCGAATTGGGCAATCCATACGAAAGATCTTCGGGACTTCCCATTGTAGCCGGGTGCCGGTAACCCTTTGCTGCGGCAAGCTCTACAATGGATTTTCCTTCCGGCGTTTCATCCGACAGGGAAGCAAGCGTGGCGCTTTCAATCAGGCTATCGATGTTCACTCCTTTGCCGGGGTGAAAATTGGTAGCCTTGCGATTACCGATCGTGATCGTTCCTGTTTTATCCAACAACAACACATCCACATCGCCTGCTGTCTCTACAGCCTTACCGCTCTTCGCAATCACGTTGGCACCCAGCGCGCGATCCATGCCGGCAATACCGATGGCCGAGAGCAGGCCACCAATGGTGGTGGGAATCAGACACACGAAGAGCGAAATGAAGGCCGCGATCGTAATGGGCGTGTTCGCATAATCGGCAAAGGGCTTTAGGGTAACGCACACAATCGTGAAGATCATCGTGAAGGCCGCCAGCAAAATGGTGAGGGCGATTTCATTCGGTGTCTTTTGACGGGTGGCGCCTTCCACGAGCGCGATCATTTTATCCAGAAAGGTTTCACCTTGTGACGTGGTCACCCGCACTTTGATGCTGTCGGAAAGAACTTTCGTTCCACCGGTCACCGACGACTTGTCGCCACCCGCTTCGCGAATGACAGGAGCAGATTCTCCGGTGATGGCCGATTCGTCCACCGTGGCGATGCCCTCAACGATTTCACCGTCCATAGGAATGATATCACCGGCTTCACAAATGAAGATGTCACCTTTCTTTAGCTGAGAGGAAGGCACCATTTTGATGCGATCGGAGTTTTCGGCAAGCACTTTGGCTTGCGTTGTTTCGCGAGTTTTGCGAAGACTTTCGGCCTGCGCTTTTCCGCGGGCCTCGGCAAGCCCCTCGGCAAAGTTGGCGAAGAGCAAGGTGATGAAAAGGATGATAAACACGGCCACGTTGTACCACAGCGCACCTTGCGAAGCATCGCCCGTAAAGAGTTGATTGGCGATGACGAACAGCATGACGAGCGTACCGAGCTCCACGGTGAACATCACCGGGTTCTTGATCATCAGCCGGGGAGAAAGTTTTACGAACGACTGCTTGAAAGCTGAGCTTACCAGCGCCGGGTCGAATAATTTTATATTGCGTTTTCTAGTCATGACTCAAATTATTTTAAAGAGAAGTATTCGGCCAGCGGTCCAAGGGCCAACGGAGGGAAGTAGGACAACGCCGTTACGATAATGATCACGGCAAAAGTCATCATACCGAATGTGAGCGAATCGGTTGGCAACGTGCCGCCGCTTTCCGGAATAAACTTTTTATTGGCCAGCAAACCGGCAATGGCCACGGGACCGATGATGGGAATGAATCGCCCCAGGATCAACGCAAAGCCGCTGGTGACGTTCCAGAAAATATTGTTGTCACCAAGTCCTTCAAACCCGCTGCCGTTGTTGGCATTGGCTGAGGTGTATTCGTACAGCATTTCGGAAAAGCCGTGGTAGTTGGGATTGTTCAGCCACCCCGAAGGTTTCACAGCCCACGCGATGTCGGGATGATGAGCCACCATGTAAGCCGCAAACGCTGTGAATCCTTTCGTCACCAACGCCGTGAACAGCGTCACGATCATGGCGATCTTCACTTCGCGCGCTTCCACTTTGTGACCCATAAACTCGGGTGTGCGTCCTACCATCAAGCCGGAAATAAACACGGCGATGATGATATAGATATAGTAGTTGAGTATACCCACGCCGCAGCCACCATAAAATCCGTTCACCATCATGCCTAACAACTGCATCAAGCCCGAGAGCGGCATCGAGCTGTCGTGCATCGAGTTCACCGAACCCGTAGAGATAATGGTGGTCACGATGCTCCAGTACGCAGACGCGGCTGGGCCGAATCGAACCTCTTTTCCTTCCATCGCCCCGGTGCTTTGTGAAACACCCATTTGCGCGATGGCCGGGTTGCCATGCAGCTCTGTTATCACGGTAGGGATCAGCAGGCAGAACATACCCAATGTCATGACTCCAAAAATCACGTAAGCGAATTTTTTCTTGCGAATGTAAAAGCCCAACGCGAAGATCATGGCCACGGGAATGACCACTTGCGCGACCACCTCCAGGATATTGGTGAAGTAGTTGGGGTTCTCCAACGGGTGAGCCGAATTGGCACCGAACCATCCGCCTCCGTTGGTACCCACGTGCTTTATAGCGATCATGCCGGCCGCGGGTCCACGCGAAACCTGCACGGTGTCGCCCTGCAGTGTGGTGATGGTGTCCTTGCCGTCAAAGCTGGTAGGGCTGCCATTGAAAGCGAGCAGTATGGCTACCACGATACAAAGTGGGATCAGGATGCGTGTATTCGTCTTCACGAAGATGCTCCAAAAATTTCCGAGGTTGTTGGTGGTCTTTTCCTTCAACCCGTTGAACAGGGCCACCAGACAGGCGATGCCGGTAGCGGCACTCACAAACTGGAGAAACGTGATCACCAACAACTGTGTCAGGTAAGTAAGACCCGATTCACCCGAATAGTGCTGGAGATTGCAGTTCACCAAAAAGCTGATGGCGGTGTTGAAAGCCAGGTCCGGTGTTTGCCCGGGGTTGCCATCGGGATTGAGCGGCAACTTGTCCTGGAACAACAACATGAAGAAGGCATAAAACAACCACACCATGTTGATGGTGAGCATGGCCTTGAGAAACTGTTTCCAGTCCATGCTTTCGTTTGGATTGATGCCGCAAATGCGATAAATAAAACGCTCCAGCGGATTCATAAAATCGGTGAAGGTGCGCTCACCGCCAAAGACTTTGGCGATGTATTTTCCCAACGGGTAGGCCAGGGCCACCGTGATCAGGAAAGTAAAGATGATGCCTGTGATTTCTGTGTTCATACGATTCGGCATTTAAAATTTTTCCGGTTTTATCAGTACATATAGCAGGTAGCAAAACACGGCTATGGATAAGATGAAGAGTGCAATGATCATGGCGTTGCGTTTATATTTTTTCGAAATAGTCCACTGACTTGAAGAATAGGAGGAAGCTCAGCAGGAACGACAAAAGAAAGATGATGGTAAGCATATGCGTTGAATTTTGGTAAAAATTTAAAATTTGTGATCGGGCATGTGAGTTTGAGGGGCGTTAAATCGTAGGACAAAACTAGTATCGAATGGAATCGAGAGAAATGACTCGATGATGCCATACGTTGCCTGAATCGAAAGCATTTCAAACGAATAGATAATGTATGCCATACATGAAAAGCATCAGGACGATACCGAATGCCATGTAGAGCGCTACGGTCACGATCGCCATTGGTATGTTGCGACTCCATCGCCACCGCCCCATAATCCACGTTCCGGTTTCAGATGGATAATCGATTTGAAAGCCTTGCGTTCAATTTCTTAGAGACTCGAAGCATGGTGCAACTGGGCATAGGCAATCCGAAGTTCACCCGGCATAAAGGGCTCAATCCACTTCCGCGTGTTGGGCTGTCGGTCGAGTGAATGGGAAAGCGTGTACAGGTAGATGTCCACGATACCGTTTTTCACGGTCTCGTTTCCTTCCTTAAAAAGACGAAAGGCTACTTTCAAAAACTGTTCGAGCTTTTTGAATTTACCTTCTTCGCACAGCTTCAGCGAGGCATTGGCAAAAGCCTGGATCGATTTGTAAAATTGCCGTGTGTAATGGGGGTCGTCTTTCCTTTCGGGAACTTCGCCGTCCAGCATTACCAGGGCTATTCGTTCGGTTATCATATAGTGTAATGAATGATTTACACAGCTCCTGGCAACCGGGATGCCGAAATGATTAAAGAGTTCAATAACAGTAAGTTATAAAGGTGCTACCCAGGACCTACCCTACGGAATCCGTAGGGTGTTTCCGGAAATCAAAGGGCACCCCGAGGCTGACCCCCGGCGAATAGGGCGGGGGACTGTATGGTATGGATGTTGCTAAGGACACGCACAAACAACCGGATCACACCGATATGGACGAAGACAGTAGTAGTCATCAGAATTTTAGCATCCAACAAGCAACCATCGAACACGTGCACCTGGCCGCCCGCATCGCGGCAACGATGGAAGAAAGTGCAAAAGCAAGGTGCACGGGCATCGGAAAGCGTTCACCAGAAACCATCGCCAACTATATCCGTGAGGGGAAAGCCGTGATGGCCTTTCACCGCGACGGCCGATGGGCTGGATTTTGTTACATGAACGAATTCGACAATGGCGCCATGGTGTCCAACTCAGGACTGATCGTCGCCCCGGAATTTCGTGAACACGGATTGGCCACGCTTCTTAAAAAAGAGTTGTTTGATTTGTGCCGGAAAAAATATCCTGAAGCAAGCGTCGTGGGTATTACCACCAGTCCTGCCGTTATGAAGATCAACACAGCACTAGGTTTTTATCCGACCGCGTTTTCTGAAATGCCTCGCGATGAAAAATTCTGGAAAGGTTGCGAACTGTGCGTGAACCATGACATCCTGAAACGCACCGGCCGCAAGTTTTGCCTCTGCACGGCCATGCGCTTCGACCCGACCTTGAAAGTCGCTAAGCAGGAGAAGGCCCTTTGAGTACAGGGACTACAGGCTGTACTCTTTTATTTTTTGATACAAGGTGGTTAAGGCGATGCCCAAAAGTTTTGCTGCCTGGGTTTTATTGCCTTGCGTGTGCCGGAGCACTTTTAGAATGTGGTGTTTCTCGGCCACGGCAAGCTCGAGTGAGTCGCGACTTTCGTCTATGGTAAAATCGGACGGGAGCACCGATTCCGTCAGCTCGTCGTCGGCCAGGATCACGCTGCGCTCGATAACGTTTTTGAGTTCGCGTATATTTCCTTTCCAGGGATGTTGCTCCAGGGCCTTCAGGAACGCGGCGTTCATGGCGGGCTCGCGCTTGTTGGTTTTGATAGAGAATTGGGTGATAAAAAATTTAGCCAACAACCCGATGTCTTCTTTCCGGTCGCGAAGCGAAGGAAGGGCGATGGTGAATACCGAAAGCCGGTAATACAAATCCTTGCGAAAGTGTCCTTCATCCGATTCCTTCTCCAGGTTTCGGTTGGTCGCGGCAATGAAACGGGTGTTGACCTTCCGGGGCTTGCTATCCCCCACGCGATAGTATTCGCCGGTCTCTATCACGCGCAGAAGCTTGGCCTGCAAATCGATGTTCATTTCGCCGATCTCGTCCAAAAATAATGTGCCTTCGTGCGCTTCTTCGACATATCCCTTTTTGGATTTGGTGGCGCCCGTAAACGCCCCTTCGGCATGACCGAACAATTCGCTTTCCAACAAGTCCTTGGGAAACGCGCTGCAATTCAACGCCACGAACGACCGCGATTTGCGCGGGCTTTCATAGTGGATGGCTTGTGCAAATACTTCTTTCCCCGTTCCTGTTTCACCCAGCAACAAAACGTTGGTATCGGTGGCGGCGACTTTTTCAGCAAGGGCAATACAATCTTTCAGGCGTTTGTTCTCACCGAGAATATTGTTGAATCCAAATTTCTTTTGGAGAAGGGATTCCAGCGTCACCACCTTCTGTTGCAGCATGGCTTTCTCGGCGGCCTTACTCAACAAAGGAATGATACGCTCCTGGTGATCGCCTTTTGTGAGATAATCGAATGCGCCGTTCTTTATGGCTTTCACGCCATCTTCAATGGTGCCATAAGCCGTGAGTACGATGACTTCCATGCCGGGATATTCTTTTTTGATCCGGGCTGTCAGATCGATACCGTTGCCGTCGGGAAGTTTCACATCCGAAATGACCACCTGGAACAAATCGTGTTGCAGCACCTTGAGGGCCTCTTTGACCGACGCGGCCTGCGCAACCGAATAGCCTTCCAACTCCACCACGCGGGAGAGCAACTTCCGAAGATTCTCTTCGTCGTCGACGACGAGTACCGATGCTTTCATGAGATTTTTAAATAAACGCGTTCAAAGGTAAGCATTGCGGGCGTTCGCGCTACCGACCGTCCATAAAAGCGTTGGGGAATTAATATGGAGAGATTGATGTCTATTTTCCCCATTTTGTTTTATCCAACACCGTTTGGGACGTCGGGCAGTACTGGCATACTTTTTTTACAGGGTTAAGGGTATTTCTTAAATCAAAAGATCATGGGCTTAACAACGTATAAGAAGAAAAGGGTTTTCAAAGAAACCCCCGAGCCCATCGGCGGAAAGTCTGCCGGTGCTGCGCATACGTTTGTCGTGCAAAAGCACGCCGCGTCCCACCTTCACTACGACTTCCGTCTGGAGATGGAGGGTGTGCTCAAAAGCTGGGCGGTTCCGAAAGGCCCGTCCATGGACCCCTCCGTTAAACGACTCGCCATGATGGTGGAGGACCATCCCTATGACTACCGGACGTTTGAAGGAACCATCCCCGAAGGCAACTACGGTGCCGGTACCGTCATGGTTTGGGATGAGGGAGTGTATACCGCAGCCGATGGACCTTTTGCTTCGAAGAAAGACGAAGACAAGGCGTTGCGTCACCAGTTGCACGCCGGCAAGTTAAAGTTTGTCATGCTTGGTGAAAAATTAAAGGGCGAATTTGCCCTCGTAAAAACCAGTGCCCGCGGAGAGAACGCGTGGCTGCTCATGAAGACCAAGGACGAATATGCCACACCCGATGACATTCTCTTAAAAGACCGGTCAGCCAAATCAGGAAAGACCTTGGGCCAAATCCAAAAGAAACGAATCCCAAAGAAAACCGCGGCAAAGAAGACCGCAGCAAGAAAAACAACGGCCCGGAAAAAAAACTAGCCACGTAAGGCTAGCTCCATCCCAGGCCTATTCCTTTACGTCACGCTCACGATTTGGTTTCCCAGCCCGATTCTTTCAGGGCCTCGTCGTTCTCTTTTTTCAGGAAATCTTTTTCCGAGAACGATTCAGTTTCCCATTCCATCAATGCACTATCGGGAACGATCTCCACGGGAACTTTCCACGCCGTAGAGGGCTCGTTATAGGCCAGGTTGGATTCAGCAGAGTAGCAGGAGATCACCGACCAGCGTGAGTTGTCCGACAGGTTGGCTTCGGAGCGGTGTAACAGGTTGCTGTGAAAGAAAAGCGCATCGCCGGGATGTAGTTCGCAATAGACTAGTTCCATAGTTTTCAGAGCATTGTCGACCATCACCATATCCGCGCCCACTTGTTCGCCGGCAAAGCCATGATTGACACGGCCAAGCTTATGCGAACCCTTTATCACTTGCAGACAGCCGTTCCCTTTATTCGCCGTCGTAAGCGCGATCATCACGCTCATCAGTTGTTCGGGAAACATAAATTGGTTCTTATACCAATACCCATAATCCTGGTGCCACTCCCAGGCACCTCCCACGCGCGGCTCTTTTTGCATAAGCTTCGAATGATAATGACAAATGCGCCCGTTTCCTTCCATCAATTGTGCCACGCGGTGTACCATGCGCTCGCTTCGCGTGAGGTAGCCGTACGGATTGTTGCCCGGCGTATACCAAAGCGAAAGCTTTGTCTTTTTACCCGTCTTGTCGTCAAGATCCCAGGCGTTGGAGCGGATGTTCTTATCCTCGTAGGCGATGGTCATGAGCCGGTCGATTTCTTGCGGATAGCAGAAGTTTTCGACAACAATGTATCCATCGGTGTTGTATTGGGCCACTTGGTCGGGTGTGAATAGCGTTTTCATGGTGTAGTTATTTTGAATGACCAAATTACAGCCCATTCCACCAGGAAGGCTACACCGGGGATGGTTAAAACTGATACTTTTCTAACATCCTGTAAAACGGCAAAAAATAGGCCACCTGTCATTGGAAGTGGCACCTTCAAATTATTTCCTTCAATGCAGCAATAAAAGTATCGATCTCATGCTCGGTGTTGAAGTAATGAGGCGAAGTGCGAATGGCCCACGCCGCCTTTTTCTCGTCAAAATCGATCACAGCAAAATTCCGGAAGCTGGGCACGACATTGATCTTTCGCTTCAACAACTCATTCACCAGGTACCTTGGATCGGAACCGGCCACGGTAAAGGTCACCAATCCACAGGTTTCCGGACCGCGGTCGAGCATCCGAACCCCGCCCAACGGGGAAAGTTCCTGTCGCAAGTAGGCAGAGAGAAGTTTGACTTGTTGCCAGATCCGCTCTTCGCCCAGGTGTAGACAATATTCAATGGCCATCCGAGTCCCCAGCACGAGGGCATACGCAAATTCCCAATCTTCGAAACGCATAGCGTCTTCGCGGGGTTTGTAACAATCCTTCTCGATCCATTCGGCACCGCGCATGTCGATGAACAGCGGCTCCAGTCCTTGTTGTAAGGCTTTGTCGGAAATGTAGAGAAATCCTGTGCCGCGAGGGCCGCGAAGAAATTTGCGGCCGGTCACACTAAGGAAGTCGCACTTTAAAACCTCCACATCCAGTTTCATTTGCCCAACCGATTGGCAGGCATCCAGCAGATACCAGGTTTTATCGCCGTGCTGTTTTGCATAGCGCCCATAGATCTCGCCGATTTCTTTTACCGGCTGCACGAGGCCCGAGTTGGTGGGAACGTGCGTGATGGCCAGCAGGCGGGGTTGCAAGGTGTGGAGCTTGTGATCGAGATCGTCGAGGTCAACGCCACCGCCGGGAGAATTTTGAATGTACTCGATGCGGACGCCAAACCTTTTTTGACAAGATAGGAATTGGATCTGGTTGGAGATAAAGTCATCGGTGTCGGTCAAAATGATGTCGCCCGCGCGAAACGGGATGGACGATAGCGCGCGCGTATACGAGTCGGTGGCGCTTGCTGTAAAGGCGATGTTCGCAGGCTTGCAGTTGAACAACTTCGCCGCCACATCGTAGAATTGCCGGATGGCGTCGTGTCGCAGCGCAGAAGCCTCATAGCCGCCGATCGCCGACTCCAGCTTTATATGATCCAGAATGCTTTGTGTCACGCCCCGCGGCATCAGGCTCGCACCGGCGTTGTTGAGATGGATGACCTGCCCGCAACCTTCCGTGTCGTTTCGCAAGGCGTCGATCTCTTCGGGGGAGAAAGGGATTTCGTTTGTACTTTTCATAAAGGAAAAAGTTTGATATGGCCTGCAAAATTGCCACAGCCTGCCCGCACAATTTCTGCAAAGAACAGGGAATAGCAGTTTTTTCCGGTAATTTTAAATCCCAAAACGCATAAAACATGCAACCCCTGGACGAGTTTGACAAAAAGCTATTAAGACTGTTGCAACGCAACAACAAGACCACCGCCGATGAACTCGGCGAAGCCGTCGGCCTGAGCCCGTCGGCCGTGCAACGGAGGTTGAAGCGGCTTCGCGATGAAAAAGTCATTGAAGCCGATGTGTCTATCGTCTCTCCCCAGGTGGCGGGCATCGGCATCACCTGCGTCGTCGATATTGTTTTACAGGATGGCAATTCGCGCGCCCTGGAGAAATTCAAGACCACCATGCGCAAGTGCCCCGAGGTGATGCAATGTTATTTCGTGACCGGCACGTATGACTTTGTGATCCTTGTCAACGCAAAAGACATGCAGCATTATGAGGCGTTTTCAAAAAAATGGCTCATGGACAATAACAATGTAAAACATTTTTACACGCACGTGGTCATGGATAAGGTGAAGGTGGGGTATAGTGTAGAGGTTTAAGATCGTTACCGACAGCAAGCGCCAATCCGACTACATCATCCTTTCAATAAAAACGCATGAATTTACCGCGGACACGCCTATTCCCGGCCGCGTGGAAATCCAGCTCAATCCACAGGCTGGGAAAAATAATTCTATTTCTATAGCAAAAGTAAAAATAATCTATTTATTTCACATTCGTTAAGTAAATCAACCTGCTATGAAAACTCCTTCGCTCGGAGAATTTGAAGAATTGGTCCTATTGATGGTTGGCGCCCTTCACGACGAAGCCTACGGCGTGGCCGTGCTCGAAAACCTGGAAGGACATCTCAAAAAGAAGCTCAACATCAGCGCCGTGCACGTCGCGCTCAAACGCATGGAAGACAAAGGGCTGGTGCGGTCGCGCTTCGGTGGTATCACGGAAGACCGTGGAGGCCGGAGAAAAAAATACTATGTCATGACCGCCCTGGGCAAGCGGGCGTTGGATCACCAATACGCCTTGCGCAACAGCATCTATAACCTGATACCCGACATATCCTTTAGCAAATGAAACCTCCAAAGCGAGCTTTACAATTTCTGCGGTGGTTTTGCCGTAAAGATTATCTCGAAGAGATCGAGGGTGACCTCATCGAAGTCTTCGAAAAACTATCCGTCATCTCGCCCCGTCGGGCGCAGTGGGGTTTTATATGGAGTGTATGTAAGTATTTGCGCCCGCAGTTTATGCGTGCCTTTAAGTTCAATGTTCATCAAAATGCCCGCGCCATGTTTCGCCACAACATCACCATCACTTACCGGAGCTTCTTGAAATACAAGAGCTCCTTCTTTATCAATCTTATTGGTTTGTCGTCAGGATTGGCGTGTACCATACTGATCTACCTGTGGGTGAGCGACGAACTGAAGGTCGATAATCTGCACGCTGCCGGCGATCGCCTGGTCGAGGTGATGGAGCGGCAGGTGGACAACGGCCAGATCACGGTACAGAGCGGCACACCCGGCATACTGGCCGAGACCCTGGCGCAAGAGCTACCCGAAATAGTGCATGCTACCACCGTATCCTGGACCGACAACTACGTGCTCACCGTTGACGACCGCAATGTGCAGGGCACAGGTGTTTATGCGGGTAAGGATTATTTCAAGATCTTTTCGTTCCCGCTTCTACAAGGCGACCCGAGCAAAATGCTGACCGATAAAAAATCTATCGTACTCTCCGACGAGATGGCGGTGCGTTTGTTTGGTACTGCCGAAAATGTGCTGGGCAAAACCGTGACCTGGCAACATGAAAAGCTATTCAATATCTCGGGCGTGTTCAAAAAAATGCCTGCGCAATCCACGCAGCAATATGACTTTCTGCTCACGACGGAAGAAATGAAGGAAGCCCACCCCTGGACCCAGCAGTGGACAAACAATGCTCCGTCCACTTTTGTAGTGTTGCGAGAAGGAGCAACCGTGGAGGCATTCTCCGCCAAGATCGTCAACTTTGTGAAGGATCATGGTGGAGAGAAAGGTACCACCGTGTTTGCCACTCCCTATTCCCGTCTTTATCTGCACGGGCGGTTCGTGAACGGGGTGGAAGCGGGCGGACGCATTGAGTATGTGCGCATGTTTTCCATCATTGCATTTTTTATTTTGCTCATTGCGTGTATCAACTTCATGAATTTGTCTACCGCCCGGGCGTCGCGTCGCATAAAAGAGATCGGGACCAAGAAGGCGATGGGCGCAAGCCGGCGTGCATTGATCATCCAATACCTGGGCGAATCCATGCTCATGGCGCTGCTCTCGATGGCGTGTGCGTTTCTGTTGGTTATACTCTTGTTGCCACAGTTCAATCTGATCACTGGAAAAACACTGACGGTGCCTACCGATTATGCTACGCTATTGTCGCTTGCGGGCCTTGCCGTTTTTGCAGGCTGGGTGGCCGGCAGCTATCCCGCTTTATATCTCTCCGGGTTCAACCCCGTGGCGATCCTGAAAGGACAACTTCATGGATCGTGGAGCGAGCTTTGGGTACGCCGCGGGCTGGTGGTTTTTCAATTTGTATGTTCCGTGGTCCTCATCGTGTCGGTGTGGGTGGTGTATGAACAGATGCAGTACACGCAAACCAAAAACCTGGGCTATAACAAAGATCACTTGCTGTACTTCGAAGGACAAGGCAACGTCACCCAAAACCTGGAGACGGCGATCGCCACGGTCAAGAATTTTCCCGGTGTGACCAACGCCTCCAGCATCGGCCATAGCCTGATGGAATTTGGTGCCGGCAGCAGCACTAGCTCCATGCAATGGGAAGGCAAAGATCCCGACCTGGTGGTGGAGATGGAGAACGTTAGAGTGAACTATGGCATGATCGAAATGCTGGAAGTGCAATTGGTGGCCGGCCGCTACTACGCACCCCAGTATGGCACCGAAGATACCAACATCATCTTCAACGAAGCCGCCATCGCCGCCATGGGCATACAGGATCCCATTGGCAAGACGGTGACCCTTTGGGGTAAACCCCGCACCATTGTAGGCGTGGTGAAAAATTTTCATTTCCGGTCGTTCCACGAAAAAGTGAAGCCGCTCTTCTTCAACCTCGCCCCCGATGGCACGTGGATGGTGATGATGAAAGTGGAGGCCGGCAAGGAGTCAGATGTTATCGCGCGTCTTGAAAAATTTCATAAAGACTACAACCCCGGATTTCTTCTCAGCTATCGTTTTCTTGACCAGGATTATCAGGCGCAGTATGTTGCTGAGCAGCGCGTGGCTACGCTTTCCAAATATTTTGCTGGCCTGGCTATCCTTATCTCCAGCCTGGGATTGTTGGGGCTCGCGGCTTTCACGGCAGAGCGCAGGCTTAAGGAAATTGGCATCCGCAAGATCCATGGCGCGACGAATGTCGGCGTTGTGTTTTTGTTGATGAAAGATTTCACGCGGATGGTGCTTGTGGCGATTGTTATTTCTTTTCCGATCAGCTACATCATTAGCCGGCAATGGCTGGATGGGTTTGCTTATAAGATCAATTTGCAATGGTGGTTTTTCGCGACCGCTGGGCTGGCGGCTCTTTTCGTGGCGTGGTTCACGGTGGCGTTGCAGACTTGGCGCGCGGCTAGGGTTAGCCCGGCTAAGACGCTTCGTAGTGAATGATGGTCCCTCAAATCAGGGACGAGAATATTATTTTTTCGATCAAGGCGTTTTTCCTGATCATTAGTTGATTTTCAAGTATTTGAAATGAACCACACCTGCAAAGTTGTTGATGCAAAGACGTTTTGGCTACGTGCGTATAACGTAGGCATTGAACGCAAAGGTCAGTTTAGGTTCTATTCCGCCACTCGTAATATGGGCAATCCATGAAAGGTAAAAATTTTGGTCTTTATGTCGGAATGATATCAATCCTATTGGTAGTGTGTGGCATTTGTGTTTTTTTTTCAATGGAGGAAACCAAGTATGCCATTAAGATAAATCTTAATGGGATTAAGTCGGATGGAAGGTTAGTGGACATTCGGATGGGATATTCGGACGGAGACTCTTCTGAAAGGTACTTTATAGAATATAGCGCGGGTGACAGTCTTTTCGTCATGAAGACCTGGTTTTATGGTCTGGAAAAGGAAAATTTCCATATTGGGGACACATTAGAGATCGTGTATCCTGCCCTTGAACCGGGCAATGCGCGCGTAAATCTATTTACCGAGAAATATTTGCCTCTAGTCGTTTCGCTTTCATTCGGAATCTTATCGCTCCTTTCTATAATTTTAGTGATTAAGAAAAAGGAGTGGGTCTTGAGTCGCGAGCCGGGGCCGTGGAACTATGGATAGTAGATTGCAGCTGATTATTTGGCAATAGTATGGTTTGATTTATTGAAGGAAATAAGCATGGCTACGCTTTTCAGATATTTTGCTGGCTTAGCTGTCCTCATTTCCAGCATGGGATTGTTGAAAAAAACAAAGATACATCAATAGTAAAATGAGCGGATTAATAAAAAAGGTCAGGTACCCCGTGCTGCAATGGATAGTGAATTGTTTCTTGCCTTCGGTCTATATATTACTTGTTTTTCATTTTCTGGGGCCGGGTATTTCTATCGGTGTAGTGATTCTGTCAGTTCTCTATTCTGTCTTTGGTTATCTTATAGGTCAGTATCGATATACTGAATTCGAGATTCACAGTGACAAAGTCAGAATTGTGTTTTTGGCAAGTTTATTCCTTAAGGATCGTACTTACTACTTTAATGAAATAGATACAGTTTTTTTTCAATTTCGTGTTGGACATTTGGCTGAACCGTATTTGGTAATTTATTTTAAAAATGGAAAACAGGATAAGATCCGGTTCACTCCAAAGCAGTTGCGGAAAATAAAATTTTTTTTAGTAGAGAGTAACCTACTAATCGTCAAAGTACGAGATTAATTGGACCGGTACGCTTTGGTAGATTATATTCGCTAGTAAAGAGTATTAAATTTAGAACATTAACAAAATAAGTATAGTCCTGCCAAAAAAACCGAAGAGCTCACCCTCTATGTTATCCAGCATATGTCTGAAATGTCAAAAAAAATAAAGTACCCGCTGGGGCATTGGCTGACCAATTGTTTTTCATTGTCAATCGGGATGATTGTTATTTATTGCTTTTTGCCGTCGGGCGTTACAATAGCGGTGTTCATCGCCTCGGTGGTTTACGCTATCGCGGGATATTTAATAGGCCAATATCGCTATACTGAGATTGAAGTGTCAGACGATGGGATTAAGGTCGTTTTCTTAGCGAGTTTGTATTTGAACGACCGCACATATCTCTACAAGGATATAACGCAATTTTTTTTCAGTTCCATGTTGGATTCATGATTGATCCTTATGTAAGACTCGACTTTAAGGACGGTAAAAAGTTGAAAATACGATTTACGAAAAAGGGACTAGAACAAATAAGAGGTCTCCTAGCAGGGAGTGGATTGCCGATTATTAACGCGAAACATGCGTATCACAGGCCATAGAATTTCAGTAGTAATAAAAAAAGGTATTTCGGAAGACTGTTTCAAGCCCATAACCTGAGAGAAAACGGATGCTTATGTTCCGTCAACAAAGAAGGAGGCGAGCAGGAGGTTGATAAACCTGAATAGTTAAAAAATGAGAGCTTTTATATTGATCATATTTATTTTGGATGGGGGATGCACTTTCGCGCAAACAATGGGTGATTGGAAGGTTGTAATGTATCAACCTGAAATTTCAGGATTGACTCCGGGTGAAATAGAAGAAATTCGAAGTGAGTATCTTGGAAAGAAGGCAGCGATTGAAAAGAGGATTATTATTTTAGGTGATAATGAAATTGAAGGCGCCCTTCAGGAAAAGGTTGATACCATAGCGATTACAACGAATGATGCGGTGGATACGGCATATTCCCGTTTCTTTTGTCAAGATATTTCTACCTTCGGCGTTGTGAGACCGTGGTCTATGCTTACTATAGACCGTGAGTATGCAAAGCATTTAATGGCTGTTTCCCGATTTTTCTGCAAAGAAGATAAAGAGGATCCGTGCGTGTATATTTATTTTTTATCCGACAGAAAGATTGCGGTATGTCTACAGGGAGATGGAGTTTTCGTTATCGAGAAGCGATAAGAAATAAGCCCCACTCTCGTAATTGGATGAGTAAGGGAGAATCTAATTAAGACGAATAGGGATAGATTGCTACCGAACCTTGATGGTGCAGTTGAGTTTGTTGTACCCCGTCTCTGCCTCCCAAACTTCATGATTGGCCAGCCTGACTGAATACTCCGAGCGCTTCGCCAGCGAGCTATGCGAATCGGGAAAATTCAGCAAAAGCTCGTATGTGCCGGAGGGTATTGCGTTAATCGAAAAACTTCCTCCCAACGCTACATCGCCACTATACCATTTTCGAATATCGGTATCGAACTTCAATGTGTGGATCGATTTATCGTCCACATTCCTGAGGATCAGTACCACAGGCCGGGCGTTAACGGGCGAAGTATAGCCGACATTTGCCAGCAACAGTTTCACTTTTAAAGAATCCGATGCCGATACTGTAGAAGGATAAACTCCTTTCTTTAGTACGAACCTGTAGCCCAGATTTCGCTTAATGCTTTCCATGCACCCTCCCGTCACCCAGCCGTTATTCACATCATTGTTATAGCTGGTGTTCAAGTAAGTGTAATGCATGTCTTTCATTTCTTGCTCAGCGTGCCCGGCGGGACCGCAGTCATTTTCGGGACTGTAGTCGTCGCTACAGGTCTCACCGCCTACGACGACAAACTTGCTGTCGGCCGCAAAATATTTTCGAAGGGTCGGGGTTTCGGATTTGCGGGGTGTGGCTGAGTTGCCGTAGTCATCGAAGGTTCCGTAGTCGTCGGGGCTGGAGATGAAGCAGTCGTTGTGGAAACCGATGCGGGCTTTGTCGGTTCCGCCGAAGGCTTCACTTTCGGTGAGCGGCTCCACGGTGACGAGAGCTTGTATCCCATAGACTTGGCGTTGCTTGATTTGGGGTGTTCGAACCTGCACCATGATCTCGCTGGGCACGGCATCGAGCAGTGCTTTCAATACCTCGATGCGATCCTGCCAGTTTGCGTCGAGCAATTTCTTTTGGTGGTTATTGTTGGAGGCGTCACCGAAATGATCGGTGTAATAATTTTCTCCCCAGATTCCAATAAATCCCATTTGCACGAAGGCGGTCACGTCGGCATTTTCCTGAAGGATGGGTTTGAGTTGGGCAATGTGACCCAATACGATATTTTTCGGTGCGTCGCCATAAGGCGAGCAAATGGAAACATCCGGGCAGTTCCCTTTTTTGGTTTTGACGGTATATGTAAATCGAGGAATGAGCTTTACGCCGGCGGCGCGGGCTGTGTTAAAATCTGTTTTTACTTGGGTAAGGAAATCTTCACTCAAGGGTTGATCTGTGAAATTGTCCAGAACGAAATCCCGGTAGATCAGCGTGCTCACCACGTCGTATGCGGCTTTGCCCGTCCGGGTTGGTGACCGGTATCCCTTCAAGACGTTTTCCGACAGAGGCTCGAATTTACTCGCATGCCCGTTGGTAGGATGATAAAATCCCCGTTCCGGGTTGGGGAAATCTTCGGCGGATTCCTTGTAGGTAACGGTGATCTCTTGAGGAGCGGGCCGGCATCCAAGGACTACCAGCGCGACAAAGAATACATTTCTGACCATAGACCATTGTAATAATCTATCAGAAAGGTGGTAGATAAAACACACAAAATTCTCTTGAATTTTACAAACGGTACATCCTTTGCACGTTGGTACCCTTTCGAATATCATCAGCGCTGCAAATAATTCAACCCGCTCCGCTGTGCCGTTGTTGGTGTCTTTCCAACAACGGCGTGGGAGCGATAGATCATAGTGTCAGTAACGACTGCGCGACGCCCTCAACTTCCTGTCAACGTAACCGTCAAATTCGCAAACAAGCGGTTTTGGTCGCCTTCCACGCGGATCTTTAAAAAGGATGAGTTTACAAAGTTCATGGAGCCGGCCGTTTTGAACGAAAGTGAGTCGAAGGTCAATGATGTTCCCACGTGATTGGTGAAACGGTATGTTTGAACGGTTGTTAATATGGCGCCGATTTGGTTGACCTGTGTATCCTCGAATAAGACTTCGGTGCCGTTCGAGAAATTAAGTTGAACCGTTCCGTAAAGACCGGTCAGCTTAAGCGTGTTGAAATTAACATTTCGCTTCAGAAACAGCGTGGCCATTTTTAGTGTGGCGTTTGTCGTGATCGAATTGATGCCACATTCCTCGAAGGTGAGGTCATGTACCTTGCAGTTAATGACTACGGTTTGCGCGCTACTCATGCCGCCAATGTTGAGGGTGGTAATCACCGGGGAGGCGTCTGTGGTAAAGGAATTGAAGTTTGTTTGTGTACCCGCAAGCGAAACGTTATCGATGCGGGTGTCGCCTTCGAAGGCAATGGAATTTAAGGGACACTCATTAAAAAGGAGCGACACCAGTTTACAATTTTTGATGGTAAACGGATTTGGAAAGGTAGTAAACAACGTGTTTACCGGCTCAATAACTTTTTTGTTTTCGATGATGCCACCGGCGATCATCAGATCTCTGAATTCATCGGCTGAAATTGGGGTCATATTTGAGGGGTTTTAAATGTTGCCTAAAACGGAAAACGTATCCACTGCCCACAAGAGGGGGCGACCTGGGATAGAAGGTGATCTAAGATAATGTGGGTTGCTGTCTATTCCTATTTCTCCAACGCAAAAATGTTTTTGTTATTGTGACTCCCCATAAAACAGGGATGCTTATTACTAAAATTCATCCTTGTTGATATCTTCGTTCTATAATAAATATTGAATGGCCATGACAGGTCTAAAAAATCTACCCAGCGACTTCTCTGTAAAAGAAACCCTGGACCGGCTTGCGACCTTGGTGTTGTCCCATGGCCTCACCGTTTTTATTCGCATTGATCATGGCGCCAATGCAGCGCATGTCGGGCTCCCGCTTCGGCCAACGGAAGTAATATTTTTTGGCAATCCCAAGGCAGGCACTGTGCTCATGCAGGACAAACAAACTGCGGGCCTCGATCTTCCAATGAAGGCTTTGGCATGGGAAGACGAAAATGGAAAGGTTTGGCTGACCTACAACGAAATCCAGTGGATTTCCCAACGACATGATTTGACCGGTAAAAGCGCCGCACTGGTAAACGCCATCGAAGACGGAATGACCCTGGTTTGCAACGGCGCAACAAAAAAATGAGGGAGCTGTGACGCGCACAGCTCCATGATCATCTTTTGCTCTACGGCGTGCGGATCGTCAGGTTTGCAAAATCACCTTCCAGCGCATCGTTCCACAATCCTATTTTTCCGCTCTTTCTTGTGTTCAGTTTTTTCACTTTCAGGGAAGGAGTAGTAGCATTGTTTACATATACCCTGACTTCGTCATCCGTCACTTCGATCTTTGCATGAAACCAGTCCGTTGCTTTTGGTGCGGGGTCGATGGCTTTTTCGTAAACGCCATTGTGCTCTTCTCTCAATTTATCCCAGGGAAAATCGGGCATGGCCATATATTGAACGGCATGAATTTTTCGGATGGGGTCTGGATTTTGGAAATTGAACGGCCGGAAATAAACGATATCGTACGTATTGCTATCGACGCCATGGAACGCAATCCCCAAAAAACTTCGTTGAAGCACATCAAGGCCCCGGAGGTCGACTTCAATGGTTCCTGTTGAGAAGTCCACTCCGTCCAGCCAGGCAACCCCGGCCAGGGTTATGCCTTTTTTGGCGCCGTCCGTGATGGGGTAGGGCCTTGCAGGAATTAAGGTGAGCTGCTTCTCTTTAAGAAGTTTTTGGAGATCATAGGTCTTCACCGCCTGGGCGTTGCCGGCGAAAGACAGCGTGAGGATCACCAAGAGGATAGGGAGTTTTGCTTTCATAGTTTATGTCTTTATAACTTTATGAACGCAAAGAATTGATCGCCGGAGAAAAGAACGGTGTCCATTTCCCGCTCGTTTTCCGTTCAATTCCCATTTTTCTGCCGGCTTTTAAGAATCAGGAGACTCGCCGGCACTTCCATCTCCGTTAAGACCTCGTTTCGGCATTCAAAAGGTGCCCGGTAATTTGTATCTTGAAATCTCAATAGCATGAACGCAAATGCTTTACGACCCTCAAAACAAGACCGTACAACGCTGTGCCCAAGGCATGACCTTGGAGGTGCAGGGCCAGGTTGGGGGCGCCGCCGCCATTTTCCGGCAGGCCTGGGATGAGGCCACCACCGATCTTGAAAAATTCATCGCCGCCCATTACGTGGCCCGCCACCAACCCGGAGTACCCGACAAACTCCACTGGGACAAAACCGCACTAGACCACGCACAACAGGTGCCCGACGCCAACGTGAAAGGCGCTTATCCCTCGCTCTACCTCAACATCGCCAAAGACTACGAAGACCTGCACGAATTCACCCACGCCCGCGAGCACTATGAAACAGCCCTCTCCTATGTCCAGTTTCTAAGTGACGATGGCTATGGCAAAATGATCCGCTCAGGAATAACAGCAGGAATAGAAAGAGTAAAGATCGATGAGCAACCGCGCAAAGCGTAGCGAAGCCCCTGTATTTCTTTGCGTTGACTTTGCGCTCTTAGCGCCTTTCTTTGCTCGCCGAAGCTTTAGCGAAGGTGAGGCGGTAAAAAACTGACAACACATGCCCAAGTTCAAAGCCCCCATCTACAAAACCGGCATCAACACCTGCGCCGATGTCCCCGATGCGATCACCCGCAAGATGAAACCCAGCAAGGGAAGAATTCACGTAAAGGGCACCGTCAACGGTTTTGCATTCATCAAAACATTAGTGCCCGTGAAAGGCAAACCCTACCGGCTTTTTGTGAACGCACCTACGATGAAAGGAGCAAACGCGGTCGTAGGCGAGATCGCCAACTTTGTGATCACCCAAAACCTGCACAAAATAAAAAAGCAATACGCCATGGCACCGGCTCTACGCCGGCAGTTGCAAGCCCACAAGGTGCTAAAGGACTTCAACGCCCTCACCCCAGCCCGGCAGCAAGACATTTTAAAGTATCTGAGTTTTGTAACCAGGGAAGAAACGCTGATGAAACACGCCGGAAAGCTAATTGAAAAGCTAAAGGCAGGGGAGAAGAATATTCGGATTCCCTGAGTAAGGATGCAGCTGTTCATTCGTCTGCCCACGACGACATATGCGATTTTTGATTTTTTTACAAATAAAACATAACATTGCTTTTCATACCCCAACAAAGAATGAGACCCCCGTTAACTCCATCCCTGATCCTGTTTGTCCTGCTGGCCGCCTGCGGCCGAACCGTTGAGATCCAAACGGATTATGTAAACGACCCGGAAGGCAAGGAATATAAAGTTCGCGAGTTTGAGTATGTTCTCGCGAGAGCCAGCAGTGGAAATGAAATTAAGCAGCGGCATGGCTTTATGCGGCTATATTATCCCAACGGAAAAGTCCTGAAAGAAGAACACTATGAGAGGGGTGTCCTGCAAGGTGAGAGCAAGTCGTATAGCGAGCGCGGGACTTTGTGGGATGTTAAAAACTGGTCAAGTGGCGCCCTTGACGGTAAATCAACTTTATACAATTCGGAAGGAAAAATTTCGATGGAAACGAATTATAAAAATGGCGCGCGCGATGGCGAGGAACGACTATATCATAGCAACGGAAAAGTCCAAGCCCTACTCATTTATAAAGACGACAGGCTCTGGCAGAGCGTTGCAAGCTACGACAGTACCGGAAAGGTTCTGGACGAGCTTGCAGTAAAGGAAGGCAATGGTGTTTTGAACGTCTGGAACTCAAAGAACACCATCTCCGCAAGCACGGAGCTGAAGAATGGTTTGTTTCATGGCAAAGCGAGGCGATACTACGACGATGGGAAACTTGAAGTGGAGTACGACCTTAGAGAAGGTCTGAAACAGGGTTTGTTAAAAGCCTTTCATCGCAATGGCGTGGTTGCCCGCGAATCGACCTATGAGAATGATTATTTGACTGGCGTCAATAGATTGTATGACTCCAGCGGCGTGTTACGGGAAGAGTTCTCATACAAGACCCATCTGACACCGTTAGATATTCTCCGTCTCAACGGAGGCATATTGAAGGCGATAAACGAAGGTTTGGACCCTTACCTCGACATGGGAGTGTTGTCTGGCGCGCACAAGATCTATCACGAAAACGGGAAGCTGCAATCAGAGGAGTACTATTTTGACAACCTGCCCGATAGTATTGTCAGGGAGTATTATGATAATGGCCACTTAAAGTCAGAAATCTTTTATGATGGAGATTTCGAACAAGCCAGACGGTATGAAAAGATCTTTGATAAAAATGGAAAACTGGTTAAATCCATCGTCAATGCGAAGCGGAAGCCGAATGCTTCCGAATCAGAACCAGATACTGTTTCTTCTTTTTTGAATGATGCCCTGGCGCCCGATAAACCATAATTAATGACAACGTATTGATGGGTTGTTTCAGAACTCATCTTGCGACAGTCACATCACGCCATCAAATCCCGTTCTTTTAGAAAATCAAAGATCAGAATATCTACTGGGGCGACTTTATCTTTATCTCCAAACCGAAGCCATCGCATTTCTTCTATTTCCGCTGCCGTCGCCAATGTGCCGGAATACGACGCGCGATAGCATGTCATCCGCACCGTCGTACCCTCTGGCTGGCCATGCGCCTGCGCCTCGAACACTCCCACGAAATCGATAGTTGCCACATCTAACTGCACAGAAAGTTCCTCCCGGATTTCCCTGCACAAAGCGTCCACGTCAGACTCGCCAGCTTCCCGTTTGCCACCGGGGATATAATACTTGTCTTTACCAAAAGATCTGGTGGATAAGATCTGTTTGTCTTTTAATTCAATCCAGGCAAGTTTGTCGATTACTTTCATCGAATAGTAGCATTTCGGGTGTGTGATAGTGGTTGAAAGTTAAAAATATAAACCATACGACAAGCAGACCTTACTCATCTTTCAACACCTCTACCGGATTTGTCAACGCAGCTTTCACGGCATGATAGCCCGTAATGGCCATCGCCAATAAAAGTGTGCTGGCGCCTGTCGCTATAAATATCCAAACCGACGGTTTGATCGCATAAGCAAAATCCTGCAGCCAAAGCCCCATCATCCAGTAGGATACCGGTGCGCCGATCACGAAAGCAACAGCGATCAGTTTTGTATACCCCGATGATATCAACACCAAAATATTATAAACCGAGGCGCCCACGACTTTGCGGATGCCGATCTCTTTGGTGCGTTGCTCTAACGAATACACGATCATTCCCAACAACCCAAGACTGGCGATAAGGATCGCCAGCGTGGCCATCACGCGCAGCACTTTTCCAAATTGTTCGTGCGTGGCAAAGGTTTCCGCAAAGTTCGCGTCGACAAACGAATACTGGAAGGGCGTGTCGCCGGCGTGTTGTTTCCAAATTTTTTGGAGACCGGCCAGTGTGGTTTGCCAGGCCTCGCTGTTTTGTGGCGCTATTTTCAGGACCATGAAATCGTTGCCGTCGTCTTCGACCATTTTGTTTTTCATGTTGAAGATGCCGAGCGGTTCGATGGGGCCGTCCAGACTCCAATAGTTGAAGTCGGCCACCACACCGATGACTTCAAAAGTCGCATCTACACCGCTGTTGGGATAGGAGAGTTTCTTTCCGATGACGGATTCATCCAGCGTCCAGCCGACCCGGCGTACAGCGCTTTCGTTGAGGATGACGCGGTTTGAATCGGCGGGTATCCCCGCGTCAAAATTCCGCCCGAACTTTACTTTGATGCCCAGGGTGGGAATGTAGTTTTCATCGCCACCCGTGTAGTTGAGTGGAAATTTCAGATCGCTGTGTCCTTCAGCCGAAAACGAGTCGCCACCATAAATGTAGGGTGGCGCCGATGCGCACCAGGTGGTGCTGATGGCGCCCGGCACGCTCTCGGCATCATGCGCCAGGTTCACGCGGTTGTTGGCGTGCTCGACATGGTGCAACACCAACAGGTTTTCCCGGTCGAAGCCTACATCTTTCTCCGAGACATATTTCAACTGTTGGAACACAATGGCCGTGCAGATGATGAGAATGATGGAGACACTGAATTGAAATACCACCAGTATGTTGCGGAACGATTTTCCTTCGCGTCCCACTTTTGATCTTCCCTTGATGGCTTCTACGGGGTTGAAGGTGGTGAGGAACAGCGCCGGGTAGCTGGAGGAGATCAAGGTCATGAAAAGGGCGAGCGCCAGCAATCCACCGACCATCCAAGGGTCGCCAAAAAGTGAAAGCGCAAGATGTTTGCCCGTGATGAAATTGAATGCCGGGAGCAAAAGTTGCGACAGGGCGATGGCCGCAACCAGGGCCAGCAAACAAAAGATGAGTGCTTCAAAGAAATAGCTGAGGCCTAATTCTTTTTTATTCAATCCCAATATTTTCCGGATGCTGGCCTCCTTGATGCGGCGGGTGAATTGCGCGGTGGAAAGATTCATAAAGTTGACGCACGACAACAGCACGATAAAGATGGCCGCGCCGATAAAAGAATAGATCACCGTGATGTTTCCCGTGTCGGGAAATGATCCCGCAACCGGATATTCCGGCAAGTGAAGGGTGTTGATCGGTTGCAGGAAGAGCTCCCACGTTTTCCCTGAAGCAATGTATTCGTCATAGGTCATGCCCATCGCCGCCTTGATCGATTCTTCGGCGCGTTTGCGCGGGATGGTCTGTAGTTTTTCGCGTACGGCAGCGATGTTGGCATCGGGCCGCAGGAGTACAAAGGTTTCTAGTTGTGTCCACACCCAACTCCAGTACCTCTTTTCGACCGCGAATCCTTTTGACGATAGCAGCACGGTGAACTGGAGCGTGGAATTTTCGGGAGTGTCTTCCATCACGCCGGTCACTTCATACGTTTGTTGGGCATCCGAATTCGGGGCGCCCAGGCGCACCATTTTTCCGATGGGATTTTCGTTGCCAAAATATTTCATGGCCGTCGACCGGGTCATCACCAACGTGTTGGCTTGGCGAAAAGCCGACGCTGCGTCGCCACGAAGCAGCGGGAAGTTGAGGACCTTGAAAAAATTGGTGTCGGCCGACAGTACTTTGTTCTCTTCAAAGACCACTACTTCGTTGTTCGGCTTCACATAAGAAATAATGAAATCGCCGGGGGTATGCAGGCTGGTGGTCATTTCCACTTCGGGAAGTTCTTCGAGCAAGGCATGGGCCACGCCCGGGCCGGTTCGCGAAAACTGGCTGGTCCGGTTCTCGCCCCAGATAAAGGTTTGATTGACGCGATAGAGGCGTTCGCTATGGGGATGAAAATTGTCAAAGCTAAATTCCTGACGCACATAGAGGTAGATGAGCAGCGTACTGGCCATGCTGACCGTTAGCCCCAGTAAGTTAATGGATGAGAATAGTTTCTGGCGCCTCAGGTTGCGCACAAAAAGAAGTGCATAGTTTTTTAGCATAAGTGTAGGTCTTGGGCTACTTCAGACAAAGGTCATACCACCCCTCAGAAATCGAAATTTAAGGCATTTTCAATACCACCATGTTCACTTATGATAACGGGTGTCCGTTTCTGACCGCGGCTATACCCCGGTAATATTCTCCTCCCGGGCTTCCATCAGGGCCTCGCGGGCTAGAGCGCTGCGTTCAATAAGGACCCCATAATACCCGGATTCAAACTTCCTGTTTCTAACGGTGTGGGTACTGTAGGTAACGAAGCGATTGTTGCTCGTAGCGTCCGCTGTTCGCTACTCATTTTATTTTGACTCGTACCATGGAACAGTGTCACTTTTTATGCACCGTTAATGGGAACATCTGGCTTATATGTTCGACGGATCGCCGCGCGCATCGGTAAGCGATACTGAGAAGGGTCAACTTAAAATCTTCTTAAACTAATTACATCAATTTTAGATCGTTGATGTTTAGCGGTAACCGTTAAAGTAAAAATAATAGCATCTGTTAATTTAATTGCGACGGTTGGATAGTATTGCTCCTCCTGACAACAAAGGCCCGAACTATGAAGCAGTCGATTTTTTTTAAATCTGTTGGGTTAGGCTATGCACATACTGTTATCACAAAATCATCCGTGTTTCAAAAAGGCTATCGCGCACCGCCTTGCATCCTGCAACATCAAAGTCCCCGTAATCCTGTAAAGGTGGCGTACGAGGTTGACTATCCTGGGCTCATTCTGAAGCACTCCATACGCATAAAAGCCCACCTCCAGAGAATATTACCACCTACCCCCATACGTGTTCTATTTCACTCGCTAATCATCTGATGACACCCCCAGTCGTCGTAATCCATTTTTCCTTTTAAGACATTTCTTCAACCGATTGTGATGCGCCGCACATGCGATGGCAGCGCAAGGGAAGTTGACGGCCATCGCGATTTGGTGAACGGTTAACAATTGAAATCCATATGCCTGATCGGGCAGAACGCTACCGCTTTGTTCAAACCGAAGCGTAAGCGAATCATCATGTAAAACTTAATATCCCTGTATGAAAAAGAAAATTATTTTGTTGCTCTGCATTCTTTTTGAAGGCATTTCAATCCTTCGGGCCCAAACCATCTTAGACAACACGCAAGTGCGATTTTTCGGCAACACCGGATACTTTGCCGAAAAAGATTCCTCCCACCACTTCACCCACACGTTTGACGTCGGCAACATAGAAATGCTGCTGACATCGCAAGTCACCGACAGGATATCGGTTTTGGCTGAGCCTGTATTCAGCACAAACGGCGTAAGCATTGAGCGATTAATGATATCGTACTTTTATAGTGACTATCTGAAAGTGAGCGCAGGGAAATTGTATTCACCTGTCGGGATATGGAATACCCGTTTTTATCATCATGTGAAGGTGCTCACGCCCACCATCAATCAACCGGCGATCATCGCAGAGCCGGAGGAATTCGGTGTGCTCGACAACAACGATACGGGAATTCAGTTGAGTGGCGAAAATATTTCGAAGCTGCGATTTGGATACAAACTCCTCGTGGGCAACGGATATGCCAATAGCACAAAATACAGCGACAAGACCGTAACGGCCAATCTCTACATCGAGCCGGTCGACAATCTTCAGTTTGCCGTGTCGGGAAGAACCGACAATCTTGCTCCGGGGACCGTTGCGCCAACCGGTGAAGTGCTTCGCGAATTCAACCGCATCAATCTTTTCAATGCGAGCGTCATGTATTACGGCGGTGAAAAGTTTGAGTTCGCTTCGGAGTTTTATCGAATCGGCGTCAGCACACCCACTACGGCGACAAGGCAATTGATGTCGGGGTTCGCTTATGCGGGCTACCGGTTGAACAAGTTTACGCCCTACGTCCTCTACAACAAGGTGAACTACGATCAAAATATGGGCTGGTTTTCGGTGAACAATTTCACCGGCAGTACGCTGGGTATTCGCTATAATTTCAGCGCCCTGTGTGTGTTGAAACTGGAAGGCCAGTTCCTGGAATCCGACCAGTTTAAAAAGCTCAACCGTATCGGTGTTCAATGGGCGATCGGTTTCTAACATTCATTCCATTTTAAATCCTATTTAAATGAAAACGAAGTATTCATTCCTGTGTGGTCTCATCGCGTTGCTGGCATTCTCTTTCATGGCCTTCCAGACCGCACCAGCGGCGGGAGAATTTGCCATGATCATCAATCGCGAAAACACGATCAACGCCTTGACGGCCTCGGAGGCCAAGCTCTATTATCTGCGCAAGCTCAAGAAGCGTTGGACGGAGATAAACAAAAACATCCGGCCGGTAGATCGCAAGGCCCCATGCGCAGAACAAAATGCGTTTTACAGCAAGATCCTGAGTATGTCTGCGGCCGATGTAGAGAAATACTTTACCGGCAAGCAGCTCCAAAATGCGGAAAGGCCGCCGGATAAATTCGCGACCGATTCGGAGGTTATCAATTTTGTGGCTTCCGAGCCCGGCGCCATTGGCTACGTGAGCGTACGATCGCTGACGGGCGAAAACAAAGAAAAAGTAAAAGTTGTATTGCAATTCTGACCCCATGAACACCCGCCCCCAAACCGGACGCCCGAGTTTTTATTTAGTCCAACGCAATCAAAACCCTTATGAAATTGAAATTAAATCTTTCCAACCGGATATCGCTCGGTTACATCATCATCATCGCCATCGCCCTGATGGCCACGCTGTATTGTGTTTACACGCTGCAGACAAACAAGGAATTGAGCAAGCGTATCCAAACCGTGAACCTGCCGGTTTATCTGCGTCTTAAAGATCTCAATGCGATAAGTCTTGAAGCTCAGAAACTGATCAACGACTGGGTATACCAGCCGAATGCCGAAGAGAAGAATGCATTGCTAGCCTTACAAAACGATTCTTATCCGAAACTGCGGAAAAATATCCAGGACATTATCAATCATTCACAGAATGCGGGCATCGATTCGGTTAAAAGCGTTTTGACCCTCTTCGACAACATTCTCGGGAGCCAGCGAAACGTCATGAGCATATTAAATGCCGATAGCCTGTATTCCAACGACAACGCGGTTGACCGGGCCATCGACTTGTATGATCACACCATTACGCCCGCATCACAGCAATTGAGCACCCGGCTCGACAAACTTCTGGTGGCGCAGGAGGAGGAAATCAATGAACTGCAAACGGAAAAAGAAACCGCGGATACGTTTCTGACCATTCTGCTTTTCCTCATGATCCTGGTCTTTGTTATTGCTGCGGTCGTTGCCTACTTCTATGCGCGGAGAACGATCATCGATCCGATTGTAAAAGCAAAAGATTTTATTGTGGCCTTAGGTCAGGGAAAGTCTGTGGACGTCAACGTTTCGAACCGGGAGGATGAGATCGGCGAGATGATGATCGCCATGCGCAACCTCACCGAGGGCATCAATGCCAAGTCCGAGTTTGCGCTGGCCATCGGGCAGGGGAAGTACGACGAGCAGTTTGCCTTGCTCGGTGAGGAAGACCGGATGGGGCGGGCATTGCTGGATATGCGTTCGAGTCTGAAGGAAAACGCCGAAAACGAACGGAGACGAAATTGGGCCACCCAGGGGCTTGCCGAAATCGGCGCGATCCTGCGCGACCACACCGATAAGCTGTCTGAATTTTACAATGCCATTATCCGATACGTAGTCAAGTATATGGGCGCTAATCAAGGGGGAATCTTTCTTCTGGTGAATCATGAGAATGAAGATGCCTACCTGGAACTGATGGCCTGCTATGCCTATGAACGAAAAAAGATCGTCGAAAGGAAGCTCGGCATAGGAGAGGGGCTGCTTGGACAGTGCGTGCTGGAGAAGCAGACCGTGAACATGCGCAAGCTTCCCGAGAACTATATTCGCATCACCTCGGGACTTGGTGAGGCGCCGCCGTCCAACCTGGTCATCGTTCCACTGAAAATAAACGACGAGGTTCAAGGCGTTATGGAAATCGCCTCCTTTCATAAATTCGAACAGTTCCAAATCGATTTTCTCGAAAAGCTTGGGGAGAACATTGCGGCCTCCATGGCTGCGGTGCAGATCAACAAACGCACGCAATACTTGCTCGATCAGAGCCAACAACAGGGCGAACAAATGAAAGCAAACCAGGAAGAGCTCCGGCAAAGCATGGAAGAATTGTCGGCTACCCAGGAGGAGATGTCGCGGAAAGAAAGCGAGTACCTCAAAAGGATCGCCGACCTAGAGGAGGCGCTTAAACGTAAAACCGCTCACACGTTCCAGGGAAATGGCAGCCTTGTTTCGGCATCGCGCTAGAATTTATAGATTTTTTTGTCAGATGACCTTACATTTTTTTATCCTCTCGATTTCATAAACACATTCATGAACCTTAAATTAAAATTGAACCTTTCCAATCGCATCACGGTCGGTTATATGATCATTATTGCTGTGGCCTTGCTGACCACCGGTTATAGCATTTACTCTTTACAACGCAATAAACGGATCGATTGGCAGATCCAAAAAACGTATTTGCCGTTGTATCTTCAATTAAAGGATCTCAGCACCCTAAACCAGGAAGGTGCCAAACTCACCAATCACTGGATCTATCAGTCAAATGTTTCGGAAAAGGGAGCGCTCATTAAATTGCATAAAGGTGACTACCCTGCGTTGAAGAAAAACATTACGGAAACGTTGCTTTCGTACAACGGCTCCGATGGCGACGCCATCCGGCGGGCGATCCGGAATTTTGATGACGTCATACTTTTGCAAGAGGCCGTCATGTCAACCCTTCATAACGACAGCCTGTACGCCAACGATGCGGCCGTCGATAGCGCCATCCTGTTGTGGGATGGTGATATAAGCGCTTCCGCTGCCCGGCTTGACTATCTCCTTGAGCGATTGCTCAATAGTCACAGACTCCGGCTCGACCGGCTGCAAGAAAAAAAGGAGCAGGCCGACGCATTTCTTTCCGAACTCCAGGTGGGCATGATCATGCTCTTTGTTCTCGCGTTTGTCATTACCTATGTCTACGCTAAAAAGAGTATCGTCGAGCCGATCGTGGATGCCAAAAACCTTATCGTTTCGCTTGGACAAGGCAAGCTGATCAACATCCCCGTGAAAAGAAGGGGAGACGAGATCGGCGAGATGATGCTGGCCATGAATTCGCTTATGCGAGGCATGAACACCAAATCGGAATTTGCCGATCAAATCGGAAAGGGCAACTACGGCGGACATTTCGACCTGCAAGGGCCCGAGGACGTTATGGGCAGGGCGCTGCTGAACATGCGCGATCAACTCAAAAAAAAGAATGCCGAAATGGACAGGTTTGTCTATAGTGCCTCGCACGATCTGCGATCACCCATCGCATCCGTGAAAGGCCTTGTAAATCTTGTACGCCTCGACACTTCTGCCGCCACGTTGGATCATTGTCTTGTGTTGATCAACAAGAGCATGGACCGTTTAGACACGGTGATCAGTGAAATACTAGACTTTTTTCAGAATTCGCGTTCGGAAGTGAAATCGGAATGCGTTGACATACTCGAGCTCGTCGATGAAGTGATCAGCGGTTTTTCGATGGAACCCTGTTTTCGTGAAATCACTTTTTCAATTCGTCATAACCTGGATCGCGTGCCGCGGATACTCACCGACCGGGGGCGTATGAAATTGATCTTGAATAATTTTATCGACAATGCTATTCAGTTTCGCAGTCAAAAGGTTTCCCCGGAAATCGTCATCGATATCTATTTGGAATCCCATCTCATGATTTCTGTTCAGGATAACGGCATTGGCATTGCGCCCAAATACCATGACCGGATTTTTAGTATGTTTTTCCGTGGCGATGCCGATCGATCCCGGTCCGGCCTGGGGCTATACATCGTGCGCGAAGTGGTGAACGCGCTCTCCGGCACCATCACCTTTAAATCGAATGTAGACCAGGGGAGCAGGTTCACCGTACGGGTGCCCGTTGAAATCTGGAACGGAGCGCCGGAGCAGAATTTGCGTCTGCTGGAAGAAAATGCCTGGGCCTGATGCAGGTCCCTTTTTCCAAGCCTGATATCTGTTAGTAGAGCGTGAGCCCATCCGAATGCAGCCGATGCTGTAGGGGATGGGCGCTCACCTCAACGGCCGGAGCAGAATTTTCTGAATGGTTTCTCAGCCTTCTCCTCCATATTAACACACATAACATTCCGGTAAACCTGGGAAAACATTGCCCCTCTATTTTTGCAGCATCCATTCGCATGACACCGTGAAACGCACACTCCACTACGCCCTCATCGCCCTGACGACCATCCTAACCCTGCATGCTCACGCCCAGGATGCCACCACCAAAACTATCGACGCGTCTTATCACCGCGCCGAAGGGATGCTCTTCACCCGGCCCGATTCCGCCTTTGTCATGGCGCAGGAGGCGCTTCGCCGGGCGCAAGACCTGGGCTACACCGAGGGTACGGCCTATGGTCACTACCTGGTGGGTGAAATCTTTTATCGCCAGGGTTTTTATGAAGAGGCCCTTAACCACTTGCTCAAAGCAGAAACTTTATACGAATCGTCGCAAAATACGGAAGCGTTGGCCCGGAACCTGAATCAGCTTGGGTTGGTCTACTACACCATCCGCCAACCCGACCTGGCGCTCGAAAAACACAACCGTGCCTTGAAACTCTACCAGGCTCTAAAAAATCTGAAAGGGATTGCCGATACCTATGGCAGCCTCGGCCGCCTCAGCGAAAAAAAGCAACAGTATCCCAAAGCTTTGGAATTCCAACACAAAGCCCTGTCGTACTATGAGCATGCCAACGACGTGCGGGGAACGTCCACCATTCTCGAAAACATCGGCAGCATCTATGAGGACCTCAACCAGCTCGACACGGCCCGTCACTATTTTCTTCGCTCGCTTGCTCTCAACGAACTCACGCGCGACAGCCTCTCCATGATCGTGAACCTGAACAACCTCGCCGATGTGCACCGGAAGAAGGGAGAGAACGAACCAGCCATACGCTTTTCCACCAAAGCGCTCAACCTGGCCCTGCGCCTCAACGATAAATATCAAGCCACCAGCGCTTACAAAGACCTGGGCAAAGTCTATAACCAGGCAGGTCTTTATCAGGAGGCCTATGCAAATCTGGAGAAAGGACGCACGCTGTATGAAGAGATCTACGGCGAAGAGACTCGCCGCCAGTTGGGACTGTTGCAAACGTTTTTTGAGTTGGAGCGAAAGAATGGCGAGATCAGCGTTTTGGAGAGCGATCGCCAGTTGAACTCGGTGATCAAAATCTCGTTGGTGTCGGGTATTGTGCTGGTGTTGTTGCTGGCGGCGGCGATCATCAGCCGGCAGCGGTTAAAGATCCGGCAGGACAAGGAGCTGATCGAGTTGAAGGAATCACAGCTGGAATTAAAAGAATCGCAGCAAAAACTCATGCACGTGGAATTGGAAAATGCCCACCTGCACGAACACCAGCTTCAGCATGCGCTGGAGAACCGGTCCAAGTCGCTGGCCGCCCACACCCTGCACATCATCAGCAAGAACAAAATGATGGACGACATCAAGGCCAAGCTCCAGGAAGCCCTGCAGGAGGATTTCAAAGACCAGCGCAAAAAAATCACCAACCTCATCAAGCTTATCGACCATAATTTTGTGCAGGACAAGGACTGGGATGACTTCCGCCACATTTTCGAGCAAGTGCACCAGAATTTCTTCGACCAGCTCCAGAAACTGTCCTCCGAGATCACCGCGGCCGACACGCGGCTGGCCGCCCTGATCCGTCTGAACCTGCCGTCCAAGGATATCTCCACCATTTTGGGCATTTCGCCCGACAGCTTGCGGATCTCCCGCTATCGCTTGCGAAAAAAACTCCGGCTAAATCAAGGTGACAGCCTCTCCAATTTCATCCTCAGCCTTTGAAAACGTGTAAGAATTTTAGGCATCGCTGAAGCAAGAGCGAGATCGCTTTGTTGCTGCCTTCGTCTTCGATTAATGATTAAGTATCGAATTCCATTATTCCAGATCGCTCACGTCGCCAGGGCCTACTGCCTAGCTCCAAGAGATTTTTGTAAAAGAAAAGAGGCTGACTCAAAAGCGAGCCAACCTCTTTTTTTATCCGGATACTTCTCTGAGTAAGTTGGTGTTTATACGCTTACAAGAGATAATTTACTTGGATCCAAATGCCCCAAAATAACTTGACGGTTTCGGGGAGGCGTATGTCTTTCCGCCGGCAGTCAGGGAAGCTGCATTATAGGGGCTGAAATTTGTGTTGCCTCCGGTCAATGCCGGTGAACCTGCCTGAAGATGAAAATCAAATGCGGCAGGGAAACTTTCATTCGCGGGTTCTTCCGCTGCAACCGCAGCCGCCACGTCAAATGTGGTTACGGCAAATTTTACAAACAACGGATCGTGACCGGCTGCTATTGTGGCAACTTTATCAAATACGTTATTGGTGTACACGGGAGCAGGAATATCATGTGCTGTTTCAAAAGTAGAATCTACACTGGCAGGACCGGTCTTGCCATTGCCATAGATGGTAAACCCATCTGCAGGATAAAATTCAGGAGTAAAATTATCGGTACCAACAGGGCTGGTGATACTGAGATAATGGAAGTTAAATCCGTTGGACAAATGCGCCACATCAGGCAGTTTTCCGTCAGAGAAGCGAACACCGCGCGTGGAGTTTACGATGAGGTTGTTATACACCACGCCTTTACCGCCTTGTTCAACATTGAACGAACCGCCGTGATCGGAGTGCGACGTTTGTCTCCATCCACATTCAACCGCTGTATTATTGTAAATGTGCAGTTCAGTTGTTCCGCCCTTGGCGTTAAACTTCACGCCGTTTGTCGCTACTTTATAGAACAAATTGTAGGCAATATCGCCATACGTGCCCACCTTGAGATCAATGGCTTCACCGCCGGCCTTTCCATTTAAGATGAACGCGTTGTTGCTGACCAATATTTTCCCCTGATCTATTTGCACGGCAACATCCGCTGAATAAGCGAACGTGGAATTCTGAATCACACAAACACCATCGGGGTTGTTGAAGAACAACGCGTATTCGGGCGTATTCGTATCGGCCACTTCGCCCAGCTTCACAATATCCTGCCAGGCCTGGCCGAGCATACCGGCAAACTCAACGCGCGTGTATTGCACCACCATTTCATCAGCGGCAAAAGTATTGGTGCCATCGGTGTTGGAAGACATAATACCTCCCCACAAGCCCGCAAAAATATTGGCGTTGGTACGTTGCTTCGCCGGCACTGTAAATACTACGGAATCCGTTGCTGTGCCGTAGCTGTAGAAGTTTCCTCTCACAGTGAACGAATACTGGCCATCCACAATCACGGTTGTTCCTTCCAATAGCGTCAGGGATCCTGTTGGCTCAACAAAGACGTTGCCCGTTACGTGATAGGTGAGGTGAGGCCCCCAGGTTGTTGCCTGCGTGATATGGTACTCCTTTGTTTCGGTTGATCCTACTGCGCCCGAAATTTCAATGGGAGGATGATCGGTAACATCAACGGAAACCGCAGCGGTGGACGATTGTTGGGCATTGTCCGTTACGGTAATCGTAATGTTGGCTGTTCCCAAAGTATACGTCGAGGTGATCTTGATGTTTGCCGTGCCCACCGTTTTGCCGACGAGATCTGCTTTGTTGGTGATCTCCGCTGTTAAGATGGTGCTGTTATCGATCGTAACGGTAATGTCCTTAATGCCTGCTGCTGCAGATACATCCGCGGTAAAGACTCCCGTAGTGTCCTGTATAAGCGTCAGTGCCGATGACGTTGTGGTGACCACCGGTTTTGGTTTGCTGTCATCGTCTTTGCTACAGCTTGCCAGAAGGGCGACCGTGCCCAAAAAGGCGATGACTGCCAATCTGCTTGTTCGTTTTTTCATAGTGGTTTGTTTTTTCATTTGAAGTTTATTCATTGATTTTTATTCTTGCTGAAATTGATCCGAACGCCTGCGCGGAGCGACTGATAGTATTCATCTCTGCGCGTGAGCGTTTTGTTCTGTGGATCCTTCTGGTAGGGATATTCATTGTCCTTTTGATACACCGGGTTCTTGATATACATTTGATAAGCCGAGTTCAGCAGGTTGGTTGCCTTGATGAACACATCGACGGTGCTGGATACTCTTTTCTCCAATGAGAAATCCAGAATAGCGATCGGTTTGCCATACAGGTCGTTGTTTAAATAAGGCGAAATGGCTTCCAGTTTTTCACTGGTATAAACCAGCGAAAGCTGCGACTCCCAGCCTTTGTCGAGGTCTTTGTACAGCAACGACACGTTACCAATGTGGCTTGCCTGGCCTTGCATGGGGCGCGTTTGGTTTACATAATAGGTGGTATAGCCTTTCGATAAATCGTTCGGATCAACCGGGCCGGGCAGCTGTTTTGTCGTGGTGATCGTCGAGTGGGTGAACGTGTAGTTGGCACGTATGCCGAACTTGTTGAAGTAGTGTATGAAATCAATTTCGGCGCCCATGTTCCGCGCATTGCCAAAATTGTTCGGCTGCAGGGAATTTTCGTTGGCAATGCCGAATTTTGTTACCGTATATTCAATGGGGTCGGTAATGGATTTGTAAAATACACCTACCAAAATCTGATCGGTAACATTGGGGAACACTTCCAATCGCAGATCGACGTTTTGTGCCCGTACGCGTTGAAGCTTCGGATTTCCGCGTTCAGGATAGCCGTCTTCTGGATAGAGGTAAGGAACAATTTCAAAAAAGCTGGGGCGCGAAATGCTTTTGTAATAGCTGAACCGCAGGTTCATTCCCGGTTTGATCTTATATTTCGCCATCAGACTCGGCAGCACGTCGGTGTAATGCTCACTGGTGTCACGGATCACACCCGGCACAGGATTTTTTAATGTAAATCCCTGGTTGGTCTGCTCTGCCCGCACGCCGGCGTTCACCTCCCATCGTTCAACATCCAGTTTCCCCAGCACATAAGCCGCATTGATATATTCGTGTGCCTTATAATTCTGGGCATCACTTGTGGCGCCCAGTGGGTTGGTCAATGACCAGGTAACATCGCTGACGGTGTTCCAGTTGGTGCCCTGAAATTGCTGGGTGGGCTTTGGCATAAAATTGTAGATGTCATAATTGCCGTCGCGGTCTTTATGCCGTGCCATGCCTCCGACCTTCAGCAGGCTTCTACCCCACGATTCGGGCTGCACGGTCAAGTTCAGATAACCTGTCAGATCGTTATCCTTGTTGTTCAACCATTGGCGTGAAAGCCCTTCCGCTCCTTGTGGTGTTTCTTTAAAATCCTGCATCGTGCTGCTGCGCGTAAACTTGGCATTGTCAGGCTCATTGTTGGATGCTGTCGAATAGACAGCCGACCATGCGAGCGCCAACGGCCCAAGCAATTTGTGGTTGCCTTGCAGTGACGACGTCAAAATGCCTTGATTGGTGGTTTTTGTGCGCGTGGTGTAACCCAAAGCGGCATCTCCCTGAAGTGAGTTGTAACCGAGCTTCAGGGAAGTTTCCCTGATCTGGCGTGTTTCGTTATTGTTTAATGCGTAGTACCCGGCATAGAATTTAATTTCATTTCTATCATTGAATTTATAATCCAGCCGCGCGTGGGCCGCGCTGCGCCTTTGCTGAATCGAGTAATGCCGCTCTTGTAGCGAACCCAGCTGGGGAAGATCTGAGCCATAGGGGTCAACATCATAATCAAACCAAAGGCTCTTGGTAGCACGGTATGAATTTTGAAAACTGCCGCCCACCAGCACGCCCAGCCTGTTATTGAAAAAACGGTTGCCAATGGAAAGCGAACCGATCAGGTCGGGCATCGGCTTGTTGTTTTTCACTTCCAGGTTCTTCTGCGGGAATTCATCAGGCTGAGCCGCGTAACCCGTGCCATACAGCTGGCGCGGCGAGTTTTTCTCAATCCCCGAAGCATTGTAATGATCAAATCCGTACAGCGTGTTGATATAGTTATATCCCGTTTGGAAATCGGCCTTCACTTCGAAATGATCGGGCGCGCTCTTCATGACCAAGTTCACGGCGCCGCCAATGGCGTCGCCTTCCATATCGGCCGTCAGGCTTTTATATACTTCCAGTCTTTCTAATAACGTCGCAGGAAAAATATCGAGCGGCAGATAACGGTTTTTGTTGTCCGGGCTTGGAATTTTAAAACCGTTAACCAGCGTGTAGCTGTAGCGTTTGTCCATGCCGCGCACAATGACATATTGCGGATCGCCATTGCTGTTGCGCTGCACCGTCAGGCCTGACATGCGCTGCACCAGATTGGCAACGGAAAGATCGGGTAAAATAGAAATTGCTTTTGCCGACATCACGTTTACGACCTGAGAAGCATTTCTCTCCGTGAGGCGTGCTTCGGCATCTGAGCCCGCTTCGGCTTTTCCGGATACGACCACTTCATTCAGAACCTTTGAATCCTGCACCAATTGAAAATCAAGCGTTGCGGCATCCGATTCGCCAGCCATCGTAATTGTTTTTTCCTGTGTCAAATAGCCAATGAACGAAACGGTGATGGTGTGCGTACCGATAGGAACATTTTTGATGATGTACGTTCCATCCAGTCCGGCAAGGGCATAAAGACCCTTACTGGCATCCAATAGAATAATCGCGCCTGTCAGCGGCTCTTTATTTTCATCCAGCAATTTTCCTTTGACCGTTGCTGCCTTTGCATAGCAGCACATCAGCAGAAAAGCGGCAACAAGTGCAATTTGTTTCATTCTATTATTTTTTTACCGATCGGATTCCGTTCCGCGCAATCGCGAGGTCTTTTCCTGCCAAATCCTCCCAGCGATAGAGTTGAAAAGTCTTGTCCGTAGACATACCCACAAACAATCCTGACTTGAATTTTCCAGGAAAAGAAACGCTCGTCACTTCAGAGCCATCGCTTTCCAAGGTTGATGTCGGAATGATCTTAATAAGCGGATGATCATGAGGTCCTTTTGCCGAGCCTTCACGCGGATAAACATTGAAATGATTTGCGCCCTGATCGGAAACCAGGATGTAGCCTGTTCCATCATTAATTTTGTAAATCGAAATGCCCTCGTGATCGGCCGCAAAATTGGTTGTGGCAAACAGCGCAAGTTCCTCATCGCCCCTGGCCGGATCAGCATAATATTTGTGAACACCAACGCCTTCGTCGGAATAATAGACATACCCCAGCTCATCATCCACCGCAATCGATTCGATTTCCTTTTTGCCACTGTACTTCCCAAACTTGCGCACAAGCGTTGCCTTCACCTGGCCGCGGCCGTTGTCTTTCAGCAGGTATTGCCAGAGATAACCTCCTTCGTGCGGCCCGTTTTTTCGTCCCACAATGGCGTAGATTTTCCCGTCGGCCTGATTTTTATAAAGCGCGATACCCATCAACTCGCGGAAGCCGTCGCCCGTTTCACCTTCAAACACCTCAATCCCGCCATTGTCAACAGGTTTCACGTCAGGCAAGCTGAAGATGCGTAGCTTATACGTCAACCGCTCGGTAACCACGGCGATGTCTGTCTGCTGGTTCTTCAGCGACAATCCATATTCAATGTCCACGTTGTTCGGGCGCTTCAGTGCGACCGTTTTTTCGGGAAGAATTTTTCCGGTAAGATCAAACACATACAAGCTGCCATTATCATCCTTGTTCGTACCGACGATAAGGCTTTTAGCCGTGTCGGCACTATTGATCCATATAGCAGGATCGTCTGAATCAAACTGCACGGGCTCGGTAACCACCACGGGTTTTACAACCGCCACAGCCGTGGAGTCCTTGGTTGTATTGGCAATTTCTGCCGATCTGGTCTGCGTACATTGCACGCTCACAAAAGCGAGCACCGCAAGTGGGAATATGTTTTTTGTCATTGGGTCAGAAAAAATTTCGATGCAAAGATCACCTGACCGGACGTGTGAAATCAATGGATTTGCGTTATCAAAAAGGCAACAACCGCCCGGAAGGGCGTTATCAAAAGGGCAACAAAATACCAAAAACTGTAGCTAAGAATTTGTTTTTCAGTTTCTTACGAAGTGTTATGGGTACATTATTTAATTGTTGCTTCAAGTTTTCTGGATCAACACAAACTTTATCGGGGATGAAGCTCGGACCGGACTACTCTCCATCCCGGATCTCGATAGCATTTAAAAAAAGAACGAAAGGCTTGTCCCCCAGTCAACCCTTTTTTTATTACCCACTCCAACCCCACACCCGCACGCTGGCTACTGTGTCTTGTCCTGAAATAGGTTGACGGGTTAAACAATAGTTTTAAGCCGCATGGCAATGCTGCGGGGTTTGGAAGTTTAGTGCCCAATGCGGGCGATATTGATTATAAATGGAGATCGATTGATGAACTGCTTTCATGGCTTGTTCTTTTGATTTGAAGGTGGTGTCAAGATTAAATTCGTCTTTGAGGATTCCGTTTACTCGTTCAGCCAAGGCATTCTCGTAGCAGTTTCCGGTGGCGGCCATGCTTATTTTTATACCCTGCTGTTGAAGCCGTTGAGTATAGGGACCAGCGCAATATTGTGTGCCTCGATCAGAGTGATGAATTAACTGTGAAAGATCGCTGGCTGTTTGGCAAGCTGCTTTCAGGGCTCGGATACAACCTTCCATTTCAAGGCTGTCGCTCACATCATAACCCACGATTTTCCGGCTATAGGCATCCGTGATTAAAGCCAGGTAACAGAATCCTTCCCATGTTCGCAAGTAGGTAATATCGCTTACCCAAAGCTGATTGGGAGTGGTCAACATTAAGTCGCCTGTTAAATTATCATAGACTCTGAACCGATGGCGGCTTTGAGTAGTGCGGACATAGCTGCGCTTGGGGCGGATCAATAAATCCTGGCCCTTAAGCCATTCAAAAAACTTATCCCTTCCTATCTGCACAGCATTTTCCGCCAAGCTTTGCTGAAGCATGAAAAATAGTTTCCGACCACCTAGTCGAGGCATTATTTGCCGTATAGGCTGAACCATATCCAATAGCTTCTCACTCTCCATGAAACGCTTTTCCCTTCGCCTCAAAGCCTTATAATAGCTCTGCCGACTGCGATGGAAATGCCTACAGGCCGAACTGATCGTGCAGCCTTTGCTCACGGCTTGGATGATGGTTTGACTGATAATTTTTTTTTGACCTCTTCAGGATCCAAGCCCTGCTGACCACAAATCACTTCAAATTGACTCTCTGCGATTAGGTAGCGAACTTGAGTCTCTGCCAAGGAATTCTTCAGCTCTTGAACCTGCCTTTCCAATTCCTTTATCCGGGATTTTTCATCAGGAGTTTCCACGCGTACAATTTTTGGTAATGCTCCCAATTTACCGATTCTTTTTATCCATCCCTGAATGGTGGAAAAACCCTTGATCCCGTACTTTACTCGTACCTCCTCCAAGCTGAGGCCCACTTCCTCTATTTCCTTGATTACTTGATGCTTAAAAGCCTCGCTGTACCGAATTACAATCTTTTTGTTCTTTTGCATAGTTGACTTCATTGTGTCAACTTTTTTCAGGACGGGTCA
>DATDAV010000047.1:0-1197 GCA_036525235.1 Chryseolinea sp. | reverse complement strand
ATTGGCGGTCCGGAACGGGATCCCAAAGCTTTTCTAGATTAATGCCTTTAAAATATTTCCATTTGATTTTGATCACCTTGGCGACCGTGCTGACGCTCGGCTTTGCCGTGTGGTGTTTCAGATCGCAGGGGACAACCGACACGACCGGGACCTTTGCAATTGGAATATTCAGCCTGGTTTTAGGACTCGCCCTTCCCGTTTACGGCTTCATTTTCTTTCGGAAAGTGAGGAGATTATGAACCAATTCAAGGCGCTTTGCCTGCTTGGTCTGACACTGTGTGCTCCTGTTCTCGATGCCGGCGCCTGTGCCGTTTGTTATAACGCCAGTAGCACGCCAATCGGCCCTGCCGTAACCAATTCAATTTTTGTTCTCCTCGGCATTTTGTTCAGCATTTTTGCCTGCTTCGCCTGGTTTATTTTCCAGCAGGTGCGGAGATCCAAGGAATCACCTTTCGATTATATAGAACCAACCCAGACCAAACATGCTCGATAGACTTCTATGCTTGCCGCCGACGATGTCGGCTCACGGCCCCATCATTGACCACATGATCGTTTCGCTACACTGGTTCATGCTGGTGTTGTTTGTCGGTTGGGGCTGTTTCTTTACGCTGTGTCTCTGGAAATTCCGCAAAGGAAATAATCCGAAAGCAGATTACCATGGTGTTCGCAGTCATTTCTCGACCCACGCGGAAGCGGCGGTTATCATTTTTGAAGTCTTTCTGCTCCTGGGGTTTGCCTTGCCGTTCTGGACCCAGCGCGTGAACGAATTTCCAAAACCCGAAGACAAACCTGTGGAGGTTCGTGTCATTGGTTCTCAGTTCCTTTGGAGGATGCATTATCCGGGTGTGGACGGCAAATTTGGCAAAACCAGCGCCGATTTGGTCAAACCCGGCAACGAACTCGGAATTGATCGCTCGGATGAGAATGCCAAGGATGATTTTGTGCTCGAAACGACTGGCCATCTACCCATCGGCAGGCCTGCGGTCCTCCAGCTGACTTCGATGGATGTGATCCACAATTATGCCATTCGTGAGATGCGGATCGCCCAGGATGCCATTCCCGGTTCCGAGATTCCAATGTGGTTTACGCCGACTGAAATCGGTGAAACGAACGTCATTTGCGGTCAGCTGTGCGGTTCCGGCCACTTCTCGATGAAGGGATTCCTGGTCATCGACTCCGAAGCAGATTACGAAGCCT
>DATDAV010000046.1:0-1514 GCA_036525235.1 Chryseolinea sp. | reverse complement strand
AGCGAACAAAGCAGTCCCAGCTCAGCGTCCGCGCTATGCGGCAGGATGGTGGTGTCGGTAGGGGTTGTCATGTCACAATTTTTATGCGTTGCCCGTATTGATCCCGCGGCGCATCTCCCTCGAAGGAGGGCGCGGAAGGGTTTGATTTGTCTTTCTGGCTAGGAAAGTAGTTGCCTTTCTTCCAAGCCCTCATGGCGGCTCGCCAACTCAAGATTGGGCTATTGCCGCGCTTCCATCCGATGCTTTCCCAGTGCTGAAACATGTATTCGCCGTCGGATACGGGAAGTCCAATCTCTACAGCGAACGCCTTAATCTCGTCTTCAGTGCCTTTGGCTTTTGAAGGCTTAGGATGCTTTGAAGTAGGAAGAATGAGGTCCGCTTGCGGATCCTCTTCTGTGTTTGAAGATGAAGAAGAAGATGAAGAAGAAGGGGTTGGATTTTGCTTAAGCGGGGGTTCGCCGTCTTGGTTGGGCTTTTGGTTAAGCAAAGCAGGATTTCCGCCCAATTTCCCGCTTGCCTGCCTGATCTTCCGTAAATTTTCATCACGAACCATTCGACGTGACATGAGCGCGCCTGTATCAGGATCACGAGATGCAACGCCGTATTCTAGAAGCGTGGTTAAGGTCTTGGTTAAAACTTGCTTATCCAAACCAAGGAGTCGGGACAAAGCATCGTCAGGCATGGGGGTGCCGTTGAGCAATAGCCTTCCGCGATCCGCAGATTCGTGAAGTAAGCAGAGTATTTCAAACCAGACACCTCTGTCATGGAAGTTTAGCGATTGGACGCCGGGGTCCTTGCGCCAGTCGGCAGGATAGAATTGAAATGACGGAATCTTCATTTCCTGAGTTTTTAAAGCGGCATTCTCTCCGCTAAACGGAATTGGGACTTTTGAAGTCCTCTGGGCGCTGACTATCCAGAAAGGAACGAATTGACGACAAAACAGCATTGCGGTCGGCCCCGCCCGAGCAAAGGGATGCTATCGAAACAGAAAAATCCCAGGCGCGCCTCAATGCCTTAAGATCTCCGCCAAAAACGAAATCAGTCATTTGCTCCCACTCTTCTAGGACTGCGGCATTCTCGGGGTCTTCTTCCGAAAAACGCTCTTCCGAATGCTGGAATTGATGACACTCCCTGCATAGCGTTACCAAAGAAAAGTCGGGATACTCCCACAGTTTTCTTCCCTTGACATAGTAACGATGGTGGACGTTTAGCGTCTTTTTCTCTTCTCCACAATCGTTACACGCAAACCCATCTCTTTGCATAATTTCCAGACGGCGCCTTTGCCACCTTGGGTCTTTGTATGTCTCCTGAATTGTATGCGTTTTCATATTGTTTAAGCGGCGTTCTCTCCGCTGTCTTTCTGTCGTCTCAGGCGCAGCGCGTCATCGTGCTGGCCGCGACGGACACAATCTGCAATAATGTTTTCCCCGAGATGCGCCATGATCGCTTTGCGTTCGGCCTGGCACATCCACTTCCCGGCGGGCTTCATTTCATAAACCATTCGTAAATACGTG
>DATDAV010000045.1:0-1042 GCA_036525235.1 Chryseolinea sp. | reverse complement strand
CGGTATCGTTAGCGACCAAAGCCTATCTTTCTTTGGAGCGATAGGCAACGCGGGTGAACAAATCTCTCGGGTGCGTATTACCAGCGGTAACACCGCGATTGGTCCGAACTTCGAGAATCCAAACGTGGAGACCGTCGATGTCGTCGCGATGGACGATTTCATTTACTCGGAGCCTGTTCCTGAGCCGAGGGTTTTCGGGATGGTCATCGTTGGAATGGCTTTGTTGATTTGCTTTCGACGAAAGTCTTTCAAACTAGGGAATTCATCCCGCTAGCCTCGCAGGCCCCGGCCACAGGAGAACGAGACTCCGGCTACAGGAGAACGTTGTAGCCGGTTATCTCAGGTTTTCCGGCCTCGGTTTTTTTAAGTAAGACTTAGGCATTGTTCGCTGATCAGAAACTCCAATTGCCTCATTGCCTATACGTGCTGATCTATCAGAATCGTGTTTCCATCTGGATCAACGATCATAACGCTAGCGGGGCCACTGGAGCTTTCGTCTGCTTCTGAAATTATGGTTATGCCACGCTCTTTGAGCTGGCGCTGCAATTCTCGCACGTCCGTGAATTCGCGCAGTTGCTGCGCATCGCTACTCCAGCCTGGGTTGAAAGTAAGAATGTTCTTATCGAAGATGCCCTGAAACAACCCGATGGCGTGGTCACCATTCTTCATGATCAGCCAGTTCTGCGATTGGTCTCCTGCGAAAATGGTAAAGCCCAGCTTTTCGTAAAAGAGCTTCGACACCTCGATATTTTTACAGCGAAGCTAACAGAGAAAGCTCCCAGTTCCATTTGTCTTCGGTATTGTGGCGGTTCATAGAAAAATTCCGGCCCACGAACAAGGCCAAAATCAGCACTACCGTCACAGGGCGCGGGCGACGAAGTCATGCGAGGTGCTTCGCTACCTGATGTTCGATGAAGCGGCTACGCCCTTAGGTCTTTCGCCTTGTAATATTCCACTTCGCCCTTGCTCGCATAGGAGGCGACGCGTTTGGCGAACGCCATCCGGTCTGCGTCGTTCATTTGGTGGAATGAACGAACCAGTG
>DATDAV010000044.1:0-1137 GCA_036525235.1 Chryseolinea sp. | reverse complement strand
TGAATGAAAATATTGGTCCATCCTTCGGATGGCTTCAATAATTTTTCCGCAGTATAGGAGCTTTCGATAGCCCGCATGGTGGTAGTGCCTACGGAGCAGATACGGTGATGGCCCTCGATGGCCTTGTTCACGATCTTGCAGGCAACGTCGTCGATCTTATAGTATTCAGCATCCATTTTATGCTTGCTCAGGTCCTCTACCTCGATCGGGCGGAAAGTGCCCAGGCCGGTGTGGAGTGTGACTTCGGCAAAACGGATACCTTTTATTTCTAACCTTTTGATCAGCTCGATGCTGAAGTGCAAACCGGCAGTAGGGGCGGCCACCGCGCCTTCATGCTTGGCATATACGGTCTGGTAGCGCTCTTTATCTTCCTGTTCGGGTTTGCGTTTGATATATTTCGGCAGGGGTGTTTCACCCAGGAATTCCAGCATTTGACGGAACTCATCATCAGTTCCTTCCCACAAAAAGCGGATGGTGCGGCCACGGGAGGTGGTGTTGTCGATCACTTCGGCTACCAGTTCGTCGTTGTCGCCGAAGTACAGTTTATTGCCTACACGGATCTTACGGGCGGGATCCACGATCACGTCCCAGAGGCGATTGGGCTTATTGAGCTCGCGCAGCAGGAAAACTTCGATCTTGGCTCCGGTCTTTTCTTTACGACCATACATGCGGGCGGGAAATACCTTGGTATTGTTGACGACAAAGACATCCTTATCATCAAAATAATCCATGATGTCCCTGAAGTGCTTGTTCTCGATCTGGCCGGTATGGCGGTGAACAACCATCAGGCGGGCATCTTCGCGTTTTTTTGCAGGGTGTTGGGCAATAAGGTTAAGTGGTAAGTCGAACCGGAACTGTGAAAGTTTCATGCAGCGTAAAAAATTTTAATAATGGGGCCACATGATACCATAGCTGAGGTAAGAGACGGGTACATCGGGGATGATTCCGATACAAACTAGGTCTTACGGCACCAGGTTTGATATCATGTTATGTCTTGTTTTCGAGCGGGCAAAGGTAGGTCGAAAAGGCCGGAAATACAAATTTTGACTGGGATTAATGGGATTGGTGGGATTTATGGGATTTGGGGGATATTTTCGGAAATTGAAATCTCATATCCCAAAAATCCCATGCGTCCCA
>DATDAV010000043.1:0-3016 GCA_036525235.1 Chryseolinea sp. | reverse complement strand
GAAGTCGCGCTGCAGACCGACCACTCTGATCAAAAACCGCCACCCTGGATAGCCAAGGGGCGGTTTTTATTTTCCGAAATTCGAGTCGAAAGTTTCCTGCGGACAAAATTCCTTCTTCTGCGTTCAAAGGTTTTTCACGGGGCGCACGGTATGCAGTGACGCGCAAAAAGGAACGCCCGATTTGATGCGTGGCACGTGACATGCTGACAGCCGCTGCAACCTCAACCATGGAGCTTAAACTGAAATCCAAAACCATAGCGCTCGCGGTCACGGCCGCGCTTGCAACCACTGCCTTTTCTCAAGAAGCGACCCCGGCTCCTGAGTCATCTGCTGACGACTCCACCCTCGACACCATGCTGGTCACCGGGGCGCAAGTTCCGGCCAGCGAGTCCATCCTGCCGACGGTTCGACCCTTTAATTCAGTTTATGGCATGGACCTCTCGATCCTCGACACCCCGCGCAACGTCACGATCATTTCCCGCGAACAATTGGATGCCATTAACATTCAGGACGTGCGCGATTTTTCGAAGCTAACATCCAGTTCCTACACCCCCACCAACTTCGGTGCCCCGTCGAACGCAAGCATTCGCGGCCTGAGTGGTGACACCCTGCAAAACGGCATCCGCCGCGGCCTGACTTCGAATGGCAACGGCATGCCGATCAATTTCAACGCCATCGAGTCGGTTAACATCGTCAAAGGTCCGCCTCCCGTCACCGTGGGTGTCTCCTCATACGTCGGCGGCTATGTCGATTACATCACTAAGCGGCCTTATTTATCCAAGTTCACCGGCGAGGTCTCGTTCACGGCAGGCATGTATGACCAATACCGGTGGGCGCTTGATTTTGGCGGCCCAATAACGGATCAACTGGCCTACCGGATCAGCTACTCCGGCGAAGAATCCGGCAGCTACTACGAGAACGGCAACAAGAATACCGAAGCCATCTACGGGGCGATTACCTGGATGCCCAGTTCGAATTACACCCTCGAGTTGAATGCGGAAATGTTCTTTGCAGATTACACCGAGAACTGGGGCATCAATCGCCCCACCCAAGAGCTCATTGACGACGGCAAATACCAGACGGGGTTTTTAGCGTTTGATGCCAATGAGGACGGTGTCATCGACAATAAGGATGTGGCGCCCAACTACAATCCAGTCACCTTTGGCGACACCATCGACATCGATCGCAGCCGCCGCCTCCTGGATGAGGGCGATGGCTCCTATGGCCGCCAGTTCAATGCCCAGATGATCCAGACGTTGAACGTCAACGACAGCTACACCGTCGTGAACAACACCTATTTCCAATACATCAAGCGCCAGACCAAAAGCTCCTACTACTATTCGGAAATCATCGACGGCGCTTACTTGCTCGCCAACAAGCTGGAAAACCGGATCAATTTCGATATCCCGTTCGGCTCCGCAGAGTCGGCGCCGGCCAGCATGTCGAAGGACGACAAGGATAGCAAAAAAGTCGTTCTCGAGCAGCCGGAAAAGCCCTTCGTTCTTGGCAATAGCATCGATGTGGGTGTGGAATTTCGCTATCAACAGGTTCTGGCATACAATGACTTCTTTCACGAACCCGCCAATGCTTGGGATCTCAGCCTTTCCCGGAAAAATATCGATTTCGTCAACTACACCGCCGGCTTCTTCCCGTCCGTGCCGGTGCCTGGCTATGATGGGCGCTTTGGCAGCCCGGGCATTATTAACGACGATACCAACGACTCCTCGGTGCTAACCCTCGCGCCATTTTATGAGCACGTCGTGAAGTTCGGCGAACATTTCAACCTTCTCTTCGGAGCTCGTCTGGATATTCTTTGGATTGATGTTCAGGATCCACTCTTTGATCCAGACTACGAGTTTGGTTTCCCGCGTGGCACGGCTTCTGCCGCCGGTCTGGACGGAACGGACTCCACTGTGGTTGGCATTCCCAACTTCAACATCAGCCCAACCTATAAGCCATTCCCATGGCTTTCCACCTATTTCACCTACAACTATAGCCAGTCCATTGGCGTGGCCAACGGCGGCGGTTTCCCGGTTCCTGCCAGCAGCATTTCGGTCCAAGATAGTCTCCGCCAGGAGAGTCAGTTGTTCGAAGTAGGCGCCAAAGCGAGCCTGCTGAATGAAACGCTGTTTCTCGGAGTTGCCGGATTCAAGCAAACCCGCGTCCAGCCTTCCATTGGCGGCACGGCGGATGAGGTCGAGGTGTGGGGCTTCGAAGTGGAAGCCAACTATCAACCTAACAAATATTTCTACGCCACACTGGCCTACAGCTACCTGGACATTAAGTCGCTCAACGGTCCGTCCGGATTCCAAGCCCAGACCCACCCGGTTGATGACCCGCGTTATATCATTGGCGGCACCCCGGAAAATCCCATTGTCCTCACCGATGCCTCGTTCAACGATCCGCTGCCTCCCGGCGAATATCGATATCCCGGCGTGCCGCAGCATTTGATCAACGGCCTTGCTTCTTACAAACATGACTCCGGCTTCGGCGCTTCCGCAGGTTTCGTAGTTACCGGTCCGATCAATAACAACTGGGACGGCACCCTGGATATTCCGTGGCAATACACGGTCGATTTGACCGTTTTCTACGAGGATAAAAACTTCCGCGCGGAGGTGGCTTTCCTGAACCTCACCGACCAGGAAAACTGGGGATCCCCGAATCCGGTCTATGGCACCGACTCCATTCTGGCTGAATTGCCGTTCCGCATGGAAGCCACGGTTAAATATAAGTTCTAACAATTCCGGAATCGGCGGGCTTGGACAGGGACCTTTGGGCGTCCCAGCCCGCCGTAAAGAATTGAATTAATGCTTTCTAAAAAATTACTCGCGGTTTTTTCGCTAACAATTGGGTTGGGTTGCACGGCGGTGACTCTGGTTTGGGCGGAGTCACCGCCAAGCCCGCTAAAGGTCAAGGTTGTTGTCGTTGCCATGTTCGAAATAGGCAAGGATACCGGCGATAAGGCGGCTGAATTCCAGCTCTGGCACGAACGGGAAAAACTCACGAAACGCTACCC
>DATDAV010000042.1:0-1606 GCA_036525235.1 Chryseolinea sp. | reverse complement strand
GAGGCGGGTGCCAATCCGCGCGATATCAAGATCAAGCTGGCTGAAGAGATCGTTGCGCGTTTCCATGGTGAGGAGGCTGCGGCCAATGCTCACCGTGCGGCGGGTAACCGTATGAAGGAAGGCGAGCTGCCGGATGACCTGCCGGAGATCGAATTGACTGCTGCCGAGGATATGCCGATTGCTGCTGTCCTTAATAAAGCCGGCCTGGTGAAGAACTCGGCGGTGGCGCGGGATCTCCTCGGCTCCGGTGGTGTGCGTATAGATGGTGAGGTGGTTGATCGCACCTTTATATACGCATTGGGCGCGACCCATGTTTGCCAGGCAGGCAAGAAGGCATTTGCGCGTATTACGCTCAAGGCTGAGTAAACCTGAAATAAAGTGTTGACGGCGAATTTTAGAAGCCTATAATTCGCCCCACTTCCGGCGCAGTCGAAACGGAAAACTCCTTGAGATTCAATGAGTTATGTAGGTTTCGGCAGCAGGTTGCTTCAGTTCATCGAAGCCGAAAGGAAGTTGAAAAAGAGGTGTTGACAGCAGCGTGTAACGCTGTAGAATTCGCCTCCCGCTGACGAGAGATCTGAAGCGCAAGTGGTTGAAGTTGTTGAAGAATTCTTCGAAAACTTCTGAAAATAATCACTTGACAGCAAATGAGGCTGCTGTAGAATGCGCGCCTCGGTTGAGACGAAAGATCTTAACCAACCGCTCTTTAACAACTGAATCAAGCAATTCGTGTGGGTGCTTGTGGAGTCAGACTGCTAGTCAACAGATTATCAGCATCACAAGTTACTCCGCGAGAAATCAAAGATGTAACCAACGATTGCTGAGCCAAGTTTAGGGTTTCTTAAAAACCCAAAGATGTTTGAACTGAAGAGTTTGATCATGGCTCAGATTGAACGCTGGCGGCAGGCCTAACACATGCAAGTCGAGCGGTAGAGAGAAGCTTGCTTCTCTTGAGAGCGGCGGACGGGTGAGTAATGCCTAGGAATCTGCCTGGTAGTGGGGGATAACGCTCGGAAACGGACGCTAATACCGCATACGTCCTACGGGAGAAAGCAGGGGACCTTCGGGCCTTGCGCTATCAGATGAGCCTAGGTCGGATTAGCTAGTTGGTGAGGTAATGGCTCACCAAGGCGACGATCCGTAACTGGTCTGAGAGGATGATCAGTCACACTGGAACTGAGACACGGTCCAGACTCCTACGGGAGGCAGCAGTGGGGAATATTGGACAATGGGCGAAAGCCTGATCCAGCCATGCCGCGTGTGTGAAGAAGGTCTTCGGATTGTAAAGCACTTTAAGTTGGGAGGAAGGGCATTAACCTAATACGTTGGTGTCTTGACGTTACCGACAGAATAAGCACCGGCTAACTCTGTGCCAGCAGCCGCGGTAATACAGAGGGTGCAAGCGTTAATCGGAATTACTGGGCGTAAAGCGCGCGTAGGTGGTTTGTTAAGTTGGATGTGAAAGCCCCGGGCTCAACCTGGGAACTGCATTCAAAACTGACAAGCTAGAGTATGGTAGAGGGTGGTGGAATTTCCTGTGTAGCGGTGAAATGCGTAGATATAGGAAGGAACACCAGTGGCGAAGGCGACCACCTGGACTGATACT
>DATDAV010000041.1:0-1761 GCA_036525235.1 Chryseolinea sp. | reverse complement strand
GAACATCCATCTCTCAAGTTCCGGCCAACTACGGGCCGCCTTGAGAAAGTCGCGCCGAACATGCGCCCAGCAATACGCTAAGATAAGCGCATCACAGCCTTTGGCCAGGCTTTTATACTCAGAATCGACACCCTAATGGCGAAAAGCGTGTAAAATCAACCCCGAACTAAGCAAACGCAACGTGTTGACGTCCGCTGTCATCCGATTTTTGTGTCACTCGTTCGGGGATGCCCCTGCCATGATGATCGCTTTCACCTATCTGCCCGCTTTTGTCATCGCCTATTTTCAAAGCATGCCTGGCGTTTGGAAAAGCCACCATCGCATAACGCTCTGTTGGCTCATTTTCATGCAAGCCCTTTATCCTGGACGCAAAACGTTGCAGGAGATGTCCAGATGGAGGCCTGCTTCCATCACTGCCTGGCGTTTTTCGAGGCTCCTCAAAGCCGCCTATTGGAATGTCCATCTGCTCGTCAGCTGGGTGGCTCACGATCTCATCGCTACCCTGCCACCGCCAAGCAACCGCATCCTCTATCTCATTGGTGATGGGAGCCAAGCCGACAAGCGCGGCTCCAAGAATCCAGTGGCTCAGAAAGGCCGCAAAAGCAAGTATCACCCCTGGTTTTTCGGTATCCGCTTCGTCTTGCTGATCGCCGCATGGGATGGCTATCGCATTCCAGTGGGCTTCCGTATCATTTTGCCCAAGCGTCATGTGGGCTATCACAATGACAATGCCCTGTTTCGCGAGATGGTCAGTGAGTTCACGCCGCCGAGTTGGGCGACTCTGGTGATCGTCAGTGGCGACGCGGCCTATGGCTCCAAGGCCAACATGAAAATGGTCAAAGATCGCGATAGGGCTGATGACGACCGCCGTTGGGGCTTTGTCTTTGCCATTGCCCGCACCTGGAAAACGGTAGATGAGAAAATGATCAAGAATCTCGTCACCCATTTGCCCCGCAATCTGTCCCAAAGAACCTGGATTCCCAAAGAGATCGAGGGCCAAGGCCGCAAAACCTTTTGGATTTATGGCAAGCGCTTGTGTCTGTGTCACGTCGGTGACGTCACCGTAGTGCTGAGTAAAAAAGGGCGTAACGTCGGCCCCAAGAATACCAAGATATTGGTGACCAATCTGCTGGAGTTGACGCCGAGACAAGAGGTGAGCATCTATCAAAAACGCTGGGCCATCGAACTGGTGAATTGGGAACTCAAATCGGGACTGGGACTGGGCCAACATCAAGTCAGTGGTGATCAGAAACGGAGTACCAATTCCGTGGGGATTGCGGTATTGGCCTACTTGTGCTTGCTGCGGGCTTGTCATCACGAGATCACTCCGGGGCAATCATGGAGTATTTTTCAGCTCCAGCATGGATTTCAGCTGCGAACGATGACGAATCAGGTCGAGCACAATGTCAAAGTCAAAATGGCCAAAGGCCGTAAGGCAGCCTAATATTTCGTTTTAAGGCGACAAGGTGTCAATTCTGAGTTACCTACGACTAACGAGACGATGAGTTTACTCTCAGGTGCAATGGCCGTATGATCCCAAAAGTCGCCCGCCTGATGCTCGTCCTCAGCCGTACAGTTCTTTTGTTTTTTCTTAACGAATAACCATTGCTCGTCGAACTGTACGGCTCGTGGTCTGAGCTCTTTCACGCATTGATCGTGGAATCGATGAGCATGACGACCACTGACTTTGAGCAGCCGGGCAACCGTGGCCTTGGCTGCTTTGGTCAGTCGGGCCGTGGCACGGACACCGCACCCTTCGTC
>DATDAV010000040.1:0-20366 GCA_036525235.1 Chryseolinea sp. | reverse complement strand
AGAGGTCCAGAAGGATTATTCCGAATTCAGCTGCGTCACCTTTTTATTTAACAAGAAGGACAGCCGGAAACTTGCCGGGGTGGTCATCGACATTGAGAATACAAAGCAAAGCACGGAAATACTAAACTACCTGAAAGAAGAATTGGGCGCGCCGCTAATATTGGAGGACATCCCAAGGCTCAATCGCGACGGGTTTCAAATAGGCTGTAGTTCATATCTATGGTATCCGCACCCCAAAGAAGAGCGGGCCGTATTGCTGGCGCAGTATTATGGAACATTCGCGAATGAAACACGCATCGTATCACTCCTCTACATATTGGACAATCGCGTAAAAATAATCAGCGATGCCGACAATGGCGACGGGATGAGCGGCGACAAATTGGTAGTCGAAAGATTGACTCATATCTACACGCACATCAACAAGGAGCCCATTTTTTACGAACGCTAAATTCGCCCGTTGTTCCATCCACCATCTTTTAAAACCAGCATAAAATGAGTCAACCCTATTACATGATAGACTTCAGCGCCACAATGTGCACGTTTGAGATCAGAATCAACGACTACCCTGTACTCGACATGGAAGTCGATGGCCAGGTGTCTACCTTGGTGCCCGTTAATTTTGCGATACTGGAAACGGGCATTCAAAAAATTTTAGCCACGATACGTCCGCTTTCCAAACACAAAATTCTAGCACCGACGACGAATTTAAATTTCGATATTAAACTTTTCGATGTGACCCACGATTTTGTTTTCGAAAAGCAGTTCGGAGCTTATCAGTTACCGCCCATCACCAGTTCGGTAAAACTTCCTGTTGTCCGGTACGCATCATCCTTTTCCGCCGAGGTGCCCTATGTACTAAAAGCCTGGCAAAATGGCATCGACTTGAACGAGATGAAAGATCTGTCTCAGAAATTATTCAGCGCCTATCAAAATCTTTCGAATTTGTTAAAGGCAAAGAATTATACAGAGTTCACCCGGCGATTGGCCCGAAGAGAAAACAACATGGCCGTGGCGCTCTACCTATCCCCCGCCGAAAAAAAGGCCAGGCTAAACGGCCTGATTCGCGATGCCCAAAATGGATTTGACGTGATGCCCGTCGCTAAGGACAGCATCGTCCGGCTTTATGGCGATGGAAAGGTTGCCGCATTGAAGAAGATCAACGGAGACTCCGCTTTATTTTTATACAACGAAGAAAAAAATGAAGAACTAATGATTGATGTCGGTTTTTATATGGCTGCGGGAAAAAGTGAATGGGAAGTCATCTAGCATAGGATTGTGCGACAATACCGGACGCTTTGGGCGGTGTGAAAAACCAGGATCGCGCAAAATAAAACCAAAAAAAATCACCACTGCAATTTCCTTTCAGTAGCGCGTTGCATCTTGCGTTCGATGGGGTTGTTACCATCGCTATAGTTTTATTCTAGGGGCTACCAAGAAATTGGTAGCCTTTTTTTATGCAGATAACCCAATCTGCGGCAATGGCGACAAACGCCTTTTGTCGTGTTCCGCCTTGGAGTATCCTACGCAACACCCCCTTGGTCTAAAAATCAAGCGCTCGACGTGATTTGTGTCTTACTTGATGCTAGCAAAACAATCACTTCCATGGCCACCTTTCTCCTCAACATAAACCAACACCCCCGCGAAGTAGACGTCGACCCCCAAATGCCGCTTCTCTGGGTGATCCGCGATTTCCTGGGCCTTACTGGCACCAAATACGGCTGCGGCATCGCGCAATGCGGCGCCTGTACGGTGCACCTTGATGGCAAAGCCGTTCGCTCGTGTTCCGTCCCCATGTCGGCCGTGGGCGCCAAGAACATCACCACCATCGAAGGCCTCTCTCCCAATGGCCAGCACGTGCTTCAACGCGCGTGGCAGCAAGAGGACGTTCCTCAATGCGGCTATTGCCAGGCCGGACAGATCATGACCGCAGCAGCTTTTCTCGAACAGCAACCCCACCCTACAGACGACGACATCACCCGCGCCATGTCCGGCAACCTCTGCCGGTGCGGCACCTACCTGCGTATTCATGCCGCCATAAAAAGAGCCGCCTCTCAAACAAAAACACCATGAAGCGCCGCGATTTCATCCGCACTTCCGCCCTCGCCGGCGGCGGCCTCCTCCTCTCTTTCCAGGCGGCGGCCAAGTTCATAGACGGCAAACCTGTAGCTAACAACAGCGATGCCCTGGGCGACTACGTCAAGATCACTCCGCAAGGCGACGTGTTGTTTCAGTTTATGAAGCACGAAATGGGTCAGGGTGTTTCCACCTCAATGGCCCAAATACTAGCCGAAGAGTTGTGCGCCGACTGGGAAAGAGTGAAGATCGAATTCCCTATGGCCGACAAAAAGTTCGAGCACGACACGGGCGGCAGTTGCACCATCATCTACCAGTGGGACAGGCTCCGTTTGGCGGGGGCCATTGGGCGCCAAATGCTCGTCGAGGCCGCGGCCCGTCAATGGAACACCCCGGTCGCCAATTGCTACGCCGCCCACCACGAGGTTATCAATAAAACCACCTCCCAACGTCTCGGCTTTGGCGCCCTTGCCAGCGCTGCCGCCAAGCTCACACCGCCACAGGAAGCAACGCTCAAAGACAAACGCGACTTCCAGGTCATCGGCCAGCCCAAACCCGCCAAGCTCATTCCCGAAATTGTAGCCGGCCAACTCAAATACGGCATCGACGTGAACATGCCCGGCATGCTCTATGCTGTGATCGCCCGCTGCCCGGTGTTCAAAGGAAAGTTGAAAAGTTTCGATGCCACAAACGCACTGAAAGTGAAAGGCGTAAAAAAAGTCTTCACCACAAAACCCATTGCCGGTCTGCAACTCGAATCACCCTACATGCCCCACGACATTCGTGAAGGCGTGGTTGTTGTGGCCGATTCTTTTTGGGCCGCGCGCAAGGGCAGGGAACTGTTAAAAATCGAGTGGGATGAAGGTCCAAACGCAAAATATAGCAGCGAAGATTTTGAAGCCCTCGCAGCCGAACATGCCCTGCACCGCACCGACCCCACGGGCTACACAGGCGACGAAAATGCGGTAGCAGACGTAAGCCACGTCCGCAAGACGCTGCGCGCATCTTACGTCTTCCCACACCAGATCCACGCCTGCATGGAACCCCTCAACTGCACGGCACATAGCCATCCCGATGGGTGTGAACTCTGGCTGGGCACACAGGCCCCACACCTCATCGTGTTTGAATTGAACCGTGTGTTTCGCTTTACCGAAGACAAGATCAAAATTCATCTCCTCCCCTCCGGCGGTGGGTTCGGAAGAAGGTACTATCCAGACATGGCCGTAGAGGCGGCTTTCATCTCCAAGGAAGCCGGCCATGTTCCTGTAAAAATGATATGGACCCGGGAAGACGATCATCTGCACAACCTCGGCCATTTGTTTCAACACCTGGAATACCAGGCGGGTCTTGACAAAGACAACAAGCTCTACGCCTGGTATGAAAAAGAAATCCGCACCTACACCTGGGGTGCCAAATATGCCGATCCCCAACTGCCCTCCATGGGCTACAACATTCCCAACATCCGCTATGATTTTGAGGACATGATCCGACAAGAGCTCGTTCAATCTTCTGCCTGGAGGGGCGTGGTCGGCCATGGCCGTTTCTATCACGAATGCTTTATCGACGAAATTGCTGCCGACCAGAAGATAGATCCTTACCAATTCCGGCTATCGCTCTTGCGAAATGACGACGTGTATGTGGGTGATCCTGTTCCTGTTTCCGGATCGCGCCTGCGCCGGGTCCTCACGCTGGCTGCCGAAAAAGCAAAATGGGGCAAGGCGTTGCCCGCCGGCCAAGGCATGGGCATGGCCGTGTGTGACTATGGAGGAAGCTATGTGGCGGTGATTGCCGAGGTGACGGTACGTGATCGTCAATTGCGCGTCGATAAGGTTACCATTGGCGTGGACTGCGGCAAGGTGATCAACCCTTCGGGGACCTCCAACCAGATTACGGGTGGTATTGTGTGGAGTCTCACGGCATTATTCTACGGCGGGCTTCCTATTAAAAACGGAAGAGCCGTCTATTCCAATTTTCATCAGAATAAATTGTTGCGCATGAATGAGTGTCCTGCTATGGAGGTTCACTTCGTAGAGACTGACGAAGAGCGGCCCGGGGGCGTGGGAGAAATCTCTAGTGCGTTGGGTGTGCCGGCTGTGCTGAATGCTATTTTTGCGGCTACGGGGAAGCGCATTCGCAAAGTGCCTTTACGTGCCGATGCTTTTGCCTGACATCATTCTTCTCAGGGCCTTTTCTTCAGAAGTTCCTTGTGATCTTCAATCAACATGGCGATGGTGTCGGCAGCGGCCTGGAGGCCTTCAAAGAATTTTTGCTCCCTGAACCGGGGCGCCATGAGTTCCCGGACTATTTGTGCTGATTTCTCGTTGGTAAGGATTTGTTCCAGGCCGGATCCCACTTCAATGCGCATCTCCCGGTTGCGATGGACCACCGTAATCAAAACGCCATCATCGTAATATTTTCTACCCAGGCCCATTTCGCTCGCCTTGCGAAGGGAATACTCCTCGATCGCCACACCGAACAGGCTATCGATGGTTATGATGACCAACTGCGATCCCACTTTGCGTTCCAGGTCCTGTGAGATCTGGGCAAGCACGGTCTCTTCTTCGTCTGTCAGAAGATCCGCACCGTCCATCGCCCGGCCTTCAATTTTGCTCTGCACCCCGGACGTTCCACAGGAGGTTTGCGTTAACAATGCCAGTAGAAAAAGAATGGAATACAAAAGCTTTGGTGTCATGTAAAAGGAAAAGAATTTAATTAATCATAGTTTCCCATATAGTGCATACCGACCAGGATATCACCGCTAAATTCCAAGGTCAATTCATCCGAGTCTGAGAAGGTTCGGTGTCGGTTGCTTGGATACGAAGGGTTTGGGTTTAACCTTGGTGGTGAGATAGGTCAAGGGATCGTCGCCGAGGCCGAAGGGATCGTTGTTGAGACCGGAGGGAACGTTGAGGCCGAAGGGATCGGACGATGACATCTCATTCTGGACGACCAGGGTATCGCCTTTCAGGAGAAGCGTGCCTTCCTGTGCCCATAAAGGAATGGTTAGGAGGCTCGCCCCTATCCACATGCATAGCTTCCCAAAAAAAATCCCCATAACGAAACATCAAGCCAGCCAGCGACCTTGTTGGTCACGGCTTTGTTGTAAAGCTAAAATACAACTTTGGTTTGATGCCGGCAAGACTTTAGGAAGGACCAAATGCTCCGGCGATAGCTGTGCATTCAAGCACCTACCACTGCGGCTGCCTCTTCCTTTGCTTTGTCCGGTCGTAAAGAAATACACCCGCATACGGGAGCAACAAGATGATCAGCGTCCATTTCCATTTATTGGATCGCTTGCTTTTTGCCTTCAGATCGTACAAGTGGGTGATGATAAATGCCAGGTGAGTCAATACAAAAATAGAAATCAAAATTCCCTTCGGTCCCATAAATCGATATAATGCGCCTCTCTTCGCTCTCCAATAACAGCATTACGTCAAATAAGTTTCGAAACTATTTGTTAAGGATGTATAAACATTTCTTCATTCTCAAAATTCATTCTTCACAAACGTTTTCTTCCTTGCATCACCGGCTCAAACCGGCAAAAAAACTACACCAGCGGTTGTCGTGGGTACAGGTTCTGTAAATAGTCGTCATTTTTCCTTGAACATCCGCGCCCAAACAAACTCGCCTACCCTCTTTCCTTGCATTACCCCTTGTTCGCACGCATCCCGAAAATGAATCCCGCCATATAATCTGGAGATCGCGGCTTCATCCGCGGCCTGTTGAAACGAAGAGAACTTCCGCTCCGGTAAGCCAAAAAATATTTCCGAACTATCCGTGTATGCAAATCCATCCCCAAAAAAACGCGTCAAGACTACTGCCACTGCCGCCGACACCACGCTATGGCCGCTGGTATATTCCGGAAACGGCGGTGTCTGCAACAAGGGGCGCCATGACGGGTCGATCAGTTTATTAATGGCCGCTTCTGGCCGGGTGCGATCGCTCCCATACTTCTCCCGCCAACAACTGATAAAAGCATCGTGCAACGTGAGCGCCACCGCGGTATGGATCAGGATAGCCGAATCAATTGAAACTCCGGCCTGCCGGCAGGCTATGCCCGTAATGCCCATCCAATGCCCTCCGGGAGAGATTTTCTTCAGCCCAATGGCCATATGCCCTGAATAGCTCACGGCAAACGGGTTGCAGTCCCAAAAGCTGGCAATCGCTCGCTGCTCAGGGGTCAGGTGCTTGCTCGTAGCGTAGACCTCTTTCATTTGGTGGTAGAACGCGCTGGTGGTGTCTTTGCTATAGGGGGTGGGTTGCGCGGGGGCAAACTGCGCGGCAGAGTCCAGGAAAAAGGGAACAATAGTTTTCCACTGTGGTTCAACCGCCGCCATATATTCCGGCGGGGTGGGAAACCAATGCCCTTCTTCTTTTTTTGGTTTATAGCGCGAGTAGGTGCTCAACTGGTTGTAGTGGTCGGCGCGCGCCAAAGCCACCACCTGTGCCGCGATCCCCTGCGAGTAGGCCACCAGGCTGGTCACTTGCGTGTTTGAGAGTTTGCGTTTTGTTTTAAAGTATTGGATAAGTTTCTTTTGCTTCTCTTCCAGCAAATAACCGGAAGGCATCAGTTGCCGCCCCACTTCCAGCATGCTGTACAGCGAGCAGAAGGTCGTGTTCCCTTTGACCGGCGCGGTAACGGCCGACATCTTCCATCTCAGGTGCAGGTCGGGCAACGTCCCCTGATTCATGGCCGAGGCTTCGTAGGCACCCAACAACGCATAAGCATAAAAACGGCTCGCCGCCGGTGGGTTCGCCACATCGTGCAGCATCACCTCCGAAAGATTAAAGACATGGTCCGTCAACAATTGGACATCTTCGCGGCGCAAGTCATTTTTCTGAGCAACGGTCACGGTTGCTAACAAAAGCCCCAGCAGGAAGAAGTATCGGCGTAGTTTCATTTCTTATGAAGTTTATAGTTGCCAATGCCCACGTTGTTCACACCCAGCAGTAAATAATTGTCCTGCCCAGCGCGAATCATCTCCAGCGATTTCACATCGCCCACAAACGTCAGCCCCGATTCTCCTTGCGGCACATAGCGAAAGTTCCCTTTGCCATCACCCGCCAGCAGTTGTCCGAAGTTGGCATCGATCACACCCAGGCGAATGCGAATCGAACTTTGGTTGCCGGCTGCGATCACGTCCATGTGGCCGTCGCCGTTAAAGTCCGTTAACGCAAAGGCATAGAGCGGCGCAAATTGGGCTTGGGTGGGCAATGCGTGTGGCACCAGTTTTTGTGAGGTATTTTCGAGGTAGATACTTTCCAGTGTCTCCGCTTTCAACGAGGTGGCGTCCTTCAGCTCGCCTCCTGAGAAAACATCGTTCAACTGCGCATCGGCATAGGATGCATAGCTGGTGAACTTCTTGCGCATGCTGTACATCTGGTCCAGGAGCTCGTCGCGCGTCGGGAACGGGTAGGGTTTTCCTTGCAGATAGTAGACCAAGATCGGGTCGAGCGATCCATTGTTGTCAAAATCTTTATACACCAGTGTCAGCGGCTCGGTAGCGCTGGCGTGGAGCTGGGTATTCAGCCCGAGGTTGCCGGCGATGATATCTTCGTCGCCATCGCCGTCAAAGTCATAGACAATCATTTTGCTCCACAAGCCCGTGGCAGGCCGGTCAAAGAATTTGTCCGTGCTCCGGACCAGGCGCTTCCCTCCTTCGTTCACGTAAACTTCGATGGCCATGAATTCGCCTATGACCACGAGGTCTTCCCAGCGATCGCCATTCAGGTCAAGCCATGCCGCGTCTGTCACCATCCCAATGTGTGACAAGCCTGACGCGACGGCGTCGGCAACATTTTCAAACTTTCCGTTCTGATTCCGCAACAAGAAACTTTCCGGCACTGCCGGATACTTCCCCGGAATAACCCGGCCGCCCAGAAAAACATCCAGGTCGCCGTCGTGGTCAAAATCCTTAGCGGCAATGCAGGATTTGCTCACACGCACATCGGGCAGTGCCGACGCAAGGATGAAATTTCCTTTGCCATCATTGAGATACAGCCGGTCTTGCAGCGCGTCGGCTTTTTCTTTGTACTCGTTGTATCCGCCGCTGACAATATAGAGGTCCGCGTCCTTGTCACCATCCACGTCGAGAAAGAGGGCATCGGCGTCCGTGAATTTCTTTCCCAGGACGAGACTTGCAACTTCGTTGAAGGAACCCGCTGCAGTTTGAACAAACAATTTTCCAGGGTTATCTTCTGTTCCACCCACAAACACATCTGTCAGGCCATCCCCGTTCACATCTGCCGTGGCCATCACCGGCCCGCAAGCCGTCAGCATCGTGAGCAACAAAGGCTGTCGTTTAAAATCGTTAAAGCCCGCTTCCACATGAGCATAATTCACCAGGGGGTCCGTTGCTTCAAAGACCGGGTTAGGATGCTTCGCAGAGGGTCGCATGGCCTTTGCGTTTTCATCTTCTTTCACCATCAGGAATTGATCTGCCTTCACCTTCCGCAAAGTCTCCTGCTTCCCCGATGTCCACGTAACGACAATAGAATCCACCACATCAACCTTCCCCAACCCCACGTGTATGCGATCGCTCACGGCCGATTGAAAACCGCGCGCCGGAACATGCTCCTGGTATTGTATTTTATCGCCGGTGTGAAATTTCACCTTTGCGCCGATAGCCCTCGTATTCATTCCCCTTCCCGCCAGCGATACCTGCAGATAATGAAGCTCCGGATGTTGCTCGCGCGATAGGTTTTTGAATAGGGAAGCCGTTGCATTTTCGTTGTTCACCACCAGGTCCAGGTCGCCGTCATTGTCCAGGTCTGTGTAGGCGGCGCCGTTGGAAAAATTAGGTGCACCAAGGCCCCATGCTTTGCTCACATCCGTAAACGTGAGGTCGCCGTTGTTGCGATAGGCGTAGTCGTGCACGGGCGTCGAGGTCATCGTGCTCACCAGGTGAAACGTGTCGGCTTTCTCATTCGCTTTCAGCTTCTCAAAATAATAGTCGCCCTTGTACTTCAGGAAGTCGCGGTTTGTGTAGTCGCGGTAGTAGCCGTTGGTGATGAAGAGGTCTTTCCAGCCATCGTTGTCGTAGTCGGCCAGCAGCGGCGCCCAGCTCCAATCGGTTTTCGAGACACCGGCCAGTTGCCCGATCTCGCTATAGGTTCCGTTGCCATTGTTCAGGTGCAGCATGTTGCGCATGTTCTGAAAATAAAACCCATTCATTACCATCAGCGCATATTGCTCATAGTTCTCCGGGCCATAGAGAAGCTTTTGCCGGTGGTTGTCTTCCGGCAGCATGTCTACCGTGAAAATGTCGGGCCAGGCGTCGTTGTTGATGTCGCTCACGTCACAGCCCATCGAGAAATAAGAGATGTGCTGCATGTATTCCGTCATGCGGTCTGTAAAAGTGCCGTCGCCGTTGTTGATGTAGACATAGTCCGGTTCGACGTAGTCGTTGGAGACATACATATCCATCCAACCATCCTTGTTGATGTCGGCCACGGTGATGCCCAGGCCAAAGCCCAGGGGGTTGCCTTTGATGCCGGCCGCTTCGCTCACGTCTTTAAAGCGTCCGTTGTCGTTCCGGAAAAGTTTATGACCGGCATAGGGATCGCGCGTTTGTTTTGCTTTGGCATATTCAAATTCACGGATGACCACCACGTTGTGATTCAACAGGTACATGTCCAGGTCGCCGTCGTTGTCGTAGTCAAAGAAAGACGCGTGGGTGGAGTAGCCCGGATCGTCCAGGCCATATTCTGCCGCCTTTTCTGTGAAGGTGAGGTCTTTATTATTGATAAAAAGTTTATTGCGTCTTTTTTCAGGATCGCCTTTGCCCGAGTAGCAAACGTACAGGTCGAGATAGCCGTCGCCATTGACATCGGCCATAGTCACCCCTGTTTTCCACGGCACATCGCAGTTGACCCCCGCGGCTTTGGCGATTTCCTTGAACTTAAAATTTCCCTGATTAATGTAGAGCGCGTTCGGCTTCATGTTGGCCGTAAAGTAAAGATCGTCAAGGCCATCGTTGTTCACATCGCCCACCGCCACGCCACCGCCGTTAAAAAAATACTCATAGGTGAGCACGTTCGACTTCGGGGTTTCTTCCAGCATATTCCGGAAGGTCACCCCCGTCTTTTGCGCGGGCAGGGATTCAAACAAAGGGGCTTGCGCCGATAAGAAAGAGGGGTAAGAAATCAGCGGGACGGCAAGAAAAAAAAGCTGTCGATGCAGGCTTTTCATGAGGACAAAGGGTTCAGGCTGGTTGTCATACAAGATAACATAGATTCCTCCATAAGGCATCCTGCTGGCGAGTTTTTTTTGAAAAAAGTAGCGGTTCTTTGCCGTAAAATGTGATCTTTGATAAGCCCGCTTTTTGGGCTTTATCCTTTGCCTATGCCGCATGTTCCTGGTGTGTTTCTTCACCCGCTTTGCCGTTTCGGATTTGTGGCCATACTGGGCTCTCTGCTCATGCACTGCGGGAGACGAAAAAGTGAAGTGGTGTGGATGAAAGACATTGGCGTCATCGGCTCGCAATCCTCACCACGCGCTGCCGACCTCGACGGCGACGGCGTGCTGGACCTGGTGATGGGCGCCGGCAAAAATGAATTTCAAAAAAGCGATCACGGCATCATCGCGCTGAATGGAAAAACCGGCGAGCTCTTGTGGAAGCAGACTGCAACCGACCAGGTTTATGGCTCGGCCACCTTTTGCGACGTCAACGCCGACGGCACAGCCGACATTTTCATCGGCGGCCGCTCCCCCCACCTCAAAGCGCTAAACGGCAAAACGGGCGCCGTGCTTTGGGAGTACAACGCGGCCGACCACGCTCAGGATTCCATCTTGAAATACGCACGTTTCAATTTCAACAACAGTGTCCTCGTCCCCGACCAAAACGGCGACGGCATCAAAGACCTCCTCACCGTCAACGGCGGCAACGCTGCGGCCGCCCCTGACTCCGAGACGGGCCGGTACCCCGGCGTGCTTATGCTCTTCGACAGCAAAACTGGAAACATCCTGGCCGCCGACACCATGCCCGATGGCAAGGAGTCTTATATGTCGCCCCTTTGCTTTTCGCAACCGGGAAGCAACGATCTTACGCTCATCTTTGGAACGGGCGGCGAAACCATCAACGGCCACCTATACGCAGGCCATCTCCAAGACCTCTTGCAACACCGCCTCGCCAACGCCACGACTATCGCCACCGAGGCCGGCCACGGCTTCATCGCCCCACCCTCGATAGCCGACATCAACGCCGATGGCTATCGCGACATCGTAGCCATCACACACGGCAGCACGATCGTGGCCGTCGATGGCAAAACCCTCCAACCTTTGTGGACCCAATCCGTGAAGGGCACCGAGTGCAGCAACAGCTTTGCCGTGGGATATTTCACCGGCGATGACGTCCCCGATTTCTTCACCTTTGTGAGCCGCGGCCAGTGGCCCAACAGTGCTGGCTCGCGACAAGTGCTCATCGACGGCAAAACAGGTGCCATCGCCTATACGGACTCCATCGGCTGCACGGGGTTTTCATCACCCGTAGTCTACGATCTGAACCGCGACGGCCGCGATGAGGTCATCATCAGCATAAATGAATTCGATTGTGCTTTGGGTTTTGCCGGCAAGATCCCTCCCGTCATGGAAAACAAACTCATCGCTATCGACTTTAGCAAAAGCACCGTGCAGGTGATTGACCAAACGAAAGGCTTCAAGAACATTTTCTCCACCCCCTGGATCGGAGACCTCGACGGCGACGGCTACCTGGACATTGTGCATTGCCAGTATTATCACCATGGCGATCTTTTACTGTTTTTAGGAACCCGCATCAAACGCATCGCTACACCCATCCGGGTGAAAACGCCCGTTCGATGGGGAGCCTACATGGGGACTTTTGGAGATGGCATATTCGACGGCGACCACATAACCCCGTAAGCATCGTGCGACCTTTGGCAACATCATCAAAAACAATAATACCCTTGAGGCGCTATCCCGTCCTCCTGCTCTTGCTCTTATGCGGTAGCTGCGGCAAAAAGGAAGCCTCTATTCCTGCCGCTGCAACAGACAAGACTACGCCCCTCTTCACGTTACTTGCTGCGGACGTGACCGGCATCGGCTTTGAGAACAAGGTAGTGGACGAGGAGAAGTTCAACGTTCTCACCTATCGCAACTTCTACAACGGCGGCGGCGTAGCCATCGGCGACATCAACAACGACGGGCTGCCCGATATTTATTTCACTTCCAACCAGGACAAGAACAAGCTCTATCTCAACAAAGGCCATTTTGTTTTTGAAGACATCACCGACAAAGCCGGCGTGGCCGGGACAAAAGTCTGGAGCACGGGCGTGACGATGGCCGATGTAAACGCCGACGGGTGGCTCGACATCTATGTGTGCAACTCCGGCGACGTCGATGGCGCCTTTCGTGAGAACGAACTCTTCATCAACAACGGCAACGGCACCTTCACCGAAAAAGCAAAAGCCTATAACCTCAACAACGAAGGCTACTCCACCCACGCCGCTTTCTTCGACTACGACCAGGACGGCGACCTGGATTGCTACATCCTCAACAACAGCTTCAAAGACCCCGCCCGCATCGAGCTCTATAGCCAGATGCGCGAACACACCGACCCCGGAGGCGACAAGCTGATGCGCAACGATGGCGAGAAATTCACCGACGTCACCCGTGCGGCAGGCATCTACAGCAGCGCCGTTGGCTTTGGGTTGGGTGTGGCTGTGAGCGACGTCAACAGCGATCTCTTGCCTGATATTTATGTGAGCAATGACTTTTGGGAGCGTGACTATCTCTACATCAACCAGGGCCATGGCAAATTCCACGAAGAATTGATCGACCGCGTCGACTATTGCTCCGTCTCCAGCATGGGCGCCGACATTGCCGACCTCAACAACGACGGCAGCCCCGAGATCTTCACCACCGACATGCTGCCCGCCGACAACTACCGGCTCAAAGCCACCATCGCTTTCGACCCCTATCACCTCGAAGACACCAAGTATCGCGCAAACTACCACTATCAAATGGTGCAGAATTGTCTCCACCTCAACGATGGCCATGGGTTCTTCCAGGAGATTGCCTTGCAAGCCGGCGTGTCGGCCACCGACTGGAGCTGGGGCGCGCTCATTTTCGATTTTGAGAACGACGGCCGTAAAGATATCTTCGTGAGCAACGGCATTCAACGCGACATCATGTCCATGGACTTCCGCGAGTTCATCGGCGACGCTCAAAAAAAGAATGAGGTCATCAGCCGCCGTGGCAAATTCGACTACCGCGATTTCATCACCCTCATTCCCTCCCACCCTTTGGCAAACTATGCCTTTGAAAATACTGAAGACTGGTACTTTCAAAACAAAGCCCAGGTACTGGGATTGGCGCAGCCCTCCTTCAGCAACGGATCGTCCTACGCCGACCTGGATGCCGATGGCGACCTGGACTTGGTGGTCAGCAACATCAACACGCCCTGTTTTGTCTATCGCAATGAAACAAACACCCAAGAGAAAAATCATTATCTCAAGACAAAGTTCAAAGGCCCCGTTCGCGATCCCTTTGGCATCGGTGCGCAGGTGACCTTGAAAATGGGCAGTCAAATTATGACGCTTCAAAATTTCAACACCCGCGGCTTTCAAAGCAGCATAGAACCCTCGCTGCTGTTCGGGTTGGGAAAAACAGATCGCATCGACACGCTCACGGTGACATGGCCCGACGGCAAGAAGGAAACCTTGACACAGGTAAAAGCCGATCAATCCATCACGCTCGACTATGTGAAGTCGGCATTGGTCCCGACAAAAAAAGCCACAAACCAAACTCACAACGATTTTGAAGACGTCAGCGCGCAAGTCCTCCAAGGTGACGCCACGCATCACGAAAATCGCCACAACGACTTTGACCAGGAAATTTTGCTAACCCGAATGTTATCCACCGAGGGCCCGCGCCTGGTCACCGGCGACGTGAACCGCGACGGCAAAGACGACTTCATTCTCCTGGGCGCATTCGGTGATCCTTGTAAGTTGTTTCTCCAAAAAAGTGACGGCACCTTTGTTCTCAAACCCACACCGGCATTTTCAAACGACAAGAAATTTGAAAGCACTTGCGGCACCTTCTTTGACCAGGATGCCGACGGCGATCTCGATCTTATGATCGGCTCAGGAGGAAACGAACCCGAAATGGATCGCTCCAATTTCCTGTTGCGCTGCTACAAAAACGACGGCAAAGGAAATTTTTCATCCAACCCCACGGCCATCCCCCAACTCATCGGCAATTTCTCCACCCTCCTCGCCGAAGACTTTGATCACGACGGCCGCGCAGAAATCTTCCTGGGCGCACGCGCCGTACCCGGCAACTACGGCTTGCCACCGCAAAGCTATCTCCTCAAATACGACCAAGGCGAATGGCTCAACATCGCCCTCCCCTCATTGGGCAACGTGGGCATGGTCACCGACGCCACCTGGGCCGACACCAATGGCGACGGCTTTAAAGAGCTCGTCGTGGTTGGCGACTGGATGGCCATCCACATCTTCAGAAACGACAAAGGCATGCTCACCGACCCCGACACCGTGCCGCACAGCACCGGTTGGTGGAACCGCATCCACGCTGCCGACCTCGACAAAGACGGCGACATGGATTTCGTTGTCGGCAACTGGGGCCTCAACACAAAATTCAAGGCCTCGACCAACCGGCCCGTCGCCCTGTACGTCAACGACTTCGACGACAACGGGAAAAGTGAACCCATCATCACCTGGTATCCTCCACTCGACACCGTCGCCTATCCATTCGTTTCCAAACTGGAGCTCACCAGCCAATTGCCCGCACTGCGAAAACGCATCCTCAAATACGCGGACTACGCTACCAAAACCTACGACTCTCTTTTCCCTGCTGCCATTCGCGAACGCTCGCTGATCTATAGAGCCGAAACCCTCGAAACCTCTATCCTTTGGAATGAAGGCACAACGTTCAGGCTAGCACCTTTACCGAAAGAAGCGCAAATCTCTCCCGTCTTCGCCATTCTCGCCGACGACCTTGACCAAGACGGTGCAACAGACCTCTGGCTCGGCGGAAATTTCTATGCGCTCAAACCACAACTCGGTCGTCATGACGCTAGTCGCGGGGTGTTCCTCAAGGGCAACGGAACTTCGTTCGCCTACCAACCCCAGGAACACACGTCGCTTTACATGAAAGGGGAAGTGCGCGACGCGGCGATCATAAACACTCCGCGAGGCAAACGCTTCTTCATTGCACGCAACAATGCTTCTATGCTGGTGTTCCGCAAGCGGGAATAACGCACGTCATGTCGCAGGCACAAGCGTTTTAAAAATCTACGCCCGCAGTTCAAGACATCCCGAATTTCGAAAGCACTGAAACCGGATAATTCGCACACGAACTAAAACGAACACTGGCAAACACCGAGAGCCGCACGCCCGATTTGAAATACATCACCACACAGATTCCGTGCGCTATCCACGGGGTTCCTTGGGCTACATGCGAAGATCGAGGAAACTTGTGCCTGCGGAAGACGTGCCTGGATCAACGCACTGCAGTCCTTCGTCATGACGCCGGCGAAGCCTGACACAAAAAAAGCCGTCTCGAATGAGACGGCTTTTTTCAATAATGCACGAACGGGGATCTATTCCGGTCCTCCAGCCCACCACACCTTCGTAGTGTAGAGGTTGGGTGATGTTGAGCCGCCAAAGTTGGGGTTGCCGGCTACTTCCGCGTTTGGATATTTAAGCCGTTGGGGGATCGTTCCGCCAGTGACGTTGCCGCTATAGAGTACCGGAACCAGCACGGGGAAACCTGTTCTTCTCCAATCGGACCAAGCTTCCCACCAATTGAGGAATTTGCTGGCCCACATCTGCTCGCCAATCATGGCAAGTTTTTCCGGGGTGGTGCCCGCGTATGGATAGGTTGCCAGGTAGTCTGCTACGTCCGCGTCGGAAATGGTAAGCGATTCATCATACGGCTCATACATTTGCATGGCTGCCTTCACGCCATTTTCAAAGTGCAACTGTGCATCACCAGGGGAAAGACCTCCAAGGTTGCGTTCGCCTGCCTCGGCCATCAGGAACTCCACTTCGGCGTAGTTCATGATCATATACGGGTCGTCGAGGTCCAGCATCACGGGATTGATCTTGGAATAGGTCACATCCTGGTCAACCGGTTTGGGAGCGTTTTCATAAACCTGGAGACCGGCCGCATCATAGCCGTTGGGCATGCCCTTCTGTTTTAGAGGATCTGTCGTAAGGGTATCCCATTTCGGAGGAACCCAATCCCCGATTCCACCGCACAAGACCATCAACCGCGGGTCGTCATCCGACTTGTCGTTGAGGTTGGTGCCTTTCAGCCAGTCGATAAAGGTATTGCTGAGGAAGGTGGGCTGTCCGCCGTCGCCGGGAAAGAAAGCACGGCTAATGCCGTTTTGATTCACCCATTGACTGGGCCCCGTGTCCATTTGCACCCAGACATTGTCATCGTTGCTCTCGAAGACTCCACCCGCAACGGCTTTGGTCACATAGGTTCCTGCTGTTGCAGCGTCAACATTCGAAATGCGCATGGCCAGACGCAACATCAGCGAATAGCCAAACTTTTTCCATTTCGCAATGTCACCATCGAAAAATAGGTCGGCGTCACTAAAGCCTTCATCCGGATTGGACTCGCTGAGCGCTGCCGAGGCTTCGTCTAGCTCCTTTAAAAGATCGGCGTAGATGTCCTTCTGTTTATCGTATTTCGGGAAATAGAGTTTGTCCATACCCTTAAGCGCCTCGCTGTAAGGAATGCTTCCATAATAGTCGGTGAGCCGGTGAAAAAGGAAAGCACGCATAATACGGGAAGCCTGGCGAAGGTTTAGATTTTTGCCTTCTGCATATCCGCCGGTGTCGGTTTGCCTGAGGATCGCCGCCAGGTTATTCAATTCATCGCCAAAGAGGAATTCAAAGGGCGCGCTGGCCGTTTCAGGGTTGTCCATATATTTATCACCGGGTGCAATGCCACCACCGGCATTGGCCAGTTGCTGTATGGCATAGCCACACATGCCGATATTGGTGCGCCAGTCGATATAGCGGTTGTCACCCGCAGACCCTCCGGCAGCGGAGCCCAGTTGCGCAGAACTGAACAGGAAATTTAAATTCAGTTCATTGACAAATTGAGGACTGACGTTCAGTTCATGCAAAGAATCAGTATCGCATCCGGCAACAAAAATCGCAGCCAGAACTACCGTTAGAAAGTATTTATGTAATTGCTTCATGTTCTTTCGGATTAGGATTAGAAGGATACTCTCAAATTGAAGCCATACGTTCTCGTTGGCGGCATGCCAAAATAATCCAAACCCTGTGCATTAGAACTGGTGTAGGATGATTCGGGATCGATATTCTCAGCGTCCTTATATAGGATGGCCAGGTTGCGCGCAACAAACGAGAGGGATACAGTTTGAAAAGGAGTTTTCACCAAAAGCCCTCGGGGGATGCTGTAACCAAAGGTGACCTGCCTCAATTTGATAAAGGATGCGTCGTATGTAAAACGGTCCTGTGCGCGTTCGCCCAGTTGCGCCCAATAGTTTTGTGCTTCGCCGGGAGCCAGCGCTCTATTGATCGGCTCATAGCCGGTCACATTGCCATCTTTATCCTTAATTTCAACCACTCCGTTGACGTTGAGGGGTGCTTCACCTTCTCCCCGTCCTGCCAGGGTTTGTTTATGGAACCCTGCTTCAGTCATCCGCACGTTCGTACCGGAATAGATTTTGCCACCGGATTTGAAGTCGATGAGGAACGTCAGGTTGAATTGTTTATAGGTAAACGAGTTGTTTAATCCTCCTGTAAAGTTCGGAACGCCTGATCCTAATATTTGATAGGACCCGTCGGTAATGGGTGCTCCATCTTTATCAAAGATCAATTGTCCGTCGGGAGACAACTTTTGCTTGAGGCCTGTTAAGGTGCCGAACGGGTGGCCTACGATCTGACTGACAAATACGGTCCTGGTCCGAGGTTCTTCAACATTGAAAATGTCGGTTCCGGGAATCAGCGATACGATCTTGCTGGTGTTTTTTGCAAAGTTGAGGGAAACATCCCACGTCAGTGTGCCACGAATAGGCTGACCGGTCAGCAAGAGTTCGATGCCTTTGTTTGTCAATTCACCTAAGTTCACTGAAGTTGTTCCGAAGCCCGAAGCTCTGGAGATCGGCGCGTTCAGGATATCATCCGTCGTTTTCTGAGAGTAATAGGTTAAGTCAACGCCGAGTCTGTTTTCAAAGAAACGTACATCCAGTCCGAATTCTGTTTCCGTTGACGTGTACGGCACGAGGTCCGGGTTGGGCAAATTTCCGTTGTTGGTCTGCGTCGCCGACGAGTAATATCCCAAAGGACGGCCGAGGTGCGTCACGCCCGTGGTGTATTGCAAATTGGTACTATAGGGAGTAACTGAAAATGCGTTCCCTACCTGGGCCCACGAAGCGCGCAGTTTGCCAAAACTGAACCAGGCGGGAAGACCACCAATGGCGTCAGAGAAAACAAACGATGCACCGATGGACGGATATAAAATCGAGTTGTGTCCTGGATTGAGCACCGAGAACCAGTCCTTACGGGCGGTAGCCGTCAAATACACAATATTGTTCCACGAAATTTCTGCGGATCCATACAGGGAGTTGATGCCCTGTTTTCTATAATCGTAATTAAACGTCTTCCCTGCCACATTCGCGATCGCGGGCACAAAGGGTGTGTTGAATCCGTTTCCCGTTAAGTCACTTTTTTCATATTCGCTCGTCATCTTATTGCCGCCGGCAAAGGCATTGACATTAATCTTGCCGAACGTTTTGTTAAAGCCGAGTACATACTCCAGGTTGATCTCGCGTTGCCGGGCCTCATATTCCGTTAGTGAGCCGGGAAGTTGATACCCTGTTCCCTCGGGGATCAACTGCGAACCACGCTTGGTCGACCAATCCATACCGCCCTTGACCTGCGCATATAGAAAATCGGTTATGTCATAACGCAACTGCCCGGAGGCAATGATGCGGTCGCGTGTATCCGTGTTTTTAAATTGATACGCTGCCCAATACGGGTTTTGTCCCCACAAGTTGGAAGAGCCTTGCAACTCCTGGCCCGTGGTTTTGCCATCCAGCGGTGCCGGGCCGCCGGGCCAAACTGCCCCGGGCTTGTTCGGGTCGCCCCGGTATTCATCAACATTAAAGTCGTTGTTGATATAGTACATGGACTGAATGCCATTACCCGGAGAGTCAGAAACATTCGGGCGGTTTTTCGCCTTTTCATTGGAGTACATAATCTTCGTAGTCAGCGTCACTTTTTTACCAAACTTCGAGTTGGACGCCAGCATGAGGTTTACCCGGTCAAAACCAGAATTAGGAACAACGCTCTTGCTGTTCAGATTGGACATCGAAAAACGGAAATTCTGTGTTTCGCTACCGCCTGTAAAGGCAAGGCTATTGGTGAATGACGTCCCTGTGCGATAGAATTTATCCCATTGATCGCCCTGATATGAATAAGGGTGAGGCTGTCCGTCGAAGTGATAGACCGTCGTGCCATCAAGTTTTGGACCCCAAGCCTGATCGTACCATCCATTGTCAAAAGCACTTTGAACATCGTCCGGCGAACTGGCCTTGGTGGCCACGCGGTTGACCGGGTCACCCACACCGGTATAGGCGCCAGAACCATAGGTGTGTTGCCAGTCGGTGAGGTTGTAAACTTTTTCAAAAACAAAGTTGGAATTGAACTCAATACCCAATCCTTTGCGCGCGGTTCCTTTCTTGGTCGTGATGAGAATAACACCTTGCGCAGCACGGGAGCCGTAAAGCGCGGCAGCACTTGCTCCCTTCAAGATCGTCATCGACTGAATGTCGTCCGGACTGAGACTGCTCGTACCATCGCCCTGGTCGCCACCACCCCAGGTACCCGCCTGACCATAGTTGTTATTGTCCATGGGGATACCATCGATAACATACAAAGGTTGATTAAGCGCACCGGGAGCAGCGTTTAGAGATTTCGCACCGCGGATAACAACCCGCGACGATCCGGCGGGACCGGAAGCGATCTTGGTTACGTTCACACCGGCTACACGACCGGCCAAACCATTCACCATACTGTTTTCGCGGGCTTGCGTGAAGTTGTCGCCGCTCACTTGCGTAACCGATGATTGTAGGGCCTTGGTATTTCTTTCAATACCAAGCGCGGTCACCACCACTTCACTCAGTTGCTTCACATCGCTTTCCAGTTTCACGTCGATCGAAGTTCGGGTTCCAACCTCAACTTCTTGCGTGGCATAGCCAATGAAGGAAATAACAAGTGTCGCGGGCCCCTCGGGAGTTGCAATGGAATATTTACCGTCGGCGTCGGAG
>DATDAV010000039.1:0-17204 GCA_036525235.1 Chryseolinea sp. | reverse complement strand
ATGACCAGGGACATTAATATTGATGTTGGGTCGTCGCAAAAATTTTGTTGGTGGGACACCAACAAAAGTGGCGGCGGATGTCAATAAAATGGCAGCGAATTTTATTGATGAGGAACATCAATAGTGGGCCAGCAACAATGTTGGGGACAGCGCATTTTTGTTGGTGAAGAACATCAAAGGCGGATCTAATCCTACAACAACTCGTTTGCCAGGTTAGCCAACTCCGAGCGCTCTCCTTTTTCAAGCGTGATATGCGCATACAACTCATGATCCTGCAAGCGATCGATGAGGGTTGACAATCCATTACTCTGAGAATCCAGATAAGGCGTATCGATTTGATAAATGTCGCCTGTAAAAATGATCTTCGTGTTTTCGCCGGCGCGGGTGATGATGGTCTTCACTTCGTGCGGCGTCAGGTTTTGGGCCTCGTCCACGATGAAGCAGATGTTGGACAAACTTCTGCCGCGGATGTAGGCCAGGGGCGTGATCATGAGTTTTTCCTGGTTCACCATTTCCGTGATGCGCGCATATTCTTTGTCGGTTTCACTGTATTGGTTTTGGATGAACTTCAGGTTGTCCCACAGCGGTTCCATGTAGGGATTTACTTTCGATTTTATATCGCCCGGTAAGTAGCCGATGTCTTTGTTGCTGAGGGGCACGATGGGGCGGGCGAGGTAGATTTGCTTGTACTCTTTTTTTTGTTCCAGGGCCGCCGCCAGGGCCAGCAAAGTTTTACCCGTTCCAGCCACGCCCTGAATGGACACCAGCTTGATCTCCGGCTTCAACGCGGCATGGATGGCGAAGGTCTGCTCGGCATTGCGGGGCTTCACACCATAGACGCCGCGCTTCTCCACGTGCTCCAACATTTCGTTGAAGGGATTGTAGTAGGCAAGCGCAGACTTTTTTCCGCTCTTTAAAATATAGTAGTGATTCTTGACGGGCGCTATTTTGCCCAGCAAATCGCCGGGAGGGCAATAGCCTTTTTCATAGAGGAGGTTGATCATGTTGGAGTCAACATCTTCCAGGATGGTCTTGCCCGTGTAGAGAGAAGAAATGTTTTGAACCTTGCCCGTGGTGTAGTCTTCCGATTGCAGACCCAGGGCTTTGGCTTTGAGACGCAGGTTCACGTCTTTGGAGACGAGGATGATCTTGCGGTCTTTCGCTTCTTTTTGCAACTGCAACGCCGAGTTGAGAATACGGTGGTCGGCCTTTTCTTCGTTGAAGACCTTGTTGGCGTCGATAGTGCTCTTGGTGTCCATCAACACCTTGAACACACCTTTACCTTTGCCGTTGATGGGGTTCCAGTTGTGGAGCATCTGGCCTTTGGCCAGTTTGTCTATGAGGCGGATGAACTCGCGGGCTTCGAAGTTTTTGGTGTCGTTGCCCTTCTTGAAGTTGTCGAGTTCTTCGAGTACGGTGATGGGGATGCCCACATCATGTTCGTCGAAATTAAGGATGGAGTTGTGCTCGTAGATTATGACCGAAGTATCGAGTACGAAGATCTTTTTTTCCTTTTTGGTTTTGGCCATGCGACACAAAGAACTTGGTTTACGAAATGTAATGAATGGAAATGAAAAGCGTGTAACTTTTAAGAAAAGTTTTTATGAAACTTTGCCGAACGCAATAGAGTAGACATCGCCCCGTTCGTGCGGCGACACCCGCAGCACGTCAGCCAAAACCAAGAGCACTAATTTCTTGGAAGCATAGAACCGCTTCAGTCCCGTGAGCATCATGAACTCTTTGAGGGTGATCCGTTTGTGCTCGTCCAGGTATTTGATCAGGAATTGTTCGTGATCGCCATACCGGAACCCGATGTCCTTTTGGCGCTGCCGGCGCCGGATGATCTCCCGCACCTCGCGGCTTGCCTTGATGCTCTTGTCTTCCACCCGCACGAACGATTCCTTTGCCTGGTTATCGCCAAGGAAGTAGTGCGGTCTACGCTCGCTTTTGGCGATATCGTATTGGATGACCGTGCGCTGGTTGCCTAGCGGGATAAGGGTTTCGGTGAGCGAAAGGGCGGGACGTACGCGTTTCAAGATCTCCTTAATAACATGCACGTCGTCTTCAGGATATTTCAACCCCGGAATGGTGCCATCGTCGCCAATGCCCACCAGCAGTGTGCCGCCTTCGGTGTTGGCGAAGGCGATCATTTCACGCGCGATCTTTTCGGGGTTAGAGGCCTTGCGCTTGAACTCCAGCACAGCACCTTCACCTTTCCGGACAAGCTGTTGCAGAAGCTGAACCTGCCGGGGTTGAAAGGATACGGATTCCTGCGGCTTGTTCATGGCTAGCTTTGATGTTGGTCTGGCTTCTTTTTGTTTTGATGGAATAAAAACGGAATAGAAACCACACCGAAAGGCCATCGGATTGTATACGGTCAGGACGCTTCAGGCGATGCTCTGCCCGGTATTGTGTTATCGATCAATTCACCAGGAGAAACGGTATGCGATCACCGAATTTCACAGCCACTTCGCATACAACTTCCTGGCCTGACTGTGAAATTTTACCCTGCCCGACTTCAGCTCCTCCAATCCCTTTTCGATCGCGCTTCTTTCTTCCTTTGTGATCTTATCCCACCAATCTAGATTCCTCTGATTCTTCATGAGCATTTTCACCCGGTCAAGTGCGGCCCCTTCCTCCAGAGAGAGGATCCACTGAATGAGTTTTAATTTTTCACCGTCGATGCTCATAAAAAAACCGGCTTTCTTAAAAGTACAAAATCTGTTAAGAAAATACATCACGATGACCGGTCACAAGAAAAAATTCAGGCCTTAAAATTTTCCGCCCAATGCTTCATCGTCATCGTCCTCTTCTTGTCCGGGGCGCGGTAGGGTGAACATACTGCTCAGCAAGTCCTTGAATTGAAGTCCCGCGGTGAGATTGTGTTTACTGATAAGACTGTACTCCGCTAAACCATGCAGGGCAAACTCCATCAAAAATAATTTCGATGCCGCGTCCTGGCCTTTGTGAAACTCATTCACCAGGTCAAGCAGGCCTGGGATGGACTTCAGCTTTTGCTCAAACTCGGCCTGGGCGCTGTCGTGAAGCAGGTCCACCGTGTTGCCATCACCAAACCAGTTGGCGACTTTTTTATACGGACTCTTCTCTTTTTGTTTTCGGAATTTATCAGGGTCGGGGAAGTAATTCAGAAATTGCGTGCGCAAGGCCTTGCCCACCAGGTTCTGCGCCACAATGCCCGGACCTTCCTGCTCACCTTCATAGACCAACTCCACTTTGCCAGTAATGGCCGGGACCACACCAATGAAATCGGAAATGCGGATGTTCACATTCTTCTCGTTGTTGAGGATGCTTCTTCGCTCTGCGGCGGCCACCAAATTTTCATAGGCCGAGATGGTCAGGCGAGCCGACACGCCGCTCTTGGCGTCCACGTATTCGCTCTTGCGCGCCTCGAAGGCGATCTGCTCCACCAGGTCTTTCGCGATCTCGTTGACAGAAACCGTTTGGCGTTGAATGTCTTTCAGACGGGCTTCTTGTTGGGTAATGCGTTTACCGATCTCCAAGGTCTTCGGATAGTGCGTGATGATCTGGCTGTCGATGCGGTCCTTCAGTGGTGTAACAATGCTGCCCCGGTTGGTGTAGTCTTCCGGGTTCGCGGTGAACACAAATTGAATATCCAAAGGCATGCGGATCTTAAAGCCGCGGATCTGGATATCGCCCTCTTGTAAAATATTGAAGAGCGCCACCTGAATGCGGGCCTGCAAGTCGGGCAACTCGTTGATCACAAAAATGCTCCGGTTCGACCGCGGGATCAATCCAAAGTGGATCACGCGTTCGTCCGAATAAGGAAGCTTCAGTGTAGCGGCCTTGATCGGGTCCACATCGCCGATGAGATCGGCAATGGAAACATCGGGCGTGGCCAGTTTTTCGGAATAGCGGTCGTCGCGATGCATCCAGGCCACCGGGGTGTTGTCGCCGAGTTCTTTCACTTTGTCTTTGCCATAGCGCGAGAACGGTGCCAAAGGGTCGTCGTTCAATTCGGAGCCCTCGATGATGGGAACATACTCGTCAAGCAAGTGGACCATGAGCCGGGCCAAACGGGTCTTGGCTTGTCCACGCAAGCCCAGCAGGTTGATGTCGTGGCCGGCCAGAATCGCGCGTTCGAGATCGGGGATAACGGTTTCTTCGTAACCCCAGATGCCCGCAAATACCGTTTCTTTTTTCCGAAGCCGCGCGATCAGGTTCTCGCGCAATTCTTCTTTGATCGACCGGGGTTTGTAGCCGGCCAGCCTTAGCTGACCCAGCGTGTTAATCTTTGAATGATCCATTCGTGTGGTTTGATGTTTTTAAAAAAATGAAACCGGAAATTTGGGAGAAAGACGACCGGTTATAAATTCTTCCTTCTGTTTCTCTTGAAATCCTCGAACACCAGGTTACCCAGGCCTTCCAGGTTGCTATAGTAAGCATTGCCGTTGTTGGCTTTTGTAAAATCACGCACAAAGGCTTTCAGATACGGATCGGTGGCGATCATAAAAGTAGTAACCGGCACTTTTAACTTGCGCAGTTGCCCGGCAAGGTTCAAAGTCTTGTTCAAGATCTTCTGATCCAATCCAAAAGCGTTCTTATAATATTTTATGCCTTGCTTGATACACGTGGGTTTGCCGTCCGTGATCATGAAGATCTGTTTGTTGTTGTTTTTTCTTTTTCGCAGAATATCCATCGCCAGTTCGAGGCCCGCCACCGTGTTGGTGTGATACGGTCCTACCTGTAAATAGGGAAGATCCTTGATTTCAATCTGCCAGGCGTCGTCGCCAAACACGAGAATGTCGAGGGTGTCTTTCGGATATTTTTTGGTGATGAGCTCGGCCAGGGCCATGGCTACTTTTTTGGCGGGCGTGATGCGGTCTTCGCCGTATAAGATCATGGAGTGCGAGATGTCGATCATCAGCACGGTGGACGTTTGCGTTTTGAACTCGCTTTCCATCACCTCCAGGTCTTGTTCGGTCATGAAGAAGTTGTCGAGCCCGTGGTTGATCTGGGCGTTGCGCAGTGAGTCGGTGGCCGAGATCTGGTCGAGGGTGTCGCCAAATTCGTAGTCGCGGTGCTCGGTGGTCTGCTCGTCACCCAGGCCGCTGTGGTGTGTATTATGCTCGCCGGATTTCGTCTTTTTCAGCTTCCCGAAGATCTCCTCCAGGGCCGATTGACGTAGGTTTTGTTCGCTTTTTGCCTTTAACTTGAACTCCCCTTTGGGGCCCTCGTCGGTGATATAGCCTTCCCGCTTCAAATCCTCAATAAAATTGCCAATTCCGTACTGATCGTTGGTGAGGCCGTATTGGCGGTCCACCTCCGTGAGCCATTGCAGGGCCTCGGAAACGTTGCCAGAGGTGATGAGGATCAGCTGCATGAATACGTTCAGCAGTTTCTGGAAATCGCTTTTATCCTTGTCGTCGGGGGGAGTGTAATTCGAAAATCGGTATCCAAGCATGGGTTTTGGGCCTATATATCACACTAAACCATTAATTTGAGAAATCTGTTTCGCCCTCAAAAGTTAATTTCTAAAAACTTTAAGGTCCCATGTAAGGATTTGTCCAAGAATAAAATAGTGATTTTGTCGATAGACGTTAATTTTGATCGACAAACAAACCAATATTCCCATGAGAAAGTCAGTAGTTGTTTTAATCTTGGCGGCCTCTGTCATGCTCGCTGCCTGTTCGGAGTATACCTGTCCGACCTACTCGAAGGCTCCAGCCAAAGCCAACTCGGCGAAGCAAACGCGCCTCTAAAAAGCACTCATTAACCTGAGCTATAAAAAAGCCACCGCGGGAAACCAAGGTGGCTTTTTGCTTGATATGGGCCGGATGAGGCTGCTCAGGTTGAGCTTTTCTTATCCTTCATCGTCCCATAGATGTAGTCCCACAGCGGCGACGACACCCCGAAAATGATATCCCCATTTTTATAGTGGTGCATGCCATGATTGATCCAAAGCTTGCGGAAAATATTTTTTGGTGGCGGAAAAGCGTGCACGATATAATGTATGGAAAGATAGGCCGCATAGCCTACGAGAAAACCCGGCAGAAAAGAAAATGCGAAGTCGCCCAAAACCAACCGGAAAAGCAACAGCAGGATGGTGGAAATGGTAACGCTCAGCAGCGGCGGCATGGCCAGCCGGTCTTTGTCTTTTGGGAATTCATGGTGAACACCGTGCATGACATATTGAGCCTTTTCACGCAACTTGTTGTACGTGGCCATGTGAAACACGTGACGGTGCACGGTATACTCCACCCACGAAAACGAAACGACCCCCAGCAAAAACATCAATATGGTTTGCAGGGCCGACAACGTAGTGTGGGTGATGCTCCAATATAAAAGAGCACTTGAAAACGTGGTGAAGATGAGCAAGGGAACAGAGATGTGCGTGCGTGACAATTTTTCAAGAACAGGGCTCTTGAAGAGCTGCTTGCTCCCTTGATTCTTCGGTTTGATCTCAGGTGGCATTACATCTGCTAGCATCGCGTCATGGGGTTTAATGACAGATTTTTTTCCTCAAGGTTTTATACGGCTATAACGCCGCTTTTGATGCAGTTTTCTCCATTACCCGTTGATAATAACCTTCATACAGCGGCAAGATCCGGCTGATGTCAAATTCCTTGGCGCGTTTCAGGGCATTGTCCTTAAACGTCTGAAGGTTATTCTTGTCCAAAATAAACAGTGCCTTACGGGTCATGTCTTCTACATCACCCACCGGGCTCATAAACCCGGTAACACCCTGAACATTAAGCTCCGGCAAGCCTCCCGTGTCCGATGAGATCACCGGCACTTCGCAAGCCATAGCTTCCAGCGCGGCCAACCCAAAGCTTTCTTTTTCAGAAGGCATCAGGAAAAGATCGGCCACGGAAAGCACTTCCTCCACCGCTTCCAACTTGCCCAGGAAGCGCACGTCCTGGCTGATCTCCAATTCGCGGCACTGGGTCTCGGCCTTGCTGCGTTCTGGGCCATCTCCGATCATTAACAATTTAGCAGGAATTTCGGCGTGAATGTTGGCAAAAATATTTATCACATCGCCTACGCGCTTCACTTTCCGGAAGTTCGACGTGTGCACGATCAACATCTCGCCGTTGGGGCAAATGGCTTTTTTGAAGTGATCTTTCTTTTGTTTCTTGAATTTCTCCAGGTCAATAAAATTGGGGATCACCTCGATGTCGTTGGTGATCTTGAACGAATGGTACGTTTCCCGCCGCAGGTCTTCCGAAACCGCCGTCACCCCGTCGGACTCGTTGATGCTGAAGGTGACCACCGGTTCGTAGGAGGCATCTTTGCCCACCAGGGTAATGTCGGTGCCGTGCAACGTAGTGACCACTGGAATAACAATGCCGTGCGTCTTTAAAATTTGCTTGGCCATGTAGGCCGCCGACGCGTGGGGGATGGCATAATGTACGTGGAGCAAGTCCAGCTTTTCGTTCTTCACCACGCTTACCATCTTGCTGGCCAGGGCCAGTTCGTAAGGGGGAAAATCAAAAAGGGGGTAAGAGTGAAAATCGACCTCGTGATAAAAAAGATTCTCGTTCAGAAAATCCAATCGCGGAGGTTGCGAATACGTAATGAAGTGAACTTTATGACCCTCTTGGGCCAGTGCCTTTCCAAGTTCGGTGGCAACTACACCGCTTCCGCCAAAGGTGGGATAGCAGACAATTCCAATATTCATGTTTAGGTTCGTTGTGTCGTTAAGGTTGGGGGCACCCGGAATAACGGGACCCTGGCGTGTGGGTGTGTTATTTAATTGTTAAAAGTGCGGACGTGTGCCTTAAGCCTTGAGACGAACCCTTGTCTGGTTTATTGCAAACTTTACCGGCGACTGGTCACCAGCGATGTGTCGGCCTCCGTGTCGTCGTCCGGAACATCGCCGCAGTAGCTGAAAATGGACTCGTATACCACGTCTTGAATGCGAGAACGTATATTGGCGTTGTTTAGTTTATTGTTCCGGTCGGGATATACCCGGTTGGAAAGAAAAACATAGACCAGGTCGAACTCGGGGTCCACCCACATGCACGTGCCCGTAAACCCGGTATGCCCGAAGGTTTGGGGTGAGGCCTTTAGCGACGTGGGACTGTTCCAATCGCTTTGCACGGGCTTATCCCATCCTAAACCTCGGCGGCTTTTGTCAAATTGCTTAGCGGTAAAAGTTTGAACGGTCGATCGCCGGTAATAACGGGTGCCGCCATATTCGCCCATCTGCAACAACATTTGCCCCAGCTTGGCCAGGTCGGTAGCGTTGCTGAACAACCCCGCATGCCCCGCCACGCCGCCCATCATGGCCGCCCGCTCGTCGTGTACGGTGCCGGCGATGCGCGTCTTGCGATAGATCTTGTCGTCTTCGGTGGGCGCAATGGTTTGAAGCGGGAAACGGCTCAGGGGCAAGTAACCCGTGGTGTAGGCGCCCAGGGGTTCATATAAATTCTGGTGGAGAAATTCATCCAGCGGTTGATTTAACATCCGCTCGGCCAGGCGTTGCAACATGAGGAATCCGAGGTCGCTGTATTTATAGCCAAAGGGCGTGCGCGCCGGCCGGTCTACCAGTTTCGATTTTGAGATCCACGACCACACGGAATCGCGGATGTTGGTGGCGGCAAATAAATTGCCGGAAACTTGCAGCGGATAATGTTCGTCTCTTTTCCGGCTATAATATAGAGGAAGAAACGTGGTGTCTTTCACGGTCTCGTTCCACATCGGTATAAACGGGGCGAGTCCTGCCTGGTGCGTCAGGATCTCCAGCAAGGTGATGTCTTTCTTGTTGGTGTTCTTCAGTTCCGGCAGATAATACGAGATTTTTTTATGAATGTCGATCATGCCCTTCTCGTACATGAACATCACCGACTGCAGCGTGGCCGAAACTTTGGTGAGCGACGCCAGATCGTAAATGGTTTCGCTGGTTACGGGTGAGGTGTTGTCGTAGGTGAGGTAGCCAAACGACTTGTCGTAGATCACCTTGCCGCCGCGGGCCACCAGCACCTGGCATCCCGGCGTGGCACCCATCTTGATGGCCTCCGCTACAATGCTGTCGATCTTGGGCAACAAACGGCTTTCCATGCCGGCGTCTTCGGGAATGGAATAGGATAGACGTTTAATGGCATCGAACGACTGGCCCCTTCCTTCCGGTAGCAGGGGCGAGGCCGCGATGGGCAATGCGCCATGCGCGGGCAACGCGCCGAAAATGATTTGAGGGACGGCCCGGAGGGTTTCCGGGGTGTTGGTATAGGCCGTAACCACCGTGGGTAACGTACTGGCCGATCGCAGGAAACTCTCGTTGCCGAAATCACAATAAATGATCTCCGCAGTACTTTGTTTTAATAAGGTGTTCAGCCGTTCGATAACCGCTGGCGCCGTCTGCGGAAATATGCCGACGATGATCACGTCGTGCCCGCGCAGTCCATCGGACAACTCCATGAGGTCGCTCTTTTCGTCGAGCGTGAAGTAGGAGGTGTGCACGTATTTGTTCAGCGTGTTAACAAACTCTTTGTTGGGTGCAGCCGCATGGCTGGAGATAAAGGCAAAGCGTTTGTTCTCCAATACTTTTAGAGGCAACGTGCGATGCGTATTGCTCACCACGGTAACCGCCGCGGAATACAGTTTTTGAGTCATCAGGCGTGGGGCCGGACCGTTGAGGCGGGCCACCAGGTTGTCGAGGTTCACGGGCTTGCGTTTCGACAGGCCTGCATCGTATTTGAAACCCAGGATCTTCTTCACGCTGTTGTCCAGTTGGGTTTCATAAACGTCGCCCGTCTTCAGGAGCTTTTTTATCCTGCGGATAGCAGGACCCACGTCTTGCGAGCCGATCAGGATATCATTGCCGGCCTGGAAGGCAAACATCTCCGCTTCGCCGCTTCTCACTTTTTCGGCGAGCGTTTTCACCTGGTGGAGATCGACAAACACAAGGCCGCTAAAATTCAATTTCCCCTTCAGCCATTCGCCGGTAAAGAACAGCGAGAGCGTGGCGGCATCGAAGGCATTTTTTTTGATCAGGTTTTTACTTTCGTAGAAAAGCGGGAAGGTGGAAGCGGCGGGCATTACCCCGGCCAGGTTATTTTCAAACAGCTTGATGTAGGGATAGGAGCGCACCGAGTCGATGGTGGGCTTGATGCTGGGAAAATCTTTGTGAACATCCGTCACGGTAAGACCTTTCACGGTAAAGTGTTTGGCGCAAGCGAGCACACCGTGGTCTTGCATGCCCCGCATAAAAGCCGTGGCCTTGCCGGCCACGTTCACTTTGTTTTCGCCAAAAGAACGGTAGCTGATCATCGGGTCCTGTGGGTTGTTGTTGATGTCGGCGGTGGGCCCGAAGTTGAGGTTCACCCCGAGCATTTTCATCTGGTTGGCCACTTCCCTTCCGGCCTGGTACACGAGCGTGTCATTGCGAATGGCCCCCATGATGAGTGGTCTGGGGAAGCTTATGGTGCTGTCGACCGACTGTCCTAATCCCCATTCGGCTTCCTGGCCCACGAACAGGGGCAGGTGCGAGGCGGCTTGAAAGACATTGGTGGCCCGGGCCTGGTGCAGGGGCGTTTCCTGTTGGAAGATGATGCCACCGATATCGTGGTTACGAATGTTGTCCTCCACCTCGCGCAGTTGGTCCTTGGTGGCGTGGGGTGGCACCGTGGCCATGAACAACTGACCGATTTTTTCCTCCACGCTCAGGGTGTGGAACACGCTGTCGACCCAATGGTTCTTCTTCGATTGGGCCGATGCGGCCGTGAGCATGCCGCCCAGGATCAGAAAGCTCAGGAAAACTTTTTGTAGCATTCGTTTGATGTTGAGAGTTTAAAAAATGAAGCCTCCAAAGAGTAAAGTATAAAATTAACGAATTGAAAGGGTATTTAAACATATTGCCCTTTGAAGATAAGCGAACGGAGGTAACTCGCGCTATAGCCCGGTTAATGGATCAACGACCGGCGTCCTTTTTTCCATATCCCGGAGAGCATAAAATAAAAAACAGGCCATCGCGCGGAATGTTCTTCCAGAATTGTCTTTAGAATGCAGATCGAATGACACATTTTTGTGACTGTTAAGCGTATATTCATTGCATGCCTGATATCATTCAGCTTTTACCGGACTCCATAGCCAACCAGATCGCCGCCGGTGAAGTGGTGCAGCGCCCTGCCTCGGCCGTGAAGGAGCTGATGGAAAATTCAATCGATGCCGATGCCACCCACATCAAGCTGATCCTCAAAGAAGCGGGCAAGACCTTGCTGCAGGTGATCGACAATGGCAAGGGCATGTCGGAGACCGACGCACGCATGAGCCTGGAGCGTCACGCCACCTCCAAGATCCGCTCCGCCGAAGACCTGTTCACCCTCCACACCATGGGCTTCCGCGGCGAAGCCCTGGCCTCGCTGGCCGCCGTGTCGCAAATGGAGATGAAGACGCGTCCCCACGACCAGGAGCTGGGCACGCTTGTCGTGGTCGAAGGATCGGATGTGAAACGCCAGGAGCCTGTGGCTTGTGAGCCGGGCACCAGCATCAGCGTGAAAAATCTTTTCTTCAACATCCCCGCACGGCGCAATTTCCTGAAGTCGAATGCCAACGAATACCAACACATCGTCGATGAATTTCAGCGTCTGGCCCTGGCCCATCCCGAGGTAGGCTTCCAGTTGATCGAGACCGACACCTTGGAGTATGACCTGCATCCCGCGAAGCTGAGCCAGCGCATCGTTAGTATTTTCGGAAAGTCATACCAGGAACAACTGGCGGCCTGCCAGGAAGAGACGCCGCTCGTGAAGATCACCGGCTACCTGGGCAAACCCCATGGGGCAAAGAAGAAACGCGGCGAACAATTTTTGTTTGTCAACAAACGCTTCGTCCGCAGCAACTACCTGAATCATGCCATCATGGGCGCCTACGCAGGCTTGTTGCCCGAAAATACATTTCCCTTCTACGTGCTCTTCATCGAGATCGATCCGAAACACATCGACGTGAACGTGCATCCCACCAAGACCGAGATCAAGTTCGACGACGAACGGGCCGTCTATGCGGTGGTGCTGTCGGCCGCCCGCCAGGCATTGGGTGCCCACAACCTCACGCCGGCCATCGATTTCGATGCCGATGTGAATATTATTTCCAAACTGTCGCAGGCGTCGAACCAAACGCGCGAAGTCTATTTCGAAGAGCGGTTCAGCTCCGTGCCCCGCAGCAGCCGCGAAAACTGGGAGCGGCTGTACGAAGGCGAGCCGCCGCCGGTGCGCCTGAATGTGCCGCCGGACACCGCGCCCGTGCAAACCCTGCGGTTCGAGAGCGCCCTAAACCAACAGGCCGACGCGCCGTTGGAGCAAAAAACATGTTTCCAACTTCACAACCGGTATATCGTTAAACAGGTGAAATCGGGCATGATGATCGTAGACCAGCAGGCGGCACACGAACGGATCTTATACGAGAAATTTTTGACGCAGGTAAAAAATAAATCGGCCCAAAGCCAGCAGAGCCTATTCCCCCAAGCCATTACCTTTCCTGCGGCCGACTTTGCGCTGGTGCTGGAAATGCAACAGGAAATTGAGTCGTTGGGCTTCCGGATCGAAGTGTTCGGCAAAAATACCTTGCTGGTAAACGGTGTGCCCGGTAATATTCCGGCCAGCCGGGAGAAGGAATTGTTTGAGGGGCTCATCGAGCAGTTCAAGATCAACCAGGCCGAGCTTTCCCTGCCGTTGCGGGAAAACCTGGCCCGCGCCCTGGCCCGTCGTGCGGCCCTGAAAGCAGGGCAGGTGCTGGCGCGCGAGGAAATGCAGGCCCTGATCGACAATTTATTTGTATGCTCCACCCCAAACTATGCTCCCGATGGAAAACCGACGTTTTTTATTTTTGAGTTGAATAAAATAGAAGCTTACTTTCGGTAGACTATATAGACGAAGACCAATCACTTTAATATGCTGAGACTTACTCCGGTTGTACGAAATCTGATCATGATCAACGTTCTTATTTTTGTAGGATCGTTCCTAGCAGGCAAACTGACACCCCTCGTCGACATAGGCGGTTGCTTCGGCTCCTTTTCGCATACCGTCGATAGAATTACAGCCTACCTGTCGTTGTACAACGCCCATACAGATTGTTTCCGGCCCTACCAGCTGTTTACCTATATGTTTGTACACGGCGGCATCAGTCACATCTTTTTCAATATGCTGACCCTCGCGTTTATGGGGCCGATCCTGGAAGGCTATTGGGGCGCCAAGCGCTTCACTATTTTTTACCTGATTACCGGCATCGGTGCCAGCATATTCAATATTTTTGTAGACCAGGTTTTACATATCGAATCCTTTGGCACCATGGTGGGCGCTTCCGGCGCCATCTATGGGTTGCTGACAGCCTTCGGTATGTTGTTTCCAAACATGGAAATACAACTGCTCATCCCGCCCATACCCATCAAAGCAAAATACCTGGTGCTGCTTCTGGGTGGGCTCAGTTTTATGATGGACCCGAGCGGCAACACCGCTCATTTCGCCCACTTGGGTGGAGTGGTCTTTGGCTTTTTCATCATCACCGCCTGGCGAAAGCAAGGAAATTAATACACGCCGCGTAGAGAACTATGTTTGACGATTTTAAAAACGCCTTTCAACGCTACAACAACGCACACGTGCAGTTGATCATCATCAACGTCGTGATCTTTGTTGCGATTGGCGTGCTGTCCGTGATCTGCGGCTGGACAAACACCGAGTGGTTTGCCAACCTGGTGTACAACCAGTTTTCCATACCCCCCGTTCTGAGTGAATTTCTTACCCGCCCCTGGACGCTGGTCACCTACATGTTTGCGCATAGCCGTTGGGATATAAGCCACATTCTCTTCAACATGTTGGCGCTATACTGGTTCGGAAGCATCTTTGCTGAATACCTGGGCAGCGACAAAGTGGTGGCGATGTATGTGATGGGAGGTTTGGCCGGCGCGCTGGTGTACCTGATCATGTTCAATACGGTCCCGTTCTACATCGACCGTTCACTTGATTTTCCGGGAATGGTAGGGGCGTCTGCCGCCATCTATGCCATCGTAGTGGGAGCAGCCACGTTGTTGCCTGACTACACCTTCTTTCTCATGTTCATCGGGCCCGTGCGCATCAAATACATTGCCGCCTTTTATGTCGTGATTTCTTTTTTGGGCACCACGCAGTCAAACGCCGGCGGTAACCTCGCTCACCTGGGCGGTGCGCTGATGGGATTCGTCTACATCAAACAACTGCAACGGGGCAATAACCTGGGTATCTGGGTCACATTTTTCATCCAGTGGGTCAAAAATTTATTTGCACCCCGCCGGAATGTTAAAGTGACCTATCGCAAAGAAACATCATCGGGCAAAAAACCTAACAAGGCTTCGGCAATCTCTCAAGCCGAGATCGACGCCATTCTCGACAAGATCTCCGACGGCGGCTATGAAAGTCTGACCAAAGAAGAAAAGGAAAAGCTTTTTAACGCCAGCAAAAAGTAACGGCTAGCGCACTAAAAACTCCCGGATCCCGCGAACCATCTCCTGCGGTTTTTCCTCCTGCACAAAATGACCGGCATCGTCGAACTCGACGAACGTGGCGCCGGGTAACTTGGTTTTCCATTGGGCAAGCTCGGCAGGGAGAATGAAAGAATCTTTAAGCCCCCAAAAGATGAGGAAACGGTTTGCTTCAAACCGATCTATGTTGTCCCACAGCTGCTGCCACCATTCGTGCGCATAGCTCATCTCCAATCCAAATCCATAGGGCCCTTTGCGGTCGCCTTTTGGCAAGGCATCTTTATAATGCTGGTGCACTTTTTTGGTGAGTTTCTTTTTGTCGGCGTAGGCCGCCGGCATGATGGTGTTTACCGGCGCATTCAAGGTTTGATAAAGAAACTTGCCAAAGACCGAACGGATGATGCGCGCCGGCCGCGTGTAGTGCGGCTCAGCTTTTAATGAACGCATCCAGGTGTTGAAGAGCACAATCCGGTTCACATTTTCCGGGTGCTGTAAGGCATAGCTCATGGCGATACTCCCCCCGAAATCATTGGCAACGATGTTGATGTTTTTCAATCCCAGCTGCTGAATGAATTTCTCCAACCGCCCGCTATGGGCTGCACAGGTATAGAATTCCCCGGGAGGCTTGTCCGACAAGCCGAAGCCCAACAGGTCCACCGCCACACACCGGTAGCTATCCCGTAAGGCTTTGACCAGGTCGCGAAAGCCGAATGACCATTCCGGCGTGCCGTGGACAAAGAGCAGAACTTCGCCCTGGCCTTCATCGATATAGTGGAGTTCGTTTTCCTCTACCTTCAGCCAATGTGAGGTAAAGGGATACAGGGTCCTGTCCACCCAGGATGGTGCGGTTTTCATGAGCAGGGATTTATAGGTCTATACGACGGGGCTTTCCCTAATGATACGTCCGGGCAAAGAAAGATTTCAAAGAAATGATGATTTCTTCGGGATCGGTGGAATACAACACATCGCGACTCTGCTGGTTGAACTGGGCCAGGGTGTTGTAGTATTGGGTTTCCGTGATGTCCAGCTCCTCCATAATGCTCTCCCGCAGCGTTTGGTCGTTGATGATCTGGATGTAGGTCTTGATGCGGTCGTTCTCGTTGATGAGCTTCACCACTTTGCGCCGCTCCTTTTGCCCTTTCGAAAAATACTCCCACGGACTGGAGAAGGCATCGCGAACGGTCATTTTCTGGGGTTTGCTATGCTGGGTTCGGATGATGTCGTTCTCGCCGATGCGCGCGCCGGTGATGGTGATTTCCTTGAGGATCTTCACGCGCTCGCTCATGCGGATCATGATGTCCTCTTCTTCAAAGATCAGGGGCAGCGTGATCGTGCGATAGCCCAGGGAAGTGAGCACCAGGGTGTCCGTGGGCAAGGTGTTCACCACAAACACGCCCGTGGCGTCGGTGATGGTGCCCCGTTTGGTTCGCTTGATCATGACTTGCACACCCGGCATCGCCGACATGGACATCGAGTCCACCACGATACCGCGCGTTCTTTTTTGTGCCCATCCTGAACCAGCGGTACCCGCCAGCAAGACCGCGATCAAAACGAGTTTTAGCCAACTCTTCATACGACCATTAATAGTGCTTGTCCGAAGCATTGTTTGGGTTAGGATGCGCGGGGGACAAATTAAGTTTTATTGGCAAGTTGGCCACACGCGGCATCGATGTCTTTGCCACGGCTTTTGCGGATGCGGGTAGTGATGCCGTTCCGTTCCAACAAGTCCATATACATATTCAGGGCTTCCTCAGAAGCCTGTTGAAATTCACCGTCATCGATGGGGTTATATTCGATGAGGTTTACTTTCGAGGGGATGATCTTACAGAATTTCAGCAGCGCCCGGGCATGTTCTTCCGAGTCGTTAATGCCTTTCCAAACCACGTACTCATAGGTCACTTTGCGCTTGGTCTTGTCGTACCAATAGCGCAGCGCGTCGCCCAGCTCTTCCAGGGGGTTGGTGTCGTTGATGGGCATAATGGACGAGCGGGTCTTGTCCAGCGCGGCGTGTAGCGATACGGCGAGGTTGAACTTCACCTTGTCGTCGGCCATCTTGATGATCATTTTGGCGATGCCCACCGTCGATACGGTGATGCGCTTGGAGGCCATGTTCAAGCCTTTTTGGGCGGTGATCTTGTCGATGGCCGTCATCACGTTGGCGTAGTTCAAAAGCGGTTCGCCCATGCCCATGAACACGATGTTGGTGAGGGGGCGGTTGAAGAACAACTCGGCCTGCTCGCGGATGGCCACCACCTGGTCGTAGATCTCGTCGGGGCTGAGGTTGCGCTGGCGTTTCAGACGAGCCGTAGCACAAAACTTGCAAGCCAGGCTGCAACCCACCTGGGACGAAACACAGGCTGTGATGCGCTTTTCGGTCGGGATGAGCACCGATTCCACCACCATGCCGTCGAACAGCGTGACGGCGTTCTTTATGGTGCCGTCGGCGCTGCGCTGCATGTGGTCTACTTTGATGTGATTGATGGTAAAATGCGATTTCAGCATATCGCGCAGGCCTATGGAAAGGTTGCTCATCTGGTCGAAATCCTTGGCCGATTTGTTCCAGAGCCATTCATACACCTGCTGGGCCCGAAAGGGCTTTTCCCCATGCTGTACAAAGAATTCCTTCAACTCATCGAGCTTCAGCTTCCGGATATCGCGCTTTGCCGTCTCTACCATGGGGCAAAGGTAGGGAAAGAAGCGAACTTTTCAGGCGGGAAAAGGGGTGAGCGGCAGGGGTCCGGGGGTTATTTGATCTTCACAAATACCTTTGTTTCAC
>DATDAV010000038.1:0-1445 GCA_036525235.1 Chryseolinea sp. | reverse complement strand
TTCCTAGGATCAGAAGTAATCTTTTCATATTTTTTTCGGCCTAACGTCGGCGTTCAGCGATCCCCTACAGCTCGCGAGGATCAGCATGGGGGCATGACACTGGAACGCATGGTTAGGTCTTTCAGTTTTCTTGCGATCGCTTTTCAATCGCTTTCTCGATGTCATAGACTCGCTTCATCGCTTGTTTTTTCATCTTGGGTTGCAGATGTTGTGCGTGTTCGGTCCAATATGTTTTCCATTTCCGGAGTTCATCTACGGACATTGTATCGAATCGTCTTTCGAATTCGCGCAATTCTTTAAAGGTGGCCATGGTTCTTTACCTAACGCCAAGCTCAGCTACCCCGAACAGGCGCACAAACTCTGTGATGGCGTGGATGGAAAGGATTGGCGGTCGTGAGAAAGTAACGCGAAGCGGCTAGGGGTTAGCTGCAGCGCCTTGTTAGCCCTGTATTTTCAATGTGGTAAGAATCTTCAGAGCGTCCTTCCAGTCTGACTCCGGTCCAGTATACTGCCCATTCCAAATCCCGTCGCCGTTGCTGATCATAAACATGGTTTGAATGCCTTCTTGAAATTTGAATCGAATCATGCTTCCGCTAAATGAATCCCCTTTAAGAGGTTCAACAGTATAAGTCGTATCTATGCCTTTCAATTCCGGAGTATTTTTGGCCTGCTCAGCGAACGCTTTCCCCATCTGGTCAATAAAAACAGGAATTTGTTTAGGATCGTTAGATGCTGGCCACCGGCTAAACATCAAAACGAGATTTTTAGCCCCCGTCTTTTTAGCGCTGTAAAATTGAATTCCCTTGGAATCGTCATATTTGACGCTCCAATCAGGTGGAGCAGTAACATGTAAAGGTCCTTCTGCCTTCGCTGATACAGCTACAATGTTGAAAAGCAGGGCGATGATTAATGTGTGGGTGGTTTTCATGATTTTTATGGGCTAACGTCCCAGCTGAGCTATGGCCCACAACGCCCTCACTTCAACCAAAGGATCAATCATGAGCCGGAAGTCGGAACAAAACCGCCGGGTGGATGGGGCCATTAGCTCCAGCGCCTTGTTCGCAAATTTATGATTATGATCTTTTTTTTAAGTTTTGTCGTCGGAATGCTGCTGATCGGATTTCCATTTGGCGTATGGTTAGCTGTCAGAACCGGGAATCGTATTGGAAGAAACCTTTCCAAGCCGTGTGTTCAGCATATTTCGGAACTCCTGGAAAATCGCCCGCCCTTCCTCATATATTTCTCTGCGAAGCTTTGCATCCTCTACGGCTTGCTCCTTAAGAAAGGCAAGCTGCTGATCAAGAAGCTTCTTCTGGAAAACGTAGGTCAGGCGGCAGGTAATCCAAGCGCCAATAATTGCTCCGAGGACTGCTCCTCCTCCACCGGCGAAAAGCGCGTTAACCGTCTCTTGGCTCATAATATTTCTGCGAACGTCCCAGCTGAGC
>DATDAV010000037.1:0-17180 GCA_036525235.1 Chryseolinea sp. | reverse complement strand
GGTGTGTCATGCGTTTTTACCGCCACGCGCTCCGACAAGTTTCTCTTCGATAATTTCATCGTCACGGGTCATGCCGTTACCGATAAAACTGCGCCCCTGCTCAGCGACATCAAAGCGCTCTCCTCTAGAACGCTTTCGCTGACGTTCTCCGAAAATCTTGACCGAGCGTCTGCCGAGACTCCCGGAAACTTCAGTTTGGAGTCAAACGGGGAAGAGCCGGTTTCGGTTATTCTTCAGTCCGATGGCCGGACCATTGTGCTGGGATTTGCAAAGGATTTTGAGAATGGGCTTCCGGCAAAAATTTCGGTCACCGGGGTTTCGGATTTGGTTGGAAACAGCATGACGCCCGTCCGGCGGGAATTTACCTACCTGGAGGTGGTGGCTCCCGTCACCAAAGACGTTGTCCTTTCGGAAATCTTTCCGGACCCCTCTCCCAAAGTGGGACTTCCGGAGGCCGAATTCGTCGAGCTTTTTAACCGCAGCCCGCACCCCTTTTCACTGGAAAACTGGAGCCTGACCGACGGCAGCTCAGTGGCAGTTTTACCCTCCAAAATTCTGCTTCCGGGTGACTATATCGTGGTCGCATCATCGATTTTAATCCTTACTCAAGTTCAAAATGTTATCTATCTGGCCAATTTTCCATCTCTAAACAATAGCGCTGACGACCTCGTGCTAAAAGACAATCATGGCCTGACCGTCGATTCCGTCCACTATTCAGACGCCTGGTATGGCGACGACGACAAGAAACAAGGGGGCTGGTCGCTGGAAATTATCGACCCCGACAACCTGTGCAGCGAAGGCCAAAACTGGACGACAAGCGACGATCCGGCCGGCGGAACACCCGGAAGACAAAATTCAGTGTTGGCCTCCAAACCTGACCTCAGGGGACCCAGGCTTCTGGCCGCTGTGCCGGTTTCGGCCAACGGGCTGCAGCTGACTTTTGACGAAAAACTGGCCAAGGCCCTGCCGAGGGTATCCGATTTCAAGATTGACCCCTCCATCGAGGTTGCCAGCGTGTCGTTTACCGATGCCTCACTCACCCAGTTAAACCTTGTGTTGGCCTCGCCGCTGCAGCCAGGTGCGGACTATACCATGACCGTTAGCAATGTTCAAGACTGTGCAGGAAACAGTATGGCAGAAACCCGTCTTTCCCTTGGCCTGCCTGAGGTGGCAGATAGTCTTGACATTGCATTGAACGAAATCCTGTTCAACCCCAGGCCTACTGGCACGGATTTCCTGGAGATCGTCAATGTTTCAAACAAATATTTCAATCTCAGAAACTGGTCGGTAGCCAACCTGGAAGAGGGGGTTGTTAAAAATGCCAAAGTCATTAGCACAAATGATTTTTTATTAAAACCTGGAGCGTATTTGGTGCTGACCGTTTCCGCTGACATTCTGAAAGGTGAATATCCGCTTTCGCTGGAGGAGAATTTCCTGGAAGTGCCCGCGTTGCCCACGTGGAGCGACGATGAAGGATCGGTTGCTTTACTCGACGACACGGGGCTGTTGATCGATCATTTCTCCTATACAAAAAACCTTCATTCGCCATTCATAAAGGACGACGAAGGTGTGTCGTTGGAGCGTATATCGTTTGACGTGCCCGCCTATGTTCCCACCAATTGGAAGTCCGCCAGTTCTACCATCGGATTTGCCACACCGGGTTATGTCAACTCCTCAGCAGTACCTTCTTTGTTGTGGGACGAAAGCGCCGTGCAGGTCACTCCACCGGTATTCGTTCCATCGCTTGGACAGCCCGACTTTACGCAGATTCACTACGCCTTTGAGCAAGGTGGCCTCGTAGCAAACGTGAACGTGTTCGACTTACAGGGGCATCGTATCAAGACGATCGCTAATAATGAGATCCTGGGAACAGAAGGATTTTTCCGGTGGGAGGGCGATAGGGATAGTGGCGACAAGGCACGCATTGGACCCTACATGGTTTGGTTCGAGATCTTTGACGGCGAAGGGAATGTGAAGACGTTTCGCAAAGAAGTTGTGGTAGCCTCGAAGTTTTGAGAGTCGGAAATCAGGAGCCAGAATCCAGGAGCCAGGAGCCAGTCAGAAGCCCAGGAATCGAGAGCGGTAGTAAAACTTTTTTTGAGATGTCATTCCCGTTTTCACTGGGTGAATTCTTGGAACCTTTTTGTCTTTTGGTTGGGGAACGTGGGTGGGTTTTATTGGATTCGGACGCAGGTCCAACTGGCTTCCACGATCTTTTCGCCGGCGTTGTAGCCGATGCCTGTTTGCTTGATCAGTTTGGGATTGAGACGAAGGTTTTGGATGACCATGCGGAACTGTTTTTCATAGGGGAGTCCTTGGAAAAAGTTGGCGAACTCTATTGCCGCCAGGGCAAAAAGGCCGTCGGTAAAACCAAGTTTTTTTACACCGGCGCCACCGCATTGGGCCAGCGATTCGACAAGCACCACGCCGGGGACAAAGCCGAATTCAGGGAAACTGCCGTTCAGAAAGGAGTCGGCGCTGCTGAAGGTTTTTATGCCGGTGATTTCTTCCTGCGAAAACGAGAGCACTTCGTCTACATACAAAAAGGGATTCCGGTGCGGAATGAGGTTTTCTATCTCTTTCATAAGCATGTTACTAATCACAGACAAAAATGTATTCCTTACCCTAGCCTTAGGGTTGTATCAGTCTTTGAAAATGAAAACTTTGCCTTCGCCTTTCCGGGTGATGTAGCCGCGATACATGCCCGAGGTACAAAACGGGAGGGCGAAATTTCCCTGGCGGTCGAGGGCAATCGCGCCGCCATTGCCTCCCAAGGCGGGTAGTTTTTTCAGGATCACGCTGTCGGCGGCTTGTTGCACAGTGAGGCCGCAGTACTTCATGAGGCTGGCGATGTCGTGGGCTGCGCTGAGACGGATGTAGAATTCTCCCCAGCCGGTTCCCGAGACCGCGCAGGTGGCGTTCTCAGCATAGGTGCCGGCGCCGATGATGGGAGCATCACCTACTCTTCCGTATTTTTTGTTGGTCATGCCGCCGGTGGAGGTACCGGCCGCGAGGTTGCCGTACTGGTCGAGGGCGACGCAGCCTACCGTTCCGAATTTTTTATCTTTTATGTGCGGGTCGATCCATTGGGCCTCGCGGTTTTTTTCGTTGGCTTTTGCTTTAAGCAGTTGCTGATAGCGGGTGGAATCGAAGAAGTAGCTGTTGGGCACGATTTCAAGGCCTTGCTCTTCGGCAAATTTCTCGGCGCCTTTGCCCGTCAGCATCACGTGCTCCGACTTTGTCATGACAGCGTAGGCTGCGGTGATGGGATTTTTAACGGTAGTGACACCCGCCACGGCGCCGGCCATGAGATTGCTGCCATCCATGATCGCAGCGTCCAGTTCGTTTATGCCTTCGCTGGTGAAGACGGCCCCTTTGCCGGCGACAGGGGCGAATCCTCCATGATGCGGATGGCGGCGATCACAGCATCGGTGCTCTTGCCTCCGCGCTCCAGCACCGCGTAGCCTGTGTCTAGGGCGGCCGTGAGGCGTTCGCGGTAGGCCGCTTCTTTCTCGGGTGTCAGATTTTGACGGAGGATGGTTCCTGCGCCTCCGTGGATCACCAGGGTGATGGGGCCGGGTTTTGCGTCGGCAAGTGCCGCTTTCTTCCCGTTTTTTGGTGTACAGCCCAGGGCAATAATGAGCAGCAAAGGGAAAAGGAGTTTCACCATATACCGAAAACATGGGTTAAGAAAGGCGGGGAAATTTAATCAGAACACCGGTTCGGCAATTAATTAAGTCAATATTTTTGTTTTCGTGCATGGACGCATAATTTTGCGCATCTTTTACCAAACGGAGAAACCCCATTATGGCTAAGAATAAGAAAACAACCTCGAAGGCAGCAAAGAAAGCTCCTGCAAAAGCTAAACCGGCAGCCAAAGCGAAAAAGACGGTCGCCGCGAAAGCTAAAAAAGCTCCAGCCAAGAAGGTTGTGGCCAAGAAAGCAGCTCCCAAAGCTCCGGCCAAAAAGGCAGTGGTAGCAAAGAAAGCAGCTCCTAAAAAGGTCGTAGTGGAGAAGAAAGCGGAGAAGCCCGTAGCGCTTAAGGTCGAGAAGGCCGCGCCCAAGGTTGAAAAACCTGCGCCCAAAGCGGCTGTTGCTCCTAAACCGGTTGCCAAAAAGGTGGAATCCGCTCCCAAGAAAGTAGAGAAAGAAAAAACAGATAGGCCGGTGCAATCTGCCCCCGCGGCGACTAAGCCGGCTCCGCCACAATTAAACATTTTTCCTGTGCCAAATCAGAGACCAATTGCGCATAAGCAAGTGAAAGCATCGAGCGGTGAAGACAGAACGCGCTACTCCGAAGATGAATTGAAAGAATTTGAAACGCTCATCAACAAAAAGCTGGACAAAGCCCGCGATGAGTATAGAATCCTGAAAGAAACCCTGAATCGCAACAACGACGAAGGAACCGATGCCACCTCGGGTGGAAATACGAAAGTGCTGGAGGACGGTGCTGAAACGGCAGAGAAAGAAAATCTCAGCCAACTGGCAGCCCGCCAACAGAAGTATATCATGAACCTGGAAAATGCATTGATCCGTATCAAAAACGGCACCTATGGCATCTGCTCCGTCACGGGCAAGCTGATCCCTAAGGAACGCCTCATCGCTGTGCCGCATACGACACAGTCGATCGAAGCGAAAATGATGCAGCAGGACTAGACCAGAGCCCCTTTCCCTCGTCCGGCACTGCCGGACGAGGTGTTCGCCTTCTTACCGGATTTTACAGTATCTTTATCAACGCCGATTACCCGTGGACTTTTTACAAAACCATATCGAGGCCCTCATCTTTTGCACGCCCACGCCCATCAAAACGGCAGACATCAAGGCGTGCCTTTCCGAAATGTTCAATGCAGACGTTCCGGAAGAAGACATTCTGGGTGCTATTCAGCGACTGGATGAAAAATTTCAGGGCGAAGAATTTTCTTTCCAGCTATTCAAATCGTCTGGCGGCTATCAATTCCTGACCAAGCCCGCCTACCAGGCCAGCATCGGCATTATGTTGAAACAGCAATCGAAGAAGCGGCTGTCTACGTCGGCGATGGAAACACTTTCCATCATTGCCTACAAACAGCCGATCTCGAAAACTGAAATTGAGAATATACGCGGCGTTAATTGTGACTATGCCGTGCAAAAACTGCTCGACAAGAGCTTGATCGAGATCACCGGCAAGGCTGATACTATTGGGCGTCCGATGTTGTATGGCACCACGCCCAAGTTCATGGAGTACTTTGGAATTAATGATCTCGCGGAATTGCCAATCCCGAAAGATTTCGTGGCAGAAGTAAACACGATTGGCGAAAATCCCGAGACTGAAACCACCATTACCCCAGACCCCGAACCCGATGCCCAGATCTGATTCCTCAAGTTCATCACGCGGCCGCAAAGGCCCTTCATCCAAAAGCACAGGGGGAAGATCCGCCGGCCGTTCAGGTGACAAACCCTTTAAGAAACCCGCGGGTAAACCGTTCCGGAAAGATTCCGATGGAGGTTCTTTTGCTGCCAAACGCAGCGCGAAACCTTTCGGCAAAGACCGCGACGACAAACCAGCTTTCAAGAAGAAAACTTTCGGTGACGAAGGCGGCGCCAAAAGACCTTATAAGAAATTCGATAGCGACGACAAGCCGTCTTTCGGCAAACGAACCTCTGCTTCATCGCGTGGTGAACGTCCTTTCAAAAAAGCGGGAAGTGATGACAAGCCTTTCGGCGACAGAAGGCGTTCGTCGTCTTCAGGACCTCGCGAAGAAAGACCTTTCAAAAAAGCGGCCAGCGGCGACAAGCCTTTCGGCGATAGAAGACGTTCGTCTTCCTCCGGACCCCGCGAGGAAAGACCTTACAAGAGATCCAGTAGCGACGACAAGCCTTTCGGCGACAGAAGACGTTCTTCTTCTGCTCCCCGGGAAGAAAGACCCTACAAAAGATCCAGCAGCGACGACAAGCCTTTCGGCGACAAGAGACGTTCCTCCTCTGCACCCCGCGAGGAAAGACCCTACAAAAAAAGAACCGATGCCGGCGACAAACCTTCGTTCCGCGACAAAGGTGCATCCGGTGGCGAAAGACCGTTTAAAAAGGCGGACGATTCTGAAGATCGTTCTGCAAGAAAATTCGATAGCGGAAATTTTGGCAAGCCCTACAAAAAAGCCTATCCGAAAAAAGACGACGAGAGCGAGAAGCCCGTTCGACGCGAAAGAAGCGCTCCTCGCGAAAGAAGCGCTCCTACCGAAAGAAGTGCTCCCCTTGAAAGCCGCAGCGACAGGCCGGTAGAAAAATTCGACAAGGCCAAGATCGTTCGCCGCAAAGCATCCGATAGCGCCAGCGCCGCCCCTTCCAAAAGCAACGAAGCCGAAGCACCGGCGCAGACCGGAAAGATCCGCCTTAACAAATACATTGCAAACAGCGGCGTCTGCTCACGCCGTGAAGCCGACGAACTCATCACCATGGGATTGATCTCGGTAAATGGCAAGACCATCACAGAGCTCGGCTATAAAGTGAACCCCGGCGACGAAGTACGTCACGAAAGCAAAGTGCTGCGCGCAGAGAAACCGGTTTACATTTTGATGAATAAACCCAAAGGGTTTCTCACCACCACCGCCGATCCGCAGGAACGCAACACGGTGATGCACATCATCGCCAACCACGTGAAAGAACGCGTATATCCCGTGGGCCGCCTGGACCGCAACACGACCGGTCTCTTGTTGCTGACCAACGACGGTGACCTGGCCGACAAGCTCATGCACCCGTCCTACAACGTGAAGAAAATTTATAAAGTGGAACTCGACCGTCCCATCACCAAAGGCGATGCACAAACCATTCTCGAAGGCGTGAAGCTGGAAGAAGGCCGCGCCGTGGTGGATGATATCGCCATCGTTTCGGAAGATCGCAAAACCGTGGGCCTCGAAATTCACATCGGCTGGAATCGCGTGGTGCGACGCATCTTTGAATCGCTGGAGTATCAAGTGGTGAAACTGGATCGCTCGGTATATGCGGGGTTGAACAAAAAGGACCTCGGCCGTGGCGAATGGCGATTCCTGACGAAGGAAGAACTTGTCCTCCTGAAGCACTACAAGTAGTGCCTTAGGCGTTCTCCAGCACAATTTTAAACGTACTTCCCTTTCCCAACTCGGAGTCAACCAGCACGATGCCCTTGATCTTGCGCAAAGCCTCTTGTACGATGTACAGGCCCAGGCCAGTGCCTTCTGTGTCGGACGAGGCGCGGTAGAACATGTCGAAAATCTTCGACATATTTTCTTTTGCTATGCCCCTGCCGTTGTCCTCCACGGCAATTTCCACCACTTGTTTTACGCGCTTGAACGTTACCCGGATGATGGGATTGGGTTGGTTCAGGTTGTGATATTTCACGGCGTTGGCCATGAGGTTGTTCAGGATGATCTTCATTTGATTGTAGTCGCTCTTGAACAGGTGGCTGTCGTCGGTATTATAATCGAGGGAAATGGCGGAGGCACCCTTGTTGAAGCGGATGTCGTTGATGGTGTCGTCCAGCAGTTTGGTGAGGTCGAGCTCCTCCACTTTCAGGTCTATCTTTTTGCTGCGCGACAAACTGAGGATGTCGCTCATGACGAGGTCGAGGCGTTTGATGCGCTCTTCGATCATGTTCATGAAGGTGCGGGCCTTTTCCTCCTCCAGCTCTATTTTTCCCAGGTAGGTGAGCCCTAGGATAGACGCGATGGGGGTGCGCAGGTCGTGGGAGGTGCTGGACAGGAAGCTGTCGAGTTCTTTGTTTTCGCGGTTCAGGTTTTCGCGTTCATCTTCGAGGAACCACATGACCATGCTCATGCCCATGAGACAGATCAGCAGCAAATCGACTGCGCCAAACAAATCGAGGGCGTTTACTTTTATGCCCAGTACGTTGAATAATTTGATGGTGAAATAATACAATTGGTAGGCACTGAAACTGATCAACGAACCCGAGAGCAACTGCTGCCCAAATCCTTTCGAAAACTTCTTGTTCGTCCACACCACCATGCCGGCCATGAGAAAGCCGATGCCCGTGATGATGGCGCGACTGCCGAAGCTGAGCAGGTAATACGAAAACGGTCCCGACTGGCTGAAGGCCACTACAGAGAAGAAGGCCAGTATAGAAGAAGCCGCCAAGATCATATTGAATCTTCGGCGGGGGAAGGCGCGCTCATAGACCAATTCGTAGGTGCCCCGCAAAATGAGGATGATCTGGAGAAAACACGACAACTGTGCCACCACACTGACCGCCTTTCGGAGAAGCGAGCCGGTGGGATCCAGGAAAACCGAAAGCACGCCCGAGCTGCCCACATAGATGGTGAAGGCCATCCAACTGAGCGCCCATGTGAAAAGGAACCGGCGGCGGGCCAGCTTGCCAAAATGTCTGAAAATAAAGTAAAAGATCAGGCCTAGAATCACTTCGGCCAGATAGATGTAGAGCAAACGGGTATGGTCTTCGGAGAGGTTAAGCGAACCCATTCAGTACGTTTTGATTAAGTCCCCACGGAAGGAGACCAGTTTCCATGCTAAATTACTAAAAATGACACGTGTGCGGATAAAAAAGAAAAAGCCTCCAGGGGGAGGCTTATCTTTTTGCGTGGTGATGGAGGGAATTGAACCCCCGACACAAGGATTTTCAGTCCTTTGCTCTACCAACTGAGCTACATCACCTAAAAATGAGGCACAAAAGTATGTAATTTTATTTTCCATCCAAAAAAGGATCAGGTTTTATTAAGGACCGCTTTCCTTTTAAGATTTAAGGGTTTAAATCGGAATATGATTCAGCAGATCGCATTTATCATCGTTCTGGGGGCTGCCGGCTATTTCATCCGGAAACGCGTTTTGGTCATCTGGGCCAATATTAACCTCGGAAAAACCAAGGAGATCAAGGATCGCGGCGCCGACAGGATGCGAAACATGCTGCTGGTGGCCTTTGGCCAAAAGAAGATGTTCAAGCGGTTCATTCCTGCTTTTTTGCATTTTTTTATCTACATCGGCTTCCTCATCATCAACCTGGAGGTCCTGGAATTTATCATCGATGGGATTGCCGGTACGCACCGGATCTTCGCCCCTTATCTGGGTGCTCTCTATCCGTTCCTGATGAACCTGTTTGAATTCCTGGCCGTGGCGGTTTTGGTGGCCTGCGCCATCATGCTGATCCGGAGAAATGTTATCCGGGTGAAGCGCTTTTGGTCGGCCGAGATGACGGCGTGGCCCCGGCTGGACGCCAACCTCATCCTGATCACCGAAATTGTTTTGATGACGGCCATTCTCACCATGAATGCTACCGACCAGGTGCTGCAAACAAAAATGCCCGAGCACTATGCCGCTACCGGCAAATTATTCTTTAGCGCGAACCTCATTCCGCTTTTTCAGAACATGGATGTCGTGCCACTGGTGATCATCGAGCGCTTCGCCTGGTGGTTTCATATCCTCGGTATCCTCGGGTTCGCGATCTATGTGACCTACTCCAAGCACCTTCACATCTTCCTGGCATTCCCCAACACCTACTTCGCCAATCTTGAATCCAAAGGCCACATCATCAACATGCCGGTGGTGACAAACGAAGTGAAATCGATGTTGGGCCTTACCGACGCCGCGGCTGCCACGGCTCCTCCAGCAGAACCCGGACGTTTCGGCGCAAAGGATGTGAACGACCTGACGTGGAACAACCTGCTGGCCGCCTACAGCTGCACAGAATGCGGACGGTGCACCTCCGAATGTCCCGCCAACCTGACGGGCAAAAAACTATCGCCCCGCAAGATCATGATGGACACCCGCGACCGCATGGAAGAAGTAGGCAAGAGCCTCAGCGCCGGTGGGGCGGGGTTAGGCGATGGCAAAACGTTATTGAACGATTATATCACCAAAGAAGAGATCAACGCCTGCACTAGCTGCAACGCCTGTGTGGAGGCCTGCCCGGTGATGATCAATCCGCTTGAAATTATCCTGGAGTTAAAACGCTACGTGGCCATGGAAGAATCGGGGTCGCCCGCTTCGTGGAACGCCATGTTCCAAAATATCGAGACCAATTTTGCGCCGTGGAAATTTTCGCCGGCCGATCGCTTCAATTGGGCCAATGAATTAAAGAACAAGTAAAGAAAAAACAAGGCATGTCAGACGTAACGTTTTCCGTACCCACCATGGCCGAGCTGGCGGCCAAGGGAGAGTCACCCGAAGTGCTTTTCTGGGTGGGATGCGCCGGCTCATTCGACGAACGCTACAAGCGCGTGACCAAGGCTTTTGTAAAGATCCTGCATGCCGTGAACATAAAGTTTGCCGTGTTGGGCACGGAAGAGACGTGTACGGGCGATCCGGCCCGCCGCGCCGGCAACGAATTTCTTTTCCAGATGCAGGCCATGAACAATATCCAGGTGCTCAATGGCTATGGCATAAAAAAGGTGGTGACCGCGTGTCCGCATTGCTTTAACACGATAAAGAACGAATATCCGGAACTGGGTGGGACCTATGAGGTCGTCCATCACTCCACTTTTCTCCAAAATTTAATTTCCGAAGGAAAGATCAAGCTGAAAGAAGGCGGCTCTTTTAAGGGAAGAAAGATCACCTATCACGATTCATGCTACCTGGGCCGGGCCAACAATGTTTATGAGGCGCCCCGAGCGGTGTTGGAGGCCCTGGATGCCGACCTGGTGGAAATGAAACGCTGCCGCACGACCGGTCTTTGCTGCGGCGCCGGCGGCGGACAAATGTTCAAGGAGCCCGAAAAAGGTAATAAAGACATCAACGTGGCGCGCACGGAGGAAGCCCTGTCGACCGGTGCCACGACGATTGCCGTGGCCTGCCCGTTTTGCATGACCATGATGAGCGACGGGGTGAAAAATAAAGAGCGCGAAGCCGACGTCCAGGTGAAGGATCTCGCCGAACTTATTGCCGAGGCCCAAGGTTTATCCTGAAAATGAAGTAGCCATGTTTGTACCTTTCGAATCACTGGCCGACCACAGCCGCTTGTGGATCTACCAATCCAATAAAAAATTAAGCGCCGGAGAGATCGATATACTTTCCGAGGCCTTGCGCGCGTTTACAGAACAATGGACCGTGCACGGTCAACCCATGAAAGCTTCCTTCCATATTGCTCACAACCGGTTTGTTATGCTGGCTGCCGACGAAGGATATAACGCCGCCAGCGGCTGCTCCATCGACGGTTCGGTGCGCACCCTGAAGGCGCTGGGCCAGGAATTGAACGCCGACTTTTTCGACCGCACCCAGGTGGCCTTTCAATTGAACGACGAGGTGGTGGCGCTACCGCTGGCTGAATTGAAAAGTAAATATGAAGCAGGTTTGTGGACCGCGAAGACACCCGTCTTCAACACGCTGGTGGACACAAAAGGCAGCCTGGCCGCACAATGGCTCACCCCAGCCGGGGCAACCTGGCTGAAACGTTATTTACCAAAAGAAACCATATCGGGCTAAGCCGGATATTTTGTAGTTTTATTCCATATTTTAGAGACTGTTATGAGGTTAAGATTTTTACTATGGATTATCCCCGTTTTCCTGGTTGCCTGCAGCGCCGAGAAGAAAGCACAAAAAGCGTTTAGGCTAGGCAAGTACCAGAACACGATAGATATTTATAAAAAAATCCAGGGCAAGAACCCCAGCGCAGGCAAGCCCAATTACTTCTTAGCCGAATCGTATCGTCTTTCCAACCGTGTGAAAGAGTCTGAAGCCTACTACGCCAAAGCCGGCGGCAAAGGAATCGACAAAGACACCGTACAATATTATTATGCCGAAGCCCTGAAAGCCAATGGCAAATATGCCGAGGCCAAAGAGGTGATGAACAAACTCGCTGCCAGCGCGGAAACCCCCGCCATGAAAGACCGGGCAAAAGCCGGGGCCGAAGGCATTAGCTACATTGAGAATCTTGAAACCAAGACAAATTACTACAAGATCAAGAACCTGGAGCTGATCAATACGCCTTCCAGTGAATATTCGCCCGTGTTCCTGAACAATGAATTGTATTTCACTTCCTCACGGGGTAAGGATCGTATCTATGAGGCCACGGGAACACCCTTCACGGATATTTATAAAGTAGCCAGCCGCGGTGCCAATGTGGATATCGCTACCGTTGCAGCCCTCCCGGCCGGCATCAACTCCGAAAGCATCAACGACGGTTGCATCACCTTCTCGCCCGATGGCAAGACCATGGTTTTCGCCAAGGGCAACAACGGCAAACGGAAAGGCGCCGAGGACGTGGACCTGTACATTTCCCGTTTCAGAAATAACGTGTGGACGGAGCCCGTCATGATCAACGTCAATATTGCCAACGCCTGGGATTCGTCGCCGGCATTTAGTCCCGATGGACGCACGCTCTATTTTGCATCCAACCGGAAAGGCGGTTATGGTGGAGATGATATTTATTCAGCTCAAATGGATTCGCGTGGGCGTTTCTCGAAGGCCCGCAACCTCGGCCCCGAGATCAACACGCCGGGCAACGAGCTTTTCCCCTACATGGCGGAAGACATGAAGCTCTATTTTGCATCCGACGGACATCCTGGATATGGCGGTCTCGACGTCTTCGTGGTGAAGCGGGTGAATGGAAAAAATAGCATCGAGAACCTGGGCCAGCCCATCAACAGCACGGGCGACGATTTCGGCATGTTCCTGTTCAGACCCGACCGTGGTTTCATGACGTCCAACCGCGAGGGCGGCAAAGGCGATGACGATATCTACACGTTCGTCAATGAAGATCCCAACCTGAAAGTGGTCAACTATTACCTGCAGGGTATCACTTACACGAAAGACAAAGAAGACAAACTGCAACTATTGCCCAACACCAAAATAACGATGCTGGATGGCAAAGGCGAGGTGATGCAGGATTTTGTAACGGGCAACGATGGCAAATTCCTGTTCCGCGTTTACGAAAACGAAGACTACACATTGATTGGCGGATTGGACGGCTACCTGACCAAACGCCAGCCCTACACGACACGCGGCCGCTCGGTAGATCCGATGTCGCTAAAAGAATTGCTCACTACCATTACGTTCGATACCCTCCTGGTATTGGATAAGATCGAGAAGGAAAAGATCTTCCCCTTGGAGAACATCTACTACAATTTCGCCAGAGCCGAAATTCGTCCCGACGCTGCCGTGGAATTGGATAAGCTTGTGCAGTTGCTGATCGACAACCCCGAAATCAAGATCGAGTTGGGTTCGCATACCGACAGCGTGGATACGGAATCCTATAACCTGGATCTTTCCCAACGTCGCGCGAACTCGGCCGTTACCTATATCATTCAGCACGGTATTGCCCCTGACCGGCTCGTAGCAAAGGGTTATGGTGAATCCAAACCCATTGCCCGCAACACTAACCCCAATGGCACGGACAATGCGGAAGGCCGCCAGAAAAACCGGAGAACTGAATTTAAGATCCTGGAAATAAGAGCCATCCCGAAAACCCTCGAAACCGACGACTCCTTCGACGAGGACAAGTACTTTAAGACCGATGGCAATTAGCGCCCGGTGATGTACCGGGCAATTTACACGCGCAGAATCTAATGCGTCGTGTCCTCTCTTTAAAAAAATATGCAGTCGTGCCCGCAATAGCGGGCATTACTTTTTTCAGGAGTGTTCTCGCCAGATTAATTTATTGAAAAGATCCTCTCTCCTGCTATCACCCAGATATCCCGCTCCAAGCCTCCTTAGCCTTAGATCTTCCGACTCAATATATCCCCACGAAAGATCACATGTTGTAAAATCGCCTCGCGATATTGATCTATTTTTTTCTTCAAATGACCATCGGACACCAAGAACGGCTTCTGGTCATCCTGAATAATTCCAACGCCGAACAATTACTATACAAAAAAAGAGACCGCCCTCACGGCAGTCTCTTTTCATTTTATGCTTGTTGATAAAGGTGCTTACGCCGCCTTCTTCTCCGCCTTCTTCATATTTTCCATCTTGATCTCTTTGTAGCGAACGATCTGGATCGCGCCGACTTTGTGCAATAGTTTGATAACGATGTATGTCGGATCGATCTCGTGCCAGCGGATGCCGCCGAAGTTTGCACGTGAGCCGTTCTTGTGGTGATTGTTGTGATAGCTTTCGCCCATCATCAGGAAATCTACCGGAAGGAAGTTTCTGGATGTGTCGCCTACTTCAAAGTTTCTGTAGCCGTATTTGTGTGCAAACCAGTTGATGATCGCGCCGTGAACGGGGCTCATCAGGAATTGGATAGGCAACAGCAGCCACAGCCACCAATGGTTGGCATAGACAGCGTATACAGAAATATAGATAGCAGCCCAGAAAATTCTGGACGGCCACGAGCGGGCAAATTTGTCGAACGCTTCCCAAGTAGGCACGCCTTCGGTGAAGCGTTTTTCCGGAATGAGCTTGCGGTTGGCGATGTCGGAATAGATGGTCTTTGTTTTCCACATCATGTTCCAAATGGTCTCGTCGTATTTGGGAGAGTGCGGGTCGTCTTCGGTGTCGGCAAAGGCGTGGTGCATCCGGTGCATCACTCCATAGCCGTAGGCGCTAAGGTAGTTTGCTCCCTGGAAGATCCACGTGAGCACAAACGTTACCTTTTCGGCAAACGGGCTCATGGTAAAGGCTTTGTGGGCGGCGTAGCGGTGCAGGAAAAATGTCTGAAAGAACAGGGACAGATACCAGTGCGCTATAAAGAAGATCAAAATGACGGTCATGAAAATGTTTTAATAGGTTTAAAAAGTTTTTAACAAAAGTCCGCAAAACCACGGGGGCTTTTACTGCTAGACAAAGTCGAATCCGTTTTGTGACAGATTTGAAGAAAATTTTTAAGATTTTTTTGAAGCGGCGTCAGAAACGTCCTTTTTGAGCTCCTGGACGAGTTCTGCGGCATTTCCAAAATCACAAGCCTTGCGAAAAGTCTCTAACAAGGTTGATTTATCAGGAAGTTCAAAGTTCAGTTTAGCCGTTTCCTCGCTCAGCTTTTTCTTGGCCCGGCAAAAGAGTTGGCGGCAGTGGTCTTTTTTCTTGTCGAAAGTGTCCTGGAGGGCTTCATAGTCGAAGTCGAATACCTCCTTCAATAAGTAAACAGCCCGTTCCAGCGGCTCCAATTTTGCGTGCAGGATTTTCATGGCTTTGGCCAATTCCGCATCCAAATCGAGGTGGGCGAAGCTGGTTTCCTTGAAACGTCCTATAATTTCGGCGACGGTATGCTGGTTTAGCAGCTCTTCCTTTTTATGCCGCAGGGTGTTGATGTGATTGAGGCAGTTGTTACGTACGGCGCGGATGAGATAGGCCCGGGTATCTTCCACTTTCTTGGGGCCTAAACTCAGCCATTTCAGGAAGGTTTCCTGCACAATATCTTCCGCATCTGCCTTGCAGCGGACAATGTTGTAGGCAATGGCATGCAACATCGGTTGGTAGAGTGTTATGGCTTGGTCGCGACTCATAAAATGGTAGTAAAGATACGACGATATGGGGGATAACACACCATGGTTTTAACGCTTTTCGGCGGGATAATTCGCTACCATACAGTTGTTTGCCCTGCAAGATTAACATACTGGAAGAAACCATACCGCCGAAAAACATTACCTTTGCGGCGTGTAAGGATCATTTGATTTTTTTGCGCACTAGTTTTCGCCTTTTTTGGTTACAGCGATATGACAGAATCAACAGTAAAACCCGAAGTCCGGAGCAAACCCATCATCGTGCAAGAGATTGCTTTTGCGGCGATGCATTTGCTTCCCCTCGGAGCCTTGTTTACGGGCGCTACCAAGTTCGATTGGATCGTTTGTGTTGTGCTTTATTTTACGCGCATGTTCTGGGTCACCGGTGGATACCACCGCTATTTCGCCCACAAATCCTATAAGACTTCCCGCTGGTTTCAATTCGTGATCGCCTTCATGTCGCAGACCACGGCACAGAAGGGCGCACTCTGGTGGGCAGCCCATCACCGCCACCACCATCGCCACAGCGACACACCTTCCGATCCGCACTCGATGAAGATTTACGGCTTCTGGTATTCGCATATCGGCTGGATCGTGGGACCCGATTTTAAAGAAACAGACTACAAAGTAATTGGCGACTACGCCAAATATCCCGAACTGGTTTGGCTGAACAAGCATTACCTCGTGGCGCCCACCATCCTCGCACTGGTCGTGATGGCCTTGGGGGGCATCGTGAATGGCGGCAGCATCCTGGCCATGTTTACTACGGCGGGGTTTTCTTCGCTGTTCATCGGCTTCTTCCTGAGCACCGTGATCTTGTATCATGCCACGTTCTCCATCAACTCGGTCATGCATAAGTTCGGTACGCAGCGCTACGAATCGAACGACGAGTCGCGCAACAGCATATGGCTGGCATTGCTCACCATGGGTGAAGGCTGGCACAACAATCACCACTATTATGAAACCGCCGCCCGTCAAGGATTTTTTTGGTGGGAGATAGATATAACCTATTACATCCTGCGGGGATTTGCCGCCGTGGGATTGATCTGGGATTTGAAGGAAGTACCGAAGCATATCAAACTTTCCAAGAACAAGCAGGAAGCTGCCACCCTACGGAAAGCCTATGAGGCGGAAAAAATCAATGCAGCATAAGGGCACGGCCTGAAAAAATCAGGCCGTGCTTTTTTAATTACTTTTATACCGTGTATTAAACCGCAGACAGACGCGCAGTAGTCAGAATACCGATTGGAGTCATTCCTCGTATTCTTAAAAAAATAAGTTTCCATATCGTAAAAACATCTCAATTGACTTTCCAGGATTTTAAATTTGACGAGAAGCTGTTGGAGGGATTGTCCTCCATGGGTTTCAACAACCCGACGCCTATTCAAGAGCAGGCCATTCCCATCATTCTCGAAGGACACGACCTTATCGCCTGTGCCCAAACCGGCACGGGTAAAACGGCGGCGTACCTGCTGCCCATCTTGAACAATATCATTCATGCAGAAAAACGGCATCTCAACACGCTGGTCATCGCCCCAACGCGCGAACTGGCGCAACAGATCGACCAGCAAATCGAAGGCTTTGGCTACTTCATCGGTGTGAGTTCTATCTCCGTCTACGGCGGTGGTGACGGCGCCACCTGGGACCAGCAACGACGCGCCCTGGAGCAAGGAGCCGACATCATCATTGCCACGCCTGGCCGCCTTATCGCCTTGCTGGCGACGGGAAAAATAGTGCTCGATCACCTGGAGCACCTGGTTCTGGATGAGGCCGACCGCATGCTGGACATGGGTTTCTTTGACGACATCGTGAAGATCATCAACT
>DATDAV010000036.1:0-2923 GCA_036525235.1 Chryseolinea sp. | reverse complement strand
CTGCGTCCAGTAAAGGCTGGAGCCGTACTTCTGCTCATTGCCATCTTGGTCAAAGCGTAACACGTTCACGCCGCGGTACATGTAGAGGCTGTCCCAACCCGTGCTCAGCGACGCCCCCCACCACTTGCGTTCCTCCTCTACGACGACTTTTTCTTGAAGCGTTGTCTTGCCATCACCCGCGAACGCCGGCTTGCTCAGAAGTGCAGCCGCCATGCCCGCGGCAACAAGGACCCTCGTAATTGATTTCATTTAGTTTTTCCCTTTGTTTTTTGGTTATGCAGCCGTTCGGCTCCAGCCCTCGGAGCCGCAGACCCTTTTTTTGCCCCAAAACGGCGCAAGGCACCATATATAAGCACATAACGTGCCAAGGGGTGTGGAGCGCGTTTCTCCAGATCTCAAGACTGCTCGCGATTTTTTTGAACGAATCGCGACAGCGATTGTCGAAAATTTTCCCGCCTGCTGAAACCGAGTTTTGTAGATAGGTAGTGTCCTGAAGGTCAGCAAAAAGGAAGGTCATGGTAAGCAGTTGGGAGCAAGTAACAACCAACTGAATATCGAACTATGACCCGAAAGGACAGTAAGCGAGATCAAAGCGTTGATAGCCGAAGACGGCGATTTTCTGCGCCCAGCCCTATGGAGAGTCAGTTCCTCAACTTCACGAGGCTTCCAGCAGCGCAAGATGCTCAGAAAGGCCCGCAAGCCTGTAAATTCAAGCTTTGTGAATCGAAGGTAGTCGGACCTCCAATAGGAACAATCGATGTCGTCGAATGCATCTTCCGTGCCGCCGCATGCGAAGGGATTATTGGGATATCAAGAAAGCGATGCCGAAAGTGGTTCGTGGTTCAAACCTTGGGTCCGAAAACTGCTAGCGGTCTTATGGCTGTGTTCGGGGGTTGTAACACTGTATTTTGACGCATAGGCGTTCTCGGTCATTTACGAAATGATTGAATCGCTGCACATGATGTCCCTGACATATTTAGTGCGCCTGCTTACCGCGGGCTTGATTGGCGGTCTCATGGGCTTCGAGCGCCGCGCACATAACAAAGCAATTGGCCCCGCTGGAATGGCGCTGATCGCAATCGGCAGCACAACATTTATGCTGCTGGCTAAGCAGCTTGGTCAGTCAGACCTAGGCTCGATCAGCCGTACTCTCCAGGGGCTCCTTTCGGGATCGGTTTCCTGGAACGGGCTGTGATCTTCAAGGGGGGCACAATGCAAGAGGCGTCAAGGCGGCAGCTGCGGTCTGGATTACGGGAGCGATAGGCTTGGCAACCGGGACCTTTTATTGGTGGTTGGGTATAACCGTTGGAGTGGTCACCTTTAAAATCATGTTCGTTGCCGACAGCTTTCCCGATGTGGAACGCGAGGAGAAGCAGCAGGACCATAAGATCGATACGGGCGACCCCGTAGGTCGGCAGAAGACGAAGTAGCGGACCAAGAACTACAGCCCCGTCATTGGAACGGTGGGAAAACCGGATACGGAATCGCCGAAGGACCCGAATCGAGCGGAAGACCGATGCTCTGCATTGTGGTTCCACTCTGTGTTAGCGGATCAACCCGATTTGTCGGGTCCTGAGGGCTGAACCAGACGGCCTGCTCCTAAAAAAAATGAAGAAACATCGTGCAGAATCTCATGGCACAATCGGGAGAACTCCTGACCCAGTCCTTATAGCTCCAGTTCGTTACCTGTTTATGAATGTGGCACGCGCCAATCGCGGACTTCAGAAAGCGTTGGCAATCGAGAATAATCTTCTCACGCCTGGGCAACAGATCCGCCTCCATTTCCGTTGTCTTGTGCGGGCGCACAGGCTCGACAAGCTTGGATGGCATCTCAAAGGCATTGGCCGGGCGCTTCTCCTCCCAAGTTTGGCTGATTAACGCTCAAAAGCTAACACTCCGAATTGGTGGCCGCCCAAATGCGCCATCTTTTCAGAAATAGAAAAATTTCACTGAAAAGAAAACGGCGGGAAGCGCGGGGGAAAAGGGGATTCGCGTCAGAGCGGTCACCGTGGCCCAGAGCACGCCAGCTCTTCTCATGGTGGCTTAAGATCAAATGCTGCCGTTTCCTTGCCGGAGCTTCGGCTTCTCATCGAAGTGCGCAATCTTCTCTTTCATGAGCGACTTTCGAGAGATAGTTTGTTCTCACGGCAGATGATCCCCAAGATTGGAATAACTAGCTTTTCAGGGAAATCGTCGGTTATTGTTGACGGCGGACATGAAAAAAGTCTCACCGAGCATTTACGAGCGGCAGGTTTAGTAGTTCGTGATGTAGTTGTTTGCGACCGAAGAATCTTGGGCTTTAAGTGGGAACGCAACGAGATGGTTCCGGTCATTGATCCATCTCTTGAAGAGACCTGTGAAGTATGGACAAACCTAGATGATCCAAGCCATAAAGCCGGAGAAGTAATAGGTTCTTGGTTTGGCACGCAGTTTAAGGCAGGGTCTTTTTCTGCAGATTGAGTCTGCGAGCGCCGGATTGGGCGCGTAGCATGCCGCAAAAAGGTGCGGACAAAATGCGCCGTCGGCATATCAATGCGGCGCATAACGTTGTCCATCTGATTAGAGGTGCCGTGGCGTTACTGGCCGCGTTGGATGGCATGTGGGCGTCGCAGCTGTTCTTCGAGGTCTTCGGCATCATTTATCGCTTGGTTGCCATTCTGAGATTCATTGCTGGTGATCGCCTCGATGTCTCGCGGGCATCCACTTTGATGGCTCGCGACGGCTCACAACCGTTTTCTACGGCGTTGGAAGTGAGATTCGGGCTGGTAAGAGAAATGCGCTCGTTCGCCTAGGACGAAACGACGTTGATATCTTCGGGCTGTATTCGGCAGAAGACTTCCTCGCCTTCGTGAAAATCGAACTCCTGTTGACCGTCATTTGCCAGTAGCGCGCGCAATTCGAGGCCGCCGGCGACGGCGACGGT
>DATDAV010000035.1:0-20278 GCA_036525235.1 Chryseolinea sp. | reverse complement strand
GCCATTTTGGTTATTGCGATTTTCTACACAGGGTCCGTAGCCTGGATCAATCTTGTCGCGGCGCTTTCGGTGTTTGGTGTGTTGCTCATCATGAACCGACTTAAAATTCGAAACTTGCTTCCCTACCTCATTGGGGGAGTGGTCATGTGGTACTTCATGCTTCATTCCGGGATACATGCAACAATAGCGGGTGTGTTGACGGCTTTCGCCATCCCCTTCGGAAATGGCGATGAGAAATCTACGTCTTTTATTTTGCAGCGTTTTTTACATCGTCCGGTCGCCTTCGGAATCCTTCCCTTGTTTGCTTTAGCCAACACCGCGGTGACACTTCCCGACGACTGGGTGCATTCCCTGGTAGAGGTTAACAGCCTCGGGATTTCTGCCGGGCTGTTTCTTGGCAAGCCGTTAGGTATCTTCACATTTTCTTTTTGTTCTTCTCTTATTGGCATAACCAAACTCCCGTCTGACTTAAAATGGTCTCACATAATAGGCACCGGCTTTTTAGGCGGCATAGGCTTTACGATGTCTATCTTCATCACTTTATTGGCATTTGATAAGGATGCCATCATTGACCAATCCAAAATCGTCATCCTTATTTCTTCCTTCTTAGCTGGAATCGTTGGTTTTGGTTTTTTAAACATCTTTCTGAAACCAGAAAAATCGGTACAGTAGAATCCTGCGAGATCGCGCTTGGTAAGACGCATGGGGCCGCTGTTGCTGTAAAATCAGTTGGACATAAATTGGTGAATGGCCAGAAATGAAACTATCCCAGTTCTTAGGTGAAGGCGCTATTCGAAATGCGGTGGTCTACCTTTTTTAAGGGAAATTTAATACCAAACTAATTCCAATCCCGGGTTAGATGGCGATCTTGCATAACGCGTCAAGCGCGATTCGCCACGACAGTCTTTAGGGTGGCACCTTCAAGTTCGCCTCGCCGGCGATCAGGTCATCGGCATTTGTAGCCGACATTCCTTTTAAAAAACATCTTATGGCAAAAATCATAATCAAGCGATACGCATTCGCAAACAAGCATTTCCAAATCATAGACGTGGATTACAAACAGATCTACGCCGAACTAGACGAAGAAATCAGAAACTCACACGAGCCTGTTGCCGCCTCACACGCTTTTGAATCAAATTTCTTAACCGTCGTTATTGTTCTGGAACCCATTGATTCAAAATCGGACAATCCCTTGGACAAGCCCCTTCGATGGATAACATCAGCATGATCGATTCCAACGATGAATCGAGGGACCAAATCGATCCACATCAACGCAAAGGGGTACGCTCCCTTAAGATTCTATCAACTCGTTCCGATATCGGTTCAGTATAGAGGATTTGGAGAGAAAACCAAGATAGATGCCATCCTCAATAACGGGAAGATTCCATTGGCGAGTGGCGTCAAATTTGGCAAAGACCTCGTGAAGATTTTCATCCAGTTCTACCACCGCCTCGGGTTTAGTCATGAGCTCCCTCACGCTAATGACGTCATACTTCGAATTATCAAACATGATTCCCCGCACCTTGTCCATGTGGATCAGGCCTACGAGTTTCTGGCCCTTGTCCACCACGGGAAACAGATTTCTATTGGAGGAGGCTATGATCTTGACAAGGTCAGAGAGTCTGGCTTCCTCCGGCACCACTGCAAAATTCCGTTCAATTAGTTCGGAAAGGTCAAGACGGCTCAGCAAAAGTTTGTCGCGTGTTTCCACGGTGGAGTGCAACATTTTCGAGAGCTTTTTTGCTTCCATCGACAACGGCTCAAAAAAATGCACGACTGTCAGGCTTAGCGAAGAGACAAGCATCAAGGGAATAATCAAGTGATACCCTCCGGTAATTTCAGCGATCAAAAATATGGCAGTCAACGGCGCATAGAATACGCCACTCAAAATACCGGCCATGGCCACCAAGGTAAAATTGCTGACGGGTAGTTGTGTAAGTCCCGACAGGTTCATCAGACGCGCGAATAGAAAGCCCAGATAGGACCCCACGACAAGGGAAGGCGCAAAACTTCCACCGTTGCCGCCGCTCCCAATGGTGACGGCCGCTGCGACCATTTTGAAAATAATCAAAGCGCCTATGAAGACCAGCAACAGTCCTTCTGAGTCAATGAGGCTACCCAGAAAACTTCCTTCCGTAAGCATTAGCGCATTTTTGCTCTCCAACGCGCGAACGCTATCGTACCCTTCGCCAAACAGCGGCGGAAAAACCGAAATGATCACAAAGAGCAAAAGCCCGCCGACGATAGCGCGGACCCACTGATTGCCAACTTTTCCAATTCGGGATTCGATGCCATGAAACACTTTCGCATAGCAAAGGGAGATCAAGCCACATAACACGCCCAGAACAACATAGTAGGGCACGTTCTTATAGTCAAAGGGCTGCTTCAGGGAAAAGGCCAGCGTCACGCCTTCCGCCAACACGATTTTGGAAAGAAGCGCACCGCAGGCGGCAGAAATGATCAAGGGTATAAAGGCCGATGCCGTCACATCGGTGAGTAAAACCTCCACAGCGAACAATACGCCGGCAATGGGCGAATTAAAGGCTGCTGCAATCCCTGCTGATGCGCCGCAGGCCAGTAGAACTGTTCGCTCCCGGTAGGTAAGGCGGTTTGCATGGCCATAGTTGGACCCGATGGCCGAGCCGGTAGATACCATCGGAGACTCCAAACCCAGCGACCCTCCGAACCCAACCGTAAAAGCGCTGGTAATCAAATGGCCAAACATATCTCGCGCCGGAAGAATGCTTGACTTTTTAACAATGCTATATACAATTTCGGCGCTCCCTTTTTTGAGGGTGTTATTGAGGAAGTACCGGATAAAGAAAACCGTCAACAAAATCCCCAGCAGTGGAAAAATGGCAAACACGAAAAAATCCTCGGTTTTACGTGAATCCGCAACGATTTCCTCGATATGATGAACCATATACTTGAGCAAAATGGCGGCTGCGCCCGAGCTAAGGCCCACCAGGATGCTGGAAAGAATAATGAAATGCCGCTCCGAAAGCTTATTCCGCAGGTAAAAGATCGGGCGATTCATAAAACTGATCATAAGGCGATACGGGTTATCTAAGCGGCCGCACGATCTCCGCCGCCTAGCGTGGATCTACAGGCTCTCCCGGTCGTTTACGGGATACAGACATTAAAAGTAGCGAATACGCCCCCAGAACGAACACCCTAATGGCAATTTACAGTCGATTTAATGCCGAATTAATCTCGCTTTAAGGCTAGGCGCGTTAAACTTTGAAAGGACTGTCACCTACCATCCTCGCGTATGAACGACACACTCACCTACCAGGAAATTCCAGGTCAAACGCTTTTTGATAAAATCCTGTACCTGAACAGTTTCCAGGACTACCTGATCGGGCTTTTCCTACTGGCCATGGGTATTGCCGGCATCAAAATAATCCGCAATGTCATTCACAAACAGTTGAGACGCTCAGGGTCCCCATTTCTCGATTATTTCCGGCAGATCGAAAAATACGTTTACCCGCTGGCGTATGTAGCGCTCTTCATGACCGTTTTCCAATGGTTCACGGTCACGGTCAGGATGGCGGAGTTCACAGGGTATGCATTTAAGATCGTGCTGGTCTTCCTAGGCATCCGACTGCTGACCGCTGGTGTGCGCACGGCAATCTACTCTTACCTTTCCCGGCAGGACCAGAGCGGTGATAAAGCCAAACAGGTGCGTGGCATTGTCATCATCCTCAACGGGGTGTTGTGGATTATGGGAACAATCTTCCTTTTTGACAATCTGGGTTTTAATGTCACGGCGGTGCTTACCGGACTGGGCGTTGGCGGCATCGCCATTGCCCTAGCTGCGCAAACCATACTCGGGGATATCTTCAACTATTTCGTGATATTTTTTGACAGGCCATTCGAAGTGGGTGACTTCATCATCGTAGATGACAAAATGGGTACAGTGGAATATATCGGCTTGAAAACAACGCGCATCACAAGTCTTTCCGGCGAACAGATCGTCATCTCCAACAGCAACCTTACCAATTCACGCCTCCACAACTATAAGCGGATGCAAGAGCGACGAATTCTGTTCCGTTTTGGTATCACCTACGAAACAGACACCGAAAAAGTCGAACGCATTCCCGAACTGGTGCGCGGCATTATCGAAAAGCTGCCGCAGACCCGCTTTGACCGAACACATTTTGTAAAGTTCGGCGACTACAGCCTTGACTACGAAGTGGTCTTCTATGTGCTCAGTGCCGATTATAACCGTTATATGGATATCCAACAGGCAATCAATATCGAGCTCCTCCAGACATTGGCCAAAGAAGGTGTGGAATTTGCCTATCCGACATATTCATTGCGCCTGCCTAACCGCAGGACAAATCTCCTGGAGGCAGCGCCGTTTGAAGTATCTCATCAAAGGCACGACCAATAATTAAGAACACGCACTGACATGAAGCAATTTCTTCCATTTTCAATCGGCTTGTTCATCGTGGCCTGTAGCGCCACGTCCCCGATGTTTGGTTACCAGGATTGGGACACCGATAAAAACGCCGGCATCGATCAGAGTGAGTTTGTTACGGCCTATCTGAAGAATGACGCCTTTGAAAAATGGTCCGTAAACGGTGCGATCCCACTACATAACTTTTATAGCGGCGTATACACGACCGTTGACAAAGACCGAAACGACTCCATCAGTCCCTATGAGTTCAAAATTCAGGTCAAGAAATTTTACTACAATGATTTCCCCGAGCATTTTAGGGATTGGGACACAAATTCCAACGGCGCCATATCGCACGAAGAATTCATGAGCGCCCTAAAAAAGACCACGCTAGCCGCACTGTGGGACACCTCGTGCGACGGGTGGATCAGTGAGCTGGAGATGGCCAAGGGAATGTCTTATTATGCTGACCTAAACAAAGACCGACATGTCGACGACCTGGAATTCAACATTTGGAAAGTCAATCGGCAAAGCGAGGCGCCAGGATTAAAAGGACATTAAATCGACATTAAACTCGTGCGTCTGGGTTCTGCTCTATTCAAATTGGCGTTAATTTTATCGAGATTGATTTATCAAGATTGACGGAACCGGCATTATCAGAATTTTTCCAATGAAAATCGCACACATCATCCTGGTTAGCTTTTTCAGTATCCTGGTTCTTTTTTCCATCACTACCTTTATTAACTATCAACAATACGGACTGGTCAATGACAACGCCGAGCGCCTTGAGCGCTCCACGTTGATTGTGCGAAACAGCAACCGGTTCCAACGAAATTTTCTCAACATGGTCAGCGGTTTGCGGGGATATCTTCTGACCAATGAAACGTCATTCCTGCAGACCTACGATTCCGCCGTTGTGGAGAACAAAGACATCCTCAGGGAGCTTACCACCCTGGTACCGGAGGGGTCCGATCAAAAGATCATTCTGGACGACATCCGCGAACTCCAAAAGTACTGGGTCAGTGAATTTGCCTCGCCCTTGCTAGAGGCAAAAAAAAACGCAGACATTTCTGAAAAGGAAAATCAGGCTTTTCACAAACTCTATCGCGAGAAACTATTGAACAAATTGGAAAAAGATGTCCAGGCGAGTCTTCAGCGGAAATTTTCCGATTTCACCAATTATGAATATGGACATCGCATCACAGACCGTGAGAACCTGGCGCACACGGTACAAAACACAAAAAGCATTTCGTTTTACCTTACTACCATCTCCGTGATCCTGGGAACCGGCATTGCCATCTTTATCGCGCACTACATCTCCACACGAATTGTTCGCATGGTTAAAATGGCGAACGAAATTGCCGGTGGCAACTACGCGGTCTACATGCCGGAGAAAGGAAACAGCGAGTTAAGCCAGCTCACGCGTGCCCTCAACAACATGGCCAGCATCCTGGGCTCCCAAATCGCCGTCCTGAAACGTCAGAAAGATGAGGTGGATCAATTCGCCCACATCGTGTCACACGATCTGAAGGCGCCCCTGCGCGGAATCGACAACGTCATTACCTGGATCGAAGAGGACCATAGTTTCGATTTGCCGCCTAAGGTGAACGAGTATTTGAAAGTGATCAAAGGACGCATTACCCGGGCCGAGAATCTGCTAAAAGGTATTCTCATGTATGCCCGTGCAGGAAGGGAGGCTCCGGAACATGAAGTGGTTGACGTAAATGAAGTGTTAGCCGAAATTCGCGGCGACTTAGGCAGCTACAATGGCATTGCCCTGGAGATCCCAAAACCGATGCCCACGCTCTTCACACAACGCATACCCCTCGTTCAAGTCTTCAGCAACCTCATCGTGAATGCATTCAAGTACCACGATAAAAAAAACGGAGTGGTCAACGTATCCTGGAAGGAGGAGGGCGAATACTATCATTTTTTCGTCTCCGACAACGGCCCGGGTATCCCGGCATTGTATCACCAGAAAATATTTGTCATTTTCCAGACCCTGCAAGAGCGTGATACGCTCGAGAGTGTGGGGGTCGGGCTGGCAATCGTGAAAAAAATATTAGACGACAGACAACTTTTTATCAGCGTAGCCTCTGAGCCAGGTAAAGGCGCTACGTTTTCATTTACCTGGCCGAAACATGAAGAACATGAAACGAGTAATCCACATCCTGCTCATCGAAGATGACACGCTTGACCAGATGGATGTTAAACGGACATTGGAGCGACGGAACATCCTGCATCGGCTCACCATTTTAACCAATGGGGAAGAGGCCATTCATATGATCGAGGCTCCTGGAGACGACACCGAAAATCCAGATGTGATCTTGCTGGACCTTAACATGCCAAAGCGGAACGGGTTCGAGGTGCTGGCTGCCCTGAGGGCAAATGAGCGTTGGAAAGACGTCAAGGTGTTCGTTCTGACTACATCTGATGAACTCTCGGACAAACATACCGCACAACTCTACGGAATCTCAGGCTTCATTACGAAGCCATTGAAGCTTGAGAGTCATTCCTCGAAGGATGCATTCAACCTGATGATCGACCTCATGAATATGTAATCTGGCGACTATATCACAACTGAAGGCAATTCCCGCAGCAGGTCCAACACCTCGCGCTGATCGGTCAGATAGAACTGTGCCGCCGTATGCCCGGGCCCGATCTTTAGTGTAAAACCCTTGTCGGTGAGCGCACGAAACATGTCTTCATCCGTCTTATCGTCTCCTATGGCCATCACAAAGTCATAATTACCTTCTTCGACCAACTTCTTGGCGACAACACCCTTGTCTATTCCGGATACCCGCACCTCAATAACCTTGTTTCCGTCAATGATGTGCAGGTTGGCGTTGCGCACTAAGTGGTGCAGGTTATCCAGCAACTCTCGTGAGCGGATAAAGCCAAGTTCCGCACCCACATTGCGATAGTGCCACACCAGTGTATGTAATTTATCTTCAATGAAAGACCCCGGGCTCCGCTGAACGAACACATCCAGCATGGGCCGGATAAAACTTTTCCAGGACTGGTCAATGTCAGGATCGTGTTGCCACGACTTATTTTTTAGTCGCACTCCGGCGCCATGCTCAGAAACCAGGTTTACCGATAAATCTCCGAACCATTGTTGCAGCGAGTGGCTATCGCGACCACTGATTATGGTGAGATCTGTCCGCTTGTCTGCGGCCAGTCGCGTAAGCAGGTGTATCAGTTCTTTGTCGGGCCGGGCCGAGAGGGGATGCTTGGAGAATGGAACCAGTGTTCCGTCATAGTCAAGTAGGAGCAATCGATTTTCGGCCGTCTTAAATTTTTCTATGATGTCACGCGTCGTGCGCGTGGAAAGATGGCGTGTTCGTTGCGTGTGTTGTAGCAACTTGGTGTCCTCCAGTTGCCGCAGGAAATCAGCAAGCCAATGGTTGACGGTATATTCCTTCAAACGCTTTTGTAATAATTCAATTTTCTGAAGCTGCAACTCTTCCGGCATGCGGAGCGCCTGGAGAATGGTATTCGCCACCTCGTCACGATCCATGGGATTGACCAGCAGCGCCTCGCTCAATTCATTTGCCGCACCGGCCAGTTCGCTTAAGATCAATACTCCACGATCGATGCGACTTGCCAGGTATTCTTTGGCCACAAGGTTCATACCATCGCGCAAGGGGGTAATAAGCCCCACGTCTGCGGTCAGATACATGGCCACCAGTTCATGGAAGCTCAGGGAATTGTAGCGGTAAATAATCGGCTGCCAGCCAAGGGTGGAGTATTTTCCGTTGATACGGCCGATCTCCTCTTCGATGAGCTTTTTCCGCTCGTTGTATTTGGAAATTATCTGGCGGGAGGGGACAACCACTAAAATGAAGATGACTTTGTCCCGCCATTCAGGGTGCAATTCCAGGAAGCGTTCAAATCCTAGCAGACGATGGGTAACCCCCTTGGTATAGTCTAAGCGATCGACGGAAAAAATAATTTTCTTGTCGGGAAAGTTATTCTCAATGATCCGCTGTTGCTCGACAACCTGTGGAACCTGGGCAGCGTTGTGAAATTTTTCAAAATCAATCCCCAAGGGAAACATCTCAGCCTTGAGAATCCGATCCGGCAACATGATCGATCGAAAATGATGATCATATCCCTTCACCATTTGGACAGTCGTCAAAAAATGCTGCACATATTCATGGGTATGAAAGCCAATCAGGTCGGCGCCCAGCAGGCCCTGCACAATCTTTTCTTTCCACTCCCGGTGAAGAAGGCGAAACACTTCAAATGATGGAAATGGAATGTGCAGGAAAAACCCGATGGTAGCCTCTGGCCGTGTTTCCCGTATCATGCCTGGTAACAACATGAGTTGATAGTCGTGAATCCATAGCACATCACCGGGCGTCAATAGCGATAAGATTCGGTCGGCAAACTGTCGGTTCACTTCCTCGTAGGCCTTAAAGGTGTCGTTGTCGAACTCAACAAAGGACGGGAAATAATGAAACAAGGGCCAAAGGGTAGCATTGCAAAAGCCGTTGTAATATTTGTTGTATACTTTTTTCTCCACAAACACCGGATCGACCGTATAGGCCAGGTGCTTCAATTTCTGTTTGTCCAACTTGTCCCAGTTTGCCTCGGCAAATTCTGCCGAGCCGATCCAAAGTGTAGTGTCGAAGGCGGTCTTTCCGGAACTCGCATTCTGGAAGTAACTCTGCAAGGCGCTCACCAAGCCGCCGTCGCTTTCCTTGATTTCCCATTGATTACTCCTCTTGACGAGTTGAAAGGGCAACCGGTTGGATACGATGATAAGCCTTTTGGACGAATGTGCTGACATGACCGATCGTTGTTAAAGCGAAAAACCCACAGCATGACCAGTGGGTTTTTCTGATTTCAGACCTTTTTAACCAAATGCTGGTTAAAATTTCGATACCAAGATAATCGTTCGGCTCGGGAAGGCTGTCTTTGGGCCATTAAAAGGACATTAAAAGGATATTAAAGCGGTATTGGGACTCCCCCTGCGGCAAAAATCTTGCTAGCTTGTGGGCAGTACGGGCCATTTAAAAAATTGAGTCATGAAAGTATTGGTCATTGAGGACGAGATGAAGGTCTCAGCTTTCATTAAGCAAGGCTTGGAGGAGCAAACTTTTGAAGTGGACGTTGCTTTCGACGGAAACATCGGCGAACGCCTGGCGCTGACCCGCGACTATGACGTAGTTCTACTCGACATTGTCATTCCCGGGATCAATGGCTTTGAATTGTGTAAGATCATAAAGGCCGAAAAACCGAACCTTCCGATTCTTATGCTCACTACGCTGGGAACAACAGCCGACAAGGTGACGGGGTTTGAAGCGGGCGCCGACGACTACCTGCTCAAACCTTTTGAGTTTGAAGAACTCACGGCTCGCTTGCGCGCCCTGGCGCGAAGGCCCACGATGACGGGCACCAACTATTCCAACATTCTTCGCTTTGAAGATTTGAAGTTAGACCTTGAAAAAAAGGTAGCGGTAAGAGGGGAAAAAACCATAAAACTTTCCGCCAAGGAATTCACCTTGCTGGAGTTCTTCATTCGTCATCCGGGCAGAGTAATCTCGCGCGCCGAACTCGCCGAAAAAATATGGGACATTCGATTCGACACAGGCACCAACGTAGTGGAGGTGTATATCAACATGCTGCGAAACAAGATTGACCGAGATTTTTCACCGAAATTATTGCAAACCCGGATAGGTTTGGGATACGTCTTAAGCAACGAAGCATGAACATACGCACCCGCCTTACATTGATCTTTTTTAGCCTGGTGGTTGTGGTGTTATCTATTATCTGTTGTTCGATCTATTTCTTTTCGGAGAACTATCGAAAAGTGGATTTTTACAGACGCCTAAAAAACAGGGCAACCAATACAGCCAAAGTGCTCACGGAAGTGAAGGAAGTAAACGCCGACCTGCTCAAACGCATGGAGCGAAACAATCCTGCCAGCCTTCCCAACCAGTTCATCGCTATCTACAACTATCGAAATCAGGAGTTGTATAGCTCCGATGGTACTGCCATTGTCAAAGTAGACACCACACTCCTCAACCGGATTCGTCTGCAAAATGAAATAAGTTTTAAAGAAGGAAACGCTGAAGCCCTCGGATTTCTGTTCGCCGATCGCTATGACCGCTTTACCGTTGTTGCGGCAGCCACCGATGTTTACGGTCTGGATGCGCTGGCGAATCTGCGCAACGTCCTACTGCTGACCTTCTCCTTAAGCCTGCTTTTGGTCTCCGTCCTGGGCTGGATATACGCCGGGCGAGTTCTCCGTCCGATTTCCAGGATCGTGTCCCAGGTCAGCGAGATCACCGAGGTCAATATGAACCGCCGGCTAGATGAAGGAAATAAAAAAGACGAACTAAGTAAACTGTCGCAAACCTTCAACAGCATGCTGGAAAGGCTGCAGGCCGCATTCTTGTCGCAGAAAAACTTTATTGCCAATGCCTCTCACGAGATCAAGACGCCGATCACCATCATGACTTCCGAGATCGACGTGTCGCTTCTACAACCGCGAAACCCCGAATACTATGTAAGGGTTTTACGATCGGTGCTGAGTGGACTGCGGGGCCTCAATGACCTTACAACGCAGCTGCTGTTGCTCGCCCAAACCAGCGCCTCCGAGCCAAAGACGCACTTCACCTTGTTCCGCATCGACGATGCACTTTGGGAAATGAAAGAAGAACTTTTAAGGGCCTTTCCCAAATACAGGATTGACATCGACTTCGACCTGAAGATAGAACCCGACTCGCTCTTGATCGAAGGTGACGAACATTTAATCAAAGTGGCCATTCTCAACCTGATGGACAATGGCTGTAAGTATTCTGATGATAATCGAACCGTTATCCAATTGGAGGCGGGGAGCACCGACTTCATTACCCTGCGGTTTGGCAACATGGGGAAAGGCATTGATGCCGATGATCTCGGCAAAATATTTGAGCCCTTCTTTCGCGGCAAAGGAAATCTCTCCTTGAAGGGTTCCGGCATCGGTCTTTCATTGGTCAGCCGTATCGTCAGCCTCCACCATGGCATGATCACCGTCAGATCGGTCCCGGGGGAAGTCACCGAATTCACCGTACGGTTTCCAGTCCGTAATATGTAGTTTGTTTTAATATCGATTTAATTTCGATTTAATTGTTCCCCATTTCCGACGCAGGCCAAATATCGTTTCTTGTATGAAAGGAATTGACCTCTATGGACAGTCTCAAGACGGCTAGAATAATTACCCTCGCTACGGCGGTCCTGTTCGCGATCGCATTTTCGTGGCTGTGGTCAACGCAGACTTCCAATGAGTCTATGCGCCGGGAATTAGACCAGCAAAAACTTCGCAATGAGGCTTTGCTTGCCGAGAAATTACTGGGAGAGAAATCGGCAGCTCAAAATGACCAATTGTTGTCTCTGACAAAAGACACCGTAGCATACCTTACCGAACAGATTTCGCTGATGCGCCAACGTCTCAGTGACCAACGTAAAAATTATCAGGTACTAACCGCGCGTTGTGACCTTGCCCTCCGCAACCTTGGAAAAGCAAGGGCTCAACAAAAAAACGCAGAGGCAATTCTAGCGCAGGAACAAAGTTATCTGGAGAAAATCCGGGAAGAAAATATACGGCTATTCGACAGCCTTCGGTACTATCAAACAAAAGGAAAATGGAAAGGCTATATTTTTTTCTAAAACAAACCCTATGATCCAGATCGCGAAATCCTGTTTGCTCATAAACGATGACCCGTTGGATCAAGCGATTTTTGTAGAGGCGTTGCTCGAGGTGGCGCCAGAAACGCTGTTCATGCTGGCTCGCAATAGCGTGGAAGCATTGGAAATTCTTCAGGAGGACAACCTCTCGCCGGACTGTGTTTTTGTCGAGCTGAGCGTACCCGGCATTGACGCCTTGCAATTCTTGAAGGCAATGAAAAAAACCGATTTGTTACGGGAAGTTCCTGTCATTGTCCACTCCTCGGTTCCCGCCCACCACAGGGTGATTGAACTTCAGGAAATGGGCGCACTGGCTATCTATTTCAGGCCCTATAACTACCAAGGTGTATGCAATGTGCTTAATCTTTATTTCAAACAGGACTATAAAAACAACCTAAACTAAACCGTTTCATGCTGCAGTTGTTGCTTTAATTGAAAAGGCCCGGAATTGTGTTTTCCGGGTCTTTATCTTTTATTGCCCAATCTTACCTGACGCTCAATACACTCCAAAAACTCTCCGCCCCATGGAACACTATCAACCCATTGAAAACTATGCCGTCATCGGCGATCTGAATACTGTTGCCTTAGTGGGCTTAGACGGTTCAATCGACTTTTTGTGTTTCCCGAAATTTGATTCCCCCAGCATTTTCGCTGCCTTACTGGACAAAGACAAAGGGGGCTTTTTTAAGATTGCCCCACGCCATGACGACGTGCGAAAGAAACAACTTTACCTGCCCGACACTAACGTGTTGCTCACCCGCTTCCTGGCCCGCGATGGCGTGGGCGAAATCACGGACTTCATGCCTGTGGAAGAAGATTATAGCGGTAAAGAACTGGTCCGCACCGTATCGTGCGTCCGCGGGTCGCTCACCTTTTCATTGCAATGCCGGCCACGGTTCGACTATGCCCGTGCATCACATCACCTACACCGCCACAGCGAGCGGGATTTCAGTTTCACAAGCGAAGGCCCAAACCCCATGACGCTTCGCTTGCGATCCACGGTGGCGATGGAACATCACGATCAGGATGTTGAAGCTTCCTTCACGCTTAAGACAGGCGAAAAAGCAACCTTCATGCTGGAGCTGGTATCAGACGGAATGGACTCACCAGAATCCATTGAAGAGTTCGCCACTCAAAGCCTCTACGACACGATCAGCTACTGGAAGGATTGGATAGCCAAGTCCCACTACCGCGGCCGATGGATGGAAATTGTGAATCGCTCGGCGCTCGTTTTAAAACTTATGACGTCCCGCAAAAACGGCTCGGTCGTAGCAGCACCAACCTTTGGCCTACCCGAAGAAATAGGTGGCATCCGAAACTGGGACTATCGTTACACGTGGATTCGAGACGCATCTTTCACCATTTACTCCTTGCTGAAACTTGGCTATCGAAAAGAAGCGCGTGAATTTATGACCTGGGTCGAGCAGCAATGTCGGGACATTGGCGAGGCGGGAAACCTGAGCCTGATGTACGGCATCGATGGCCGCAAAGATCTCTTTGAAATGGAGCTCGACCATCTGAGCGGCTATAAGGACTCGCGCCCTGTCCGCATCGGCAACGGCGCCTATAAGCAAGTGCAACTCGACATCTATGGTGAACTACTGGATGCGATCTATCTTTTTGACAAACATGCCGAGCCCATCTCCTACGACTTCTGGCAGAACATCACACGCCAGGTGAACTGGGTGAGTAAGCACTGGCAAAGCGAGGATGAAGGCATTTGGGAGGTACGCGGTGGAAAGAAGGAATTCCTGTACTCGCGTATGATGTGCTGGGTAGCACTGGATCGCGGCATCAAGATCGCCGAGGCACACTCCTACCCGATCAACCCGGTGTGGCGCGAACAGCGCGATGCCATTTTCTACTCCATTCACAATGAGTTCTGGAATGAGAAGCTTCAGGCCTTTGTCCAATATAAGGGCGCCGAAACGGTCGACGCCGCCACGCTGCTGATGCCTTTGATCCGCTTCATTGGCCCAACCGATCCCCGGTGGCTGTCGACATTGAAATGTATCGAGGATGAACTGGTGTCCGACTCCCTGGTGTATCGGTATCGCACCGACGAACGACTCGACGGCCTTAAAGGTGGAGAAGGCACCTTTTCCATGTGCACGTTCTGGTATGTGGAATGCCTTTCGAAGGCTGGTCAACTCAACAAAGCCCGGCTCTTCTTTGAAAAGATGCTGGGCTATGCCAACCACGTGGGACTCTACGCCGAAATGCTGGGCTTTCAAGGCGAACATCTCGGGAACTTTCCCCAGGCGTTTACCCATCTGGGACTGATCACGGCTGCCCTGAGCCTGGATCACCAATTCGATGACCAGCGCAACAAAGAACAGAATTAAAACAGCCGAACGGAATTCTGCTTTGCCGCACGCGACTGCCTCAGCGACTGGGTTCTCGCCATCCGCCGCCGGTTGCCCGGTAAAGCGCAGCCACGTTTTTCAATTGCTCCATTCGAAGATCGGTCAGTTCCAGTTCCACGTCGAGCACGCGGCGTTGTGCCATGATCACCTCCAAGTAGGTGGCAAACCCCACAGCAAAAAGGTCGTTCGAGCTGGCAAAGGCGCGGTGTAAAACGTCTGTTTCTTGTTGCTTCAAATCGATCTGCGTGCGGAGGCTGTAAAAATTGTGAAGCAGCGCAAACACCTCGTGGTAGCCGGTGAGCAGTGATTTCTCATAAAGAGTAAGGGCCAATTGCTGGCGTGCGTTTGCCGATGCATACAGAGCCTTAATCTGGCGGCGTTGAAAAATTGGCGCCGAAAGTCCAGCGCCCAGACTGTAGACACTCGAACCAGGCATTAGAAACCATTTGGAAACATCAAACGCCGAAAATCCTCCTGTCGCCATCAAATTAAGCGATGGATAGAATGCCGCCCGCGCAGCCTGAACGTCGGCGTGGGTGGCCAGTAGGGTATACTCCGACTCCCGGATGTCGGGGCGGTAACGCAGCAGCTTTTCGGGCGACCCTGCCTTTACCTCCCGTATTGGGGTATAATGCCTGATAGAATCGCGGGAAAGTGGTTGTGGATAACGTCCCAAAAGCTGGTTCACGCGCGCTTCCGTGACGCGGATGTTTTGTTCCACCCGCACCAGCCGCGTTCGCGTGCTCAGCAGTGTGGATTCGAATTGATCGACGGCGAGTTGGTTCACCTTGCCGCCTGCTTTTTGAATGGCCACCAGCTCAAGACCGAACTCCTGAAGACGCAGGTTCTCTAACAGGACTTTTCGCTCCTGGTCGAGGCCCATCAGTTCATAATAGTTCTCGGCGATGGCACTGATCAACCACGTGACCACGCCATGGCGCATTTCCTCGGAGGCCATCAAACGATTGAATGCGGCCTGGCGCCGACTGGACAATTTCCCCCAAAGGTTTACCTCCCAATTGAAGGACAGTCCTCCAAACAGTTCGGGATAAGGATTGGGAAGTTGCTGATCGGCGGGCAGACTTTCAGAACGATTAGTATCCTCATTGCCAATGCCATTCATCGTGTAGCGTCCGAAACGCTCTACGTTGCCCTTGAGCAGCGCATTCACATTGGGGAGCATCCTGCTGTGCATGAGGGCATAATCAGCATACGCCAGGCGGATTCTTTGCAGGGCGGCTTTTGTATCTGGATTGCTCTGCAAGGCAATGGAGATAAAGCTCCTCAGGCAGGTGTCGGCATAAAATACATTCCAGGGTTCTTGTGCCATGCTTCCCGTGTCAGGCAAGACATGTTGGTAAGTTGCCGGTAGGGTATTTTCAAGCCTTAGCGGGGCTTGTGAAAGACTGCATGAGGTAAGCACAGCAACGACGCATCCGAAAGTCACCGCGCGGTGAAGCGTAATCTTCATGGATTGATATGGATTTGAGTCGAAACATCTTTGGAATTTTGCAAAGGTCGGGTCGTGAGCGATTCCAGGATCACATACAAACCCGGCACGAGAATTAACCCAAACAAGGTCCCGGTGATCATCCCGCCGGCCGCGGCTGTGCCGATAGACCGGTTTCCAATAGCGCCGGCTCCCTGGGCCAGGCACAGGGGAATAAGTCCGGCAACGAAGGCCAGCGAGGTCATCAGAATCGGCCTTAGCCGGGCACTGGCTCCCTCCACGGCCGACTGTATCACGGTAGCTCCTTCCAGGCGCCGTTGAATGGCAAATTCAACCATGAGGATTGCATTCTTTCCCAACAGGCCGATAAGCATGACCAGGGCGACCTGCGCATAAATATTGTTTTCCAAGCCGGCGAGCACCAGAAAAAGATAGGCACCAAAAATTCCGGCTGGCAAGGAAAGAATGATAGCCAGGGGAAGCAGATAGCTTTCATACTGCGCGGCCAACAGAAGATAGACAAAAAACAAGCAGATCATAAAGATGATCAGCGCCTGGTTGCCGGATTTCACCTCCTCGCGCGATACCCCCGACCAGTCGAACGTATAGCCCTTGGGTAGCGTGTTGGCGGCGGTCTCCGTTACGGCCGCCAGGGCATCGCCGCTGCTATAGCCAGGTGATGGTTCCCCATTGATCATTGAGGCGGTAAACATATTGTAGCGCGTGAGTTGCTCCGGGCCAAAGGTGCGCTCCAGCGTCATGAAACTGGAGAAAGGCACCATTTCATTCTGATCGTTTTTTACATAGAGTTTAAGAATGTCGCGGGGCTGCGTACGAAAGCCCGGACCGGTTTGAAGCATCACTTTGTACATCTGTCCAAAACGAATAAAATTGGAAGCATAAAAACTTCCCACCAAGGTCTGCAAGGCATCCATGGCATTTTTGACCGACACACCCAACAGCGTGGCCTTATCATAGTCAATCCGGAGAAGGTACTGTGGAAAATTCGGGTCAAAACTGGTAAATGCATTTTGAATTTCGGGCCGCGCGTTCAGTGCAGCAATAAATTTGGACGTAACCTCCGCCGTCTTTATCAAGTCTCCCGCTGTGTGGTCCAGCAGCCTCAGCTCAAAGCCACTGGCATTTCCAAAACCAGGCACAGCGGGCGGGGGAAAGAACTGTATTTCGGCATCGTGAACGGCCGAAGCCTTTTCTTGCAGGAACTTGATAAGATCGTTGACCGATTCTTCCCGTTGGCTCCATCCCTTCAGGTTGATCATGGCCATGCCATAGGAGGCTCCTGCCGATTCGGTCATCAGGCTATAGCCTGCCAATGTCGAGACCGATTCGATGGCGTCCTCCCCTTGTGTAAGGCGTGTAAGTTGGTCCAGGACCTTCTGGGTCCGTTCAACGGTGGCGCCGGCTGGCAAGGTTATGTTTACATAGATCATTCCTTGATCTTCTGTTGGGATAAAAGACGTCGGCAGAAATGAACTGATGACCACGGTCGCCGATACAAAGACCACAAGCATGGCCACGATCACAGCCTTCCGCTTCAAAAGCCGGGAAAGAAGACTACGGTAGCCATTTTCAAGCTTTGAATAGGTCTCATTGAAGTGACGGAAAGCCCGCTGCATCGGACCCAGGTGCGCAGTATCCTGTGGCCGCAGCATCATGGCGCATAAGGCCGGCGACAAAGTCAGGGCATTCACTCCAGATATCACTATGGCAATGGCAAGGGTAAGGGAAAACTGCCGATAGAATACACCGATCGGGCCGGTCATAAATCCCACGGGTATAAACACAGCCGACATCACCAGGGTAATGGCTACGATGGCTCCGGCGATTTCCTTCATGGCGGCCAGGGTGGCGTCGCGGGGCGACAATTTTTCCGTATGCATCTTCACATGAACGGCCTCCACCACCACGATGGCGTTATCCACCACAATACCGATGGCTAATACCAGAGCGAACAGGGTGAGCAGGTTGATGGAAAAACCGAAAAGGTCCATAAAGAAAAACGTGCCGATCAGCGAAACCGGAACAGCAATGGCGGGGATGAGTGTGGAGCGCAAATCCTGAAGAAAAATAAACACCACCAGCGACACCAGCAGAAAGGCTTCCACCAGCGTCCGTACGACCTCGTGAATAGACGTATCGAGAAAACGTGAAACGTCGTAAGCGATGTTATACTCCATCCCCGCAGGGAAGGATGTTTCCAATTCTTCCATCCTGTATTTGATTGCCGCGATCACTTCGCGCGCATTGGAGCCCGGCCTTTGCTTGATCATAATCGAGGCAGAAGGTTTTCCGTCCGTAGTCGACACCATATCATAGTCGAGGGATCCGAACTCCACTTCGGCAACGTCTCTCACTCGCAAAATCGCACCGTCTGGCCGCGACTTCACCGCGATGTTCTCGTACTCCTCTTCAGTGTTAAATTTCCCCGTATAGCGCAAAACGTATTGAAGCAATTGAGCTTCCCTGTCGGAACTGATACCCGTCGACCCGGGTGCCGCCTCAACATTCTGCTCCCGAATGGCCTCGATAATATCCTGCGCAGACACGTTGTAAGTGGCCATGCGGTCGGGCTTAAGCCACACCCGCATCGCATAGTCCCGGGCACCCATAATTTCAACGAAGCCAACGCCGTTGATGCGCTTGAGTTCATGCAGAATGTTGATGTCAGCATAGTTGTAAACAAATTTTTCATCCTGTAGGGTATCCGCACTGGTGATGTTGAGGTACATCAGCATACTGCTAACTTCTTTCTCGGTGATTACTCCCGCTTTGATTACCTCTTCAGGCAACTCATCAAGCACACTCGTCACCCGGTTTTGGACGTTCACCGTCGCAAGGTCCGGATCCGTACCAGATTCGAAAAATATCTGAATCAATGTAATCCCATTATTGCTGCATACAGAAGACATATAGGTCATGCCGGGAACACCGTTTATCGCACGCTCTAACGGCGTGGCTACTGTCTTAGCACAGACCTCCGCATTGGCCCCCGTATAATTTGCAGTCACCGTCACGGAGGGTGGTTCTATCGATGGGAACTGTGTGACGGGAAGTTTCAACAGCGACAAAAGCCCCACAAAGGTTATGAGAATAGAAATGACGGTGGCCAAAATCGGCCTTTTGATAAATATATCGAACATGGCGACGTTTACTTTTTTTGACAGGTCTCTAACGAAGGCTGATGCGAACCGAGTCAACCATATCACCTTTTGGCTTCACAGGTTGTCCGTCGTGAATCTGTTGCAATCCCTCCAGTAGGATCCGCTCCCCTGGGTTAAGCCCACTCACGACAAAGCAATGCTCAAAGCGGGCCAGCGTATTAAAATTCCGCGTGTGGGCAACATTATTTTTGTCGAGCACATAGACGTAGTTTTTATCTTGAATGGCAAAGGCGGAAGCCTCCGGCACCAGCAAGGCGTCATTCCAGGTACGTTGCAACATGACCTTTCCGGATGCACCATGTTTCAAAATAAAATCAGGGTTTGCAAAGCGCGCACGAATGGCTATAGAACCGGTTTCGCGATCAAAATCACCCTCGATCGTTTCGATGGTACCTTTCAATGGATAGGGCGATCCATCGGCCAGCACCAGCGCTATCTTACCTAGCGCCGCATTGATTTTACGCCCTTTTATCTCTTTGCCGAGCAGTTGCAGGTATTCCGTTTCTGAGACTTTGAAATAAGCAAATACTTCATCGATATTGGATAACGATGTCAGGAGCGTCCCCGAGTTGATGAGACTCCCCTTCTTAAAGGGGATCCTGTCGATGATGCCGGCGAACGGCGCGCGAATGAACGTGTAGTTCAGATTGATCTTTGCATTTTCTAACACCGACCTGGCCTCGCGCACGCCCGAAGAGGCCGCATCCAGTTGGGCTTTGGCAACCTCAAGCTGCGATTCGGAAATCACATGTTTGTCCACCATCAAGGCGATGCGCTCCACCTCCAGGCTTTTTGTCTTGGCTTCCGCCAGTGCACGTTGCACATTGGCCTCTGCCTTTATTACCATTTCCTTGTATTCGTTGGAGCTGATCCGAAACAACGGCTGCCCCTTCTTCACCAGTTGACCTTCATCGATGTAAATGTCCTCCAGGTAGCCCTGGACCCTGGCGTGAATTTCTACATACTGCACCGCATTGATCTGACAGATGTAGGCACGCGGAATAGAGATGTTCTGTGCCTTGAGGGTCATCACCCCCAGTTCCGGCAGCGTTTTTTTAGGTCGGCTCGCCCGACTTTCACTGCATCCAAAAAAACAGATGCCCGTGATGGCAAAAAAAAGAAAAACGTATATCAAAAATTTCATAAGATACTGTAGCTCGTTAGTATGTCCTGGAATATCAAAGACAAACAAAAATCTTTC